>NZ_CP036343.1:5329356-5929356 GCF_007746795.1 Gimesia algae
CTACCACTTCGCCGACACTCAAAATGCCCTGGCAAAGGAGTTCCCCCACTCACGCCCCCGCGTCGAAGGAGGACGACTTAAAGGCAAACAGCAGAACCCGCTTACCTTTCGCGTGACGATGGCGGTTCCCTTCAATCCCCACGAAAAGAACGCCGAAATTCAGCAGATGGCTGATCGCATTCTGGAAATTGCTTCAAAGAATCTCAATCTTGAAGACTATGAACGGGCAGAAATGCACTTCTATCAGGCGGTTCCAGAACAGGAAATTATCATGCGTGACGTCACACGCGACATCAAAACCTGGATCAATCAGAACTGACTCCGCTTACATCTTCCCCTGTTGATGAAACAGACAGATCTGTCACTTATTTCGACTCGAGCCATTTTCTTTTATCTCCGAACCAGGCGATTCAATCCCATTTCCTGACTCGAAAACAGCACATCTTGTGAATCGACAGAATTCTCAACGGTGGCACGGTCATTGCAATAGAATTAATTGCCTGTCGAATTGAAGACTCGATCAGGATTTTCTTTCGAGTCTCAATGTAAACTGAGGCTTCCCTCCAGCCAGAGTGATGACGCCCGTCTTAAATTGGCTGGAGGGTGAGCCACTTTCCTGCATCACATCTCATCCTGTTACGGATTCAAAAACTTACAGTCGACCACCTCTACTGTTGTGAAATCACTTCCGTATCGAAACGGGTCAGGATATCATCGAACTTCCAGATAATCCAGGTATCCTTCTTATCTCAGCCTTCGGAAAGTTATGGCTTCACTACAGAAAGTAATACAACGCCCCCCAGTCTTCTGGTCCGTCGTCAGTTTTCTTCTGTTGATGCAATTCTGTCTGGGACTGTATTCCGCCAGGCAGTTGAGTGTCACACATGATGAGTATTGGCATCTGCCAGTCGGGTTCCTGAGCCTGGAAACAGGCCGCTTTGACTATGATCGGCTCAACCCTCCCCTGATTCGTAGCTGGTCCGCTCTGCCACTACTGATGACAGTTGCGCAGAGTGGATCTCCCGCCCTCTCATCTGATCCTGCCGATTACGGAGATGCCTTCCTGGAAGCCAATCCGGAAAGTTATCAGCATTACTATTTTCTTGGTCGCTGTATGATCCTGGTACTGGCCTACATTTCTGGACTGCTACTGGCACTCTGGACTCGCGACCTGTTTAGTTCTCAGGCAGCCTGCTTTGCGGTTTTCCTGTGGGTGATGAGTCCGAACATTCTGGCCAGTGCCGCGCTGGGGACTCAGGATCTGGCAATCACAGGCTTTTTTCTTGCCACGCTTTACTGCGGCTGGAAATTTGCCCATCTGCCCTCCTGGAAATGGGCTCTGCTGACAGGTATTGCTTTAGGCCTGGCACAACTCACAAAATATACAGCCATTCTGTTAATTCCTGTTCTCGTGATCCAGTGGTTTCTGGTGAGATATAAGAATGCCGAAATCCAGGAACGACCGGCTAAAAAAACAGTCCTGATGCGTTGGGGAGTACTCGCACTATCCAGTCTATGCATCCTGAATGCCGGTTATCTGTTCCATGGTTCGATACAGCCTCTGAGCAGTTATCAGTTCCAAAGTTCCGAATTAAAAGTGCTGACAGCACTTCCAGAATTCCTGCAGATCATTCCGCTACCAATCCCCCGCGATTACCTCATGGGCTTTGATCTACAGCGTTTTATCATGCAACAATCCCACCCCACTTTTCTGAATAATCAGTGGGAAGAACATGGGTTTCGGTCGTATTACCTCTATACGATGCTTTACAAATTGCCACACGGTTTTCAGTTTCTGATCGTAATCGCAATTTACAGTTGGTTCAAGCAGCCCCACATGCTCCCACGACGAACGCTGGCCGTTCTGCTGACACCTGTTGTCCTATTGATAGTCATAGCCAGCCTGGCTAATAATCAGCTGGGCCTGCGCTACGTTCTGCCAATCTTTCCTTTCATCATTCTGGTGTGTGCTCCGTTGATAGATCAGCTCGATTTTGATCAGCATAAAATTCTCTCATACCTCATTATCATTGCTATCCTTTCACTCCCGCTCTCGCTTCGCTATGCACCAGATCATCTGGCATACTTTAATGAACTGGCGGGGGGACCAGAACTGGGGGACACCCATCTTGTCGACTCCAATATCGACTGGGGACAGGATTTGTATCGACTGCAGGACTATCTGAATCAGCATCCGATGGACGACTTGAAGCTGGCCTATTTTGGCACAATTCCCCCAGGTAAACTGGGGATCAAATATGAGTTACCTGCTGTATTTCGCCCGGTCCCCGGGAAATATGCCATCAGCGTCAGTATTCTTCAGGGGCGCCCGTATACACTCCGTAGACAGGATGGCAGCCGTTATAACCTGGAACATGATGCCTTAGGATTTTTCAGGTTTTTTGAACCAGAAGCGCAACTGGGATATTCCATCAATTTTTATGATTTAACTCCCGAGGACATCGCCCGCTGGCAGACTGCCGTCATGCAGGCTAATCGGAGTATGCTCTCCCCTTGAGGTCCCTCATTGCATAATGAGAAAGTCAGGTTTGTTCCTCTTCAAAGGGAACTCGGGTAGTTGCTTCCAGTCCGGTTTCACGAAGTAGTTCAAAATACTGTTCACGGGTATTGATATTTCGTAAACCACATAACTGGGGATCAATACTTCTTAGCTCTTCGACATCCAGAAAAGCACTGTGAGCCCGCTCTGCCAGATCAATCGGTCGTTGAATGTTTGCAGCCAGCATTCCCTCTATCATTTCTACCAATGATGTACGGTACACAGCAGCAAGTGGGTGATACCATTGGTCTTCCCTGACCATGGCCAGATCATGATCCGGCAGTCTTGAGACAATGGCCTGAATCATGTCTTTTTGTATCAGAGGTGTATCACAGGCAGATACAAAGGCAGCCTGACAATCGAGTTCCAGTTCACGGAGCCCCAGCGCAATCGCTGGAAGTGGCCCAACTCCTGGCTTTTCATCATAGACTACTCGAACCGAATCAGGAATTTCCGGCAATTCCTGGTCTCGGGATGCCACTACAATTACAGGAGACACAACTTCGGATACAATTCGAATGACGCGTTGCAACATCAGCTCTTGTCCCCATGGTAACAACGCTTTGGGATAATTCATCCTCAAGCTTTCACCCCCACAGAGAATAATCCCGCCGACTTTGATCTGGTTGTTTGTATTTGACATACTCGTCCGAGTCACTTACAAAATGAACATCTTAGTTTCAGTTAAACAATTTAATCATGAAGTGATCTGAAAAATGAGTGATCAAAATTCTGAACAGGAACCATGGTATCACGATGGGCTTCAATTTTCCTGTACTCAGTGTGGAAACTGTTGTACGGGTGCGCCTGGCGTTGTCTGGGTTGATGAATCAGAAATCAAAGAGATTGCAGAAGTAACGGGAAAATCGACTGGAGAAATCCTGTTGATGCATACCCGTCTGTATGGCGGGAGGCGTTCATTAACGGAATTTGCCAATGGGGATTGCACATTCTTTGATCCTGCAAAACGATGCTGTACAATCTATGAAGCACGTCCGGCTCAATGTCGAACCTGGCCATTCTGGAATTCAAATCTGGAAAGCCGAGAGAGCTGGGAGTCCCTTTCTCCAGACTGCCCTGGAGCAGGTAAAGGAAATTTTGTCAGTTTTGAGGACATCCAGATACAGGCTGCAAAAACAAACTTATAACACATATCATAAAATGGTTTTACAGAATACAAATCCCTCAGAATGATTTCAAAAAATTCCTCTACAAATCGAGTAGACGTCTGAAGTTCAATAATCAGACGTACGGTTTTCTTTCTGCCTCTCTATCAAATGCCGTTTATTAAGTATGTAATTTTAAAGAGTTTGGAACACTAAACCTCGCAGATTCGAGGTTTCAGATCCTTTTTTTACAATTTCATCTGAAGATTGTGAAAAAAAATCCATGTTACTAATTGGGAACAATAACAAGTCTGCGAGTTTTCCATGACCACGCCGCGAGACGAACTAACTCTCATCTTAAGATACTACAACAATAAGACTTACATCTCATAAGCATCGACAGATATCGGGTAAAGTTCATTTTCAGCTACAGTTGAAGTTTTACCTCACTCTAGTGAATTCATGTCTAATAAGACTCTGTTTCAAAGCTGCGATCGAAGATCGGTCTTGACTTACTGTTCAATTGTGGGAAATAATCTATTGTGACACTAAGTCGTGTAACCCATTACAGTTGAGACGGCTCTAGAGTGCCCAACGGAAGGGCGTAGCTGTCCGACGGCTTCTCAAAATTGGGAGAACCCAGTCGTGACGAAAAAAGAGATTGTCAAAGTGATTTCGGAAGAGATTGGTCTGACACAACTCAAAACAAAAGAGATTGTGCAAAAAACGTTCGATGCGATTGTTGATACTCTTGTTACAGACAAGCGTATTGAACTCCGCAATTTTGGCGTCTTTGAAGTCAAAAAACGAGCAGCGCGGAAAGCCAGAAATCCTCGCACAGGTGATCGTGTGGACGTAGAAGAAAAATACGTCGTCACGTTCAAGCCTGGTAAGGAGATGGAAAAACGTGTACGCAATCTGGAGGAAGAAGCAGCCCGCTTAAATGCGGCCTCTTCTCAGCCTCCAGTGAGTCCTCCTCCTGCAGGTTCGGCACCACCACCGCACCAGTCACCACAGGCTCCTCCGAGCCCTGGTGCCACGCCAGGAGCGCCTTCGATGGGAACCTACAATAACGGTTCCTACAGTTCAGGATCTCAGCATACACCTTAGACCTGCTCTTCAAAGACTTTATTGTTGAAAGAACTGGTATGAATTTCCTCATAGCCGGTCTGTTTTGCGGTACACAAACAGACCGGCTTTTTCTTTGTACCCAGCTGGTCAACCGAAGTGAATAATTGTCACCTGAAACCGGGGGCAAACTGGTCTGATAGATAATTGAAATCACCTGCTTCAACCGGAATACCAAAATAATTGGAATAATCCGCATTTTTTACCAAAGTCTCCTGATCTGAATGTCGATAAAACGACCTAGAGGAAATTAAAAGCGGCATTTATAATACTGTCTCTCCAACCTCCTCTCTTCACAATTCAGCACTTTAACCCCTTCGATATCGGTTTGATGCCTTTCATTCAATGGTTTGAATTAAGGGATCGTTGCCTGGGATCAAGACCAGCAAATATGGCACGACCATATCATGGAGAAAAAAATGCGTAAGTTCCTATTGGCCAGCACGTTAATTGCAGTGTCCCTCACTCAGGCGGGATGTGTGGTTCCTATCTACTCATCTTCACGAGATGATCGTGCCCGTCAATTGATTTTCCAATCAGAAAGTATGCGGCACATTCCTAAAATCTGGGAACGAATCTGGGGCCTTGATATGCCGGATGTGGCCACTCCCTACCGTACCCACGGTGGTGTCATTTAGTAGTTGTAGCACAGGGACTATTGTGCAAGTCGTCTGACTGGATCAACTCCATTCAGGCTGGCAGTTGCATAGATCATATTTGAAGCTGCCTGGAATTCGTTCCCGGCAGCTTTTCTTGCTATTAAGGCAATTCATTTCCATGCCGCCCTAACTGGTCCTCATCTTCAGGGAACGCTAAGATGTGAATCGGTGAATTTCCCGCTCCAACGTGACAGTGTATGGATTTGAGAACAGCCATTAGAGCCAGATGGCTGGCCTGGCACACTTCAAAGTTTAATTAAATAGAATGATCACGTAGCCTTTAGCTACATGGACCAGATTTGATGAATGTCCCAACCCAAACCGATCCCTTAGCGGTTTCCCTGAACCGCCTGCATCTCAAAAACCCCATTCTCGTCGCTTCGGGAACTTTTGGTTATGCAAAAGAAATGTCAGCTTTCCTGGATTTTTCCCGCCTGGGGGGAATTATCCCCAAGACGATTACCACGGAACCGCGGATTGGTAACCCGCCTCCCCGGACTGTGGAAACCAGTGCCGGCCTGCTCAATTCCATTGGTCTGGACAATGATGGTATCGATCTCTTTCTGGAGAAGCATCTAAACTATCTCTCCTCACTTGAAACAGCATTGATCGTAAATATTGCGGGTCGCAGTATTGATGAAATGGCCGTTATGGCCTCCCGGCTGGATCAATATTCAGATCAGATCGCCGCCCTCGAATTGAATATCTCCTGCCCCAATGTCAGTGGAGGTGTCGATTATGGTACCCAACCAGAGATGACTGAAAAAATGCTCAAGCAGGTAACTGACAGTTGCCAGTTACCCATCATCGCGAAGCTGACACCAAACGTCACCAGCGTTGTTGAGATCGCACAGGCTGCTAACGCAGGGGGAGCAGATGCGGTCTCCCTGATCAATACCGTACAGGGAACAGCAATCGACTGGCGCCGTCGAAAACCCATATTGGGAGGCATTTTTGGAGGCCTCAGCGGCCCTGCGATAAAACCGGTCGCCTTACGAGTCGTCTGTCAGGTGGCCCGCGCTGTTGATATCCCCATTATTGGGGTAGGTGGCATCACTAACATCGATGATGTTATGGAATTCATTGTTGCTGGTGCTTCTGCAGTTCAAATTGGTACCGCTAACTTCTACAATCCAGGTCTCGCGTCACAACTGGTTGACGAACTGGAAAAGATACTGGTCTCTGAAAAATGCTCACATATCAGTGAACTTGTTGGTTCACTGGAGTATCCAGAACGTTAACCTCACTTACTTTTCCGGCTCGGTGACAGTGCCGCATATCCAGTTACTCTCAGTTTCAAAGACAATATAGAAAATCCTCTTATGCGAGTGTTATCAGGAATCCAACCAACGGGCCGCTTCCATTGGGGAAACTACTTTGGTGCGATCAAACAATACATTGATCTTCAGGAGAATGAACAGGCTTTCTACTTCATTGCCGACTTACACGCTCTGACCACACTCCGAGATGCCAAACGTTTACGTCAAAACACTCTGGAAGCGGCCATCGATCTCCTGGCACTGGGACTGGATCCCCAGAAAGCCACTTTGTTTCGACAGTCAGACGTCCCTGAGATTACCGATCTCACATGGATCCTGATGACGATTACGCAGATGAGTCTTCTGGAAAAATGCCACGCCTACAAAGATAAGAAAGAAAAAGGAATCGCCGCTGATGCAGGACTGTTTACTTACCCTGTCTTGATGGCTGCCGATATTTTGCTGTATGACAGTGATCTCGTTCCCGTCGGACAGGATCAGATTCAACATGTTGAAGTCACGCGCGACCTGGCGCAACGCTTCAATTCTCTGTTTGGCGAAACACTGATTCTGCCTGAATCGCGAGTTCTTGACTCTTCCGCCAAAGTACCAGGTATTGATGGCGAAAAGATGTCCAAGAGTTATAAAAACGTAATTGAAATATTCGAGGATCCGAAAAAACAGCGTAAGAAAGTCATGTCGATCAAAACCGACTCCGCTACTCTGGAAGATCCTAAGGATCCGGATACCTGCGCAGTCTATGCCCTCTATCGGCTGTTTGCTGATGAGCCTCAGCAGGCGGAACTGGCGCAGCGTTATCGCGCAGGAGGCATGGGGTATGGAGAAGCAAAACAGGCTGTACATGAAGCCGCCCTCGAATATTTTGGCCCGGCCAGAGAACGGAGAGCACAACTCGCTGCTGATTCTGACACCCTGAATGATATTCTGGCTGAAGGTGCCCGCAAGGCCAGAGAAAAAGGGAAACAAGTACTGGACCGGGTTCAGGCCGCCTGTGGTCTGGGATCAAAACATTTATCAAAATGAAACTGACTGAATGATGGATCAGCCTGCAGTATCCCAGCCCGAGCCAACCAGTGCAAGGTCCGGATTTATACAATGGTTCTGTATCGGACTGGTCTTGGTAACGGCTCTCTCAATCCTCGCGGTTCATCTGCCAGAACGCCTGAAATTATTGCTCGTCTTTTCCGTTGTTTACGGATTGATCACCGGTGCAGTCCTGACGACTCTGGCGTTCAAACTGGGAGTCTCCGTAAAACGGTCCCTGCTCGTCGCGATTCTCTGCCTGACTGTCTTCGGACAATCACTGGTCCTCTACCTGTCCCATCAGCGCTATAAAGAAGCGATACTGCAGCAATTCAAAATGGACAAGACATCGTTGATGCTGGAATACACGCTGACGAAAGTCGAACCGTCCTCTGATCCCGAATCCCGCAAGCAATATGATCTGCTCCTCGCGCAGATTCAGGAGGCCAAGCAGGAACGACAAGACAAAGAACAACAATTACCGTTAATTTCATCTTATATGCAGCATCGCATCTCCCCAATTGCACGCCTGGAAACACCCTGGCCTCAACTGTTCTGGTTGCTTGAACTCGTACTCTGCTGCCTGGCAGCAGTCTGGGCCAGTCTCCAGGTATCACGCCCGGATTCTCCCGCTTGATCTGCCGAAGCTCCCCTGCTGAATGAGAGTTGAATCGGGCTGACACACCTGATAGTTTGGTACTCTGAGAGACGGCTTTCTCTACTTCTGCTTTCCCACTTTCCGGAAAAGGGTCTGGCTGAATGCACTGTCCTGCTTTGAGAATATCTTTAACGCTGATACTTCTGATTTTTTTAATGGGGGGAACCGCCAGCGCCAACGACTGGCCGATGTGGCGTCTGGATCCAGCCCGCTCTGCACACATAGAACAGACACTTCCCGAGTCGCTTCAGTTGCAATGGGTACATCGACTCCCACAACTGCAACCGGCATTTAAGAATGAACGCCTGCAGTTTGACGCTGGTTATGAACCAGTTGTCAAAAATGGTATTTTGTTTTATGGCTCTTCCCAGAACGACAGTGTGACCGCCCTGGACCTTAAAACAGGTAAACAACTCTGGAAGTATATGACGGATGGACCGGTTCGCTTTGCCCCGGTCGCCTGGAAGGACTCTGTCTATTTTGGTTCCGATGATGGTTGTCTCTATGCAGTCGCCGCTCAGACCGGAAATCTACTCTGGAAGTTTCGAGCAGTGCCCTCCACACGTCTGATTCTGGGTAATCGCCGCCTGATTTCTGTCTGGCCCGTACGGGGAGGCCCCGTCATTGAAAATGACACGGTCTATTTTGCAGCAGGAGTCTGGCCTTTCGAGGGAGTTTTTGTTTATGCTCTCGACACGGCAACGGGCAAAGTCAAATGGGTGAATGACCGCCTCGGGTTCCTGTATGGACAGCACCCCCATGCAGCAGAAGCCTTGGGAGGCGTGACTCCACAAGGCTATTTAGTCATCTCGGACAACGAGTTGATTGTTCCCTGTGGCACCGCTTTCCCGGCCCGCCTGAATAAACAGACGGGAAAACTGATTGAGTTTGAACTCCCCAAACCGGGCCGTACTCCAGGAGGCTGGTTTACAGCAGCCGGCAAGGCAGCAAGACGAGGGGAAACGGAAGTCGCCCCCACCACTCTGCAATTCGATCGCGATGTGAATTCAGCCCGTCATGAAAATGGTCAGAATTACGGCCCTGATGGAAAACGCGGGCTTCGACAACAGATTCGGCTTGGTGACCAAAGTCTTAAATACCAAACCCCTATCCCGAAGGTTGACGGGACCATCCATTCTTTGCTCGTTGCTTCGGATTATCTGATCGCAGTCACTCTCGAAGGCAGCATTTATTGTCTGGGGCCAAATAAAACGACACCCATCACTTATGAATCTCCCTTACTGAAAGAGGAAACGGTACGATCCGGGCAGCCTCAGAATGCTCAGTTACCGGCAATATTTTCTGACCAGCTTCAGGCGGGCGGTTATGTTTTTCTGGCAGGTATCCCAGATGCAAAACTACTAAACACATTACTGGCTAAGCCGCAGCTGCAAATGATTTATCTTCAGAATCATACAGGACAGATCAAATCCTTGCGTCAATTATATCACGATCGGGGATACCCCAGTTCAAAACTGGCGTTTCTCTCTGATCCTCTGAATGAAGTGGAACTCCCCGCTTACTTTGCACAAACGATTATCACAGCAGAACCCATTCATTCCGGAATGAATACCTACTCAGAACTGATTTCCCTGCTATACCCGTCACTCAGACCCTATGGCGGCAGATTACTCGTGAAATGCTCAGAAGCGGATCATCAAAAACTGGCTGTCGAGTTTAAGACTCTCTCTCAGGTCAAAATTTCACGCGTTGACGGTTATTCGGTGTTTGAAAAATCAGGTGCCATCCCCGGATCATCCAACTATACCGGGGGCTGGTCCAGCCCGGATGAACTTGTGAAAGCCCCCGTGGGAGTGCTCTGGTATGACGACAGCGTGGGAAATTTTAAACGGGCACCTCAACCGCTGTTTGTAGACGGGGTCATGATTTCACATTCAAAATTCTGGCAGGGTTACCCCGCCGGAATTCGTCCTCCTTACAAATTACTCGACCCCCAATTTGCCGATGTCTACACCGGAAGAAAACTGGATGCCACACAGGCTGAAATGCTGACCACAGAATTACCAACGCTGGATCAAACCGAAAAACAACCCAGTCAGTATCGCCCCCCCTATCAAAAAAATGACTGGAGCCCAGCCCCTCCCGTTATTGGCGAACGCACCAACCCACTCACTGGCAAAACAGAACCACGCGCCTTCCCTAAGAGCTATGGGTGTGATGGTGGGGTCGACTACAACTACCTTTACACGATGCGTTCCGGAACAGCGGCGTTTTACGATAAGAGAGTCGAAAGCGGAACAATTCATATCAGCGGGCCCCGTTCAGGCTGCACAAACAGCATTGTACCTGCCAATGGGTTACTCAATGTACCCTATTATTTTCAGGGGTGTACCTGCAGCTATCCCCTGCCAGTCGGACTCTCCATGATTTCAATGCCCGAAACACACGAGCAATGGATGGTCTGGGGAAAAAGTGATGTGCAACAGGTTCAACGTGTCGGTTTGAATTTCGGTGCTCCCGGCGATCGTATGACCGATAAAGGCACACTCTGGCTGGATACTCCCAGTGTAGGTGGTCCTTCTCCGAAACTTGATCTGCAAATCATCCCGAAGTCAGTGGAATCTTTCTACCAACATTCTCTCTGGATCGAAGGAGGCCGCGGCTGGCCATGGGTGGGTGCATCCGGAATCACTGGCGTCCGAGAGATCAGATTGAATCAAATGAAAGCGGGAAACTATACAATGCGGCTCTATTTCAGAGAGCCTGAGTTTTCCAGCCCCGGGCAGCGGGTCTTCGACATCTCGCTCAATGGAAAGCCCCTCATCAGCCAGCTCGATATTTATCAGGAGACTCAATCCAACCAGAAGATCCTGGTGCGCGAGTTTTCACAAATCCACCTGGATAATCAATTGAACCTGACCTTAACCGCTCAGACGGGAGAGCCATTGCTTTGTGGCCTGGAACTGATTGAGCAGAGCCTGCCTGTCGATATTCTTGTAGAACTACCTTCTCAAAAACAGGAACTGCTCACAAAACCCTGATGTGAACTCCCTGCAGTTAAAAATCACGGAACGGGCCCCGTGGTTCAGCATCGGCCATCTGTTTTTTCCAGTTTGCAAAATGGACCTTCATTTCTTTCAATTTTTCAGGATGCGTAGGGGAGAGATCATGTTTCTCACCGATATCCTGTGACAGGTCAAACAGACCATTCCCCTTTTCCGACTCGACCCACTTCCAGTGCCCGACCCGCGCGGCTTTGTCCGCGCGGCGTTGCCAGTACATTTCGTTGCGGGGAGAGACTGTCTTACCCATCAGAACAGGCAGCATATCGTAGCCATCAATCACGGTGTCTTCAGGCAAGGGAATCCCGGCTTCTTTGAGGAATGTCGGTACCAGTTCCAGAGATGTCAGCAGTTCATCATTTACTGTTCCCGGTTTAATTTTTGCCGGGTAGCGCACCAGACAGGGGACGCGAATCCCCCCTTCGAACATCATCCCCTTTTTTCCTTTGAGAGGACTGTTATCAGCCCCACCGCCGCCCCCGTTGTCAGAAAAGAAGACTACGATGGTATTGTCGGCGATTTGATATTTATCCAGCAGTTCCAGTACTTCGCCAATCGCCTCGTCCATGCAAGTGATGGAGGCCACATACTCCAGTCGTCTTTTGCTGGCAGAGAGTCCCTGATTAATGACAGGACCATTTGGACTTTCCCTGAATTCATAGCGTCCCGTTTTCTTTTTCGTCACCAGGGTATCCTTCAAGTGCGGATACATTTTCTTGTATTTTTCCGGAGCCTGGGCACCGCCACGAATTCGAGGATCAAGACTGGATGCACTGTGGGGTGCATTGAAGGGCAAATAAAGAAAAAAAGGTTTCTGATGATTCTCCTTGATAAAACGAACCGCTTCCCGCTGAAACAGATACGTGCAATAAGTGCCTTTGTCTTCCTCTGTGGGTTGATTGTTGCGATACATGGAAGGCACTCCATACCGCTCGTGAGTGAAGTAATCGATGCCGGTATTTGTGAAGCCATAAAAATCGTCAAAGCCTCGGGCGAGAGGCAGGAAACGCTTGTGTATTCCCAGATCCCATTTCCCATAGATGGCACTGACATATCCTGCCGGCTTCAGCAACGCCGGCAGCAACTTTTCGCGTACATCCATTCCGCCGATCCGCTCGAAGGTCACTTCATAATCCGCAGACTTGTACTTGTGACCATAGTCTGGTGCTTCATTGCGAATCATATCATAGATCCCGTTTCGCTGCGGATAGCGACCAGTCAACAGGCTGGCCCGACTCGGAGTGCACGCGGGCCAGGTCACGTAGAAACTGGTCAACTTTGCTCCTTCTTTTGCCAGACGATCCAGATGGGGAGTAATCATATTCTCGCTGCCAAAGCTGCCCAGATCATGATATCCCTGATCGTCACTGACAATCATAATAATATTGGGAGGCGTTTTTTCGGCTGCATTAACACTGATTGTCGACGACAGACAAACCAGCAAAGCCAGACTGATGATACGATAAATCAAACGATGGTTGTGCTGGATCAGATTCGGACGCATGGCTGTTCTTCCGGATTATTTCAACAAAGGATACTTTCGGTACAACTGATGGTTTATTTAGAATAACAGATGCCTTCAAGAAAATACAAACCACTGCTCTGGAAACGATACCATGAATTTACGTTTGTCTCACAGCCTGCTCTTCGTTCTCTACCTGATGGTGTCAGCGATTCAGCCTCTTTCAGCCACGGAGCGAAGTCGCTTCATACCGAAGGGTTTTCAACTCTACTATGGCAGCGATCCGAAGGTGTTAGTCCAGCTGCAGCAGCGTATCCAGCCGGGACAGGTGATTGTGATAGAACTTCGCGGACTGTCTACAGAACAGATTCAAAAGCTGGCTGCTCGAGCGCATCAGTTGAAAGCAAAAGTGATCGCGTATCTCAGTGTGGGAGAACTGGGTCAGATTGAACAGCAGAATTTCCAACAGTATTTAAAGCAACATGCTCCTCAGACTTCTCTGACAGATCTCACGCTCAGCAAAAACGAAACATTCCAATCATGGCATATGGATGTCGGTCAACCAGCCTGGCGTAATTTTCTGATTCAGCGAATCAAGCAGATTTATCAACAGCCAGTCGATGGTCTATTTCTGGATACCATCGATTCGGTTGATTTATATATCTCAAACAAAGCCTGGCCAGTTCCACGTAGAGCACAAAGTGTGAAAGCAATGGTTTCCCTGATCCGGGAGATCAAATCGGTATCACCAGAAAAATTCGTCCTGCAAAATCGAGGGTTGAATCTGATCGGTAAGTCCGTCTTTGCAGGTGATGCCACTGGTGTCTTTGTTCCGGGGCTGAATCTGCAACAGGCACATCCTCATAACCCGGATGGATTACTCTGGGAATCTGCTTACATCCATACCGGTGACTGGATCGAATCAAAAGAACGCGAGATGATTCATATCCAGAAGCAGGGGTTCACAACAATATTCACGCTTGGCTATACAGACACGAAAGCTAATCGCAAACAGTTCTTTCAGAAAAGCCGCACTGCGGGTTTCATTCCTGCCTGGGGGAGTTCTACAACCCGATTACACCTGGAGCCGACCGAATCTAACTGACTTCAGTCAGATCATGAAATCGGTTTCACGTCCCAGAATTCGATCGACCAGATCTTGTGGAAGTTCAATCGAGGGCGCCTGCTTACCGGCAATATCGGTCGGATTGATTCCACAGTACTGTGACCAGGGGCCCAGATGTCGCCAGCGACCTGCTCGATTCGGTTCACTCTCCATCACGGGAGTGGTGCAGCGGTTACAGCCAATCGTGGGGTACCCCTGCTGATGTAAAGAATTTGTGATGACCTGTTTCTCATTGAGATACGCCTGAAACTCTTCCTTGGAAAGACTTGCCAGGATATTGACGCGTAGACAGTTCATCGCAGGATCAATGGCCAGGATCGGCACGTTAGTACGCTGCCCCCCATCAGCACGACGCAGGCTTCCAATGAGCGCATCGTACTGTTCTGCGACCTGAATCAATGGCTGAGTTTTACGTAAATCACAGCACTGCTCCTGCCCTTCGACTGAAAGATAGAGGATACCCAGTTCCTCGGTCTGTTCCTGCATTGTTTTCGCCGGTTCGAGCGTGACGATATTAACACCATACTCTTGAATCAGGCGATCTCTGGTATCGAGGGTTTCCTGAAACAGAACTCCGGTATCGACAAACAGAATGGGTATGTCAGCCTTCAGCTCGCTCAGCATATGAGCCACGACACAACCCGCACGCTGCATCGACGATAATGCCGCGAGTCGTGTGCCAAACATCTCCTGTGCCCAGTGAATCAGCTCAAGGGGAGTCCGTTCTTCAAACGACTCATTCAGATCTGTTAAATCGGCCTGTGTCAAACGTGCCATTCAAGTATTCCTGCTGCTGTTTTCTCTCGATAGATCGAAAACAGCAGATCATCGAAGTTCCTGCAAAATCCTGTCAATATAGTACGGAATCACAATATCGTGATATTTTCAGGAATTGTAGCGAACCATCAGGAATACCTCAATGCGCGCATGAACGGGTTCTGAACCAATCAGAGTGAATTTCCCCTGTAATTATGGAGGAAAGTTCCACGACAGTTAGATTTTCAGGCCAGTAAGCGTTCCACCTTATGAAATCGAGTCTGATCGAACTGAAAGAATTCGTCATTGTTCAGATCGGCAATACTGTCCACCACCAGGTCTGGCTGATAAGCAAAATTCACCAGATCGGACAGCGAAGTTCCCCCAGACAGAACCAGTACAGAACGGTAACCCATCTCAACCCCTCCCAGGATATCAGTTTCCATCGTGTCACCAATCATTGTGGTCTGTGCAGAGGAAATGCCGAGCTCCTGTCGGGCACTGCGCATCATGACCGGGCTGGGCTTTCCAACACTGAAAGCCTGTTTCTTCGTCGCTGCTTCCAGCATGGCGACAATGGCGCCACAGCCTGGCCTCGGTCCATTCTGAGTCGGGCAGTTCGGGTCCATATTCGTAGCAATCAGCTTTGCACCATTTTCAATCATTCGAACAGCCGCTTCGATCATTTCGAAGTTCATCGAACGACCTTCGCCGACGACCACATAATCGGGATCATGGTCAACAATTGAGTAGCCATTTCTATGCAACGCATGCAGCAGCCCCCCTTCTCCAATCACATAAGCAGTCCCATTTGGTTTACTTTGTGCCAGGAAGCGAGCTGTCGCCATCGCACAAGTAAAAATATGCTCCTCTCCTACGGTAATTCCCATCCGGGACAATTTCGTAACAACATCACGGCGGGTTCTCTGGCTATTATTCGTTAAAAACATGAAAGGGAGATCACGTTTTTTCAATTCGTTGATAAATCCAACTGCCCCATCAATCAGTTCAGTTCCACGGTAAATCACACCATCCATGTCAATCAAAAATCCTGGTAACATCACGTTCAGTCCTTGAATTAATAAAATGAGTTGAGGCTCATGTAGGAGATCTTCAGATGCTGGAGCGCGCTCACTGAGAAATCAGTGTTTGAATCTGGTCTTGGAATGTTGCCTGCCGTTCACAGGCGGATTGACTTTTTAATTTTCAACTCCAAATTGACCATCAGAACAATTCATATCAGGTAGCATCTGCTGAAGAATTTTTGGCGCATTTCTAAGAAACATGATACAAGGGCTTCGCAATTGTCATGCCGTAGTCCGGGACGCAAAAGGAATCCCGACAGACATACATCGCCATAAACCCTTATTTACATAAAACATATAACGTGCATCATTTTGCAGGATTGATCTGAAAACCACGAAATCTTTACCGAGACCTCATACTGAGCATCTGAGAGGGACTTAGCTTTTAAGCGACGCTGCTCAGGAAATAGTCAGATCAGGAAGAATTGACTGAGCCGATTTCGAGGCAGTTTCAGATACTGATTACGAGAGGGCATCACGTTTAATGATAGCATCACTCAATTTATTAAACTCGGTTTAATCGGCTCTGGAGACGCTACAGTAAAACTGGACACAGTCTAATAAAATACCCCGATCAACTTTAAGAAGTTGACCGGGGCCGCGCAACCAACAATATCTTTCAAAATCTGATCCAGTATCACCTGTTACTCAGGTTTGACTACATCATGAATATCAATTTTTTTCGGCTGCATTTCCAGCTTTTTATCCAGCACGACCGTCAAAACTCCAGAATCAAGGGTCGCATTGACGGAGGCCGGATCGGCCCAGTCTGGCAACTGTATCACGCGTTTAAACTTGCCATAGCGGCGTTCATTATGCAGAAATTCACGTCCTTCAAGGGTTTTGCGCTCTCCCGTGAGAATTAGATGGCCATCCTGGATATCCAGTGACAACTCTTCCTTTTTCATACCCGGAACATCAAGGGCAATATGATACTTACTGTCTTCTTCCCAGACCGATAACGGTGAATAAGCCCCTTCCAGACCAGACAGGGACTTTCCAAACATCTGGCTGAACGCATCATCTAATTCGTTACGGAGATTTGTTGAAAAGGGAAATCCTAATTTGTGAGTACGTGTGCTTAACATCTCTTTTGCTCCTTTAAAATAGAAACAACATTAATTGAATTATCAATTCCCCAAAGGGCTTTCATCCATTTTTGGCTGAAACAACCAATCGCATAATCTGTGCCATTTCAGACATCGGCTATACAGTTTTTTCATATCCCATTTATTGTTAAACACTTACAGATACAAGTTTCTCTATGAGCAAAGGACTGACATAATCCGACGACACACAGAGCATGCCTGTTTGGCAGCCACAACGCTCTCGCATTAACTGCCATTTCGGCACCACGATTATCAAAATAAAAAAACTCGCAGTAAATCAGACGACTTACTGCGAGTCAAATTATTCCTTCAGGCTACAATTCCATTCAGATCAGGCATTGTAGTAGAGGTCGAACTCATAGGGATGTGGGCGTAATCGGATGGGATCCAACTCTTCAGTCCGTTTGAACTTGATGAATGCCTTAATCAGGTCTTCACTGAAGACATCGCCAGCGGTCAGGAAGGCGCTATCTTCTTCCAGTGCGATTAATGCTTCGTCGAGAGATTTGGGAGCCACATTTGTCTCAGCCAGTTCTTCTGGTGTCATGTCATAGATATCACGATCCAGAGGTTCACCAGGATCGATCTTATTCTGCACACCATCAATCATGGCCATCATCAAAGCGGTAAAGCTCAGATAGCCATTGGCTGTGGGATCCGGACAACGAAACTCAACGCGTTTCGCTTTAGGACTACCGGAGTACATCGGGATACGACAGGATGCAGAACGGTTACGCTGACTCATTGCCAGCGTCACAGGAGCTTCGAAGCCAGGTACCAGTCGATGGAAGCTGTTGGCAGTCGGGTTCGACAGTGCGATCAGGGCTCGTCCGTGCTTCAGAATTCCACCGATCGCATGCAGCGCCAGTTCACTGAGCCCGGCATAGCCATCACCGGCCATCAATGTATTGCCATCTTTCCAGAGTGAGATATGTGTATGCATACCGGAACCATTATCATCAAAGACAGGTTTCGGCATGAACGTAACAGTTTTTCCATTACGCTTGGCGACATTCTTGATGATGTACTTGTACCACATGAACTGGTCAGCCATCTGCAGCAGAGGTGAAAATTCCATATCAATTTCACACTGCCCTGCAGTAGCAACTTCATGGTGGTGGGCTTCCACAACGATACCCACTTTCTGAAGCTCATCGACCATTTCAGCCCGCAAATCACCATAAGTATCAGTCGGAGCAACAGGGAAGTAGCCCCCTTTGTAACCAACTTTATGCCCCAGGTTGCCCTCTTCAGAACGTCCTGTATTCCAGGCGGCTTCAGAGGAATCGATCTCATACATGGCGCCTCTCTGATTGGAGAGATAACGTACATCGTCAAATATGAAGAATTCCGGTTCGGGACCAATAAAACAGGAATCAGCAATCCCGGTCTGCTGCAGGTAGGCCAGACCCTTTTTAGCGACATTGCGCGGATCTTTATTGTAGTCCTCTTTGGTAATCGGATCGACGATATCAGCCAGTACACTCACAGTAGGCGACTTGAAAAACGGATCAAGTTTGACAGACGCCGGATCTGGCACAGCCAGCATGTCTGAACTGTCGATTGTCTGCCAGCCGCGAATAGATGATCCGTCGAAACCGACGCCATCTTCGAAAGTACCTTCATCCCAGGTACTGATGGGGTAAGAACAGTGCTGCCAAGTACCAAAGATGTCGGTGAACTTCAGGTCGACCATCTTTGCGCCGTGTTTTTCTGCAAAAGCAAAAAAATCTTTGGGAGTCATCGTAATTTGCTCCTCTTTAAATTCTGAATAAACCAGCAGGTGAAGAGGCCGCCACACCCTGCCCTGCGTAGAACCGATCATTTCCAAAAAAGTTCAAGCAAAGACCGCAGCCGGTAATGAATATCACCAGACAACATGAAAGCAATTCATTCAAAACCAAAACGATTCAGATATTGGAACGCTTTTCTCTTTACTCGTTTTTGCCATGAGTAGCGCACCAGACAATCTGTTTCAGGCTGCAGGAACAATACTCACATTTTCCGGGTTACTTCTATTCATCATGAATGGAAGTAGATCGGCTGGGAAAACAGCGATTGCAGGAATTCGCAACCATACCGAAACCCTCAGGCACAAAACACACACTCGAAGTTGACGGAATCTTTCGGGCGATGTGTGATGCTAGTTTGAAAATCACCATAACGTATCAAGCGGTAGAAATCTACTGTCAGAAGTAAGTTCTCTGTCAAAACAGAACCTGTCAAAACGGCCACGACATGAGTTGAGGCATACAGCTTTGCGGTTCCTGAGGATTAGCAAAAACAGCGAAGCTGGAACGCTGTTGTAGAATTGAACAGGAGCGATATTTAAATGACATTAATAAATAATGCCATTGATTTATTCTCTGAACAAGAGTCCCTTGTGGCGCACTTTCCTGAATTTCAGACGTTCACAAGCGCCTTCATTTCGCGTACCGCCTGTTCCATCCCCACCAGTACGGCCCGGGAAATAATACTGTGGCCGATATTCAATTCACTCACATGAGGTATTGCAGCGACGGGAGTCACATTTCTATATGTGAGTCCATGTCCCATATGTAATTTCAGTCCCTGCTCAATCGTGAATGCAGAGGCTTTCTGCAGGATATCCAATTCCTGTTGTTGCTCTCCCGCAGAGGTGGCGTCTGCATACCTCCCCGTATGCAGCTCAACAGCATGGACTCCTGCTTTTTTGGAAGCCGCAATCTGCGCCGGATCAGGATCAATAAACAGACTCACTTCAATCCCTGCCTGCTGCAGCCGATGGACACACTGGCTCACACGTTCTGCATTCGCAATCACATCCACCCCCCCCTCTGTCGTCAGTTCTTCCCTTTTCTCTGGTACCAGAGAGACCTGATCAGGTCGGACTTCCAGAGCGATCTGAGTCATTTCTTCTTCGGCTGCCATCTCCAGATTCAGTTTGACTTGAACGGTCTTCTTCATCGTGTAGAGATCATGATCCTGGATATGGCGACGATCTTCTCTCAAGTGCAATGTGATTCCATCCGCCCCCCCCAGTTCCGCCAGGACGGCTGCCCACACCGGGTCCGGCTCAAAGGTTAAACGGGCCTGACGCACGGTCGCGACATGATCAATATTTACACCCAGACCCGGCATGATTCACATTCTTTCTAATGGTTTTCTGAAAACTATCCTGACAGATTTATCTGAAAATGGTTCGCAGTCGTTGCTTAGTTCACAACTGCATCTTATTGATTTATCGCAGATTATCCAGAAAAGGAGTTCTGTATTTTGCGACAAAGGGACCTTTCATATCAAAAAATCAACTTTTTTGTCTCATTTCTGCCTGGGTTGTCGAATACCTCATAGTCCAACCATTCCGCGATGTTTTTATTCAAATTCCGATTCACGATTCCAATTTTTTTGGAAGCAGGCAACCCCGGGGGGTTTTTCTGGTCGATGTAGCAACTGCTGTAGTGCAGACGCTCATCCGCCAGAGCCCTTGGGGATTCTTTGCGCGCTCATACACTCTTCATTGCTGATAGTACGAAAGTGGTAAATTGACGCGGTGACTTCCGTTAATAATTTCTTGATCGTATTTCAGTTTCCTGAATGATATCGACCAGTTGGAATCGGGATCACCGCTGACTGAGAATCAGGCCGTGCCCCCCCAAGATATTCGGTATCCCCCAGTTCAGCCAGTTTCCACATCATTAAAGTAGTTACCTCATCCAGGACTTCACGCGTCAGACGTTTATCATGGTAATCCGAGAGATCAATGGGCTCTCCATAAATCAGCGATGTATCGGACCGTGTATAAAACGGTTCGATCATATTCTTGCCTCGAGGGGAATTGTTAATATAGACAGGATACACGGGAGCCTTTGATCGCAGAGCCAGAAACGCAATCCCGGAATTGGCATCAGCAATGGGTCGGCTTTCCTGGATTCCGCCTTCCGGAAAAACCCCAATCAAGCCTCCTTCTTTCAAACGCCTGAGAGCTTCCCGTACAGGCACGACATCCTGACCATTCCGGTCAACGGGAATGGAATGCATGGCGCGTGAAATCCAGCCTACCAGACCAGGCAGCTCATAATACTCCCTGGCCATTAAAAAACTGATACAGCGCATCTTCTTCTGCGGATTTCCCAGATGAGAATTATACCAGAGGATGATCGGATCGGTTGGACTACGGTGATTGGCGATCACGATACCTGCGGAATCTCCCGGAAATGGGCAACGACGATTCCGCCGGACGCGCCACAGCCCAGGTGCATAGACACGCGTGATTGCAAATAAGATCCAGGCACGCCAGCCATCTGGAAGATGAACGGCCTGATATATCAGCAAAGCTGAAATAAACAGCAGGTAGGACAGTAGTGTCAGGATGGAGGCAGCTTCAGTGTTCATCATGATTCAGACAAAACAAATCGTCAGATACGAACGATACAGACCAGGTCTCCTCTGCAGAGGGAGAGCATTATAATCCGATTGAAAAAGACAAGGCAACCTTACATCTTTTCCGCCAGTGTATTCATGACTCAGGTTCTATGCAGGCGATGATTCGATTTGTGATCCGGGCAAGATATCGTCCATGAGGTTCCTGTGGCACCGTCGTCAGAATCACCGCAGATGCATTCAGTTCCGGATCGACCCAGAAAACGGTTCCCGTCGCTCCTCCATGGCCAAAAGCAGACCGGGAAAGTAAATCGCCATAATAATCACTGTTGGAGGCAGATACGATCTGCCAGCCCAGTCCCCAGCCCTTCCCCTGCCTGGCAGCAGCAGATAACCCGGAGAACGATGGTAACTGGTCTCGTGTTGCTTCACGGATTGTCTGGGGGGACAGGATCTGCTGATCCCGATATCGACCTCCCTGGCGCAGCATCCCGGCAAACTTCCCCAGATCTGCCGGTGTCGTCAATAGTCCCCCCCAGGGTGCACCAAACTGTCGCCAGTACGAACTGTTCCAGTCCCAATGCGGCTCAACATCCAGCCCTTCCGGAATTCGGATTTCTGGAATTCGATCTACTCGGGGATGGTCCCCCTGTTTCCACTCCTCAGGCAGTCCCAGCGAAGTATCGCTCATCTCCAGCGGTTCAAACAGGGTCTGACGTAAATAGTCTGCACAGGATTGGCCTGCAATCCGCAGGATCACTTCGCTTAGGATCGCGATCCCTGTGCTCTGGTATTGCACGATTCTGCCGGGCGGTTCATCGGGAGCGAGTTCACAGATCTGTTTCACAAATTCAGAGAGCGGAGCATTGGCAGCTCGCAGCGCTCGATTGTCAGGAAGCATGTCGGGCAATCCGGAAGTATGTGTCATTAGATGCCGGATTGTGATCCCGTGCTTTCCAGCACAGCCAAACTCCGGAATATAACGTTTGACACGATCTCCCAGTAATAACTCTCCCTCCTCCATCAACTTTAACGCACCCGAAACAACGATCGGCTTAGTGATGGATGCGACCAGAAAAATGGCGTCATCAGGAAGTGTATCTGCCTGATCAGCGATTCGCTGACGTCCAGAGAAATAACTGCGGGACTCATCACCCACGGACACCTGCAGTGCAATTGCTGGAACCTGATCGGTGTGGCAGAACCCGTCAATCAGTTTTTCGACTTTTTGCCAGCGTTCGGAAATAATGCGAGACATCTTTTCAACCAGATTGAATCCACGACAGAATACAAGGACCGGGAATCCAGATTACTCGCTGGTCATCTTTTTGAAAAGGTGCCCTGCCGAGACGGCGCAAAAAAAACGAAAGCCGATCAAAGTCAACTTTCGCTTTTAACCATGAATTGAAGGAATAGTTTAATAGGGAATTTCTACATCATGCAGATGCATTAACTGGTTCAGCCCGGTGATCTTGAGTACTTCCCGGATATCTTCGGAGGGGTTATAGAGATGAATCTCGACTCCGAGGTTAAGTACTGAGGAAAGCAGCCCCAACATTCCACTGGGAATCAGCTTTACACCAGTCAGATCAAGCGCCAGTGTTTCGCACTGCTGCACTTTGACAAGCTCAAGTATTTCATCCCGGATTCCTTTCACACTGAATGTATCCAGAACATCTCTACCACCGAAGCCAGCGACGCACAAAGGTCCTGAGTGATATACTTGGAGAATTCCTCCCTGTAGTTGCACCGTCATCGAATTTTATCCTTTTAAAAAGAATACAGGACACGAAGTCAGCAAATTAAATAAAAGAAAAAGAACAACTGAGTTCCGCGTGAGACTTCGCTTCCCATTGACAAATTCCAGGTCTGAATATTCGCAATTCATGTGCCACTCGAAACACCTATTCATAATATGTATCGATTGAATCAACGGATTCGAGACATCGGCTGTTAAGTACCTGAAAATCAGCATTTTATAACCGAATCTTAATTTAACCCGACGTCACCTCTTCTGTATCACATCCAGATGGCTGCTGTAAAACACCTCAGCTTGTAGCATTTTACAACACTGTTCGAAGGCAGAGCTGCTAATTCTCAAGGCAACAGACAATCGAGTAAAAAAATGAGCCCGTCATGCGTGCTGCACAACGGGCTCAGGATTCGCGGGAATCCACAAAGTTTATTCTATGAAGTAAAATTCATCCTCGATTTCAGATTAACGAACTCGTGCCTTGAAAGTAACGACACCTCCCTGGTGACCAAGAACGGTTTCATCCACTTCAAAGGTCAGAATCAGACTGCCTTCATGGTTGTCTTCGACAAGCAGACGTCCTTTGCGATCAGATGTGGCACTGTCCTGAATGTATTCCAGCCGCGGTGTCAGGTTGTCCACAATCTTGATACCCTCGACATCGAAGTCACCTACGTTTTCGTATTTGATTGTGAAAGTGATGATATCACCTGGTTCCGCGTTTTTCTTATCGGCCAGTTTCACCAGCTTCAGGTTACCTTCAGTTTTGCGTTTGTCTTCAATGCCAACGTATTCTTCAGGTTTAACTGCACTTTTTGAAGAATGCGCTGACTGCTGGCGAATGGCAATGACAGGAAACTGAGTGCGTGACCAGATGGCGGCTGCCTGAATCTGATAGGCAATGCGTGCTTCATCAGATTGCTCAAACTGCCCCGTAGTTTCGGTAGCGGTATCCTGGAACAGATTGTTAAGTTTGGTATGCGAGCCCAGAAATGCAGTCTGACCAACGGCTCCCTGTTGCTGTTCCGTTTCCACTCCACTGGCTCGGGAACGCATACGTATCCCTTCCAGTTGCTCACGCTGTTTATGTTGAGTAATGACAGTCCGTGCATCCAGACCCACACCGTGAACGGTATCTTCCGTCGTTGCCAGTGTATCGACTGAAGTACCAGATAAGGGCGAACTGGCGGAACGAATGGCCGCAAACCGGGGAGCATAGACTGCCACTCGATTTGATTTTTTCACTTCATGATTGCCTTTGTGTGTCTGGTATTCAACAATTGTATCTTCCGTATCCAGTCCCAGGCGACTGTAATCGTCATAGTGAACCGGATTTTCTCGATCTCCGCCATCGAACAGATATTCGTCCGGATACATTTGGACCATGGCAGGATCAGTGCCGGCAGGCACTGTATAATCTCGTTCTACAGCTGGGGAAAACTCACAGTAGGGAGGTCGCTCGCAGACTGGAGCCGGTTGATAGTAAGCTACCTGCTGGACTGCTGAGGCGGGAGCCACCTCTGGGACTGGGGCCGACAGTGTGACCGCTCCTTCACTGCTGTCAAAGTCAGCATGCTGAACTGCTGGAGCCGGCTCCTTGACCTGATTCATCACTGACTTATTCCAAGGCATGGAAATTGAAACTGGCGATAAGCTGGAGCACCCGCTGCTGACAGACATCAGTAGGATCGCCGCCAGAGAGCAAACACGCTGCATATGCGACGCTCCTCTTTGATTTCTAAACGACAATATTGACACGGAATTTCCTTTGGTTAATCGCAACATCAGTTTTTGACCATCGGTGAATTTACTTCAAGAACAGGTGCTCCATTCCCGAAAAAAGCAGGATCTTCACCACGTGTGGAAGGCAACCGGCCTCCCATTCTGAGAATCAGCATCGGACGTCCCAACAGATCAGCCTCGGCAATCAGGTTTTTTTGAGCGGTGATGGTTTGTGTCGGTTGCCGATCAAACTGTGCTGGCACTGCCGTTTGAGGTCGTTCCAGATAAACGACTTTTGTCACCATCCTTCCGGACAGCACCAGTTCAATGTCTTCTGCTGTAAAACTGACTGGAATCGGATACTGTTCGGCCAGTCCGGCAGGAGGATGCAGACGATCAATTAACTCAATGGTAGGATATAATTCAACACCGGGAAATTCCGGCATCCCACTGATTTTAACTCGATACACATAACCGACTCCAAAACCGATGGAAGCTGGTGATGTTTTTTGAATTACCTGATCTGGACCGCCAGCATAGAACGTCAAAGTTCCCGTGGAAGGCAGACTGAATTTCATGGGTTGAATGTATCCGGGTTGTACCTGGCCAGACAAAGCCGCCCACTGACCGGCAACCCCTGGAGGAGTGCGTTGATTCAGTGGATGATAGAATTGATTCCCCGAATTGTACTGGCGACCGCCGATCATCTCTTGAGACCAGGCAGCTGGTACATCCATGACAAAAACGATCACGGGCATTAACAGTAGCGTTAATAAGCATGATCGGTATTGTCGTTTTGAATTCGTCATGACTAAGAGTTTCTACGATCAGTTGTCCAGAGAGATGACAGAAGAGATTTAGCCGTAAAAGATGAGATAGCAGAGCAGAGAGGAAACTTGAAAAGACAAGGGGTGACACTCCTGGTATGTGTTACCAGGAGTGTCACGTGGGTCCAGAGTCTTTTTTTAGTATCCAGAACCTGGTGCCATGGTTCTTGGGTAAGAAACCTGACCAGGAGAGTGTACCGGATGACTTTCTGAGTATTGGACATACTTAACAGGTTTGGGCAAGCTTGGTGGTGGATTCTGTTTAACATCGATCAGGAAGTGATCCACTGGCTTCGGCAGATTCGTTTTCGATACGTTCCGAATCGTATGAGACTTCAAGCTGGCTGGTCCACCCAATGGAATGTGGGGAGGGCCTGGCAGTCCGATAGGAGTCCCTGTCATGGGCATACCCCAGGCAGGTGTTGGTCCCATTCCAGCGATTGGATTGTAAGCTGGCTGACCGGGAGCACCCATGCCCCCCATCATTGTGGGTACAGGGACACCTGAAGCGATACCAATTGCTTCACCGGGGATCGGCATGGGAGCCATGTGAGCTCCAGCGTCACCATCGTAGGAAACCTGAGAAACCACTTCATTTCCATCATCACCAGATGGCATTTCCAGATCCATGTTACCCATTCGCAGCACAGCCATGATTGTTCCACGACGATCTGCTTCAGCAACCGGATCAACACCAGGATCCAGACGGGTAGAAACCAGAGTTTCCACACCGGCGATTGCCAGTTCCTGAAACTTTTCATCTGGAAGATAGATTACTTTGGTCACGAAGTTGTTGCTTTCCACCTGATCCAGATCTTCCGGAGTAATTTCCAGAGGAATACTGTTATGTGACAGGTAAGCATCTGTTGTTGGATGTGCCGGATACACCTGCAATGAAGGATACAGAGCAGGAATTGAGCGTCCTGGAATGTGCGACATTTTTAACCGGTAGGTTGCCCCCTGGTTAAAGTTGTAGCGTCCCGGAGCTGTAATCTGATTTTCGGCATAGCCCTCCGCAACCTGCCAGCCAACCTTCATGCCTGCTGGCCCTACAAAGCGAACCTGTGAGGTCCGCGCTGCATAGGCACTCATGGGTGGCGGTCCCAGCATTTGCAGAACGCCAGGCCCCGGCCCATCTACCATAGGCCCCGGTCGCTGCATCATCGCAGCCGGTGGAGCATGGTACTCACCTTTTTTAATTACCTGTTGTCCGTCGGCTGCACAGCCAACACAGACAACTACCAATGTTCCTAAAGCCAGGAAGTAGTACTTCATCATGACCCCTTGTTCGAATACCCACGACGAATAATGCGACTTGTGTAAGTGAAGAACCGTCCATCGCAAACTAAGACGTCGATCCCTGGGAATTTGGAACGGTCGACGTTCGGTTCAAAAAAGACTCAGTTTTCAGGTCGACCCAAAGCCCGAAATAACGTTAAAATGCGATCAGTCCCAAATTTCAACGTTCTTACACTGAGCTAAACGGTCTGCCAGCTGAAATACTCCAGCCAGCTAGAGGCACATAGATGGCCTCATACATCTGTTTTCGGACTAATGTGGTCCGATTCTTTGACAAATTCGTTTTTTTCCGAACAATTATAACATGTTACGCATTTTAACCCTGACATCAGGCCTCCTGCTCGTCGCAGTGCTGAATCATTTTTTCTCGATCTCTTCCTGGGCTCAATTGCCGCAAAGCTTGAGCAGACAGGAGGATAGAAAGAGCCAGAATCAAAGACTTCTCGCTCAGGCAGATTCCCGGGAGAAGTCAGCAGCTGGAAATACTGCGTCTAATGAATCCGAAAAGAATTTGAAAAATAATCCGGTTTATGCGACAGCACTGCTAAATAAAGCCCGCGAAGAACTCCTCTCCTACCGTTCAATTCGAACTCACATTACCGAGAAAGTCGAAATTGGGCCAAAAACCTTCATCATCACCGGAAATTACTTACAGGCAAAAGACCTGAAACAGGGTAAAGAACTGAAACTTCGACTCGAGTTTCAGGTTCAGAGTCAGAATCCAGATGGTAAACCGGTCGGTACCGTGCTCGAAATCTGTGATGGCCAGGTATTGTGGACCGAGCATACAATTAAAGGAACTTCGCGGGTAACGCGTAGGGATGTACAGGCGATCCTACAACAGGCAGAGGTCAATCCACAGGCACAAACGAACATACTGGTTGCACAACTTGGCCTGGGAGGACTACCGGGATTACTGGCAGCCATTCAGAAAAATATGAATTTCGTCAGCGTGGCAGAACGAACCATCAGTGGAAAGACTTTAACGGTCTTAAATGGTACCTGGAAAGAAGAATTTCTGGCACAATGGAAGGGGGGAGATCCTGCAGCTCCTGTCGAACTACCTGCTTATGTCCCGGATGCAGTCAGAGTCTACCTGGACCAGGAAACGCTCTTCCCTCGTCGAATTGTCTACTTGAAAAAAACTGGTGATTCTCTGCAAAGTATGGTCTCACTTAATTTTAGCAAAGTGACACTGAATTCACCTATCCCCGAAACGGAATTTGCTTATGAGCCACCAGATGGCGTTTTTCCGGTGGATGTTACCAAACAATACCTTCAACAGTTGAATAAGGAATAACGTAAGAGAAGTACTCCACTTTCATAAACTCTCATCTGGATGAGCATTGTCCGTTTCTCAACATTCCTCTTCTATGGAATCCAGACTGTTCGAGAATTGATAATCCACTACAATATAGAGACTTATGTTAGTATATACGGACTGAATTTATCTGCCATGGATTTGAATTAATGCCAGCAGCATTTACAGAGATGGAACAACGCACCGCACGATGGCAGACAAATTCCCCTCTGCTCGTTGTTCCCAGTTGGGCGGCTTCGCTGGCGATCCACTCCCTCATCCTGCTCATCCTGATTTCCAGTCTGAATCGCTGTGACAGCGGTCAGACTGGAGGCGATGAAGGAGAGCTCCGTAGTGTGGGTATTTATGTCAAACCGTCCCCTGATGCCGAGCAGACTGAGGATTCCGACCAGGAACAGTTGGAATCTCCTGACAATCTGCAGGTTTCACAGGTCCAGGAACAGATCAGTGAAGTAATGGACCAGCCGCCGGTCGCTCCTCTGCTTCCAGAATTGAATTCGAAATTGCTCGGAGCAGGCCCGACACAGGCCCCCAGCACTCCCACTGCCGACCTGACTGATAACCAGTTATTGTCCCCCAGCACAGCACTGGCACCTCCTGTTATGGGTGCCGGGAATGTCAATTTTTTCGACGCCGTCGATTCTGGCAAGCGATTTGTCTTCGTGCTCGACTGCTCTGGAAGTATGGCCGCGCCACAGGGAGCCCCCATTCGCAAAGCCAGGTCAGAACTGATTTCCAGCCTGGCAGGATTAAATCACCATCAGCAATTTCAGATCATTTTTTACAATACCAACACTCGTGCCATGCAGCATCGGGGAAAGTCCGCGGAATTGCTTTATGCCACTGACATCAATCGAACCCTGGCCCGCCAGTTCATTCAGAGTGTCGAACCTGACGGTGGTACAGATCATCTGCCTGCGTTAAAAAGAGCTTTAAGTTTTAACCCGGATGTCATATTCTTCCTGACAGACGCAAAACATCCGCAGTTATCCAGTGCTGACCTCAATGAAATCCGTGCAGAAAATGGTGGTAGAGCGAAAATTCACTGCATCGAATTTGGAGAGGGTTTCCCCGTCAAGGAAGGCAACTCACTCGATAAACTCGCCCGCCAGAATAAAGGCAGCTATCGATACTATAATGTCCGCAAATTTATCAAGCGCAACTAGGAGACTGCCAGAGCTGTCTGCGCATCAACAGAAATACAATTCACCCCCTCAGAAAGCCAGTGTTTAATGTCCTCGTCCGTTTCCAAAGCGACTCGCTACACCCTGCTGTTGACCTGCCTGTTATTTTGCGTTGGCTGTGATCAGTACACCAAGAAGATCGCCGTCGAAAAACTCAAATTCGAACCACCGGTGACTTACTTGAATAATACTTTCCGCATGGAATATGCAGAGAATTCGGGCGCTTTTCTGAGTGTAGGCAGCCGTCTCTCGAAACCGGTCCGTTTTTTTCTGCTGGTTGTCGCGAATGCCGCATTTTTGATTCTTGTGTCGGGGATGCTGGTCTTTCGCTGGCAGATGCCACTGGTCCAGTTTATCGCGTTATCGTTATTGCTGGCAGGTGGGATCGGTAATTTAATTGATCGGGTTTTCCTGAATGGCATTGTCATCGATTTTCTCAACATCGGGTTTGGTCCTTTGAGAACCGGTATTTTCAATGTGGCGGATATGGCAATTACGGGAGGAGCGCTCTTAATGCTCTTTTCCTGGTTTTTCACCAAGGATCCAAGTGATCAGAAAAGTGAGCAACCTGATTCAGAACCGATCACTTCAGCACCTGCAGAGTAGCTCCATTTCCCTGTTGAAAGAAGTCCATGCGAACATTCCTGTTGATCAACCTGGTGATTGTATTCCTATTTCAGAATACAGACAGTACCTGCGCCCAGGATAAGATCGAAGTCCGCCCACATCACCATGTAGGTCAGGCCACACTTCCGTGTACGATTCTGGATTTCACTCATTCAGAGATCAAAGTGAAGCTGCTGCCCAGCGGGACTGTGAAAATTTATCCCAGTTCGGAAATCGTAAAGGTTCATACACCGCAAACAGAACAGCACCAGCAGGGACTGGAACAGTTACAAAAGGGAGAATACGAAAAAGCCATTGATTCTTTCAATGAAGCTTTGAATATAGAAAACCGCCTCTGGGTCCGTCGTGAAATTCTGGCGTTGATGACCAAAGCCGCTTTAGCGCTCGGCGACAATCTGAAAGCAGCACATCGATTTCAAATCATGGTTGAAAACGAGCCTGATGCCCGTTCGTTCGATCTGATCCCGCTCGACTGGGGAATCAAAGAAACTTTGTCGCCTGTCCGGAATGCGGCTCAAAACTGGTTAACAGAACAGGATGAAGTCAAACAGCTGATAGGGGCCAGCATTCTGCTAACAGCGCCTGATTATCAGGCACAGGCAGAAGCAGCACTCCGATCGCTGGCCACAAGTCCCCGCGTGAATATCCAGCAACTGGCACGCAGTCAGCTCTGGCGACTCCGCCTGCGCACTGGTGATATCAGTCTCCTGGAACTGCAGCGCTGGGAACGCAATCTGAATCAGGTTCCGGAACACCTCAGAGCAGGACCACACTTTCTACTGGGTACCGGGTATGCCATGCTGGAACGACACGGACAGGCCGCTGCTTCATTTCTCTGGATTCCACTTGCTGAAAATTCCAACCCCCAACTCTCAGCGGAAGCCAGCTTGAAAGCCGCCGATTCGATTCTGGCAATGGGACAGACCAATAACGCGTTGCGACTGTACCAGGAAACCGCAGCACGATATTCAATATCACCTGCACGGCAAATGGCACTGCAGATGATTGATCAGATCACAAAAACGAGTTCGCAACCGAAAACACAAGATAATTGAATAGCACGAATTTTTTCTGGAAATGAATGATTTGATGGATCGAAATAAATCACTGAGTCAATACCTCTGGGCCAGTTTTATCTGTACCTGTCTCTCGCTGTCAACTCCCGCCTTCTGCCTCGCTGCAGAAGAGTCAGGGACGAGTGCGGGGACAGACATCTCAAAAATCGATTTCCGACAACTCGTTGATGATGCGGGTACGATTGGAATCATTATTGCGGTCCTGAGTATCGCCATGGTGGCTTTAATCGTGGAGCATATTATCAGTATTCGCAGAAATGCTCTGATGCCCCCCGGCCTGGCGGAAGAAGTTCACGGTTTGATCACACAGCAGCAATATCGCAGTGCGGATTCCGTCTGTAAGTCAAACCCCAGCTTTCTATCTTATCTACTGTCTGCCGGACTGGCTGAAGTTCAACTGGGGTACGGTGCCGTCGAAAAAGCGATGGAAGATGCAGCGATGCAACAGTCGGCACGATTGAATCGGAAAATTGAATACTTGTCAGTCATTGGTACACTCTCTCCCATGCTGGGACTGCTGGGGACAGTTTGGGGAATGATCCTGGCCTTTTCGGAATTCACTGCCAAAGCCAACCCGGATGTGGCAGAACTGGCTCCCGGGATCTCCAAAGCGCTGATCACAACTCTATTCGGTCTGAGTGTCACCGTGCCCGCACTCGCCAGTTTTGCTTTTTTTCGTAACAGGATTGATGAGCTCGTTGCTCAATCCTCACTATTAGCCGAACATGTTTTTGCTGACTTCAAACGCAGTATCGCTGTTCCAGCGAAACAGTCGGGTAAACCAGTCCGGAAACGACCGGAAGATGAACTTGCACAACGGCTCGCCGATCAACAGGGAACACGACCCTCACCACCTCCCGAAGGATAAAACAGATGAGAGTCCCTACACGTCCCCGCCAGCCTGGAATCCGATTTAACATCACTCCCCTGATCGATATTGTCTTTCTGCTGGTTGTCTTCTTTCTGGCCGCGACTCACCTCACTCAAAATGAGAAGCTGGAAGCGGTCGAACTGCCCGAGGCATCGCAAAACGAATCCGAGCCGGATGAAACGCCGCGACGGATGATAATCACAATCACCCTGGATGAAAATCTGCATCTACGCGGGAACGAAATCAGCCCGGAGGAACTGGAAGCACAACTTCTGGCACTGGATGAAAGCAAACGACACGAAATGGAAATCCGCATCCGCGGAGACCGACGGATCCCGTACCAAATTGTTGAACCCGTGCTGATCAGCTGCGCCCGCGCAGGTATTTCCAACGTTAAATTTCTTGTCTTGAATGAGTAACTGCCCTTTGCCATGAAAATCCCTTCTCATCATAACAGCCGCTCCGATATCCAGGACCAGGCTACCATGACGCCGATGATTGACGTGGTATTTCTGCTGCTGATCTTCTTTATCAGCGCATCAGCAAACCAGGTTCGTGAATTTCTGCTGCCAACTGAACTCGCGACCGGCAGCATTGAATCATTTGAATCAACTCCGCAAGAACAGCCGCTGGGGGAAGTCTGGTTAAAACTCAAACGGCAGGATAATCAGACTATTGTAGAATTAAATGAGCGCGAGTATGCTCAGTTCGATCAATTGAAACAGACATTGATGGAACTGGCAGAACTGGCACCAGAAATCCCTGTGATTCTGGACATTCAGGAAGAAGTCCCATTGGGTGAAATGATTCGCACCTACGATACTTGCCTGGCTGCTGGCTTCCAGTCAATCAATTTTGCTACCAACGCAAATAAAGTCGCTCCCAAAAAGAAACTGTGAACAACTCATAATTGAAATTCGATATTCTCCATGAAGTTATTTGATACCCACGCCCACCTGGATGAAGAAGCCTTTCACCCCGATCGCCCGGAAACTGTGCAAAACGCCATCGACGCAGGCGTTGAAACGATCCTGTCCATCGGCATTACCGCAGAAAGCAGTCAACGGGCCGTTGATCTGGCTGCGACCTTTCAGCATGTTTACGCAGTTGTGGGGATCCAGCCTAACTACGTCGCTCAAATGAAACCCAATGACTGGGAGCTGATTGAGGCACTCTCGACCGCTGATAAAGTCGTTGGCATTGGCGAGACGGGACTGGATCGCTACTGGGACTATGCCCCGATCGAATTGCAACAGGACTATTTCCGCAAACACATTCAGCTGTCCCGCAAACTGGACCTCCCTTTTGTGATTCACTGCCGTGAGGCTGAAGCGGATGTTGTAGAACTGTTACAGCAGGAAGCGGCAGGCGCACCATTGAAAGGAATCATGCATTCCTTCTGTGGCAGTCCGGAGACAGCTGCCGCCTGCCTGGAACTGGGGCTCCATATTTCTTTTGCAGGCATGCTGACCTTCAAGAAAAATGACGAACTGCGGGAGACAGCAAAACAGATTCCACTGGATCGACTGCTGATCGAAACCGACTCCCCTTATCTGGCTCCGGTTCCCATGCGTGGCAAAAGGAATGAACCAGCGTTTGTAAAATACACCTGCGCCTGCCTGGCGGAACTCCATCAGAAAACTCCGGAAGAGATGGCGGAGATCACAACCGCCAATGCCGAAGCTCTCTTCAACATCACCTGAAACAGAGGGCCGTTTTTTGAGGGATTCTTCAGAATCCCTATTTCTTTCAGATGGATACTTTCATTTTTATCCAATCCTGCTATTGTTAGACTTAGTGCAGCTATGGAAATAACTTGCGTCAATTGAAACCACAACAGAATTACATAAATGCGTTCATTTAACTCTCGCAGCTTACTCACAACTATGATTGGGTGAAAGTAGCTCCGGAAACGCTCAGTATATCTGGATACAGGCTAGGATGGTCATGATCAAAAAGTGGCTCGCGCACGCCTTCGCGGTAGAACGCCCGGAAGATTTTGTTCCCACCGTCGAGCAGCAGCAGATTGCAGATCGCATCTGCCAGGAAGTCATTCGCCGGGAGATGGTGACTCTGGCCATCCTCACCCTGGAAACCTGCCGCCCTCTGAACTACATCGGTTCACAGGCCATTCATTTCTTCACTCCATTACTGTCAATCCTGGTTGATCCACGGTCACAGAAAATCTTTGCTGACTTTCTTGAACAGCGAAGCTCCATTGAATGGCTGTGCCAGCGATTGGAATTCTTAAGCAATAAGCAGCCGGAAGATCAAAGTCCGCCTGTTGATCCTGCACCATTGCCTGTCTTGAAAAAAGATGATTCCTGACAAAAGATATACGGCCTGAACGACACTTCAACTGCTCTCAGATTGACACGGATGGTGAGTCAGATATGAACTCAACGACAGCAAAACAACTTGACCCCGATCAGATCAACGTGATCCTGGCGACTGATTGCGGCAGTACCACCACCAAGGCGATTTTGATTGAAAAAATCAATGGTGAATACCGTCAGACATTTCGTGGTGAGGCCCCCACCACCGTAGAAGAACCTGCTGCAGATGTGACGGTAGGCGTTGTCAATGCCGTTACCGAAGTCGGTGAGCTCGCAGGTCGCAAACTGATCGATGACAACGGTGAAATCATTCGGCCGGCACAGGGAGATACCGGTTGTGATATTTATATTTCGACATCCAGCGCGGGTGGTGGTCTGCAAATGATGGTGGCTGGCGTGGTTCGTGAAATGTCTGCCGCCAGTGCAAAGCGCGCCGCTCTGGGAGCGGGTGCGATTGTCATGGACATGATCTGCTCCAACGATAAACGACTGCCTCACGAACAGATCCAGCGAATCCGCGAACTGCGCCCTGACATGATTCTGCTGGCTGGAGGCACGGACGGAGGAACACTGAAACACGTCGTTGAATTGGCGGAACTGATTGCTCCTGCGAAACCACAGCCTCGTTTTGGCGGTTCCTATAAAATGCCAATCATCTACGCAGGGAACCAGGAAGCAGCCAAACTGGTTGAAGAAGCGTTTGACGATGATGTGAAACTGATGACGGTAGCGAATGTCCGACCGGTACTGGAAATGGAAAACCTGGCGCCTGCACGCGATGCCATTCACGATCTGTTCCTGGAACATGTGATGGCGCATGCCCCGGGTTATAACAAACTGATCTCCTGGGCCGATGCCCCGATCATGCCAACCCCCGGTGCGGTCGGAAATATCTTACAGACAATCGCAGAACAACAGAATATCAATGCCCTCGGCGTCGACATTGGTGGTGCAACGACCGATGTCTTCAGTGTTTTTGATGGTACCTTTAACCGCACGGTGAGCGCCAACCTGGGGATGAGTTATTCAATTTCCAATGTGTGCGCTTCAGCAACCCTTCCGATGATCTTGCGCTGGGTCCACCTGGATATGGATCCACGTGAACTGCGTAATCATATCAAGAACAAAATGATCCGTCCGACGACCATTCCGCAGACCCGGGAAGCGCTGGTCTTCGAACAGGCAGTCGCCCGTGAAGCATTACGCCTGGCTTACATTCAGCACAAAGAGTTCGCGACTACTTTAAAAGGTGTGCAACAGCAGCGAACAGTGGGGGATACCTTCAGCCAGAACTCCAGCGGCGCCTCAATCGTTGATAATATGAAACTCAATCTGCTGGTCGCCTCGGGCGGAGTTCTCTCACACGCCCCCAGCATGAACCAGACAGCCGGAATGATGATCGATGCATTTGAACCGGAAGGCATGACCGTCCTGGCCAAAGACAGCATTTTCATGATGCCTCATTTAGGGGTACTCGCACAGGTTCATCCCCGCGCAGCGCTTGAGGTATTTGAACGTGATTGCCTGATTTATCTGGGAACCTGTATTGCGCCACGAGGCTTATATCGTGCGGGTAAATCGTGCTTTCGTTATCACATCCGCAGCCATTCACTTAAAGAATCCGGGGAGATGCTCTGTGGCGAGATGAAGTTGTTTCCGCTGGATGAAGACGAACAGGCGACGGTCACGGTAGAACCCGGTCGAGGTTACGATTTTGGAGCCGGTTCTGGTAAACGGAAAGAGTTTCAAGCCCGAGGTGGTAAGGTGGGACTGATTCTGGACGCACGTGGCAGACCGCTGGTTGTCCCCACCAGTGAAAAAGACCATTTAACAGAATTAAACAGCTGGATCGAAGAACTGCAGCTGTATCCTGAACCGGCTCTTACTGAAGTATGATTCAACCAAAAGAGATCTAAGAATTATGGCGAAGGCATATTCCCCCGGGTTACAGATCAGTCAGCGCGTCCTGCATTCCAGCAGGCGGATACTCCCTATTCCTGGTGATGTACTCGTTCAGGAAGGGGATCGGGTTACCGCAGACCAGATCGTGGCCCAGACATTCATGCCCGGTGATGTCACTCCGATTAATATTGCCAATCAGATTTCGGTAGCACCCTCTGAAGTCCCCCATTGCATGCTCATTGCTGCAGGGGACGAAGTCCACGTAGGAGACATACTGGCACGCAGTAACGGGATTTTCGGATTTTTCAAGTCGGAAACAAGAGCAAAAACCGCAGGGACGATTGAATCAATCTCCCACGTGACTGGGCAGGTCATCTTACGGGGCGCCCCCATGCCGATTCAGGTTTGTGCCTACCAGGCGGGAAGGGTGAAAGAAGTCATCCCCCAACAGGGAGTGGTTATCGAATCAGAAGTCGCTTTCCTGCAGGGAATTCTCGGGATTGGTGGAGAAGCCTTTGGAACGATCACCTTCGCCTGCCAGAACAAACAGGAACCTCTGACAGCAGAACTGCTTGATGAATCGATGCGGGGAAAAATCGTTATTGGCGGTGCTCGTATGACCGGCAAAGCAGTGATGCGGGGAATCGAAATTGGTGTCGCCGCGATGATTTCAGGGGGAATCGACGACGAGGACTTGAAAGAAATTCTCGGCTACGATCTGGGGGTAGCCGTCACCGGATCAGAACATATTGGCACGACTCTGATCATCACAGAGGGCTTCGGTGATATCGCGATGGCAGATCGAACATTCAACCTGCTGAAAGAACAGGAAGGAGCGAAAGCCGCCGTCAATGGGACTACACAAATCCGTGCTGGCGTTCTGCGACCGGAAATCGTCATTCCCCTGGATGACAGGTCCTCTGCAGGCAAAGAAACCAGACAGGCTGTTTCAGCAGGAATTCTGGAATCGGGTGTCCCCGTGCGGATTATTCGCGACCCCTATTTTGGTCTGCTGGGACAAGTAGGTGAGATGCCTACGGAACTGCGAACACTCGAATCAGGATCTTTGTCACGCGTCTTGGAAGTCATTCTGGATTCTGGAGAAAACGTGATTGTTCCCCGTGCCAATGTGGAACTCATCGAAGGATAACCATTCATGCAATACTGGATCAATAAGGTGTGTCTGAAAATACCACTGCTGCTACTGATCTTCGCTTACGGATTCTCAGTGGTTCGCGCTGCAGAACCACCCGCGCCTCCTACGGATTTCCGGGCTGAGGATGTTCCGGGCGATGCAGGCACCGCTATCGATCTGTTCTGGACTCTCTCCCCCGATGACAAACCCGATCTCAAACCGCGTAAGGTCTTACGATATATCATCTCCCGTAAAGCAGTAGATGAGTCTGATGCCAAATTTGAAAATATCGGCGAACCCACCTATCGAGTCAATACATTTCGCGATTCAAACTGCGAGCCCGGTACCCCCTATCTCTATCGAATCGAAGCCGTCGGGCAGGAAAGCATGACATCCTCCCCTGTCGTCATTAAAGAACCGATTATCGCGACGCTGCAATGGTTTAACCTGCAGCGCAGCTGGTTCGCGGTCTTTGTCGTATTAATCTGCGGCGCAGTCATCTTCTTTATCCGACTGGCGCGTAGCGGCAAAAAACTGAAAGTCAGAAAAATTGCAGGTCTGGAAGCGATTAACGATGCAGTGGGCCGTGCGACAGAGATGGGGCGTTCCTGCCTGTTCGTCCCCGGGATTCAGGATATCAATGACATTCAGACTGTCGCCGGAATTACCATCCTCGCTCAGGTGGCAGAAACGACGGCAGATTATCGCGCCCAACTGGAAGTCCCTACTTCTCGCTCACTCGTAATGACAACAGCCCGCGATACCGTGGAAGCCGCCTACCTGTCAGCGGGTAGACCCGATGAATACAACGAAGACGATATCTATTACATCACCGACGAACAGTTCGGGTATGTTGCCAGTGTCACGGGTAAAATGGTCCGCGACAAACCGGCGGCCTGTTTTTACATGGGTGCATTTTACGCCGAATCATTGATTCTGGCAGAGACCGGTAATTCGGTTGGTGCCATTCAGATCGCCGGCACCGCGATGCCCACTCAGCTCCCCTTTTTCGTCGCCGCCTGTGATTTCACCCTGATTGGTGAAGAATTCTTTGCCGCCTCCGCATATCTGTCTGGTGAACCACAGCAGTTGGGTAGCTTGAAAGGACAAGATTTCGGAAAACTGATCGGGGGCCTGGTACTGATTGCCGGCTGTCTTCTCGTGACACTCTCCGCGATCCAGTCACGTGGAGTCGCTCTCGAAAACCAGGAACCGACCTTTTTCCAGACTGCATCGAACTACATCATAGAGAATATCCTCGGTAAAGGAGGTTTCTAATAATGAAGCGAACCATCCCCCTGCTGATTTCCGCAATGACAGGATTCATATTGATAGGCACCGCATTTATCCCCCGGTTTGTCGACTGGGGAAACATTGCGATGGCCTGGTTCAATCTGCTCGCAGCATTCGCCTTTATTCTCGGTGGAGGCAATCTACTCAAAATGCAGTTGCAGAAAATCTCAGCACAACAACCAGGCTGGGGTTATGCTGCAGTTACCTTGATTGCATTTTTTATCACCCTCTTTGTGGGACTGGCAAAAGTCGGCGTGCACCCGAATGTCAATTTCCCGGAATTTACCTGGTCAGGAGATTATCTGCAGGAAGATGGTGCCTTCTGGTGGTTGTTTGAATATATTTTTACGCCGCTCTCTGCCACCATGTTTGCCTTGCTGGCGTTTTATATTTCTTCCGCCGCTTTTCGGGCCTTTCGTGCCAAAAATACGGAAGCCACGATTCTACTGATCATTGCCGTCATCATTTTACTGGGACGTACTTATGCCAGTGTCTGGCTGACAGGCTGGTTTCCGGATGAATTTATTCTCGGCGAAAGTGGCATCAAATACAGTGATTTTAAACTGCAGAATTTATCGGAAATCATCATGGAAGACTTTATGACTCCGGGAATGCGGGCCATCAAGATTGGAATTGCACTTGGGGTGGCTTCCACTTCGCTGAAAGTTTTATTAGGCGTTGACCGTTCTTACCTTGGCTCAGATCAGGAGGCGTAATCAATGCTGAACTTTCTACAACACCTGGATCGCCGCTGGATCTTTTTACTGATGTTTATCGCCGTTGCCGTCCCCCTCATCATGGGCACCACGTTTCCAGAAACACCTTCGCCGCAGGTACTGGCGGTCTTTGATGCAGTCGATAATCTGCCCGACGGTTCCAATGTCGTTATGGCATTAGACTATGACCCTGCCAGCCAGGGAGAGCTTCAGCCCATGGCTTCGGCCTTCGCACGTCACTGCGCCATCAAAAAACATAATATTTACTTTATGACACTCTGGCCTCAGGGAATTTCGATGATCCAGAAGTCGATCGACATCCTGCAGGAAGAGTATCCGGAGACTTACAAAGGTAAATACGGAACAAAATACGTCAACCTCGGCTTCCGGGCCGGCAATGAAGGCGTCATAAAACTGGTCGTCGAAGATTTGAAAAAATCCTACTCCACTGACATTCATGGAACCAATCTTGATAATATCCCCCTCACGAAGAACCTCAAAAACATTCAGCAGGTCGATCTGTTATGCAATGTGAGTGCCGGATATCCCGGTTCACAGGAATGGGTACTTTACGGCTCTTCCCCCTTTGATATCCCCACCGTTGTCGGCTGCACCGGAGTTCAGGCCCCGACGATGTTGCCTTACATTCCCGACCAACTCACCGGCATGCTCGCTGCAATCAAAGGAGCCGCGGAATATGAACAGGCCATTATCAATGTGTACCCACAACTGAAGAATAACCCGAACGCCAAAGAAGGTCTGATTCGCATGGGACCTCAACTGGTCGCACATATTCTGCTCATCAGCTTGATATTCTTAGGTAATGTGATTTATTTCTGGGAACGAAAACAGGGACTGCATCAATGAAGCAATCAACACTCATCTGGACAATCTTGATGGTCGCCGGTGGTGCATTTCTGCTGTTCCAGGCCAGTAAAGGAAACGGGCGCGTCTATGTGCGTGAAATTCCCGTTGATGCCCAGTCATCTCAGCCCGAGGGAGAGAAACAGGATTACCACTGGAACCGTTATCAACAGGTGACAGAGAGTGAAAAAGGGGAACCGGATGTTCGCTTCAGTTTTTCACGAACGCTGGGATTGTGGGTCGCCGCTTTTTGTACGTTGGCTATTTTCTCCTTTCTCTACGGCGACAACCCGATCTACAAATTTACCGAATCGGTTTTTGTTGGAGTTTCTGCCGCGTATGCGATGATCGTCTCCTTCTGGACGGAAATCATGACCAACCTGTACGCGAAACTTCTGCCAGACCTGGCACGCATTACGTTTTTCCCTGATATTGATTCCACAGCCGAGCCAGACTATCTTTACCTGATCCCGCTCGTCTTGAGTATTTTACTTTTATGGCGTCTGTCTCCCAAAGGCAGCTGGATTGCCCGTTGGCCACTGGCGTTCTTTATCGGCGCGACAGCCGGCATCCGCTTGATCAGCTATCTGGAAACGGACTTTATTGGACAGTTGCAAAGTACCGTGATGCCCTTCCTTGTTTTTGCTTCCGATGGCTCGCTGCTGTGGATTAAATCATTACGAAACACCATATTCATCGTGGGCGTACTGTCCTGCATGATCTATTTCTTTTTCTCAGTCGAACATGAAGGCATCATCAAATATATCTCCCGTCTGGGAATCTGGTTTTTGATGGTCACCTTTGGTGCCAGCTTTGCGTATACCGTCATGGGTCGAATTGCCCTGCTCAGTGGTCGACTTGTTTTCCTGTTTAATGACTGGCTGGGAATTTGATTTTCAATACTAAGCCGAATGTCGCCAGATCCGCATTGAGAGGATGAAACGATTTCCCCTCATAAAACTGAGTAAACCACGTTCATCAGATTACTTGTGGATTACCCTCCGCTGAAAATCTGATGAAGATCCGGATTTTGTGAAAAGCATTTACTTTCTACGCTACGCGATCATTTCTGCATCTGCTATATTTGAACTCAGCCCACCGGTCGCCCGCCCCGGGTTGATACCTCAACTATCCCAGGTAAGAAATAAATTGTAATGAACTCGCAGCCGACTGCTGATGCAGAGCTGAATATAAACTCCCCCGAACTAGCTCTCACTACTTACAAATTTTTTCCCGGCTGGACCATGCTGGGAATCGCTGCAATGGCGCAGTTTTTATCGGCCCCCGGCCAGTCATTTTCCATAGCTGTTTTTAAAGATCCGATGCGGCTCTCTCTGGGGTTAACCGAGACTCAGTACTCACTCGCTTACGGGTTTGCCACGATTGTCAGTGCCTGTCTACTCCCTTTTGTCGGTAGCATCCTAGACCGCTGGGGGGCGCGTATCATTCTGCCCATCATCGCCGTGGGCCTCTCTGCCGCCTGTTATTTCATGTCACGAATCCACTCTCTGTCAGAACTTTATATTGGATTCAGTCTCGTCCGTAGCCTGGGACAAGGCGCTCTCACTTTGATCTCCGTCTGGATGGTGGGAGAATGGTTCGAGAAAAAACGGGGACGTGCCACGGCACTGGCGGGATTTGGCAGCGCCTTTTCCGTGATGACGATCCCGCTGCTCAACAGCTGGTTGATTACTCATTATGGCTGGCAGACCGGTTGGGTATTTCATTCGATTACCGTCGCCATCTGCCTGATACTGCCAGTCATCTTTCTCGTGAGAAATCGCCCGGAAGATCTGGGGCTGCACCCCGATGGCATCGACCCTGCAGAAGAACCGGAGCCGGAAGAGGTACTCCCCGGCAAGAAACAAAAACGCCCGTTAATCACGGCAACCATCGAATCCTGGACGGTCCGCCAGGTTTTACGCGACCCGACGTTCTGGAAACTGCTGTCTGTGATTACCACGCATGCCTTAGTAGGAACCGGACTGGTATTTCACCAGATCGCTTTGTTAGGCAGTCACGGTGTTCCCCTGAACTGGGCCATTCGCATGATGTCGTTTCAGGCAATCTGCGCCACCATCCTGATGTTTCCGGCAGGTTGGCTGACCGACCGTTTCCCCAGCCGCTACATTCTCTGTGGATCAATGATCTGTCTGTCGCTGGCGAATCTGATTGTCCTCACCATGCCAGCCATCTGGATGGTTGTCGTCTATACGTTTCTGCTCGGTTTAACAGGCAGCGTGTTTCGCAGTACGGCAACTGTGGTCTGGATCAACTATTATGGCCGAATGAATCAGGGAGCCGTCCGGGGGGTCGCCTGGTCGATGATGATTCTGGCTTCGGCATTAGGCCCCCTTCCGGTTGCCATGTCAATTGACTACTTTGGCTCTTATAATCCAGTGCTCTATTTATTCACTACAATCCCGTTAATCTCAGCAGCCGCGGTCTGGTCTGCGCACCCTCCGAAGCTGTTTAAAAAACAAGAAGAAGCGGTAACAGAAATCTGAGGCTGATTCCGTCAGAGCCGGCCACCACAGAACTTGCAGAAAATGGCATCGGTATCATGGCCTTCCCGCATACATTCAGGGCAGACCTGCGTCGTAATCCGATTTCGTTCTGTTCCTTTTCCTCCGTGTGCCAACTCTGCAGAGACGATACCCGTCGGCACAATAATCAGGCTGTACCCCAGAATCATGATAATCGATGCCAGGAGTTTTCCCAATGGAGTCACTGGAGCAACATCACCATAGCCGACAGTCGTCATAGTGACGATCGCCCAGTACATACTTTCTGGTATGGAATCAAAGCCATTATTCTTGTCCTCTTCGACCAAGTGCAACGTAGCCCCTTCAATTACGACAGCAATTACGACAGTTGCCAGAAAGACCGCAATTTTAGAACGACTGGCCCAGATTGCACGTTTCAACTCCGATGCCTCTGAAAGCATATGGCCCAGTTTAAAGATCCGAAACGCACGCAACAGACGCAATGCGCGAATCACTCCCAGACGCTGAGTTTCACCCGGTACGATGTTCATGATATAAGTCGGCATAATCGAAAGCAGATCGACTACACCATAAAAACTGAAGATGTAACGCAGCGGGCGGCGGGCACAGATGATACGCGCCGCATACTCTATCGTGAAAAGAATCGTGAAGAACCACTCTGCATAATGAAAGTACTCATTATATTCCGAGTCGAGGGAATCGACGCTTTCCAGCATAATCACCAGCACACTCAACAGGATGGCAATCAACAATACGACATCAAATGCTTTCCCGGCCCGGGTATCTGCCTCGAAGATAATTTCGTACCAGTGATCCCGCCAGTCACGCGATTTTCTTTCCGGTGTAATTTTCGGGTCAGACATTCAGATACTTTCGATCTTAAATAAATTCGCGATAAGGCTTTGTAGAAAAGTACGACAGGTGAGTCTGTCGTATCAGATTATGCACGATATCCTGTTTTGAGGTCAACCTGATTCGAAATCGCATGGTTTCTACCATCTTCCTGTTTGAACAGGATATACGCAATGCGACTCAGCCGGGATCAATCCTTTTCATTGCTTCCGGTTCCGAATTCAATAAAAGAAGAGTTAACCTCACTTGCAGCCTCCCCCTCACTTGCAGCCTCCCCCTCACTTGCAGTCTCCCTCTGAATGTGCCTGCCACCCTACCTTGATCAGGACCGTCAATACGACTTGGCACCTGTTTTCTGATACTGTTTCTGATCAGCGGCACTGTCTCCGCCGCGACTTCAGAATCGGCAGACTATGCTGTGATCCGGTTCCACGATCAAAGATGGAAACCGCCACGATGAGCACAACCTGCCCGTGATTCTCGCCGGCAAAGGAGGAGGCACTATTCACCCCGGGCGCCGATTGACGGCCCCGAAAGATACACCACTCTGTAATCTGTATGCCTCCCTGCAGCAGCGCATGGGAATTCAGACCGAGCGATTTGGCGACAGCACTGATGAATTGAAAGGGCTCACCTGAATCAGTCCTGAAACTGATAGGAAAACAGGTCGGCATCTTTCAAGCGAAATCGCAGACGAATCGGTTTCCCAGCCAGGCTGCTGACATCTGATTTTTGATTCCATGTGACCGTGCGGTTGACCGTATCACCGAATAATTCATCACAGTCCTTGAAAGTAAAGCCCGGTATCGGCTCGCCAGACGCATTCTGAATTTCCACATAGAGACTGCCGGCAGCCGAGGTCGAAAAGTTTAGAGACAATTCTTTTCCGGTAAAGACGATCGGCACAGTCAGCAGCTCGCCCCCCTTCATTGATCCATGCAGGGCAATAAAGCCATCGAGTCGCAATGAATAACGCCTGAGCGAGCCTCCTTTTCCGTGCCAGTAATCTTCAGCCGCATAGATGGAAAGTTCATTGGGTGCCCCCTCAAAGGAAGACTCTGTCTGAACCACATTCTCGGCGATAAACTGATGCCCGTACTGCCAGGTACCGGGGCGCTCAATGCCCGGCCTGAGGAAAGCTTCATTCCAGCGTTTGAAATGCACTCCATCCCGACTGGCCATCAACAGTCCTTCACTGAGAGCCGTGCCGTACCGTTCGACTGACGAAGCTCTCATCTTTCGTCGCTCATAATCCGTCAGGGCCCGCATGGATTCTGACCATCCCCGCTCAATGTAACGAGCGGGAAAACCGATCCTAAGATGCGGCGCGCGAAAGTAAGGCGATACCTGATTCGTATAGAGTTCTTCGCTGGGCGAATCTTCGTAGACCAGATCTGCGACATTTTCCCATTTGAGAAAATCAGGGGAAGTCGCTGTCTGGATCGCGCGGTCCCCCTCAGGCTTCCATGTTTTCGAATCAGTGATCCCCGCTGTGAAGACCCGGTAATAGGTTCGATACTGCTTTTGATCCGAATCCCAGAACGCCAGGTTCTGTGAATCAAAAGCACCTTTCGTGATCACCGGTTCTTCCTGCATCAACTTCCAGTCAATTCCATCTGCTGACTGAAAGGCAAACAGCCCCCCTTCTCCCTGTAGTCCTCCCAGCGCTTTGTATTTTTCATCCGGTTTACAATCGGGATTCTCATCCAGAAAGGGAGCAAAGTTATGACACCCCTTCCCCTCAAGGATGATGTTATTCTTTTTCGATCCCTTGAATTCAACAATCCCCAGTTCCGGCCGCTTCCAGTGAATACCGTCTGTACTCTCCGCATAACAGTAATACGGTTTATGACTGCCCGTATTCAGTTTTCCCTCGGAAACGATGATATGTGAACCACGGTAATACAGCCGATACAGATCGTCCTCCTGGATAATCGTATGATAACCCGAACTGCTGCCTTCCCAGGGTTGATCAAACTTGATAACCACTTCACGAGGAACCGGCTTCTGCAAGCGGAGTTCTGCATCACCTGTAATTTGATCGACCAGCGTCTGTTCGACGAACAGCTCTCGGCGCTCTCCGATATTCACAGGTGGTTTGGCTGAAACTGACTGCAGACAGCTCAGAAGTATTGCGAGGAGGTAAACGAACTGAACACGTGAGGTTGAAGCAGGCATGCGGTATTCTCCTGGCGGGTAAATGGATGCATTTTACGATACCAGATTCCGACCAGAATAGCAGCCATAAATTAAAAAAACCGTATCACTTATTCAGCAAGTTTGAGATGCAATAAGGGAAATGGTTTACCAAATCCATCCAGATCAGATCGATGAGCCACTTCAAAACCCAGATGTTGATAAAAGCCCAATGCCTGTCCGTTCTGCTCGTTCACATCAACCAGTTCGGCTCCCAGATCATCGATCGCATATTTTACTAACTGACGCCCGATCCCATATCCTCTCCAGGCAGGATCAATAAACAGTGCTTCGATTTTCGGCGACTCTACTCCGACAAAACCAATTACAGACTGAGAATCGTCACGAACGCAATACACAGGCATGCTGCTCAAGCAGGCCTCCTGCACCAGTGGTTTCAGCGATTGAATTGCCTCTTCATCCAGAAAATCATGCGTCGCGCGTACCGCTGCTTCCCAGACTTCCAGCGCCCGAGGATGGTCTTCTGAAGTAAGATTCGAGATGTGAAATGAAAGAGTCATAACAAATGAGGAAAGAGATTGAGTCACGAGCTTACTTTGATCGAAACAATAAAAAAGGCCGACCCGCTTCAGAGAAACGGGTCGGCCGAGAAATATTTCAACTAAGCTTTTTTCAGGACTTCTGAGACACCTGGAGTCGGAATCGGATAGAATCCATTTTCATCGGGAACTGTAACGGGAGTTCCTTCCCAGGAGAAATCGCTTGGCATCAGACTGACTTCAGAAGCCATCGCTTCATCCCAGGTGACAGGCTTACCACTATAGGTAGCCAGACGTCCCAGAATGGAAGTCATTGTGGATTTCGCACCATATTCGGCTTCATTGTAAGGCGTGCCGTTGTAAATTGCTGCAAACAGATCATCATGCTCAACCTGGTAAGGATTGGTTTTCTTTCCACGGTATTTCCATTTGTAGCCACCGGTGGTTTCATACTTGGCACCACTGATATCGCAGGAACCTTTGGTTCCCTGAGCATGCTCTGTCACGCTGTTCCAGCAGTTACGAATGTGTCGACACTGACTGTACATCCGGGTGTCGTCGGCATAGACAAATTCAACGGCGAAGTGATCGTAGATTTCACCGTATTTTTTGTCGGTTCGAACCTGACGTCCGCCCATTCCATAAGCTTTGACGGGGAAATCATCTTTCAACCAGTTGCAGACATCGATATTGTGAATGTGCTGTTCATTGATGTGGTCACCACAGAGCCAGTTATAGTAATACCAGTTTCGCATCTGATATTCCATTTCTGATTTGGCATCTTCACGGGCCAGACGTGGTTCCCAGACTCCACCACTGTTCCAGTAGCAACGCATCGAAGTGATATCACCGATGGCACCATCTTTCAACCGCTGAATCGTTTCAATGTAGGGAGCCTGGTGATGACGCTGCAGCCCCACTCCGACAGCCAGTTTTTTCTCTTTGGCTTTCTTGGCAGCTTCCAGCACTTTCTTCACGCCAGTCACATCTGTGGCAACCGGTTTTTCCATAAAGATGTGGACACCTTTATTGACGGCTGCTTCGAAATGAATCGGACGGAAACCAGGAGGAGTGGCCAGGATGACGACATCAACGCCACTATCAAGAAGCTTCTGATAGGCATCGAATCCAACAAACATCTTGTCTTCGGCGACATCAACTCGTTCGGGACGACCGGAAAACTGTTTCTGCAGATTGCTCAAGCTGCTGTCCATACGGTCTTTAAAAGCATCTGCCATCGCTTCCAGTTTGACGTTTCCTTTCGTAGACAACGCCTGGGAAGCAGCGCCAGTACCACGACCACCGCAGCCGACCAGACCGACTTTAATAGTATCATCGCCACTGGCGTGAACATGAGCTGTTGAACCCAGTGTGGAAAGGATCCCTGTTCCCACCGCAGTGGCTGTTGTTACTTTCAAGAAGTCGCGCCTGGAAGTAGATTGATTGTTAGATTGAGTCATCAGAGGCCTTTCCCTAATCTGCAGGATGATTTGGTAAGATAGAAATATTTCTAATACACATATGCGTTTGCGGGATCAATTGATGATAAAATTCCAGCAAATGCAGCTGTTTCACAATAAGATTCGTTGTCGAAAGCGCCGATCAGCGACCTTCATCAGCCGGGATCGCAGGATCGAGGCCGTACTTTTTCCGTTCTTCGGCAGTGGGAACTGTCAATGGACGAACGACCCGGAACCCAACCATAATGGCATCGGTATGATACCAGATACTCTGAGGAATCTGTGGATCCTGAATTTTCCAGTCGGCACTGGAGGCAATTCGGTTTGCACTGCGAAGTGCTTCAGGTTCGTCATCCCATGAACCGCCACGAGCGACGCGAGGATAGAGAGTTGTTGGAACATTGACTGGAAATTTCAGCGTTCCTTTACCGCTCCATTTTTTGTACGCGTCTGGAATGTACTGATCGAGGACCCACTCGGAAACATTTCCGTGGATGTCATACAATCCCCAGGGATTCGGCTTTTTCTGACCGACTTTCTGGTAGCTGTCATTGCAGTTGGCATAATGCCAGGCATAGTCATCCAGATTTGCCGCATTATCTCCAAACGAATACGCAGTCTTGGTACCGGCACGACAGGCATATTCCCATTCCGCTTCAGTGGGGAGACGATAGTAGTGCCCAGTCTTTTCACTCAACCATTTGCAATAGGTCTTCGCAGCCAGTTGAGTCATACAGATCGCGGGATAGCCATCGTGGCCCATATCGAACGTCATGTCTGTGTAAGGCTTGGTGGGGCGTGTGACTGCATCGGCTGCTTTTTCTTTTTCGTCAAACTTGCCACGCAACAGCTTCCGTCGCTGGATATCCAGATTGAAACTCCAGATGTCATATTCGTTCCAGGTCACTTCATGTTTGCCCATCCAGAACGGTTCAATTTTGACTTTGATTTGAGGACCTTCGTCCTTTTCATGATTTTTTTCACTGGCAGGACTCCCCATCATATATTCACCGCCGGGGATGGGAACCATGTCAAAAGTAACATCGGTATTCAGTATTTTCTCGGTATAAGGCTTCATCTCTTTTTCTGTTTTTGCTTCCTCTGCGGAAACCATAGAAACAGAAAACAGGATCGCGGCAAGGAAAGTGAATTTGCCTTGCATTGAGAGACTGTGACGACATACGCTAAGCATATTAGTTTACTCCGTATCGGTAAGCTGCAATCGGACTTTGAATCGGGATTGATGATGTCATACATTTTTCAGACATGCCTGCTGCTCTCCACATTATCAGGCAATCAACAGTGCACGGATAGCGAAATTCTGAATCGGTATGAATTTCAGGAAGTACATATGGGAGTGCAGTGGAGAATCATATTATATGCTACCGACAAACCAATCGCAAACAATGCTGCTCAAAATGCTTTCCGACGTGTAAAGGAACTTAACAAACTGCTCAGCGATTATGACCCGGAAAGCGAGTTAAATAAATTATGTCGGTTATCCGGCCCTGGAAAGCCGGTTCCGGTGAGTCCCCCCTTGCTGGAGGTACTGAAAAGAAGTCAAGCACTCTCACTGGAAACAGAGGGAGCATTTGACGTTACCATCAGCCCTGTCGTCCGCCTCTGGCGACGGGCGCGGAGACAAACCAGGATGCCGGATCCCACTCGACTGGCTGACGCCCGCGCCAAAGTCGGTTACCAGTCCCTGAAACTATCAGAACAGAATCGAACCGTAGAGTTATTGAAGGATGACATGCGACTCGATCTGGGAGGCATCGCCAAAGGGTATGCAGCCGATGTCGCCTTGCAGGTTTTAAAAGAGCACGGCATCAACCGCGCCATGATCGATGCCAGCGGCGACCTCGTACTCGGAGAGCCACCGCCGGACAGTTGTGGCTGGAAAATCGGGATTTCCTCCTCCGACGCTCCGCAGGCAAAAATCGACCGCTTCCTGTATCTGCACAACATGGCTGTCGCCACCTCGGGGGACGCGCTGCAGCATGTCGTGATTGATGGAAAACGTTACTCCCATATTGTTGATCCCCGTACCGGCCTGGGTCTCACCGACCAGAGTCGTGTTACGGTCATTGCCCCGAATGGTACCTCCGCGGACAGTCTCGCCTCTGCCATCAGTGTCCTCGGACCTGTGGAAGGAATCAAACTTTTAAGCAAGAAACCAGGTACCGCCTGCCTGATATTGCGACATGAAAACGGTAAGATGAAGTCTTATGAATCTCCCTGTTTCTCCTGCTATGAGCTGGATCAGAATCAAGAATGAACTGGAGCCGACATGACGCAAAATCTGGTATATCTCAACGGCGAATATGTTCCCGCGAGTGAAGCGAAAATCTCGATCTTTGACGGTGCAATCAGTCTCGGCATGACGGTCACCGAATCGACGCGAACCTTCGCACATCAGCCTTTTCGCCTGAGAGATCATCTGGAACGGCTCTATCTCAGTCTGAAAGCAGCCCGCTTCGATGCCGGCATGATGCTGGATGAAATGGAACAGCTTACACTCGAAGTCTGGGAGAAAAACAGACCACACTATCCTGCAGACACCGATGCCTGGATCATCCATAATATCACACCCGGTCAATGGGTCCCCTCCAGCGGACAGAAACCGCCTGAATCCAAGCCCACCGTCATGATCGTCACCTTGCCTCTCGACCTTTCTTACTGGGCTGAATTCTATCGAACAGGCTGCCACGCCGTCACTCCTTTTACCCGCGTGCAACCGGCTCAATCACTGGATTCGCGGATTAAAAACCGCAGTCGTTTCCTGTATACGATGGCCGAATCGGAAGTGAAGCAGTTCGACCCGATGGCACAAAGTCTGATTCTCGATACCAACGGCTTTCTTTCTGAGAATAAAGGCGGCAACTTTTTCCTGGTGACAAAGAACTGTATCAAGACTCCCAGTACCATCAACTGCCTCAACGGCATCAGCCGCCAGACCATCTTCCAACTGGCAAATCAACTGGAAATCCCCATCGAAGAATGCCAGTTGCTCCCCTACGATGTCACCACCGCCGACGAAGCTTTTTTCACCAGCACTCCCTACTGCATCATGCCAGCCACAAAATTCAATGGCATCACCGTGGGGAACGGCGAAGTCGGCCCGATCACCAGAAATCTGATCAGCGCCTGGAGCCAGCTCGTTGGCATCGACATTCAGGAACAGGCCCAGCAGTCCCAGCAGTCCCTTTCCTGAATCAACAGAAGGTCGCTGCCCCGGCATATCGTAAACTGCTGCCGTTGACTCTTTTTTCAATTCGTGATGCCAGGCAACGTTCGAGTTTCAGAGCAGTGATGTTCCCCCGCGGGCCTCTTTCACGATGATCTGAATGAAATGCAGTTTGCGAAGTACGGTGCGGGACATTACAAACGGATAGAAATCCTGATGCCCCATACTGCGCGCGAGTTCATTCAGGACGGTGGTGAGCTGAACCCACGAATTCATCAGCAGGATGACTCGTTCAGCATCAGGGGCCTTCGGGTCGTAGAGATCATTAACAGTGAAAGGTTCAACTGTCTGCTCGACGTCTTCGCCGCGCAACCCGAACCGGAGGGCGGTATCCAGGCTGTCGACCACATGCAGATAATGAGCCCAGCACTCGGCCCAATCCTCCCACGGATGAATTGACGCGTATGCACTAATATGTTTTTCAGCCCAGTTTGGGGGAGGTCCCTGCTCATAATTTCGTTTGAGAGCCGCAGAATAATCTTCCCGCTCATCTCCAAACAAGTCACGGTATTGTTCCAGCCATGTTGTATCTGCAACGAGACGGTCCCAGTAATAGTGGCCGATTTCGTGCCGCAAATGTCCCAGGAGTGTGCGATAAGGCTCATGCATTTCTTTGCGGGCTTTTTCACGAGTAGCGTCGTCTGCTTCCTCGATATTCAGTGTGATCAGGCCATTGGCATGCCCTGTGAGAACACGCGGTTTCTGCCCAGTTGATCGTAGAAAATCGAACATGACGCCGTGCTCGGGATCCTCGCTCACTTTTGATTCAACCGGTAATCCGAGATTCAATAATTGTGCGACCAGGCGACGTTTCGCGTTTTCGATTTTGCGCCACCACAGACGATTGTCGGGGTCATCCAGGTTGGGAATCGTGTGGTCCAGCCGACAGGATCGACAGAGTGCTTCGTCTTCGTCGGCCTGCACCAGCCAGTTGCACCCGGCGGGAGAATCAAAATTTTTACAGCGTTTCCAGATGGTCGTCTGTTCGGAATCCCCGTCAATCACCCACGTACCAGGTGTCGGCCCTTCTGCCAGTGAGCGGAGCTGTTGCAATGCTGGTGCGTATCCCAATGGCGATTGGCATCCCAGACAGACACTGTTTTGAAAATAAATCGGACGCCCGCAACGACAACTGGATGAACTTCTCAGTCCGGACTGGTCATCCGACTTCCAGACTTCAACCAGGCGTTTGGTAACCGATTCGAATATATTCAGCATGTGTTCCCCTCTGTGATCTGATGCAGATTACATCGACGATTTCAGAGTTTACATCCAGCATCTGGATGAAGAAATCCACTGTCATGGCGATGCGCGTCTAATGTATGCAGATGAGCCTCGGATTGTAAAGGATCAAACAGCTCACCTGGACACATCGCATTTAACGATAGCGTCTCTCGTACTATGATACTGGCCCCCAATGCTCCTGATGACGCTACTGTCAAACTGGACATTCTAATGATACTGCACATGAAGTACTTCCTCCTGAAATTCACATGTGAAGAGATTTCCTCTGACTGATAAAACTCCCCTTGACGCCTGCTCGCCGTTCGCCATCATCCACGCTTATATGTGAGTCGCGCGCGTTGTCAAAAATTAATCATCTAAAGACCACGCACCACTGAGAACATCGGCACTATAAAAGTCCCTTGATTCAGCACGATTCAGGCCAAAGCTGCTCAAACATTCTCTGTGTGTCGACACACAACACCGCAGTATCGCATTGGAGTACTCCGGCTTCGTCCCCAAACCAGAACATATCATCACACATCGCCACATCATTCGACTCATAATCCCTTGACCCACCCACGCCCTTCGAGAAAATACAACCAACTGGCACCACATTATTTCCGTTTCCTTATCAATTAAGCGACAGGGATTCCATTCAGCAGAGCCTCTAGAGCGCATCATATTTAACCACAGCGTCTCTCAATCTGTTATATTCGCTCCCAATGGCTCTGGAGACGCTACAGTAAAACTGAACGCAATCTATTCAAATACACGAGCAACCCCATGCGTCCGCCCACAGAACCAGCATCGACACTCAAAACCAGACCCGATAAAACCATCAGGCTCAGGCCCCAATGTAATTCAAACCGAGCGCAGCGAGCAGAAAACTGTCAGAGCAATCTCACAATCACCCGAGCCACCGCCCTCTCCTATAATCATCTGCAACAAGCAGGGTAGCAGTCAGCCCATCATACAGATCAACGCACGCCAGGCGAGATGAAGATCTGGAACCACTAACCGGTCTGAGTTTCGATTCAAACTTCGTAAACCGGTTCTTTTTAGCGTTGTCCATTATGAGACGCTGCGGCAGGCTGATCAAATATGAATTCTTGGCAAACAGACATTTACTTATCGCGATATCACGATATAATTGGTATAGAAAATATAAAAAGCCAATAGCAAACAATAATACCAAATCAGTATTTGAGATTGATGATGAAGAGTAGTATCAGGCTGTAATAGCACATTGGATTATTCGATCATCTGCGGATGATTCCGGAATGTTTTTTTGCATGATCATGTCATATTATCGCGATAATTTGATACTACAGCTGAAAGCAGGGATGAAATCATTAAGGAGTCAGCATACATGCGATTTCTGAACAGTCCTATGAAGTGCGGGTGCAGCACCCGCTGGCTGGTAACTGGGCGAAGTCTGAACATGTGGTTTTCAATCAGAAGCGGCAGTTTTGTCATCTGCTGATTGGCTGAGAGAGAATCGAAAGATAAATTAAAAACGCTCGCAGAGAACATACAACTTGTAATGATTGTCCGATGAAGGAAATAAAATGAACTTTGCTCGAACAAATACACTGAAATTGTTCGCGATAGGTCTCGCATTAATACAGGGTATCGATAGCAGTGCTCAAACCTCTACGCAGAAGACTGTTAACATCGGGAATACCTGGCAGGCACTTCCAGTAAAGGCCAGCTCTCCCGAAGACAACCCGACGACTCAGGAAAAAGTCGAGTTGGGAAAGAAACTGTTCTTTGATCCGCGTCTTTCATTGACAGGTACTGTCTCGTGCAATACCTGTCACAATCTGATGGAAGGCGGCGATGACGGTAGATCAACTTCAATGGGCATTCATGGTCGACTCGGCCCGAGAAATGCCCCGACTGTCTGGAATTCTGTTTTTCAAAATTCGCAGTTCTGGGACGGTCGCTCAATGAGCCTCGAAGATCAAGCCAGAGGCCCGATCGTTGCAGGTCCAGAAATGGGGATGCCGGCTCACAAGAATGCGGTTGACCGAATCGCAGCGATCCCAGGCTATCAGGCAGCCTTCAGTCGCGTTTTCAAAAGTGAAGAGCCTGTCACGATCGATAACGCCGTCAAGGCGATCGCGGCGTTTGAACGAACCCTGATCACTCCCAATAGTGCCTACGACCGTTTTGTACACGGCAACAAATCAGCAATGAACGAGAAACAGCTCCAAGGCATGAAGCTGTTTGACAGTATCGGGTGTACCGAATGTCATTCCGGCCCGGCGTTCAACGGCTGGGAAATTGGTTCGACGACACCAATGTTTGAAGAGTTCCCGCGTAATGCGAAAAACCCGCTGGTGAAGCACTTTGGTCTCAACAAAGATCTCGGTCGTTTTAAAGCAACAAAGAATGTTGCTGACAAACATCATTATAAAGTTCCCACCCTGCGAAACATTACGCTTACAGCGCCTTACCTCCACAACGGAGCTGTGCCGACGCTTGCAGAAACTGTTCGTGTGATGAGCGAAACACAACTCGACGCTCAAATTTCAGACACGGAAGTAAGCAGCATCGTCGAATTCCTCACTGCACTTGAAGGTGAGTTTCCTGAGCTCACGTTACCACGTTTGCCATCGCGGTCCGGCCAATCTGTCCTCGACGATCAAGAGCCTGCAGCAAAGACTGAATGACAGGAATTCACCACGTAGTTTTACCGCCGATGAACGTGATTTCGGCGACAATCGTCCAGATTTATTTTCGATGGAGAACTTGAGATGAAAGCTCGATCAGCACTCGTTCCCTTAACCCTGTTATTGCTTTGCGGAATCGGCTTTCCAGTTGCGCAGGTCGAAGGAAAGCCACCCGAGAAACAGAAAACCGCTGTCATTCACCTTTCGCATTACACCGATGATCTGCACCGTGCTTTTATGGCAATGAAGATTGCCAGGATGATGCAGAATGGCGGCGTAGAAACGACTCTCTTCCTCGATATCGAAGGCGCAAGGATCAGTGACGCTCGACAGTCTTTAGATATGTGCTGGGGGCCATCACCGACTCCTCTCGGTGCAGTGTTTGACGATTTCATCAAGAGTGGCGGCAAAGTCGTCGTATGCCCCCACTGCGCGAAAGCCGCCGGTATCAAAAGCGATCATCTGCGACAAGGTACAACGATTGGAACCGAGGAAGAACTCGCCCGCTTATTGATAAGCACTGATAAAATCATGGACTACTGATCCATTTCGTCGTAATATACAGAAGCCGTTTTTCCAGAATACCTGTGGTTGTCATCACAGTCATTCTGGCGGCAGAATATCATATGTATGATATATTCAAAAGAACTGGTTTAGACTAGCTTGAAGGTAAAGAAAATGAACACGCAACGATCAACCGAAAACCTGCAGACCGCACTCAGCATGGAACTGACTGCGATGCACCAATACCAGTTACATGCCGGAGTTCTTGATGATTGGGGATTGAGCCTGCTGGCAACGCAACTCCGCGAAGAAATGCAGGAAGAACTCGGTCATTCTGAAGAATACATGACACGGATTCTGTTCCTGAAGGGATCGCCTGTATTTACATTGGCAAAAACTCCAATTCGCGCTTCTTCACTGAAAGAAATGTTTGAATCAGACCTCGCGGATGAGAAAGAAGCCATCGAATTCTATACAAAATCCTCGATACAGGCGTCAGAGGATGGTGATATTGGAACTCGCACGATCTTCGAACGAATCGCGCTGGACGAAGAACAGCACATGAGTTGGCTGGAACTGCAACTCGACCTGCTTGCGCGGATGGGAGAGCCAGCTTATATCTCGAAACACATGCCAACACCAGCACAGGCATAACGGTAGAACAGAGAGGGCGGGAACAATATTTAGATTCCCGCCCCCTTTTTAAATAACCCACGCTCTGGGAAGCATGGCTGAGACAGATTTTTTTGTATGCCATTTATGGATTTTTGATGTCTCTGAACAGTTTGAGAGCAGTATCCCGGGAAGTGGTGTAGACCACCATATCCTGGGAAGGGACGGTGGTTTTCCAGGAGTGACCCTCTGCATCGAAGAACTCATGGAACACCAGATTGGGCGCGGTGCTGTGTGAGACCAACACATGCAGCAGACGTTTTTCAGTGCCATCCTGGAACAGCGTGTTTTCAAAATCACGCGCTTCAAAGCGGATCGTGTCCACTTGAGCCGACCGAGGATCAAAGGTGGTGATGACCCTGGTTTCGTTCACTTTCAGCGGCTGTTTCAACAACATCCGATCGGCATAGGCCGGGCCCTTAACCCCAATCGGAAAGTCTCTGGTTGTTTTCGCGACCCTGCCATTTGCTTCTGTTTGAATTCGCAATTGACCATCAGCAACACGGCCCTCCTTGAGAGTGGTAGCCAATGGCGGGTTCTGGACCTGGTATCGAAAGGCGAGCACATCGCCGTCGATCGTTTCTTCAGTCTGAATCATAATCTTGGAACGGGTATCGGAGGGAACATCCTGTATCCCATTCCGGCGCGACTGCGTGACATCGAAGACGGAAGTATGCTGATTGACAACAACCTCTTTGCCGGCCCGGTTGACTGTTTCGACCACATCGTGAACATATCCAATGTTCGAGCCCCCCACATAGATCATCCGCCATTGTTCTCGCGATTCCAGCGGTCTTGCGGGACGCCGCTCATTACCCTGTTGGGAATAAGCAATACAGGAGAATTGGGATACGGCCAATGTGAATACAAGAATCAAACAACGCTGCATGATAAGACCTCCTGATAGATCGTTTTCAGACTATCTGTAAGTTTGAGAACCTAATTGCCTTTGGCAGAGGGCGGCCAGATGAGTATGCATTCAGACTAATGGCAAGTCTGTCTACTTTATGTAATCCCCCAGAACAATATTACCCAAACCCATCATACCCCCCAGGATTTGGTACTGCAACTACCAGTATACAATTATTATCCCCGCCCTGTTGTGAAGAGCGGAATCCGGAGTGAAAAGATCCGCCGCTTGTAAGCATTCCATGGTACTTTGAGAGGCAACACAATTAACCATGGCGTCTCTCAATCTATGATACGCGGTCCAGATGGCCCTGGAGACGCTACAGTAAAACTGGACACAGTCTAGCGCGCCAACAGTGAAAGAACAGTCTGCCCCACACCGATCGCATCAGGCACACTGGGATGCACCTTTACAGCCATCCGATTATGACGTCCTGATGAAGGCCCATTCAACCCACGAATTAACACAAACTTACTTCCTCCCGAACAGTTTCGGGAAGCATTAACACTGCTCCCAGGAAGAAGCAGACCGCGCCTTGCAGTGTCAGTGCCACCGACAGGGTGTCTCGCCATGGCGCAACTGGGGTGGGCAGTGATATCGCCAGGAGCGCGGAAATCATAAAGCCAATACATCCCAGTAGATTGATCAACACAATCCACCAGGACAGATTTCCCGGCTGCCAGGCCCAGTAACGATGCCCGGTCTCAATAAAAGCCAGATAGCCCGACGTCAGAAACAGAATCGAACCCCCGAAATTCGGAATCCAGACCAGCAAATCGGTCTTGAACCAGGACAGGGACGGCTGCATTGCATCAAAGGTATTAATATTGAACAGAATCGTTCCGGCAAACTGCAGGGCACAACTCAGCCAGCCTGCGCTGGCCGGTTTCCAGCCGAACAATTTCAGACGCCCCGATTGTTCCTGTTCTTCATCGGGAAGTGCACCTGAATTCGCTGCCTGAAACAGCTGCAGGTAAGCCGCTGTCGTAAAGGGGATCGAACCGCAAAAGTAAATCGCATTGACCTGAGAGGGAGCCAGAGAAAGTGCTGCAGCCAGATCAGGAGCGAGAATCAGGATACTGGCGATCGCAAACAGAGACGCTCCCACAGCAAAGACAGCACCAATCCACCAGTTCAATTCGTGTGGCATCCACAGACAGCGGAGTAACAGCTTGCCGACCGCTTCGATCAGACCGATTTCCCGGGCAATCAGATTCTTACGATGTTTGCGCGAGAGCCATTCCTGAATTGAGCCATTCGCGTGGCGAAACAGCCGGTGCGTAATAAACGGAGGCGGCCCATCCGACTTGATACATTCCCATCCCTGTCCATTCTGGCGGCGTTCTTCCATGTCGGTTTTCTATTGGAGACTGATCAGCAAAGAATTTTTGGATTAGATTGAAGAAACGAAATCGATGGAATTTCTTACCCGAACGCAGACAAGAGGATTTGCGACTCTCTTAAAGAATATCACCTGGAGAGAAGATTTTCACTCCAGAACGTGACAGCTCTTCAAATGGATTTCTGAGTGCGCAGAGCTGATGAAACAGAAGATCGCGCAGATCATTTCTACCACTTGCACATTTACCATCCCGATCAGGAACGCTTCTTTAACCGTAGGGGCTTTTTCGCATCATAGAGTTTCTGGCGGTTCTGATAATTTCGTTTGAGACGATAGTTGCTTTCGCTCTCAATCGCATTTTGATTGTACTCTTTCGCCTTACTAAACTCTTTGAGTTCGGCATAAGCGGCTGCCAGTAACGCCATGTTACTCGATTTTTTTTCGGTCAGGAGTCGGGCTGCCTGTCGGGCATGGTCAAATGCCCGTTTGCCGTTCCGTGCTTTGTTATCCGCACTGGCAGCCAGCAGTAATGCAGCTTTCTGATGTGCAAAGTAGTTTTTCGAATCCAGCTGCGCTGCCTGCTCATAATCTTTGATGGCAGCCTGATCTTTGCCCGTCGATTCCAGGAATTCGCCACGACTCATCCAGACTTCCGGCACCTGCGGCGAAAGTTCGATTGCTTTGTCAAAGTCCTGCTGTGCCAGATCGCGTTTTTTCAAGGTCGCATGCAAATGGCCCCGCTTGACCAGTACCAGACTTGATTCGGGGAACCGTTCAGCCGCCCGATTCAACGTCACCAGTTCCAGATCACGATTCTTATGGTATCCGTAAGCATGCACTCGATCTAACAGCCTCGGTAACTCTGCCGGGGTATTCTCTGGTTTTTTCGTGTCGGCAGGCTGCGGTTTATTCTTCATTTTAAGCAGTGTAAACGCCGCCAGCCGGGCGGTTTTCTGTTCCTGATCGCCTGAATCCACTGCCTGCTGCAGATACTGGATGGCCAGCTTGTGCTGCTTTTTCTGCAGTAAGGCTTTGCCGATAAAGTATCGAAAGTTGGTGCGGATCTGTTGATTAGGTGGCTGCTGCAGATACCAGTCGATCACTTCGGCGGACGGAATGTCACTCCCGGTCAGAATCTGTTTGAAAAGCAGGACCTGTTTGATCTGCGGAACATGATATCTTTTGCCCTGGGCACGAAATTCAATCTGAATCGCTTTCGAGAGATATTCGTCCCGCTCCTTCGTCAGCCCCAGTTCGTCTGCCAGCAACGCAGCCATGACCGCCGGAAACGCATCCGCCACGAATTCGTATTCCTCTGCGGAATAGTTCCAGACTTTCATAGCGGTTCGTGGATTGTTTTCCAGAATCAGATAGCAGCCGACTTCAAAGAGTTGACCATAAATCAACTGGTCCGCCACCAGATGACGATTATCGGGCAGTGGCACATTGGAATAATATTCCAGCACAGGCTTCAGTCGGTCTTGAAGCGGACCGGGAGGTTCCAGACCCTGTGAGCGGCACCAGGCGTGAAAATTAAATTGATTGTTATAGCGGAGCGACTCCTGTTTTCGCAGCTCGAAAGCACTGTCCAGATCGCCCAGCAGTCGATGACATTCCGCTCCTATTCTTAACCCCCGGCTGGAATTACTTTTCGCTACCAGTTCAGCATAGGACAAAGCCTGCTGATAATCTCCCTGTCGTATATAATATTTCGCGATCTCGGCCTGCTGATGCCGCTTCTGCAGCGATCTTTTGTCTGCCAGTTTGAGCGCTTCCTTGAGCAGTTTCAATTCCAGTTCCGCGTTCTCCTGAACCCGGGCCAGATTAATTAATGGCTGAATATTTTCATAGGAAGGTTCCTGATTGTACATTGTCTGATAGATAGATTCGGCGCGGGGATAATCAAACCTGAGCAGATACTGCTGTGCAATCGCATGAATCAGCAGATCGGCATCAGCATATTCCTTGAGCAGTTCAGGGATTCGCTGCTGGTTCTGCTCCCAGTTGTAAGTCAGTTCCTGCATGATCGTATAAGGCGCATGCGGACTGACGGCTTTCAGATAGGGAACCCACTGCTGTTTTTCCGCTTCGGGGACTGCATGGTCAATCGCGTAAGCCAGTTCAGAAATCACGTGACCGGCATTGCGAATAAAGGTAGGAGACCGAACCGATTCCAATGGTTCGTCAGGCAGGCTGATCTGACGATCTCGCACCAGAATGGGATACGTTGCCGGCGTCCAGTATTGTCCCGGCACAAAACGCAATTCGGAAAACGCGTCAGTCGCGACCGCTTGCTGCCAGGCAAAGCTCTGCAGAAACGGTTTGAAGGGATGCTTTGCGAGCGACTTCAAAAACAGATCGAGAATCGAGTCCGCATTCACAGCCCTCAGTTCCTGATAGCGACTGATTAAATCCCAGGCCTGCAGCATCGTCAGTTCCTGCACCGTACTTGCCAGCATCGAAAAGGAGGGCTCGTTTTTTTCATCCCGACTGGTTCCCATGGCATGCAGATCAGCCACGATGGAATCGCGACTCTTAATCAGGTTTGGCAGTTTGGTCCCGGTTCTTTCCGGCAGCATTCTCAAAACATTTTTTTCTTCAATATAACCAAATGCGTAGTTAATCAGGTCCTCGTTTGCATCATGAATCATCGCCAGACTCTGGCCATCACTGATGGTTCTGGGTCTGGTATAAAATGCCCGGGGGGAGCGGGAATCCTGTGCCAGATAGGCATCGACGGCTGCGTTCTTCTGTTGAGTTGTACCGAAATAAGTCGCCTTTAACAGGTTAAGATATCGTCGAAGCAGTTCATTCTCCGGGCTTAACTTCTTGCCTTCCAGACGCTTATTGTCGTACAGACAGTGCGCTTCAATCACAGGCAACCACTGCGGGGACTCATTCACCTTTGGCTGGAGAGCGGACGCCGTTTCCAGATCTTTCAGCGCCATCCGATCCAGGCCGACTAAGGTGCGCACCAATGCGCGGTACGAAAACGCATAGGCTTTGTGCGGACACTTGATCTGCAGTCGCTCCGCATACAATAACCCGCGTGCTTTGGCCGCCAGGGGAATCAGGCTCCAGTACTGTTCCGTCAACGTCCCGTATAAAGCATAACTTTGCGCGAGAGTCGCCAGCCGCTCCGGAGACTCCCCCTGCTCGTTGATCTCGCGGTGCGTGTCGATCAATCGGGTGAATTGTTGCCGATAATTTAATTTTTCCGGCTTGATAAACAGAGGCTGATACCGTGAAAGTTCAGTCGTCGCTGCTTTTCGTTTCAGCGGAATGTAACCCGCCTGCTGCAGGAGGTCTTTAAACCAGGTGTGCGAGTATTCTTCGGCTAAGCGGGCTACATCAGTCAGCGGAGTGCGATTGGTCATTTTTAGATCCCGCTTCTCAATCAGCTTTTCTGTGTCACCGTCCCGCTGCATGACCTGAACAATATATCGGCTTCTGCGATTAAGGGTGACATGCACATTGAAAACCGGAACATCCCCTGCGTCTTGTGGTGGGAGCGGTTCTCCCAGAGAGGCATCACGTGTCCGATAGCCCATTTCCTCGCGTGCCGCGATCAGAAAGGCCTGCCGAAACAGCTCTCGAACCAGAATACTGGGGACCCGGATATTTGAATCCTGTTTCTGCAGATCCAGATAAACCGGCTGATTCAGTGCCGCTGCCGAAAGTTTCTGACTCGCGCCTGCAACTGAAGAATATAGCCCGGACAAGAAGAGAAAACAGACCAGTAGCATCCCGGCCCAGATTATTCGCAGCTTCGCTAAGGGCTGCCGAAAACAAACGCTCGAATTGAAAAAGTAAACCCGGTTAAAATAAGCGAAATACTGCATGCGAAGACCCACGATTAATACAATGTTACATCTGCCGATTGAGTCCCCCAACATAGCAGACATCAGTGCAGTATCCAACTCCAGACAGGCAAAAATAAGCCGTCGTTTCATTTTTTCAGCTGGGCAGGAAACCGTTTTTACGGGTAAGCGTTCGCAGCCGATGCACTAAACTCCGGAACTATTCGACCAATGCCATTTCGCAAAATGGGTCCATTTTCAGGACAGCCCGCGACAGCATCTCAACAGACCCCGATTCGACAGGCCGCTTCGAGCAAAGGCCTGGCAGAAACGGCATCAGAGTTTCACTCCGAATGCACGAAGCCATCAACCGGAAGGACGTCTGGCTTTCACACCTATGCACTTTAGCGGGCAGCCCTTCGGTCAATTTTACGCAGAAATTTAGACGATTCGAATCGGCTCACGTATCTGATTGTGTATGTCGCTGTCACGACGAGACCTGATTTGACACAGATTAATTCAGGTTTTAGGATGAAGCATCGGTAGTTCAACCCCGTTTTACCCTGGCCGAACTCGCAAGAGATTGGGTCGTCGCCCGCAAAGCGAAGCAGTCCGAAGTGTTGCTACATTGGCAACGGATTCTCCAACTATAACAAGACTGAAAGTAGATATCCCATGAGAGTTCACAGCTTTCCTTTTCGACTTACAGCCTGTTGGGGACTCCTGCTGATCTCTGCGGTCACCTGCCTCACAGCGGAATGGGTACACGCTGCTGATACAAAACGCATCGTCACTGACGAAAAGGCGAACGCGATCTCTGCCGCGATGGAATCGTCTTTAGCAGGTCTGCCAAAACTCTACGCGTCAGTCAGCCCGTCGGTCGTGCGCGTCGAAACGGAGCAGAACAACAACCTGACCGGGGTCATCGTATCATCAGACGGACATCTCCTGGTGGGGAATGGGTTCAGTGTGGTGAATGGGAGCGGATCGATTGACGTGAAAGTCCATTTGAGCGATGGCCGTACCGTCACCGCGACGGCTGCCGGTTGGTCGATTGAATGGAGACTCGCCGTGATGAAGATCAACGCAGCAGGCCCCTGGCCGGCGATCGAAGTGGGCTCAACAAAGGAACTGAATGCCGGAGAACCCTGTCTCGTGATCGGCTACTCACGGCGCGGCGACATGAAATATGATTCGTCACCAGCGGCAAGGTTTGGGCTCATTGACCGTAGCGTACCTGCCCGCTGGTTCACAACAACGTGTTTTCCGGGATCTTTCGAGTACCCGGCCGTTGTGGGAATGGATGGCCGCCTGCTGGGAGTGGATAGCGGCAAAACGGGAACACAGAACCACGCGACCGCTGTCGATGTATTTGTCGCCCATCGCAATGACCTGTTTGCGGGAAAGAACCTCGATTGGGTGCGGTTTCCGCCCGCTCCTGATTCGGTCTATCGCACTGGTGTGGGCGACCACCCTGAGCTGCTGAGAATGAGGAAGACGGATGATGTCCTGGGTAAAGCAAAGCCGCCGACGCGCATGAGCGATGCGCAGTTGTCAAAGGTCAGGCAGATTGCGAAGCAAACAACGGTGCGACTGGTCTCGAAAGATCAACGTACCTACGACGGAGAAGATGATGCTCGCTGGAGCGGCGTGATTGTCTCTGAGGACGGCTACACCCTGACTTGTGCTCACGCCGGTCAGTTGCCGGGGGAACGGTTCACAGTTCGTCTGTCGGACGGTCGCGATGCTGAAGGTGTCGCGTTGGGCAGCAATCCGATCACGGATATCGGTCTGGTGAAGATCACAACACCGGGTGCGTGGCCATTCGCAAAGATTGCCGCGTCGTCGACATTGAAACCGGGCGATCCGCTCGTTGTCGCCGGGTATCCAGCCGTGGATGCGCAGGGGAACTGGACTACAGAACGATTACCAAAGATCGACGTCACGGCAGTGGAACATCCGCTGTACCTGTTGTGGTACCGTGAATTCAACAACCGACTCGATTATTTGGGTCAAGGTGGAATGTCTGGAGGAGGTGTATTCAATGAACACGGTTGCTATGTCGCTGTTTACCAGGGATCAGGGAACGCGCGGTCCGAAGTCGCCCGGCTGCAATGGGATGACTTGCAGCGAATTGAGTCGATCGACACTGCGATTGGATTGCCACATCCATTGCGTAAACGATTCGTCGCGCCGAGTAAGGCGGTTGCTCAATCGGTCGTGGAACTGTTAGTGGATTCCAAACCGGTCAGCAGCGGAACCATCTTGGACGCTGACGGATGGATTCTCACCAAGGCGAGTGTCCTGGACGGAAAGGTGAGTTGCCGCTTGTCCGACCAGTCTGTCGTCGTCGCCGAAAAACGGGCTGAGTCACAAGCGCATGACCTCGCCTTGTTGAAAGTCGACGCAAGCGACCTGACTACGGCCACGTTTTCCGACCAGGAGCCACCAGCGATGACACAACTCTTGTGTGCAGTGGGCCCACGACCGATGCTCAACCCGGGAATCGTGTCGGTCGAAACGCGCGCGATCCCACCCGAACCGCGGTGGAAGGGGGGCGCCACAGAAGAGACACCAGACGGCGTGAAGTTATCCCGATCGAGAGACCTGCATTTAAGCGGGACGAAGCTCCGGCGCGGTGACATCATTGTTTCCCTCAACGGTCATGCGACTCCCGATGTTGCCGCGTTGACTCAAGTATTAGAAACAAAGCTCGCCGGGTACTGCACCGGAGATCTGGCTTCGGTCGCACTGCGCCGCAAAGGTGAAGCGATGAACGTACTGACAACTCTGCCGCCGACCACCGGCGCGAATTATTGGATAATGGACTCGCGTGACACACCGAGGCGATCCGGCTTCGCTGCGGTCTTTGATACCGACATTGAACTTCCCCAGCCAGAAGTGGGCTGTCCCGTGATTGACGTGGAAGGCCGCATTCGCGGTATCGCTATCGCCAGTCGAGGCCACGTCGAAACACGACGTGGCCTGACTTCCGTATTGCCGAGTCACATCGTCAAACGCGTGATACAACAACTCATGGCTGAGGCAACCTCCCCATAACGGTCCTGTAGCATTCTTCCGTACGGGGATTCATTGAGGTACAGTGCAGCCACTGACCCCTTGATTAAATTCTTGCGTCCCGACCTTTTTTTGAGTCGAAGATTACAGTGAGTAGCCTTCACTGGAACGATGACGAGTCACTCCTGGCAAAGCGGCCGACTTGTTGTACGCTCAAAACCATGAATCAACCGAATCCATTTTAGGAAATGAATTCTTGTCCCAGGTCTGAGACCGATACGACGAGACAGCGAAAACGATCTGGTTTTCGGGACAGGGCTCCCACAACCGAGACCGAAATTTGATTTTTTGACCAGGATTCCGGACCTGTGATTCACACGGCAGTACTGTCAACAACAGGCGACACCTGTCTGCGCCACTTTACACCCACGACATCATGTTCAAAATGAGATCTGTACTTAAACCGGAGAGATCCTGAAAAATACGCAGCAGCCCCAATCAGGCAAAGAATGCAAGTAACCGGTTGTCAATTCTACTGCCGCCCGGAACTGCAACCGCTGGCTGTAGAAAGGAGATATTCTCTGGGCAAGTGCCAGATAGTATGGAGCCAGCGGTAAAGCAGGGAATTTCAACCACGATTGAATTCTGGATGACATTCTGATGACTGCACGTCACGAAATCTGTTTTGTGTTAAGGGGTTATTTCGATGTGCAGTAAATCCGGAACCAGCAGTAAAGCCAGCAGTAAGAGCAGGAAAGGAGTGATTCCCATCAATAACATGATCAGAATCAGTCTGGTGATCATGGATGATTCCGCCTGACTCGATTCCCTGTCTTCAACGCAGGGCTGAAGCTCTGTATTGGGAATTCCTTTCAGCGGTTCGTATGGCATCTGATTCTGTTGGTCGAACAGACCTTGCCGAAATCGTCTATTTTTGAAGATGGAATGGGTTTCCTGATTTGATTTCTTCAGCATGCTCACTACTCCTGTATCGAAGGCATCCGTTGATAGGAAACATGAGTGGTCCATTTCCTGTGGAGAGCAAAATCCGAACCAATGCGTCAAAATAACTTGAAATTAGAGCACGCTATTCCATTCATATGACAGGTACAAATCGTGCGTGGGTACTCTTACTCTAAATAAATATGCTGATCTCAACTGAAAGGTTTTGTACGCCGTATTCAAAATCCAACCCTGTCTTCTTCACTTTAATTTCCAAGGAAAGAGTTTTTGTTGACAAACCGGACCATTGGGTCTATATTCGGTATAAGATGTATTACTTATACATGTTTATAAATGCAGGACCGATTAATGCAGCTTACCATGCAAACCGATTATGCTTTGCGAACCCTGATGTACCTGGCATCACAGGATGACCGGGCCACCGTTACTGATGTGGCAACGCTGTTTAGTATTTCTTCGCATCATGTCGCCAAGGTGGTGAACCAGTTGTCGCGCCTGGGATATATTCGCAGTGTGCGTGGCATGGGAGGCGGAATAGAACTGGCAATCCCCCTGGAAGAGATTCGTCTGGGTGAAGTGATCGAACGCTTTGAAGGAAATCTGCATCTACTGGAATGCGTTGGCACTCAGAACGTTTGTGTGATTCAGCCGTTTTGTAAGCTTAAAGGGGTCCTGGCGGAGGCCGAACGGATTCAGTTGGATTATCTCAACAGTGTGACTCTGGCCGATGTTACACCATCGCGTCGACAGTTGAAAAGTATTTCTTAACTCAGCCAGAACTGACACAGCAATCTCTCCTTCCCTCTTTTCTTTTAGCAGAAAGGAATATTCATGCACAAAAACAGAATTCGCTACCAGCCTCGCAGTGATGTTTCTGTTGATTCACACGTTCAATTCATCAAACGAAGACACCGGTCCCGGTTGTGATAAAAAAGTGTGTCATGTGTCATCCCCTTTATAAGAAGGTCAAAGCAGACCAGTCAAACGGAGTGATCAGCGATGAGTTACCAATCAAGTGAGTATCTGGTTGAAAACTGGAATCAGGAACAGCTTGACCTTGAGTTAAGTGCGCCTCACCAAGCAGTCGGCGATGCCGTCATCTGCGTGGACCGGGACGGGATTCTGGTATTGTGGAATCCGGGAGCAGAGCGTCTGTTCGGTTTCTCCTCTCAGGAAGCGATCGGCGAGCCTCTTGATTTAATCATCCCTCACGCGTATCGCAAACCACACTGGGAAGGGTTTCATGCAGCCATGCGACAAAATCAGACTCGGCTGGGGACCAAAGTGATCAGGGTCCCCATGCTGCGAAAGGATAAAAGCCAGTTCCGCGGTGCGCTCACCGTTGGAATTGTGCGTGGTGAGAATAACAGGATTGAACGAATCGGTGCCATGATTCGAGAAGAAACCGAGAATAAAGGCACTCAGGAATGATGTTGGACGGGCCCACCACTCCCGTTAAATACAAAAACCAGCGTTGAGAGATTTTGGTTTCCCAAGCACTAAACGTGGATGAGGCCAGATGAAACAAGCGGGAGAGCAATTGTGAAGCTGCTCCGCCGCGAATTTCAATCAGGCTCCTGCCTTATTATGTATCTCAGAAATCAGGACAATGGTTCCCACTATGAAAAAACTATTTGTGTTTTTATGCATTATCCCTGGCCTGATCTGGATCTGGCAAGAACAGCATGGGCTCTTCCTGGAGACCATGCAAGCTGAAGAGCAGACTCGACAGGCAGTACAACACAATCCCAAAACATTGCCTGCGACAGTCGAGGAGGCTCGAATTCGCGCGAAGATCTTACACGAGACGATTCATGGTTCACTTCAGGTCATGCATCGGGACTTTTTTCTCGAAGATGAAAGTATCACCATCCCTTCCCGCTCTCTGGAAGATGTCTTTAAAGAACTGGAACGCGCGTACGGGATCAAAGCCCGCTGGCTGGCAGTCAATGCCAAGGCAATGAATATTGACAATGAACCGGTGTCGGACTTTGAGAAAGCCGCTGTAAAAGTGTTGTCCGATGGAAAACCGGAATATGAACAAATTGCGGACAAGAAGTTTCACTACGCCGGTTCAATCCGTCTGGCTTCGCAATGTCTGAAATGCCATCTTCCCCAGCGAACCAGTAACAAAGATCGAGTGGCTGGGTTAGTCATTTCAATGCCGTTAAAAAAAAGGTAGGTACGATTGCGCCATAGAGACGGATCAACGGTTGGTCTCGGAGGAACAAAATCACCACACGCTTCTGTGTTCACTGCACGCCGAGTTGATTCGTGTATTAACAGAAGCAGGAAAATACATTTGGCAGCATGTAGATCGACCTACATCACATGATAAAACAGGTTCTACTCGTTTTAATGCTTAGTTCCCGCGTGAGAGAGGATGCAATTTAAATTGGAAAGTGATCAGTCATACTCAGTGAAACAGACTGCGATGGAAGGGAAACTGAAGTCGTTTGCCATCGTCATGGCAACGGGAATTGTTTCCATTGCCTGTGGGCAGTTAAATCTGTGGCTGATCTCTTATGGGTTACTGGCCTTGTGTCTTGCGTCGTCTGCGTACCTGCTGTTCTACAATGGAGCCCAGATGAAGAAACATAAGCAGTTGGCGATCGCCGAATTTTTAGCTCCCCCAACCGGATTCGATTTTTACACAATTGTGGCGGCCAGTTGTATCCTGGGAAGTCAGTTTCTTCAGATCGTGTACCTGCCAGCTTTCGCACTGCTGCTATGGTTGATGAGCCTGATTGTCTGGGCCTGGTTAAGCTATTCCCTCTTGGCTCATTTCATCATCAGACAGTCCAGGTTGGAACTTGTGAGAGATGTTCACGGAGGCTGGTTACTGCTGGTGGTTGCGACCCAGGCAGTTGCCGTTCTGGGGACTTCTCTGTCGCGGGAATTCACTGTGTTTCGTGAAGCCCTGGTGTTTCTTTCTCTGGGGCTTTGGCTGGTCGGCGGACTGTTATACCTCTGGATCATTTCACTGATCATGTACCGATCCATATTTTTTGCAATGAATTCCAATTCACTGGCTCCTCCCTACTGGATCAGCATGGGAGCAATGGCGATTTCCACACTAACCGGTGCCGGTCTCATTTCGACGGCACAAAACTCTGTGATCCTTTCGCAGGTTCTGCCCTTCCTGAAAGGCCTGACACTGCTCTACTGGGTGATAGCGACCTGGTGGATCCCACTGCTTGTGATCCTCGGAGTCTGGCGACATATGATTCAAAAAGTCAGCTTATCATATGATTCACAGTTCTGGAGTATCGTTTTTCCTCTAGGAATGTATTCAGCATGCACGCATCGTCTGGCTGTTGAACTGAACTATCCTCCGCTTATGCTGGCAGCGAATCTGTTCGCCTATATCGCATTGGGGGCCTGGCTGATAACGGTAGTAAAAATGGCCTATGCCAGCTTACCCGCCGCAGTAACCATTAAGTAAAAGAATTTTCCATGCAGCAACCAGTTACAAAATGTCATCTGGGCGAGACCAGGCACAAGAGACGCAGTTGTCGCTCAGATACCACCAGCATGTGCGACATACCATTTCCAAAAAATAGCGGGACAGTATTTTCTATTTTGCGAGAGAGGTTTAGGAAAATGCGATTTTTGATGAAAGCAGTTTTGTCATAATGGAAAAGTTTTTGAGGAGTGCTTTATCAAGCTGGAAAGTAAGTGTTGTGGGTATTGTTTACGCGTTCCGTTGTCGCACTCTCACAATATCTATCAACACAATCTATCAACCCGGAATTTTAAAATAACACTGCCGTAGTCTGTGAATAATATTTATTTGAGTTTGGTGGCAGAGTCACATTTCCACTCAATACCATTCATTGAAACTGCTGATAGTTTCAGTTGTAAATGAAGCAAAAGGAAGAAAAATGAAAGCAATGCTCAGAATTTGTACTGTTATTTCGATAAGTGTATTTTCATTTGGTTTAGTTTCCTTCGCCGAGCCACCAGAGAATGGAAAGGAGCAGAAAGGAACAATACAGTCATCCACAACGAAGCAGAATAAGCGGCCCACACAAGCGCTGTCCCTCGCCCAGGCACGTGAGCGTGCAGAGCTGACACATATTTTGTACTCAGCAACACTGGATGCCATGCACCAGAGCTACTTTATTAATGAACGCGCAGCCGTTCCTGCACGCGTGATGGAACGCATGTTTAAAGAGGTAGAAAATCAGGAAAACATCAAGGCCCGGTGGATCGCCGTCAATGCCCGAGCCATGAGTGTCGATCATGAGCCGGAAACGGAATTCGAAAAACAGGCTGCTGAGGAACTCGCCTCCGGTAAAGCTGTATACGAGCGTGTGGAGAATGGTGTTTTCCAGCGGGCAGGTTCGATCTCGTTAATGAACCATGGTTGTTTAACATGTCATGTCGGGTTTGGGAAACAGAATAAAAAAGAACGATTTGCAGGATTGATCATTTCCATCCCGGTCAAATCTAATCCAGTCAAAGTGAAAAAGGACTAACTCTGTCCAGTTTAACTGTAGCCTCTCCATAGCAGTTTGAACCTAGTATAATTGATTGAGTGACGTTATGGTTAAAGGTGATGCGATCTAACGGGATCAGGAAGCGAAAGTGTCGTTGACGCGCTATTTCATTATCGTATGATTATTATATCTGAATGGAACATTTCATAATTTCTTGTTGTGCAAAAACAGGTGGGACACTCATTTGAAAAAACATGTCGTCCTCTTTTCGATCTTGCCTACCCTGGTCATTATCATGTATGCCTGCTCTCTCCTCAGGCCTGACTTTGAACAAGGGTGGTCGGGGCAGCGCTACCTGCTGGGGGGGAAGACTTCTGCGTTACCGGACGAGTTTAGCATTGAATCAACACTCCCGTCCGGGCTCACCGTAACGGCAAAGTATGGGCTCATGCAGTCGCACACGCCTGATGGCATCGTGAGCCAGGAAGATCAACGATATGAATATGTTCAAGTGACAGGCCGTAACTGGTTTTGGCGATTACCCGATTATGGAACGACCATTCGTCAGCAATCCGAGGCAGAACTGGATCTCCATTTAAAGCAATTGGGAGTTGCTGCAATCTCCGGCGATCAGTTCAGCCAGAACATATTGGCAATGTCGAAGCGGAATCAGTGCTCTTCCAACACACCTTGAGCTGTTGACGTCAGGCGGACATCGGTTCCCTGGTCTGATCAATTCGCGAGGCGCACGCCCCTCAGGCAATCAGGTTCTCCAGCACTTTGCCTTCAACGCCCGTCAGTCGATAATCGAGGCCTTTGTGCTTGACAACCAGCCTGGTGTGGTCAAAGCCCAGCTGATGCAGGATGGTCGCGTGCAGATTATGAATGTGCACTTCGTCTTCTACGGGGTGAAATCCCAATTCGTCGGTTTTGCCGATGATCGTTCCTGATTTGATACCGCCGCCGGCCAAAAGCATCGTAAAACTGAAGGGATGATGATCGCGGCCTTCTTTGCCGGGTGTGGAACCTCTCCGCACTTCAGTCATCGGCGTGCGACCGAATTCGCCGCCCCAGATCACCAGGGTGTCATCCAGCAGGCCGCGCTGTTTGAGGTCTTTGATCAAGGCGGCACTGGGTTGATCGGTCATATCACAGTTGGTTTTCAGATTCTGATTCAGGTTCGAATGATCGTCCCAGGTGGAATGATAGAGTTGTACGAACCGCACACCGCGCTCAATCATCCGCCGCGCTAGCAGCGCGTTGCTGCCAAACCAGTTGGTCGTTTCGTTATTAATACCATACATCTCGAGCGTCGCTTGCGACTCGTCCTTGAAGTCCAGCAGTTCCGGCGCGGACGTCTGCATGCGATAAGCCAGTTCATAGGAGGCGATCCGTGAAGCAATTTCCGGATCGCCAGCCTGATCGAACCGCAGGCCGTTCAGATCGCGAATGGCATCCAGACGATTGCGCTGCGTGCCCTGGGAAATACCATCCGGATTGGATAGATACAAAATCGCCTCTCCACGGCTGCGAAATGTCACGCCTCGATACGTCGAGGGTAAAATCCCATTTGTCCACAGAGAAGAACCGCCATCCACGCCCTTCCCCGAATTCGACAGCAGCACTACATATCCCGGCAGATTCTTTGACTCACTGCCCAACCCATAAGTCACCCATGAGCCCATACTGGGTCGATCAAACATCGTCGAGCCACTGTTCATCAGCATCTGGGCCGGATGATGGTTGCTGACATCGGTGTGCACCGTGCGAATCATACACAGGTCATCTGCGCAGCTTCCCAGGTGAGGTAGCAGATCAGAAAATTCGAGACCGGCTTCTCCATATTTTTTGAAGGTCCGGGGAGACGCCATGACTTGAGCCGTCGTTTTAATCAACGCATCATTAATGCCTTTCAGGAAGGATTCCGGGACCGGCTGTCCATGCAGTTTCTGCAGTTCCGGTTTGGGGTCGAACAGGTCCATCTGGCTGGGCCCCCCCGACATGAAAATGAAGATCACGTTTTTCGCTTTGGGTTTGAAGTGGGGCGATTTGACAGCGAGGGGATTGACAGCATTGGCAGCGGAAGTTTCTGCTGCAGACTCTTCCGTCAGTAACTGCTGCAGCGCAATCGAACCCAGCCCACACGCAGAGGACTGTAAAAAGTGGCGGCGTTTCAGATGAAGATATTGCTCTGGTTCCCACATCGTATTCAATCCCGTGTTATAAATTCATGCAGATTGAGTAACACACTCGCCACGACCGTCCACGCAGCCTCTTCCTGTGAGCGTTTTCTCACAGATGTTTCCGACTGATTCAGTTCCTGCTGATACAGTAACTTCAACCTTGCGACTTCCTGATCCTGTGGTGCACGAGACAGGCAGAGCTGAAAAGCATAGCGCAGCTGTTCCTCGAGATCCCCCTGATTCTCACGCAAGACCCGCTGAGCCAGATGCCGGGCGGCTTCGAAAAATACAGGATCATTCAACAGTGTCAAAGCCTGCAGAGGCGTATTCGAGCGATCGCGACGGCTGCACGTCTGACTGGGATTCGGCGCATCAAAGATCACGGACTGAGCATAGGGTGAAGTTCTTAAGGTCAGCGTGTAAAGTCCGCGGCGATAGCGGTCTTCCCCGGTACTCACTTCCCAGGTGTTGGAGCCGAAGCCTTCCATCACCACACTGTCAGGTTGAGGCGGTCGCACACAGGGGCCGCCCCGCTTTTCAACCAAGAGTCCACTCACCGCCAATGCCTGATCGCGGACTGTTTCCGCGGGCAATCGTAGACTGGTCTGACGACTGAGCAGAAGATTGGAGGGATCCTGCTGGTGGATGTCAGCCCGCATGCGCGCTGATTGACGATACGTGGCGGAAGTGACGATCAGGCGATGCAGGTCTTTGACATTCCAGCCCTGACTGCGGAAATGACAGGCCAGCCAGTCCAGTAACTGCGGATGCGAAGGCACAGCGCCTTGTGTGCCGAAGTCATCTGATGAGACTACGATGCCCTGTCCAAAGTATGCCTGCCAGATCCGATTGATCGTGACCCGCGCCGTCAGCGGGTTTTCCTTCGAGACCAGCCACCGCGCCAAATCCAGCCGACTCGGTTTCTGCTGCTCCATTGCAGGTAAAAATTCAGGAGTAGCCGGCTCAACCGGAATTCCCGGTGCTTGAAAAGAACCTCTCAAATGCACGAACGCCAGTTGCGGTATTTGCATTTCCCTCACCGCCGGTGCCCGGGAGACAGCAGGATATTCTTTTCTCAGTTCACCCAGTTTGCGGGCGAGTTCACCCAGCTTAAGCTCTTTAAATTTCCCACCGTTGACCAGATGCCCGCGTCCCAGAAAATAATCGAGCAGATCATCCTGCTGTCTCTGGCTGCGCTGCGCGGGTTCCATCTTGAGTATCTCCAGCCCTTCCTGCTGTCCTTCTCCGGTCCCTACGCCCCAGACCAGTCCCATTACTTCCCAGGCACGTGCCCAGTGATGATCGTCGGCCGGATGCATGGCGGCATAGAGCATTTTCCGCTCCCATTCCCGCTGTAGTTTTTCCAGTGGTTCACGGATCGGTTCGATCAGAGCCTGACGTTTCGTCTGGTACTCTGCCTGCTGCTGCAGACGCTGCTGTTCCCCTGCCAATGGTGCATCGATATTGACTTCATAGGCGGAGTTAAAGAAGGCATAGAACTGATAGAATTCTTTTTGCGTGATCGGATCGTATTTATGATTGTGACAGCGGCAGCAATCCAGCGTGAGCCCCAGCCAGACCGTGCCCATGAGTTTCGTGCGATCGATGACCTTATTCACCCGGAATTCCTCGAGATCGGCTCCTCCCTCGCGATTACTGAGTGTCTGCCTGAGAAAACCCGTTCCCGCGTGTTGTGCAGGTGTTGTCTCCGGCAGCAGGTCACCCGCCAGTTGCTCAATCGTAAACTGATCAAAGGGCTTGTTCTCATTCAATGAGTTCACTACCCAGTCTCGATAGCGCCAGGCATGCGGACGGACCGCGTCAGTCAGATAGCCATCGCTGTCTGCATAGTGACAAAGGTCCAACCAGTGTCGAGCCCACTTCTCACCAAAGCGGGGCGAAGCCAGCAGACGATCCACGACACGCTCATAGGCCTCTGGACTGGAGTCATTCAGAAACTGATCCACTTCTGCAGGCGTGGGAGGCAGACCGGTCAAATCAAGCGTTATACGTCGAATCAATGTCGCTTTGTCAGCGGCTTCTGAGGGGGATATTTTTTCCTGTTCCAGACGATGCAGAATAAATCGATCGATTTCATTTTTGCACCAGCGTTCATTCAGAACCGCGGGAAGTTCCGGATTGATGATCGGCTGGAACGACCAGTGTAGTTGGCGCGGTTGGGATGTCGTGTCGAGAACCAGGGCGTCCGGCCAGTTGGCTCCCTCCCTGATCCATTGACGAATCGCCGCGACTTCTTTGTCAGAAAGTCGTTCCCCTTCTCCCTCGGGAGGCATCACGATTTCATCCTGGTGCGTTCCGGAAATCATCAGCAAAAGTGGACTTTGATCCGGCTTACCGGGGATGATGGCGGTTCCATAATTACCGCCAGTCAAAGCAGACTTTCGCGAAGTGAGTGAGAAACCGCTTTCCGGCTTTTCGGAGCCATGGCAGCTCAGACAATGCGGTTCCAGAAGAGGCTGGATATCACGCGTAAACTGGATTGAAACCGCATCCGTTTTTTGTCTGCCCGGCTCTTTTTCCGCAGACAGGAACGAAAGAGGCATCAGCAATACCACACATCCGGCCAGCAGACTTAAATTCAGAATCCCCAACTTGCAGAAAAATAATCGATCTCGCATCAAATCTCCTCTGCCACATGCAGGAGCAGGAATCGTTTGATCTCACTCGATTTAATATAACGAATTATTTATACGTTGAACAGGATTGACTCCAGAACCAGGTCATTTTCACACGAACGCCAGGCAGTGTTACGCAGACAGGCTGGGAGAAACAGATCCTGCCAGCCTGTCGCTTATTTCAAAACTTCAAATTATTTGGCACTGGTTAAATCAAAATCGAAGGATGTATTCTCTTTCGAAACGCCCGCTTTCAATGAAGTCTCTGCCCCCTGATACTCTTTAAGAGCCGGGTTCGGACCGCCATTCGTCATGCGGTCCACCGTAATTTTATAATCCCGGGGTGCGTTTACTGACATCGTATAACTGCCTTTGTTGTCTGTAATCGTCAGAGCAGGACCGACCAGTGGATCGCCGTCAGCGGGAACAAACGTGACTTCCGCATCACTAAGTGGTTTTCCATCCAGGGTGACCACGCCTGAGATTTCCACTGCTTCATTGGGATCGGCCATTTTCTGTTCTGAGCAACCCAGGCTGAGCAGACTGAAAACTACGGGAATCATTAGAGTAAAATATCGCATCGTTCTCATTGTCGTTTCACTTTTCCTAAATCATTCAAACCAAGAGCAATACACACTGAGTAACGCCCAGTGTGTATTGAAAAGAAAAACCGTTTTTTTTAATCATCCGCAGAGCAGCCTCAGGGAACCTGGACCACTTCCCCGCCCATCGGAGTACAGAGTGCCTGCCACTGACGGCCATCAATATTGCTACTGATAAAACGCACGGCCCCATCCATGAACCCACAATGCACGCCACCGGTATGGGCACTGCCTACGGTACCCCAGTTGATTGTAGTGCTGTAAGTCGGTACGGGATTATTAGGTGTTGATATAGTTCTCGTCGAGAATCCAATATTGCCATACCCCACAGCCGGGTCAAACCAGCTGCGTCCCATATTATTTTTATGTGATGTGGGCAGGACGTAATCCAGCCCTTTCGCGAATTCTGAAAAGCTGATCGTGTTACTGGTTCCATCAGTCACATTTCGTAAACGCATCTGGGGAGCGTAAACAGCCCCGGTGGCATCATCAGTCATGCCCCAGCGAGATGCGAAGATCCCGTTGGTAGTATCACTACCATGACGACCACACAACCCATAACCGTGATTGGCACTTGCAGTGGGATAATTGTGCTGTGCGTAATTTGCATCATCGATCACGATCGCACTCGGGCACATGAAGACTGTCACTTTGGTGCGTCGTACCTCAGCATTGGCAGCGTTTTGTGGATCTACCGAAAAATTAATTTTGTTATATAGATTTGTCTGATCCAGGTAAGGCAATAACATGGTATGAATCGTATAGGCATAGTTCCCGTTATCTGTCTCACAACAGCAGGAAGTGGCATCATAATGGTTCACGCCACGGGGAATCACGCCGGATGTCGTATCAATGTAGTTGTGTAACGCCAAGCCCAGTTGTTTGAGATTATTCCGACACTGGCTCCGGCGGGCAGCTTCACGGGCCTGTTGGACAGCCGGCAACAGCAGAGCGATCAGAATGGCAATGATCGCGATCACCACCAGCAACTCAATGAGTGTAAAACCACGTTTGCGTCTAGATGATTGAAGCATAATAAAACTCCTGAAAAAAAGAACTGAATTTAATATAGAAAGGTCAGTAAATAACTATTAATTCTTCAGTAGTAGTCGTTATTGAGCGGAATGCTCAGATTGGATACCTCAATTACATCAAAACACACTTATAAATAGCAATGTTATTATCATCTCTTTTTACTAATTTTAGTTAATTAATAATTTAAACCTCATTCCTTAACTAACTTGTATTTTCTGTTTTTGATCTGGTTGTAAGGACCTGAGTGCCAGGGCCAGGCTGTGGCCATTTTACAGTAGCGTCTCCAGGGCCATTTGGACCGAGTATCATAAATTGAGAGACGCTATGGTGAACTGTGATGTGCTCGAGAGCGCTACCGGCGACACCATTCTGAATACCAGAATTCGCAGCAGTCGAGGCCAAAGAAAAGGCAATAACACACGCCCGGATCTCTCCAGGGCGTGGTTATCATCTGTTGATTTGACTGAAATGATGAAACAGGATCAGGGAACCTGGACCACTTCCCCGCCCATGGGAGTGCACAGTGCCTGCCACTGACGGCCATCAATATTGCTACTGATAAAACGCACGGCGCCATCCATAAATCCACAATGCACACCACCGGTGTGGGCACTGCCTACAGTCCCCCAGTTGATTGTGGTGCCGTAAGTTGCTTTGGGATTGTTAGGAGTCGCATCGATGCGTGTCGAGAAACCAACGTTGCCATAACCGGCTGTCGCGTCATACCAGCTGCGTCCCATATTATTTTTATGAGACGTGGGCAGGACATAATCCAGCCCTTTTGCGAACTCTGAAAAGGTGATCGTGTTACTGGTACCATCCGTGATATTTCGCATTCGCATTTGAGGGTCCGTCACAGCACCAGAGACACTATCTGCAATTCCCCAGCGTGATGCAAACAGCCCATTGGTTGTTCTGGAGCCGTGGATTCCGCACAGACCATATCCATGATTGGCACTGGTTGTCGGATAGTTATGCTGAGCGTAAGTCGCATCATCAATTACAATCGCACTCGGACACATGAAGACTGTGACTTTCGTTTTCCGCGCTTCAGAGTTGGCTGAATTCTGTGGATCGACTGCGAAATCAATTGTGTCATACAGATTTGTCTGATCCAGGTAAGGCAGCAGCATCGTGTAGACCGTATGGGCGTAGTTCCCGTTATCATAAGTACAACAGCAGGCGGGTGAGTTGTAATGATTGACCCCACGCGGAATTACGCCAGCAGTGGTATCAACATAATTGTGCAAGGCCAGACCGAGTTGCTTCAGATTATTTCGACACTGACTGCGTCGCGCTGCTTCGCGGGCCTGCTGAACAGCCGGTAACAGTAAGGCAATCAGAATGGCAATGATTGCAATTACCACCAGTAATTCGATCAGCGTAAAACCCCGTTTTCGCCTCAGAGAATGAAACATTCAATAACTCCTCAATAAATAATAATTTTGATGAACTACAAGAGTCCTCTGAATTCTGCCTCAAGAACCTCCACAAATGCATGCTTCGTAGGCTGATATCAGGCCAGTAAAATGCAGATTCAGGGAGTTTTTTAAAGCTACCCGTTGAATCCGCAAAATCGATGCCACAATACCAACCAGATAGCGAAAGCAGAGTTACCTCTGAACAATATTTTCGATCAGCCAGGATGTATCACAATAATATGTATACGTATCAGTAACAAATTGGCGTAATACGATCGCAGATCCAGAACGAAGGAGTCTTCGTGGAATAGATTCATACAGCCTGGTGAACAGGCAAATGCAGACAGGCACGTCCAACTTGCAGCCGATGAACTGGCTGAGAGTAGATTATTTTGTTTTCAACTCAAACGGAAATTCACCACCTGCATCAGTGACTTTGGCGGTCAGCTTTGAATCGGTGAAGCTGCTGTATTGGGGAGGCAGTGCTTCATCAGCGCCGAGGTTAGCCGGTGGTTCAGATCCATCGATTTTAATCGGAGTCCCATCCGCTTTCAGGAAATAATTGATCACAACGCGATACTCTCCCGGAGGCGCACCAGCGGCACCCCGGATCTGCTCCAGAGTATATTTCCCCGACTCATCGGTCACGCCGACACATTCAATTCCTTTCGTCGCGCCCATCGGAACAAAGGTCACGGTAGCAGACTTGATCGGCTTTCCGTTCAAACTCACGACTCCCGAAACAGGAGCTGTATCTGGTAATGATTCCGCAACGGTAGTTCCGCCACAACCCGACAATCCTGCTGTAAAAACCACGAACAGTGAATAAAGACTCAAACGGTAGTACATTGCATTTTTTCCTGAAAACTCCGGACTGATCCTCTTGTGCACGGACATGCAGAATCAGTCCGGATTTAAGTTGAAGCTTCTTTCAGCGCCCCGGTCTCTGATCAATCAGGGACTTCGGAAACACAGAATCGAGTCCATAAAATTTATCTGCGGACGACAGGTTTAAAATCAGAATTCACCCAGCACATTGCCATCAGCCATACGGGCCAGGTTCTGGCGAGTGGTAGTGTCGATGTTCTCACTGATAAAACGGACGGATCCATCTGCCAGTGTGAAGTGAGCCCCTCCCGTATGCAGGCTTCCCGCATAGGCCCAGCTCCCCAGTTTTCCCTGTGGTTGCTGCTGCGGTGAGGCAGAGCTGTACCAGAACCGATTGATCGGATAAGAGACCAGGTTCAGACCGACCATCACGTGACCGCGATAACCCCAGGCATTGGTGCCGCCGTTATAAACATTCCGTGTCGTTTCACCAACCATCATGGTATTACTGGTACCATCTTTAACATCATCCAGACGACACTTACTGTTATCACCAAACATGCACTTACTGGTGGCTGCTGTTCCGGCCCAGTTTTCACAGGAGTTGTAGGGAGTAATCGTAATGAAATCGTAGTTCGTTTTGGCACCGCCGGTTCCTGTATTGGTCGCTGAAATCCCATAACTGCTTGTAGGAGCGGAAATAAACTCGGTTCCTGGATCAGAGGGACACAGAAAAACGGTCACCAGGGTTTTCACAACAGCAGCATTTCCATTGGTCACGGGATCATCACCAGCAGACAGGGTTCCAGGCCCCGTTGAGATACTGGAGTGCGTGGTAGCACAGCCACTGGAATTATACTGATTGTAAAGGTTTGCCTGATCCAGATAGGGTAGAATCATTGTCAAACCAGAAGCCATCAGTCGGGGAGTCGTGCAGCGACCGATATGAGCCGGTGGCATCACCGAAAATGTTTCATGATAATTATGCAACGCCAGCCCGAGTTGCTTTAAATTGTTTTTGCATTGAGAACGTCTGGCTGCTTCTCGCGCCTGTTGTACAGCAGGTAGCAACAGTGCAATCAAAATCGCAATGATCGCGATCACCACCAGCAACTCAATCAGAGTGAAACCGCGTTTACGTGAAACTAACCGTGACATCAGCATCTCCTGGAAATATTCTGGATGAAATGAAATAAATTAAAGCGTTCCGTTCAATCTGCCTGCTCAACTGCTTGTCGAACCCGCAAGGCTGCGACAATTTTGTGCTGAATTGGAATCTGAAAATCGGCTTTCATCAACAAACTTTAGATAAGCAAAATCAGTGCCACTTTCTTTTTCTGATTCAATGAATCTTTTTTGAGTCATCAAACAATTCCCTACCTGACAAGACGCATCCCTAACCTTATCATGGACTAATGAATGTCACCCATTACACTTTCATTGAAGGTCAGACAATCTATGAAATCAGTTACGCTCGCTTTCCTGGTTCTCACATCACTTGTTGTTAACTCCGCCCAGGCGGAACTACCGGTCAAAAAAACAGACCTTCTCATTGTGGGAGGCACCGAGTCTGGTTGGGCCGCCGCGATTCAGGCTGCCCGGCAGGGAGTGAAGTCTATCACGCTGGTCCTGGATGGTGACTGGCTGGGCGGGCAGTACACAGAACAGGCGTTGGCCTGCGTCGACGAAAACAAAGGCCCGGGGAAAGTCGGCTGGGGGGTCGACTGGCATCCCATGAAACGATCCTTCCACCGCAGCGGACTGTTCAAAGAACTGATGGACCGTATTGAAGCCTTCAATACGGAAAAGTACGGCTCTGCCATGCCGGGCCGCCCGTTTCATGGGCCATCCACTTTTCGACCTGCGGAAGCAGAAGCCATATTTCGGGAACTGCTTCAGCCTTATCGAGACAATGGACAGGTCACACTCATCACCCGACATTACCCGGTCAAAGCGGATGTGAATCAGTCCGGTTCCCACCCCCGCTTAACCGGCCTCTGGTTTGCTCCCGCCGGTTCCGAACAGCCGGACCTGCACATTCAGGCGCGACTGACGATTGATGCCTCTGACTGGGGAGACGTGATTCAGGTCTCCGGGACTGACTTTGAAATGGGAGCTGATCCGCGCTCGCGCTATCAAGAACCAAGTGCACCCGTGGATTTATCTGACTATCCTGCCAATGAAATGAACCCGATCACCTGGGCAATGATCATTGAAGAATCGAACCAGGACACTCCCATTCCCCAGCCAGATCACTATGACGATCGTAATTTTGTCCGCACTTCCAAATTGAGTCTGGCAGAGATGAAACAATTACTATGGGATCGTCCCGTCAAACTGGGCTCGATTCCACACTGGCCCGATCAAGGCAAAGCGTCTCCGCGGCAGCTTTCCATATTTACTGTGCGGCGGATTGTGGATGGCGAGACCAGCAAAGACCGACGCACCAGTATCCTGCTGAATTACATGCTCGGTCAGGATTACCCGCTGGAACGATTACCCCAGCAGGTCGTCACCGCACTCGAAGCCACCGAGCCCGGCGCATCAGAGAAAAACATCGTGTTAATGACACGTCCGCAGCGAAAGATCATTTTTGAAGATGCCAAACGGCACTCTCTGAGCCTGCTCTACCACCTGCAGAATTATGTTCATACTCGTGCTCCCGACAAAACCAACAGCTTTCGTCATTTTCATTTGAGCGACGAGTTCGGAACGACAGACCACCTGCCCCCCAAACCCTATATTCGTGAGTCCCTGCGTTTGAAAGCCATGTATATGATGCGTGAACAGGACGGACGCAATCAGGATGGTCCCCATAAAAAATTCGCGCGTGAGCGTTTCTCGCAGGTCATGTATCCGGACGGACTCTTCGCCTGGCAGTTTCATTATGACTTCCATCGTACGGGACGGGCCTACTTGAAATCGGAAGGCAACACCGGTCCCTGGATCGATTACGAGAAACCGGGGCGCAACACCAGCCTGGTCAGTGACCGCAGTCTGTTTCCTTTAAGAAGCCTGGTTCCTGCCGAAATGGATGGTTTACTGGGTGCTCAGAAAAATGTGGGCTACAGCAGCATTGTCAGTGCAGCGATTCGACTGCACGATCAGTGTGTCGCCATCGGTCAGGCGGCAGGCGCGACTGCTGCGATTTCATTACAACACGATATCGCACCTCGCGAAATCCCCTATGATCGTGCAAAACTGGAACAGGTCAGAACCGGATTATGCGACGGATCAAAAGCAGGCGTCGCCTTGTTGATCTGGCCTTATCGTGATCTGGCCCCCTCGCACCCCGCCTTTATCGCCATCAACCGACTGGCGGCGCGCGGCGCCTTGCCGATGGAAGTTCGCAAGGTGGATTTTCAACCCGATGCTCCCGCCAGTCCCAAATGGCGTCAGGAGGTCCAGCGACTCGCTTATCAATCTGTCAATGTGGCAAACCTCACATTTACATTCAACGAAAACATGAGTCGCGGAGAATTCTGCCAACAGTTATGGGATGGGCTGAAAGACCTGCCTCTCCGTCCTTACACACGCGTGAAACCAGATGACGCAGATGCAGACGGAATCCTGGATCGGGATGACCCCACATTGTTTACGCCCGGTGAACCGGTTCAGTGGAAAAAAATCACATCCGTCACTGACGCAGATCAGAATGGCATTGTGAATCTCATAAAATCTCCGCAGGAACGCCGGATTAATTTCGCTGGAAAAAATATCCCTCCCTTGTCTGGATTTGAAGCGGATCAGGGAGCTGTCTTTAATCCGCAGCGAGGCTTCGGCTGGCAGCGTGACCTGAGTCAGAATGTGCGTCAGCGCAAACAGGTACCGGAAGTCTATCGTGATACCTTCGTATTTACCCGCGATCACGACCTCTGGGAATGTACGGTTCCCAATGGACGCTGGCAGGTCACTGTCTGTGTGGGAGATGCCGGCCATGATCAGATCGGACAATGGGTCTCTGTGGAAGGAAAACAGATCATTCAGGATTTTTCCACCGTTGGCGGGTCGTTTCTGAAAAAGCACACCCAGGTGGAGGTGAGAGATGGCCGACTAACCGTTGAGATTGGAAAACCCAAGGCAGGCACCAATACCTGTCTGAACTGGCTCGCATTTGAACCGATCCCCCCAGCCGGAACATCCCGATAACTTTGATCATCTATGAATTCCAGTCCCTCTGCCCGAGTTCCTATGTCCTTTCTCTGATAATTCCGTTTAATAACGTCAGAACCTGTCTTATCAGGCCTATTTGTCGTTATTTTCGACGAGTCACATAGAATCGTATTGAACGCATCAAGTCTTGACGATATATTTAATAAGATTAATAATATCAGAAGTGATATCGCTCAGACTTCAAAAATATCAACTGGAACTGGAATCGGAAATGAAGTTCGGTCCCCATTCGCGTACTCATACACAGCACGCTTTCACAGCGTTTAACCCGCTGGTCCCCGAAGGTTTAGTGCTTCACAGTCGTCGTAACATGCTGAAAGCTTCCCTTGCGGGACTGGCTGGTCTCTCCGTGCCGGGCCTGTTGAAAGCCTCTGATCAACTCCAGTTGGCTGGAAAATCTTCGCTGCCCAAAAAGAGTATTATTCTCCTCTGGATGACGGGGGGCCCCAGTCATATTGATACCTGGGATCCCAAACCGGATCGCCCCATTCAGAATCGTGGCCCGTTCGGCGTAACCCAGACATCGGTCCCCGGTATTACGATTACAGACATGCTCCCCAAACAGGCCGCAATGATGGATCGCTTCACGCTGATTCGGTCTGTCGATCCCAAAATGAGCAGCCATCAACCCAATCAGGTGATGCAGACATCCAACCTGCTGGCAACTCCTCGTACTAATCGGAAAGGCGATCGCTACCCGGCAATGGCATCGATTGTGGCCAAGCATCACGGCGCCAATCATCCCGGTATGCCCCCCTATGTCTCATTCATGAAACACGATTCCCACATTGCCTGGGGCGGATATCTGGGAAAACAATACGACCCTTTCATCGCCAATGAGGCAGCAGACCTGCCCGTTTATGACATGGTGGGTAATGACACAGGGAAAACCAGCGGTGGAAAAATGTTTCAGTTTGCACCCGGGCTCTCCTTTGATCGCATGAAAAACAGACGCGATCTGATGCTGCAGTTCGATCAGATGCGGAGCGGCATTGACCAGGCCGGTTCGATGCAGGCCATCGACAGTTACAGCCGTCGCGCATATGACATGGTACTCGGACAACGCGTGCAGGATGCGTTCGATCTCAACAAAGAAAGCCCCGAAACCCGGGACCGCTACGGAAAACACCTCTGGTGTCAGCAGGCTCTGCTGGCAAGAAGACTCGTGGAAGCAGGCAGTTCCTTCGTCACTCTGGATTTGAGTTACCATACCGCCTCCGGTACCTGGGACAACCATGGTGACAATATTCCTCCCTACGGCGGAATTAAAAATGGTCTCGGTCCCCTGCTCCCCCTGTTTGACCATCTGTTGACGACTCTGGTTTCTGATCTGGAAGAACGATCGATTCTGGACGATGTTCTGGTGATCGCCATGGGCGAATTCGGTCGCTCACCCATTTCAGGTACCCAAGGCAGTACCGATGGACGCAATCACTGGCCGGTGGTCATGTCAATGTGCCTGGCCGGCGGTGGTATGAACCACGGACAGGTCATCGGTGCCAGCGAACATGACGGCAGTGAGATCAAACACCGACCCGTGCGACCGGGAGATCTGGCGGCGACCATCTATCGATACATGGGAGTCCCCCTCGATACGCACTACATTGATGATAAAGGACGCCCCATTTTTGCTGTGGAAAACGGGGAACCGATTCACGAACTTTTCTGATCGCACCACATTTCACTAGAGCAGCTTCTCTAAAAATATCGAAAACCCTCCTTAAACGCAGCGATTCCCCGTTTGATTTTCCGGGAGCATGAGATAATCTGCATGCTGAGACTGCAGCCCGATGCGCTGTGGCTCTCGATTTCGTAGACTACGTTGATATGAAACTCCTGGCGCTCTTTCAGAAACTGTCCCGATTCCATGACCAGTTCCACCGCTTCACTGTCAGACGATTCTCTCAATCAGTCCTCACAGGATTCCCGCCTGCGCTGGTCTGTTTACTTACTGCTGTTAACAGTCACATGCGGACAAAGCCTGGCAGCCATCATGAACAGCGCGCCGCTGCAAAGTGCCAACGACCGTTCCCGCTGGTGCACAGTCTGGTCGCTGGTAGAAGAAGGCACCTACCAGATCGATACCATCAACGATCGTCCGGGCTGGTCGAGCATCGACAAAGTCAGACACGAAGGCCACTTCTATTCCTCGAAGCCCCCGTTATTCCCGACCATAGTCGCGGGACTTTACTGGTTCATCAAAACCACAACGGGATTGAACCTGAACCGGAATCTGCATGATGTGGCTCACCTGATCCTGATCGCCGTCAATTTAATTCCCATGCTGATCGCGCTGCTGCTGATCTGTAAAATAGTGGAACGTTACGCAACCAAACTCTTCACGCGATATTTTGTGGTCATTGCAGCCTGCTTCGCCACACTCCTCACACCGTTTCTATTAACCTTAAATAATCATTCCATCGCCGCATCTTGTGCCGTATTTACACTTTATTCACTGATGCGAATCCTGCTCGATGGCGAACAACGCAAACGCTATTTCCTACTGGCTGGTTTCTTCGCCATGTTGACCTGTTGCAATGAACTGCCAGCAGCTGTGTTTGGCTTGGTTGTTTTTGGGTTGCTGTTCCGGGCTAACCCCCGCCTGACCTTACTTGCCTTTTCACCGGCGGCACTGGTTCCCCTGCTCGGTTTCTTCGTCACCAATTACGCGGCGACCGGAGGCTGGAAACCGTTTTACATGTACTACGGAACCGAAAAATATCTGTACGAACACAAAGGGGTACCCAGCTACTGGAACAATCCCCAGGATCTCGACCGGAATCTTGATTCACCCCTGGTCTACTTTTTTCATTGCACGCTGGGCCATCATGGCATTTTCTCACTCTCGCCTATCTATTTCCTGACACTTTTCTCCTGGTTGAGAATCAGCAAAAACAAATTACACATCCTGCGCCCCCTGTTATGGATCAGCCTGATGATTAGCGTGATCGTGTTTGGGTTTTATCTCTCTCGGACGGGGAATTACAACTACGGCGGCAACAGTGCCGCACTCCGCTGGATGCTCTGGCTGACCCCGTTCTGGCTCATCAGTATGATTCCCCTACTCGATGAGTTATCAGAGAAACGCTGGCTGAGGGGACTGGGGATCCTCTGCCTGCTGGGGTCCGTTTTCTCAGCACAGCATCCGCTGCACAACCCCTGGCGGGCCCCCTGGATCTACTCCATGTTTGAGCAGGCTGGCTGGATTGACTATAAGCAACCACCGCCTGCCCTGCAACGCCCCTTGACGACCTGGCTGGCATCCATTCCGGAACCTGGCCGGGAAATCCCTGAACCCTATGTCGTATTTTCCGGACCTGCGAATGATGGTCGCCTGGTCAAACTTAGAATCAGCCTGCAACCATCGTCTGATGATTCTTTACGCGTGATTCAAGTCACTCACTCCATCGGCAGCGAGACGCGCGATTCGAAGCAATACACGATCAACATCGCAGACTTCAACGCAGGAAAGTGGCCTCAGGAGTTCCTGCGCTGGCCGAATCAGGAAGTCAGTCAGGCTGAAAAATATTCCGCCTACCGCTTCTTCTACGGCATGCCTCGGCCACGGAAGTATAATCCTGGTAAACCACGGCATCTGTTTACCCCACTCAGAGAAGATGCCTTTGAATGCCAGTTGGCAGCTTCACAAGTCTCCGTCACCATCGCCGCCAAAACAGCAGCAGAGCAGAAAATGCGATACCGCAAAGATCTCTGGCTCTGCGACCAGATTCCATTTGGAGTTGCGAAACTGGAAACGTCAGTCTATGACTCGGATTCTAATCTGCTTCTCAGCCGACAGACACTGGTAGTCACTGACTGCAGCAGTGACACCAGTCCTCCATCAGCTGAAGAACCTTGACTGATTCACTCTTTAGGAGCAGCAGGACCTGCAACAGGTTGAATCCACGCACGCTCCACTTCACCCGTTTCCGACGGATTCGGATGCAGTTTGGAAGATCGGACGATCGCTCTGACATAAATTTCTTTCCCCGTCAGATCATAACTTGCGGAAGTTCCTTTAACGGATTTCAGTGTCTCGCCAATTTTCTTGCTGTAACGTTTGGTGGTGTTTATTTCCTCACCTTTTTGATTCAGCACGGGAATGCCCCGCTGGGGATAGCCTTCCAGTGTGCCGACAAAGTCGGTGGTGTAGGTCACACCCTCTTCCGGTTCGATTTCCACCTGAATCCCCTGATCCGAATAAGTCACCGATTTCAGTTTGACACCGGAAGAAGCATAAAAACGACCCGCTTCCATCGCTTCGACCAGTGCTTCGGGTTTGAGTTCTTCCGACAGGATCACAACCCAGCCTCGGCCTGGTTCGCTGGCACGACTCGGAATTTTATGGTAGTTGTGTCCGTCATCAGTCCCGAGCCCGTACATGATGGGCAGTTTCAATTCTGCCAGCCGCTTCGTCAGAACAATATCCCAGATCTGTTCGGTACTGGCATGCGCTTCATCACCTGAATCATTCACACCGGGATGTCCGTTATAAACTTCAAAGAAGTTTTCACCAACCACTTTCATCAAATCTTCCGCAGTGACCCCATAATGAAAGTTCGGATGATTGAGATGGATCATCATTTTCTGTCCGGACCGTTCTCGTTGAGACACTAAAGCGTTGGTATTGTTCTGCATCACTTCGTATACACTCTTACCACCCAGGGGTGTCAGCAGTGAATGCACGTTGGTCGCATTCATATGCACGGGATAATTTTTGTAGCGATCCGTGACTTCCTCACTTTGGATCAGCAGATATTTTCCCGGCTCTCCCAGTTTGTCGGAGACTTCTTCAAACGTGCGCAAACGAACTTCAATTTGGCCATCCTTATTTTTTCGCTCTTCCACCCAGTCAGGAAATCGCTTCTTCAATTCTTCGTAAGCATGCAGCTTCCCTTTGTTTTTTTCAGGCACTGTCCAGCGCTCTGAATTTGAGAGGACGTTATGATCGGTAAACGACAGAAAATCATATCCATGGGACTTATACCAGTCCGCGATCATTTCCAGATAATCATCCCCGTCACTCCAGAGTGAATGGGTATGTAAATTTCCCTTGTACCACTTCTGGCCCGCTGTTTCCTTCAACTCAATCGTTTCTGCCGCACCTGCCAGCGAACCTGCCAGACAGAAACAGACCAGAAACAGCAGACAGACGGCTGGAATACGAACTGCATGCCCGCAGGCAGAATAGTGTTGAAAACGATGCATGTTGATAGCTCCGAAGTAAAAGTTCACTCAATCAAAGATAGTTTAAAACTCAAAATCCCGGGGGTGCATTTGTAATCAGATCGGCCTGCAGTTCATGCTGCTTATAGACATCCGGCGCCGCTACAGGCTTCAAGATAAAACCGGCATTCACCAGATTACGTAACGATACCGGAGACGCCCCCCAGCGAACTATTACTTGTTTTCCTGCATCCAGGTTTTCTTCGTCCGGTTTTTCTGCTGCAACTGCCGTACTGATTTCCGCCGGTATATTCAGATCCTGAGGGATCACTGCCCCCTGAACCTGTTTGTAGTCAATGTTTCCCCAGAGATAGAAAATCAGAAAAGTGAGCTCAAGGGGAGGTTCAATTTTACTGACCAGCAAACAGTGATCCACATTCTGAGTCAGTCTCAGTTGATGTTCAAACTGCAACAACCGCTCACCTGCCGGGTTTGGTTTGGGAACCGAATACACTCCAGAGACAACATGCAGCGCGGACAGGGAAATGACCATGGCAATTTCCACAAGCCGATGCCCATCCTCTTTTTTAAACCGATGGCTATACCAGAGCACCATTACCAGTGATAATCCCAGTATGATCAACTGTCGCAGAAAATGGGCTGAGATTCGGGGACTGAGCGTATCTGTATGCGAAGCGCTGAGAAAGATAACAGCCAGGACCCCTAACGTAAAAACTGCCAGGACCGTCGGGTAACTGACGTGACGCAACGCGATCTGCTGAAACTCCCAGGCGACAATCGCCAGCATCGGGATAATAAAAAACAGCTTCCACATGGCACGCGTGCTGGCATTCATTTCAGGCAGATATTGCACACCCCACCAGAACAAAGCACCAATCAATACCCACATCACAATGAGTCTTAACCAGGCAATCTCCTGCATGTTCCCTTGAGGATAAATGACCCGCCTCAGACCATGAAACAGTCCGAACACCGCGAATCCCAGCAGGAATCCCATTGAAGAAATGATATCTCGCACAAAATACGAAGGATAAAATTCTGTTTTCCAGTACAGGCTGATATTCGGCTGACCCGGACCGGCAAACCACTTACCCCAGAATCCCTCGATCTGAGATGCCGCCATCAGTTCCCACCAGCCGCCCACTGCAAATCCGGTGAAGGCCAGGATAAAAAATGATTTCCAGATGCGGACGACCTGCTTGAAGACCGGTGCCTTCTTCTGCTCGCTCCCTGAACGGGTTTTGGGCAATTCCGCTGGATTCAAAATATAAAGCCCCAACATCAACAGCACACCTAACGCCAGTGCGCCCCCCGAGAGCAGACACAGTCCCAGTGAAATCCCGCCACCCAGCAGTTTGTAAGAGACAATTCCTGACTCGGAACGGAGATGTGTGATGAATCCCCAGATCGTGAGCAGCGCAAACAGAATCGGAAACGCAGGCGCTTCGATCAGTTGTACCTGTTTCAGTACCACCGGATGAAACGCCAGTAGAAAGCAGAATACCAGCGCATACCGGGGGTTACACACTTTCCTGGTCAGACGATAAGCCACGTAAAGCATGCAGGCCGTCGAAAAATAAGAGAATAAAACCAGGGAGGAAGACCAGTGACCAATCACAGACAACAGCCCTGTAAACATCCAGCGTATCAAAGGGGGCTGAGAGATCAGAGCATTTGTGCTGTCCCCAATCAGTTCTGCTTTTCCCAGACACTGCAGACCAAACCAGGCAGAGAGCTCGTCGATGCGATAAGAGTGAAAGGCCAGCAGGCCCGGCCCGAGTGCCAGCAACGCCACCAGAGGCGACATCACAGCCGCGCGCCGCATCACCGGAAACAGATCCTGAGCAGGTTCCACTGATCGCTGCAACAGTTCCTGATCACTGATAATTACCAAAGGGGCTATCCTTCCAGACATCCAGGCCGGCAGGCTGACAGTCACCCGCTGACACGATGCAAGATCACACAAATATAAAACTCTTTGAACCAGCCGGTATTGTATCGCTTCTGAAAACTCAGGAACACTCTGCTTACCGGAAAATACCTCAAACGGCAAACGTCGTGCAGGGTTTAACCTCAGTCACGACAACACGTTTCACCAGCCACGAGAACCGCTCCTGACAAATATTCTGATTGTAATCCCTGAACTCAACCAGAACTACGGAACCGGTTGAATCATCACATTTTTTCTAATTTGACTCAAGACAGACTGTCGAAGTAACAAAAATGCGCACCCGCAGACAATGTGTCATTTTTAATCTCAGGATGAGAAATAGGTATAAGGATAGAATGAATTTTTAGGATCCTTCGAGTATTGGCTTCAATATGTCACAACACATCTCCATAGATCACGCTCATCAACTGAGTGAACTCATTAGCCAGGCGATTTCTACATCTGTACTGGTCGCGAACCAGAATGTTCAATATCAGATTGAACAGGAACAGGTTGTTCTTACAGGCATCGTTGGCAGCTATTATGCGAAACAGTTGGCCCAGGAATCTGTCAGCCGCATCCAAGGGGTTCGGCAGGTTGATAACCGTCTGACTGTCACTTCAGATCAAACAGGTCAACCAACACTCAGCACACACTGAATTGACGGTAAAAACCCAACTGATAATGATTTAAGACTTTACGCTCTCATTGACATGTTTTTATGTATACTTTCCAGCAAAAAACATGACAATACATCAGGTTGCGCAGGCTGACCGTTGTCAAATCCGTGCGAATCTTGTTAGAATCCCCGTTCCCCGGCGTTTCTACGGGGGAAGTAGTCATTGTACGCACAGAGGATTCGGGGTGAACCCCCGTCGCAATAAAACCGTCATTCATACATACTAAGGGACACTGGAAGACAATGTCTTTACGAAGATCTCAACTGGAACGTCAGTTACAAAACGCAGAAACGGCAATTGCCGATTACAGCAAGGTCCTGGATGAACAGAACCTGACTCCACAGCAGCGGAAAAAGCATCCCAAATGGAAGCAGGTCAACGCACAACGACTTCAAATTATGAACCGTCTGAAGTCTCTCAAAATCATCGAAGACCGCGAAGAAGCAATCAAACAGGGACTTGCTGCTTCCGAATCTTCAGAAGACTAAATCAAAAGATTTCAGGCAGAGATAACGGCTCCCCATTTTTTTGACGGAGTCACCCCGGAGAGGTGGCAGAGTGGCCGATTGTGCAGCACTGGAAATGCTGTGTCTCGGAAACGGGACCGGGGGTTCGAATCCCCCTCTCTCCGCTTATTTGATTGCCGTTGAGTTGTAACCCTATAACTCAGCGGCATTTACTTTATCTGGACCGCTCCAGAGCTTCCCATTTGTGGCACATTTTGTGGCGTTTTGTGGCACGGGGGTTCTCTGAAAGGCTCTGTTGATGAAGCAATCATCAAAGCAAAACCGTAAGACAACTTTCCGGATCGGCAAAGTTCGTGGCGATCTCCGCGGGAAAATCTGGTACCTCACCTACCACGAAAATGGCAAGCGTTTGCGACCCAAAATCGGTCCGGACAAAGAACAGGCCCGGCAGATGGCCGCGCGTATCAATAGCCAGTTAGAGTCTCACACTCATTCGGTGTTCAATTTTGAACCCGTTCATATCGATGATTTGCAAACCAGATGGCTCAACCATCATGAACAGGTTTTACGATCTTCATTGCAGTCCATCGTCCCTTACAAAACCCTCTTCGTAACGAATTTTGCACGGGCTGATTCCGGAAGTTATGAAGTCAAAGAAACTTACAAAAGTTAAAGTCCACAGCGACTCGGAGGTAACTCGCAGCTTTCGGAGTTTTGATTGGCAGGTTAAAAGCAGCCGCGACACCGATATATAAGGCGAACTGCGTCAACTCTGCGGCCCTGAAGTCGATGAAGGTTCCGCAAAGCCCTGAAAGAGACTGTCCATCGAATGTGAACTGTCTGTCAGCAGGGTACAAATAAAGTGACATCTCCTTATATTACAGCATGTTACCACTGAGACTGATTTTACCACGATGATCCAACTATTTCATCCTCTGCTGACACTGATTGCGACTGCTTCCGACAGCCTGTTGGCCAAATACGTCCTCTATTTGAAAAATGAGAACCGGATTTTGCGGGACCGTACCCCAGGAGCGATTCATACAAAACCTCACGAACGTGCGCAACTCTTGAAATATGGCAAGCCGCTCGGATAAGCGATCAACGAACTGATCACAATCGTCACACCCGTGACCTTTCATCGCTGGGTACGGGAAGAGAAACGAGGCCGGAAGAAATATCCCGTCGGTCGGCCAGGAAAGAGCGTCGTACTGCGCGAACTGATTCTCAAGATCGCCCGTGAAACGGGGTTCGGTTACACTCGAATCCTGGGTGAACTTCGGAAGCTCGGCATCTCCCGGATCTGTCGTCAGACGGTGAAGAACATCGTCAAGGAAGCAGGGATTGAGCCGAGTCCGAAACGAAGTACCGGCACCTGGGACCAGTTTCTCAAAACTCATTCGGAAACACTCTGGGCCTGCGATTTCTTTACGAAACGAACCGTGACACCGCGGGGGCTCGTCGATTTGTATGTGTTAGTTTTCATGCATCTTGAAACGCGTGAAGTCTTTGTGACACCCTCAACCCGAAGTCCGGACTCAGCCTAGGTCACAAATCAGGCCAAAGCATTTGTAAACCACGTTGCCGATCGGGATGAGAAGCCGACCTGCCTGATCCATGATCGAGACACAAAGTTCTCTATCGAATTCAAACAGTTTCTGAAGAACAAAGACATTCAGCCAAAGAGGCTGCCAATCCGTTCTCCCAATTTAAATGCCCGGGTCGAAAGGTTTGTGCAAACGATTAAATACGAAGCCTTGAATCATTTCATCGCTTTCGGCAAAGTGCATCTCGATTATCTTGTTTCTGAGTTTGTTGATTATTACAACAAGCATCGAGCGCACAGCTCGCGAGAACATCTGCCGCCCTGCTGTGCCGAGCCGCCGCTGGAATTCGAGACGATCAAGCTTAATGAGATCCATTGCGAGGTACATCTCGGCGGTCTGATCAAGTCGTACAAGCGGATTGCGGCGTAGATCAAATCGAAACACAAGTCATTTCTTCATGCGCAGCGTACGCGCTCCTGAAAGGTCACAACTAACAACTATTCACAGCATACCTGCTCCAACTCGCATCAGTTCTTTCAACAGATTTTGTTTTCAAAGATCAATTACCCGTTGAACTTAACGGGCAACAGTCTTTTTGTACCCGACGCTCGATTGCATTTGTGAAAGACGTCTTTTTTTCAAGTTTATTTGCCCATTCCTGCTGTCTGGTTTCAGCTTCCTGTTTGCTGAAGGGGGCGACTAATAGTGCCGGATCATTTCCAGAGGGTTCTGGTTTAGGGAGGGAAGTAACCGTTACCTGTTTCTAATCGAGCATAGTTTCTGCCTTTGGTATCTGAATTGTCAGTTTGTGAAAACGACCTGAGGAACAACCAACAATCACAGACTTCTCATCTGAACTTATTTTTATAACTTGTGCGGTATCAGCCAGCTCATAGGTTTTGATTAGTTCTCCGTCTTGAAGGCTCCATAATCTGAGAGTATTATCCTTGGAACTGGAAATCACCTGTTTTCCATTGGAAGTCATTGCCGCAGAAGTGATATGATCAGAATGACCTTTTAGCGTTTGGACAACTTGAAGACTTGGAAGTTCCCACAGTGATAGAGTATTGCCATCTGAGCCTGTCATCAACTTATCCCCAGAGGGACTGAATGCGACATAATTAATTCGTTCCGAGACTCCTGCATCTCCTGTATGTTTTGCTAAGTTACGAATCAATGTTCCTTTAGAAAGGCCGTTGGTAATATCCCAGACCTTCAATCCCAGAATGGAACTGGAAATAAGATACTTTTGATTCAGAGCAATACAGGTGCTATACGATCTGTCATACGTACTAATTACCTTTCCGCTGGTGAAGTCCCATACTTTCATGGTACGATCTGATCTCATAGTACGATCAAATGAATAGGAAATAATCTGCTTTCCATCTTCTGAAATTGCAATATTTCTAATTGGCCCTATGTGTCCGCGGAGAATATTCACTAATTGCAATTTCCCATTGTCGTATTTCCAGATTCTAATGGTTTTATCTACATCTCCTGATACAACGTAGTTGCTGTCACGTGTGATCGTAATGCAAGTGACTCTATCAGTATGGCCCGTAACCAATTGCAGTATTTTTTTAGTATTAAGATCCCGTAAAATAAGTGTTGAATCATTGGCAGTAATGGCGAATTTTCCGTCTGATGCGATGGCAATACAGTTGGTCATAGTTTTTCGTTTAAAACGAGATCTTTTATTGTACTCATCAAACGTCGGCCACTCCGAACGAAACTGCACGCGATCTTTCGGCAGCTGCTGAAAAACGGCGAGTTCGGGTTCAGGACGGCCGATCAGGCGTGCCTGCAGTTGTTCGCGTAAGGCTTCGGGATTCTTGCGGAGAACGTGCTGGGACAACTCCAGTGTGCCTTGAACCGTTTGTATGAGCGGATCTTTTTCGGTTTCGTATTCCTCAAGTAACACGTCAATGCCGACCTGGGCCAACCTTTTTTCGATCCAGTCGGGATTCAGGTAATCTGGTTCTTCCGAAACCGGGATCATCAGGCTGTGTGTGAGGGTCTGAGGAAACCCATGCAGTTCTCGTTCCCAGTTTTGACGATCTCGGCTCAGTTTCGCCAGCAGGCTACCAACTGCAGTATCAGGCGGCAGCTTTATCTGCAGCTTCGCTAATCCGTGTTCATCTGTGATAACAGTCCCCAGTGTAATCTGCTTTTTCTCATTCTGCCTGGACTGGTAAACCAGTTCCAGCTTGACATCCTTCAGTGGTTCGCCGGGCTGTTGATCCTGGGCTTCTCCACGCACCGTAAACTGTAGCATGAGCTCGGTTGCCGGCGGTGGCTGAGGAGCCGGCTTGGGGTTAACCGAGGTTCCACTGCCTGGTGGAGGAACCTTCTGTTCCTTCTGCGTCAGACTCATTGACTTTTCCTGAGGCGGTTGAGTCTGTTCCGGATCTGGCAGAACTGTTTTCTCAGTTTCTGTTAGATTCGAAACAGCTGTCTGAGTTGGAGCGTCAGGCTCCTCTGTTGCTCCCATAAATTGAAAGCTGATCATAATGACCAGAAATAAGAGGCAGCAGCCCCCCGCGATTCCCCAGGCAGACTTGGGAACTCGAATATTGAGCTTGAATGGATCTTGTTTTGAAACTTGCTCTCGTTTTCGGAGTCTTTTTGGCGGTGATTCTGTGCGTGCCGATTTGGTGCTGCGTTTGTGTCTCTGTCTGTTTACGGAGCGCTCAGGTAGAAGGTCTTCGTCCGATTGCTCATCCCATTCTTCAGATAAGGCAGGCTCCGGCGTAGAATGTTCAAGTTGGGCGCGCAGATCTACGTCGTATTTTTCCTTCTGTTCTGGAACCAGCAGGCAAACTCGCGCGGCAGAGAGTTCATTCAGGATCTTTTGAGATTCTTTTAGATGCTCACCGAGCGCACACTGTTGGACAAACGCCATACAGCGGTCCGCGGCTGCTTCGATGACATCAGGGTCCGCTTCAAATAAATCGATTCCCAGCAACCGATAATGATGCGGAGGTTGATCTTTGAGGGGGATCCCCAGCCATTTGTAATAAGGATCAAATTTTGTCATGGCCCGACTTGAATGTCTGTTTCTAAATTCGTTTGCTCAAAGAATTAAAAATTGAGCCTAACTCTAACTACGTGACTGATGATCCTGTTAGTAAGTTTCATACTATTCCCATTACAGCCTCCTATCAATTGATTTTGATGTGAAATGTAACATTTGTCACCTTTTGTTATTGAGTTTGATGGTAGAAAGTAACAACTATGTATACTGGTATTAAATTTCAAAGTATATTACGGAGTAATCTTTCGGCTAATTCACTAGCGAGCTCACACTATTTTAAAGGAGAAGTCATTTGCCGGTTGTTCGTCTTTCCGATGGAGAACAAATTTCATTTACTGGAAATAAAGCAACGATTGGAAGCAATTCAAACTGCACCATTGTAATCAGGGACGATCCGCGAATTGCAAATCGACATGCAGTGATTAAGAACATTGCTGGACGGTGGCTAGTCGAATCAACATCTGAAACTCTGCTTTCTGCAAATGACTCAGAGCCAAACCGACTCTGCTGGATCAAGTCGAATGATCAGATAAAGTTAACGCAGGATGGTCCAGAGATTGTTTTTTTTGCCGAAGAGATCTCAACTGATGATGATTCCTTGAAGCAAACAGAAACGTTACCGCCACCTGCTGCTGCTCAACAAACAGCATCGGATTCCATTCCGGATTACGATGCTGTTGTTGAACCTCAGGAAGTGATGCCGAGAGAGGATAGTTCGCTTTTAGTTTCAACTGAACCGACAACTTCAAGCACTGTTCCCGTTGGTCTTCCACATAGTGCCGGTCCAATTACAATCAATGTATCGGGTAATCAATCGGGAACAAACAGTCCGCTACTTTGGGTGGGTGGTGGATTGATATTTTTGATTCTAATTTTGATTATCATTTTATTTTTTATATTCGGGTTATCACGCAGTCAACAATTGCAAGGGCCGTATAATGCTCAGGCAGTTCAACCGAATAAAAATAATGATCAGCAAGTGAATCAGACATCTGGCCTGGACAACCAGGTCACTGAAAATAATAAGTCTATTCCAGCACTACCTGTCCGAACTTCTGAATTTGATGTCAGAAAGTCGATCTACACGGTGTTTGCTCAGGAAAATAAAAGCCAGTTATTTCTCCGGATTGGGACTGCATTCGCCATCTCAAACAATCAGTTGATTACCAGTGGAAGTGTGGGGGCATTCATTGAACGAAACAAAGAACAGTACCCCATCATCCAGGTGCATTCGACTACCAATACCGATGCTATCTTCTTAGTCAGGAAGACCTCTTTATTACCTGACTATCGCCAATTTGTTAACACATCATACGACTTAGACAGAGAAATTCGTAAGCTCCAAGAAGGGATGAATAACAGAGGGACTCCCCCCAGCAAACAAGAATTGAATCAGGCTAGCCAGAAAATGGAATCCCTCAATGATCACATGTTCCAAACGGTTGAGCAACTAATCTGTCTGGATGTTGCGATGCTCCAAGTGCAGGGGGAATTGCCGGTTCATCTGGAACTTGCGGATGAATTACCGACTCCGAATAGAGAACTCACAATCTGGGGGGTACCATTTCTACAGGAAGATGCGGAATTCATTGCAGGAGAAAGCAAGTATACCGCAAAGAGCATGAAAGGATATTTCATCCGTTTTCAAGGCTTGGAGAATAATAGCTTGAAACGTCTACTAGTAAAATGTAAGGGAGACGATATGGCTTACAACTGGAATGGCAGCCCTTTGTTGAATTCCAGGAATAAAGTTGTCGGGCTTTACTCACGTCCTACACCAGACAAGGATTTTAATAAACCACCGTCAGGCGAACAATGTGATGTACCCACCTTGGAACAAATTCGTAAATTAACACAATTATAGTCGCTAATATTTGTATGTTGAGCGTTTGAAAATAATAGATCATCGATTGTTCAAATTAATCCGCAAGGAAATGAGCTCATGCAGAAAATCAAAATGTTAATTATCACTGTGATGCTCTCACTATTTTTTGCAGAACCGGCAATAACACAAACTGTGGTATATCCAAAAAGACATTGGTATTATTCATACTATCACTATAGAACTTATTCTAATCCGGTGATCATTCTTGAAAATAATACTTATGCTCTGTCTGATTTGATTCGAGCACGAGGCGACTCTGCAGTGGACATTGCTTATGCTCGTAAGTTGCATGCACAGGCAGCTCGTATGGAGATTGAGAACTGGGTTTTGAGACTTAAGGCCTACTATGAAGCAAAGGCAATACGTGAGGCAGAACGCCTGAAACGGGCTTACAATCATCTTGATAGTAAAAGACTTCAAAACAATCGAAAGTGGGAACGCCTGAAAAACCATCCTGAACTTAACGGCCCGGCCATTGCAAACGGAAATGCGTTAAACTTTTTGTTATATCGTCTCTCAAATAGTGTACTCGCATATGAGTATTCTCAGAAGTCACATTCGATAGATGGCATAGAGTTAAAAAAAATGACATTGTCCCCTGAAGTTCTTCACGGGGTAATGCTCCAGCAACGCCTCACCAATGGGCGGCGAATGGTTTTTCGGGCTGATGAAGGTAAACCGCTTGATACCAACTGGTGGCCGAATGTGTTACGTGATGATTACTTTAATGATGGTCGAGAAGAGTTTGAGAAACAGCGTGACCTGGTGATCCAAGAAGCAAGTGCAGGTGGAATTTCGAGTAAATCTCTGAATGCTTTATATGTAGCATTCGAAAATATGCGGGACCGATTTAATAGTAAAAACACCAGGGATTCACGGTTTAAAGAGGGAATGGAAAGTTGGCAGCAGTATTACCGAGCAGAAATCTTTCTGAAAAGCTTGTGGACGGAAATCTCTTTGTTGCAGTCTACAGCAGATATCGGCATCCTTGGAGCAGGTCTGAAATTTGATCCTAAAGAGGGAGAATGCAATGTGATTACGCTATTGCAATTCATCTCTCGCAATGGTCTCGACTTCGCTCCTGCCAAACCGGGCGATGAGCCTGCCTATCATCAACTTTTTAATCTAATGCGAGATCTATACGTCAATATTGCCGATGAAGACGAATCGCTTCAACCCGAAACAAAAAAATATCAGCAAATGCTGAAGCGTGATGGTGTACCCGACGTCAGCTCGGGTTCGGTGTTGAATAAATAACAATGCAAGCTTTCCATTAGCACAAGGGGTATTCCTGAAACTCTGTCTGGACAAACTGAATCCCAAATTGCTTCAAGGTCAGTAGAAGTCTGGACCTGGCCCCAAACATTCACTGACAATAGAAAATATCAATGACTGATTCGAATAAGATTGCAGTTGGAATTGATCTGGGAACCACCTTTTCCGTTGTGGCTTATCTCAACTCCAGTGGAGTGCCGACTACCATTCCCAATACCGAGGGGGATTTGACCACTCCCAGTGTTGTGCTGTTTGATGATTCAAATGTGGTTATCGGTAAGGAAGCAGTGCGGGCAGCTCCTCTCGAAGCCGAATCGATTGCTAATCATGCCAAGCGTGAAATGGGAAACTCTCACTACTCCCGTCGGATCGCTGGCCAAAACCTTCCTCCGGAAGTCGTTCAATCACTTATTTTGGAAAAACTAAAACACGATGCCGAATCTGTTATAGGTCCCTTCGATGATGTCGTCATTACAGTCCCTGCCTTCTTTAACGAACCACGACGTAAAGCAACTGAAGACGCTGGCAAACTGGCAGGACTCAACGTGATTGACATCATCAACGAACCAACTGCTGCGGCAATTGCGTATGGTTTTAAAAATGAATTTCTATCTCAAGGGGGCGAGTCACAGCAGAAAGAAATAGTACTGGTTTATGATCTGGGTGGAGGTACTTTTGATGTTACTCTCATGGAAATCAATGGAAAAAACTACAATACTATTGCGACAGCGGGGGATGTATTTCTTGGTGGAATTGACTGGGATCGCCGCATCGTTGATTTTATTGCTGAAGAATACAAAAAGAAATATCGTGGCCTAGATCCTCGTGATAACCTGGCAGGCATACACCGCTTGATGCGCGAGGCGGAAGATGCCAAGCGTGCACTTTCTGCTCGTGAGCAAACCACGATTTCCTTTGAACATGCTGGACAGGGAGTCCGTCTTTCCCTCACGCGAGAGATGTTTGAATCGCTTACAGCAGATTTACTGCGACGAACCATTTTTACAATAAGCCAAATGATTAAAGATGCTGGTTTGGATCGCAACCAGATAACCCGATTGCTGCTAATTGGTGGTTCGAGCAGAATGCCTGTTGTCAAAAAGATGCTGGAACAGGAAACGGGGCTCAAGCCTGAGAAATCGCTTCCTGTAGACGAGGTCGTAGCACACGGGGCAGCCATTTATGCTGGCTTGTTGCAGTCCGAGAGTATTGATATTGAACAATCGATCAAAATCAGCAATGTCAACTCGCATAGCTTAGGGGTCCTTGCACTCGATCAACAAACGAACCGCAAAAAAAATTCAGTGATCATACCACGCAACACTCCATTACCGGTTATTAGAGGCAAACGCTTTTTCACCGTTAAAGAAAATCAAAAACGAGTTGTCGTTAAAGTTATCGAAGGAGGAGACGCGACCGGCAAAAATGCGACTATCATTGGGAAATGTATTGTTGACAATCTACCCAAAGGCTTGCCTGCTCAATCGGAAGTTCTTATCAACTTCAGCTATGCACAAAATGGTCGCCTCACAGTTTACACGCGACTCCCTCAAGCTGAGCGTGAAGTTCAGGTCACAATCGAGCGCGTGAGTGGCCTTGATGAGTCCGCCATGCGCGAATGGGGCCGCCGCTTGGATAAACCTGGTGGGCTCTTCGCAAAGTAACCCCTCATTTTATATTTCTAAGACCAGAGATCCAAATCATATTCAGGGATGCTCGACAGGGATTCGAGCATCCAGCGGCTGGCTACTGATTTAATCACCGCATGACGACTGGTGCAGTTAGGATTGCTCTCAATCTTCGCCTTCTATCCTGAAAGGTGATTTTCATCACCCGATGGCAGTTCCACAGTTGGCAACAGACTAAACCTTTCCAATAATAGTTTATTACGATACAGTCGCCTGTCAGTCTTTATTCAACTCCCCCAGGGATAATGCATCAAGTCTGATTACAGTTATGACAAAGTACATTCGTCTCAATTTGAACTTTAGAATTGATGGCTGGTCTTTTTATGAATAGTATGGATTCTACATACTATCAGTAAGATTACTGTATTTCATCAGAGTACCGATTTCATTCTGACAACGGGACCAATCTACAAGGCGGGCCATGGCAAAGTTTGACCCCTATTACAAATGGCTGGGCATTCCTCCCAAAGATCAACCACCAAATCATTATCGATTGCTCGGTATCGATTTATTCGAAGAAGATCCCGATGTCATTGAAGCGGCCGCCGATCGTTGTATGGCATTTGTGCAGCAGTGCGCATTGGGCGAGCATCTAAAGGCATCTCAACAGATCCTCAACGAACTCTCAGCTGCAAGAGTCTGTCTTCTGGTATCCGAACGAAAAGAAAAATACGACACGGAATTACGTGCCAAAATAAAAACTTCTGAACCAGAGTCTGCTTTCACGGATTCATGGTCGGAAGAACTTGATGATGATAAAATCTACGATCAAGTAATCCGCAATCAGGATTCTTCAAATCTAACACCACGCCGTATACGCAGCAGGCGAAAAAAAATAACCAGACCGAAAGCCAGACCGTTTCATACCGATCCTCGTTTCTTTTGGGGTAGTGCAGGAGTGATTGTTCTATTGCTCCTCGCCGTCACAGTTAGTTCATTACTTCCTGGGCAAAAGGCAACCTCTGAACCATTAAATCAGGTTGCTTCCTCAGATCAATCAGAATTAAATGAATCTGTACCAGAAGAACCTGCTGAGTTGCCTACACCCTCAACAGGAAATGAGGCGCCCGTTACGTTGCCCCAATCTCCGGAGCCAGAAGACCAACCAGAGCCAGTTCAGGAACAAAAAACTGAACTCGAACCAAAAATTGCTTTACAAATTGTTCCCACATCAAACCCGAAGATGAAACCCAAGAGTGCAGTTCCTGAATCCCCACAACTGCTGATCGCCCCCTTTAATAAGCTTGAGGTGAAAAATATAAGGCAAGAATGGTCTGATTATCTCAAGCACGACAGTACTGTTACAAACAGCATTGGAATGAATCTCATCCTGATTCCCCCGGGAGAGTTTACAATGGGGAGTTCATATTCCCCTCAGGAACTACAGAAAATACTTCTATTGGGTCCAACATTTCCCGTTTCAGTGTTAGAAGATGAGTTCCCCCCACATCAGGTACAGATCACCAAGCCATTTTATATGGGATCATACGAAGTCACGCGTGAAGAATTCAACACGCTGATCAAAGACAGTATGAATCAGGGTATGATAAAGGGACTGGAGAGAGTCAATGTAAACAGGTTTCCAGCCTGGCGAATTTCCTGGTTCGATTGTGTTATGTTTTGTAATCAACTCAGTGAAAGGGAAAAACTCCCTCCGTATTACAGTCTGAAAAATACAAAGCGCCGCTCTTTCCGTATTTCTACTGGAACAAATTCAGAGAAAACGATCAGCACCATTATTGAAGCAAATGTTTCAATTAACGGCGGATTGGGGTACCGATTGCCCAGCGAAGCTGAATGGGAATATGCCTGTCGAGCTGGCACGACTTCACTCTTCCATTTTGGCTCTAAAGTTGACACAAGTAAAAGTAACCTGACCGGGATTAGACGCCCGGCACTTGGTAAGGGAATGGATTCAAGACTTGAGACGAGATTCGAGACGAGAGTGGGTTCTTATCGACCCAATAATTTTGATCTCTATGATATGCATGGAAATGTTGGAGAATGGTGCGAAGACTGGTATGAAAAAGATTTCTATCAACAATTCGACAGTCAAAAAGCAATCGATCCCTTGGGAAAGTTAGATCAGTCAGGCACACGCGTTTTTCGAGGGGCAACCTGGGTGATTCATCATTCCGCTTTTCGAAATTCTCATGGCCCCGACTCTCATGCTAATCCAATTGGCTTCCGAGTCGTACGAACTCTCGCGGCCCCAAATGACTCCCCTGGAACTCCCCAACCGCCAGATAAAACCGCCACACATGACCTGAAGTTCTCGGTACTTTCGGAGTCCACTAAACAACCACTGAAACAAGTCATGATTCAATTATTACTTAATAATAAGGACAACCAATCTTTACTGGGAAGTACAACTACTGACGCACAGGGACTGGGACAGATTTCAATAGCTCTTCCCACCAATGCAAAGCTGGAAAACTGCCTGGTCAAACTAACCAGTAGCGGAATTAAATGGGAAAGAAAATTAGCTGATTTTCCTGAAGAATCACCACACGCTTTCACTATACCACTCCAGGATAATGCAGAGTATCTGAACCCTGAGTGGATTGAACAACGCCTCACCTCAGTCGGCGTGGATCAAATCATTAATGAATACAGCAATAGTAACAGTCTCGATGTACAAACAGTTAAAAAAGCCCTGCAGCTCTCACGACATGTTTTACTCGATAATCCACAAGCGGTACGTGAGCAGTTACAGGCCCGGCTGATAAGCCAGAAAGAGCCGGCTTTCACTTTATTTCAAACGCTACCTGATCAGCAGATTCAAATTCGTTCCAGTTGGCCTTCTTTTAATCAGCCAGGCGGACCACTGATACGAACGCTTGCCGGGCATTCCAGTAGCATTTCATGTCTGGCAGTCACTCCAGATGGAACGCGGGCTATTTCTGGTTCGACTGATGACACTCTCATAATTTGGGATCTTGCTACGAAAGAGAAAATTCGAACTCTCGAAGGACATTCGGATAACGTTCGTTGTGTGGCAATCACTCCCGATGGATCACAGGTCGTTTCTGGATCTTTTGATAAGACTCTCAAAGTCTGGAACTTGGCCGATGGTAAGTTGCTACGGACTCTGGCAGGACATTCGGATAAAATATCATGTGTCGCATTGACGCCAGATGGTAAAAAGATTATTTCGGGAGACCTTGGTGGAACAATAAAAATATGGGACTTTGTCAGCGGGAGTATGATTCGAACATCGTCAGGAAATGCTTCCACGCGCCTCTCCAGTAGTATCCATTGTCTAGTCACAACACCGGATGGCAAGAATGCAGTTTCTAATGCTGGGTTTGGATTGAATCTATGGAATATCGCTTCTGGTAAATTGATTAGAACTCTCTCAGGACATTCAGGCACTATTATTTGCGTTGCAATTTCTCTAGATGGGAAGCAGCTCATTTCTGGTTCAATTGATCGGACGGTGCGTGTTTGGGATATTGTAAGTGGTAAGTTGCTTTGGGCTTTTAAAGCAAGTTCTGATTATCCAATCATGAGTGTAGGAATGACAAAAGATGGGCAACATGCAATCTCAGGTTCGCTTGGTGGTACATTGACTATTTGGAATCTTAGCAATGGCAAGATGAGCAGGAGACTAATAGACCAACTGGGAGATATTTTTTGTGTTGCAGTTACGCCAGATGGAAAACAAGTTATTTCTGGCACCTACGAAGGAGCACTTAAAGTATGCAATCTCAATATTCAGAGTACCGCCTATCCCCAAAATAATATAAAACATTCTAATCATGTCCTTACTGTGGCCTTGTTAACAGATGGCAAACATGTGTTTTCTGTGGAAAAAGACAATACGCTCAGGGTCTGGAGCTTAGAGAACGGCACGCTGGTTCGCACTCTTAAAGGACCTTCTGATCCAACATCCACTGATTTTGTAAGTTGTCTGGCCTTAATGCCAGATGGCAAATCTGCCATTTCCAGTTCCACGTTATCAAATGATTACACGCTAAAGGTTTGGAGTCTCTCTGATGGGAGAATACTGCAGTCACTCGAAGGGTATTCTGATCTCATTAGTTGTGTAGCTGTTACACCCGACGGGCAGCATGCCATCTCAGGTTCGAAGAACAATACGCTACAGCTCTGGGATCTGAGCAGTGGAAAATTAGTTAGAATACTCAGTGGACATTCTGATAGAATCAGTTGCGTGGCTGTCACACCAAATGGAAGAATGGCTGTCTCTGGTTCGTCAGATGAAACTCTTAGGGTTTGGGACCTGATGGGGGGCGGTTTGATTCATACTCTCGAAGGGCATTCTGATAGAATAAACTGTTTGAAAATAACGCCGGATGGGCAGCATCTTATTTCTGGCTCATCGGACAGTACAGCTAAAGTCTGGGACCTGTCTAGTGGAAATTTAATTCGAACACTCAGCGGTCATTCGAACGATATCTCCTGTCTGTCTGTCTCTTCAAACGGTAACCAGATTATCTCCGGTTCTAATGACAGAACTCTTATAATCTGGGATCTCTCTGATGGTACAAAAATCAGAACATATGAATTAGATGATATTGCTACAGATATTGCTATCAACCCGAATGATGATTTTATAATTGTTGGCAGCAGAGCAGGCCATGTTCATAATTTAGCTCTACAAGGACTCGATAAGACAAAAACCATAATATCACCATCAACGACCTCAAAGCCTTCAACTCCTTCTAAGAAAAAGGAGAAAACTCCCCCAGTCAAAAAACTGGTCTTTTGGAATGAACCTCCGCTCCCGCGTTCCTGGCGAGCATTGAGTAAATCCACGCAGGATAAAATCGAATCCGTTCATGGGGTAGTGGATGAGCGTTTTATCTGGTGCTTGAATCTACCCCTGAGTTCGTTTCTGGAAATGCAGACAGAACTGAAGATTGCGAACTATCTCCCGCAAAGGATTCGCCCCTATAAGCACAAGGATGCCGTTTACGTTGCGTTTGTCTGTGTCCGGGATCAACATGTCTGGAAGTTGATTGCCAATGCATCTGCACAGGACATGATGAATGAAAATAAAAAACTACAGCCGGGTAACTGGATGCCTGTAGAAGCGGCTGGCTACTTTGATCAGGAAGAGAAATACACTGCAGTCTGGATCAAGGATGGCCCCTCTAAGGCTTATCTAGATATAGGCCTCACAAAAACGGAACATAAGTCCAATTTTGATAAACTGACGAACCAGAAATGGTACATTTCACAACAAGATATATTTTATGGCGACAAGAAGCAGTTACGTTTCACAAACGTATGGTATCCTGTCCCCAAATCTGCACCGAGATGGGCAAGCTGGTATGGTAGTTTACAAGAACATAAAAATAAGCAGGGCGTTTATTCATTTCAAACAGACGTCTCTATTGCTGCAGCTGAATCTTTTTCAGCAAAATATGGGGGTTGCTGGATCGAACATCCCGACTATGTTTCGTTAGAACTGAATGAATTGAGTCCTGAGGAACATTACAAGGAAGCTACCCGATTGAAGAATCTTGGTTTTCGCCCCCAATCGATTGATGCAGAAGAAATGGAAGATAAGATCATCTCCGCTTCAGTCTGGTACCGACCTAAATAACCTGACTATTATATCAATATTTGACAGTAAGGCTCTTACGGGGAAGGTTGGTACTACTAGCGGGGGAGGAGTCTGATTGAGACCTACCGGTAATTTCGTTTAATGATATCTTTATCCCCTCCTGTCACAACTGATATAGATCAAGATCAGTGACGCCAGCCAACTGATTCAAAAACGATTAAGAAGCAAGTCTTCGTTTAGTAAAGCAAGATTTTGTTATATTCTATTCAAGGAAAAAGACCTGATTTATAAAACAATATTTCTTCACGGAAGAATCGATCGTCTTCAGTATCCGGTAATGTAGAATCTGGAACACCTGTGGAAGAGTTAACGAGAAACATGAGATCTTAGAGATATTTTTAATTATCTGAAATGATGATGTTCAATCCAGAACTTTACGTACAGACATAATTCTTCTTGATAACTCTCTAATCAAAGCGGTCCATGGCTAAATTTGACCCTTATTACAAATGGCTGGGCATTCCACCCAAAGATCAACCACCAAATCATTATCGATTGCTCGGTATCGATCTATTCGAAGAAGATCCCGATGTCATCGAAGCGGCCGCCGATCGTTGTATGGCTTTTGTTCAGCAGTGTGCGTTGGGCGAGCATCTAAAGGCATCTCAACGGATCCTCAACGAACTCTCAGCTGCAAGAGTCTGTCTTCTGGTTTCTGAACAAAAAGAAAAATACGACAAAGAATTACGTGCCAAAATAAAACCTGCTGAACCAGAGTCTACTTACATGGATTCATGGTCGGAAGAAGTTGAGAATCACGAAATCTACGATCAAGTCATCCACAATCAGGATGCTTTAAATCTAAGACCGCGCCGCTTACGCAGTAGGCAAAAAAAAACCAGCCCGAAAGCCAGACCGTTTCATACCGATCCTCGTTTCATTTGGGGTAGTGCAGGAGTGATTGTACTACTGCTCCTCGCTTTCACAATTAGCTCATTTCTTCCTGGGCAAAACGCAACCTCTGAGCCATTGAACCAGGTTGCCTCCTCAGATCAATCTGAATTGAATGAATCAGTACCAGAAGAACCTGCAAAGCTGCTCCCCCAATCTCCGAAGTCAGAAGACCAACCAGAGCCAGTTCAGAAACAAAAAGCTGACGTCAAACCAAAAAATACTTTACAAAGTCTTACCGCACCAAAATCGGAGATGAAACCCAAGAGTGCAGTTCCTGAATCCCCAAAACTGCGTGTTGCGCCATTGAATGCAAAAAAAACTAAAGCTAAAGAGATGGAATGGTTGCCTGTGGAAGATCTGATTGCCAGCTTTGATCGCATGACCATGCATACCGGTCCTGTTCGCGAGAGTCTGAAGGGCAGAAAAAAAACGAACTCAGCAGAAGGTAATAAAGCAAAACCGGGTGAACCAGGATACGATCCTAACAAACAACGTGCCACAGGTATAGCCGATGGTATGGGGGGCTCAGGTGTCTCTGCTATGGCGGGCCTGACATTTGGTGAGCTTCCCGATGAATCAGAATTAATGACGGGAACGGAAGGCGGTATCGGTATGACTGGTCCTGTTCGTGAAGGGCGGGGGGTAAGGTTTGCCGCAGTACGCGGTGTCTTCGACCTGTCAACCCAGCAGGATAAACTTGAACGTTCATTAGGCAACGCCTTCTATTTCAAAAATATGCAGACAGGAAATATCCTAGAATTTCTCGATTTTCAGCTACAACGTAAAAAGGCCATTCCCGGCGGAGATCCCTGGGGAGGAGAGTGGAAAGATGTGGACATCGAAACGTCGATCAAAATATTGAAGGAATGTGCCGACTTTGATCCCGAAGTCGTCAACAGTGGGATTACGGACCGTGTCTTGACGATGCCGCTTCCCAGCCGCATTGCCGGTTCCTGGTATAAAGTCGCTACACATCCCCGCGTGGAATACTTTACTTTGAGCGAGGAAGAAATCGAACAGGAACTTGAATTCAATCGACGTATCTTGGATCAGTACAAAAACACTCACTTAAATGAAAGAGTATTTAAAGAAAAACAGAAAGGATTCTCCACAGTGCAGCTTGATATGCGAGGCATGCGGAGTGAGTTGATGTACGGTGGAAGAGGTGCCAGTGAAATGGAATCGGTCATGCAGGGTATGACTGATTCCAAGCTTCAAAAGCTGAAAGCCAATATGACAGTTGCCGGTCGTCTGCTTCTATTCCGGTACTTTGATTTCGACATAATACCCGGTGAAACCTACAAGTACCGCGTCCGGCTCATAGTGCGGAATCCGAATTACCAGCGTCCCCTTGATGAAGTGGTACTACCGGCAGTTGCCGAAGGTGAAACCCGCAGAACTCCCTGGAGTAATGAAACCGCAGCAGTGACTGCTGAGGAAGATGTGCACTTTTACCTGCTCAATGTGGATCCTCCCTATGGTATTGCAGGGACCACTGCGAGCTTCGAAATCTACCAATGGTATCCTACAACAGGTACAACGATTCATTCTGTCTTAAAAACGTCCATTGGTGAAGAAATTGGCGGCGAGCAGGTTGTAGAGTTGTATGATGTCGCCAAAGAAGAGTATGACGAAGAAGCGAGGGTCGAATTTGATACCCAGAATTACCTCGTCGATGCGATTTTCGCACCTACCATTCGATCGGAAGAGCATCCCGACCTGAAACTCAGAAGGCGCAGAAGACATCAGCCAATCGCACCGGAAGCAGTCATCGTTGACAATTTCGGTAATCTGAAAAGATCGCTTCCACCCGCTTTTTCCAGTTCCTATGCTGATGTCAAAATGAAATTCAGACATGAACGCGACAGTTTAACCTGGGTCAAGAAAGCCGCAGAAGCACGCACTACTGCCCCCGCCGAGTCGCGTAGTAAAAAAAACAAGCGGAAAAAGAATCCAATCCGCGTGGGACTCTGAATAGAATATTTCAATCCAGTTATAAAATACAAAAAAGAGGAGTGGAATGTTCCAATATTCTACTATTTTTTTGAGGTGGCGTCGGATACAAAAAGACTGTCGCACGTAAAGTCCCATAGCCAACTGATCTTAGAAGAGAATATCTGGTGAAAGAACTGAGGTGGGACAGTGCAAGTATGCCGTGAAGGATTGTTAGTTGTGACTTTTTCGGTGCGAACGCGCGTACGCTGAACGTGAAAAAATGACTTACTTTTCGATTTGATCTACGCCGCAATCCGCCGGTATGAATTGATCAGTCCTCCGAGATGTTCCTCGAAGTGGATCTCATTGTGCCTTATCGTCTCGGATTTATGACTGTTCTGCTCGCTTATTAATTTTAATCTAATATGAAGCTGCCAATACCTAAAAAATCATAACGGCAGCCGACCCTTCAGGCCGGCCTCCGTTGAGATCGTTAACTCAGCTTTCAGATTCACGCGGTCTGTTTAGGTCGCCACCGCGAAGCATTCTCTGGTGCTTCTGTAAGCGGGATAAAGGGATCTGTCAGCCCTCGCTCCTGCAGTTCTTTCCCCATCTTTAGAGCCAAATGGGCACCACGCTTTGAGATTTCCAGATGGGCTCCGATTTCTTCCAATGTGGGTCGATGATCAGGATCCCGGTCGTAAAACTCCAGAGCAGACATCGCATTTGCAGGGGTTGATGAAGCCTCAAATAAATCGACGGTGATCTCTTCTTCAAATACTTCCGGATTTGCTGCAAGTTGTTCTTCGCCGGGCAATTGAAGGGATAGACCTTGGCCACCGAATTTCACCAGCTGAAGTGTCATCTCGGCCCGCAGTACCACTTTGTTGCTGCCGAGTTGCTGACAGGGAACCGCCCGAATGGGCCCTTTCAATATTCGTTCCAGGACATCTCCCGCGGTACGATCCATCGAGAGAACCTGCTCTGCAGCCTCCAGGAATTTCGCAGCGATCTTATCTCGGGTCGGCAGAGATCTGGCTTGGGACAGCTGACTTTGCAGTCGTTCTTCATCAAGCTTCAGATCATCCAGTTGAGACTGAATTTCCCTTGCCTTTTCGGCCACAAACTCAGGAGGGTCATCATTACCCATCACCAGCTTCAACAGGTTATTCTGCTGCCGCTTGAGTTCGGTACGACGTCTGTTTAACTGTATTCTAAGTTGTTCGATATTCTCGGGCGTCAGTAGTAAACGCTCTGTGTAGGCAGTCAGAGGATCCAGAATCGACTCAGAGGACCTTAGGATTGGAGATTGGCGTGCAAAGCGGACCCACTTTGGGGGAGTTATTGGCGCGTAAAATGGACCCATCGTAGCAAGTTCCTGATACTGGAGGCTTTTGACCTTCAGTTTCGGGGTGAAGGATGCTTACGGTGGACGATTACGGACGTATACGGCGTGCTCATCGCGACGGGATGAGCATCCGGGAAATCGCTCGGACATTTCATCATTCACGGCGAAAGATCCGCGAAGTATTACACGGTGCAGGGCAACCGCAACAATATTCGCAGCGCCAGACTCAGGCGGCTCCCCGACTGGGCCCCTTCCATGAGACCATCCGACAGATTCTCGCCGATGATGAATCGCAACCACCCAAACAGCGGCACACAGCACAACGAATCTTTGAGCGACTGCGGGACGAGCACGGCTATCTCGGCGGTTACGATGCAGTTTGTCGATTCGTGCGGAAGCACCGAACCAATAAACGTGAAACATTCATCCCGCTTGATCACCAACCGGGCCAACGGCTGGAAGCCGACTTCGGCAAGATTTATGTCGATTTTCCCGACGGACGACGACGGGTTTCAGTGTTGATTCTGGTCTGGTCGTATTCCAACGCCCCCTTTGTGATCGCTCTACCGACGGAACGGACCGAAGCGATTCTGGAAGGCATGGTGCAGGCGTTCGAGTATTTTGATCGCGTTCCCAAAGAAGTCTGGTGGGACAACCCGAAAACGGTAGCCGACGCGGTGCTCAGCGGGCGGAGTCGCAAAATCAACCAACGTTATGCAGCCCTGGCAAGTCATTATGTCTTTGAACCACTGTTCTGCCTGCCGGCCAGCGGGAACGAAAAACCGGTCGTTGAGAATCGCGTGAAGACGTTGCAGCGGAAATGGTCGACTCCGGTTCCCAAGATGGAAGATTTCGAGGAACTCAACAACTATCTTCGGCAATGCTGCCTCCAGGAACAGCAGCGTCTCAGTAGTGGTAAGACAGAAACCATCGGCACACGATTGGAACAGGACAAACAAAACGCCGCCGGGTTGCCCAGGCACCGCTTTGATCCGTGCATCCGCCGGGAAGTAAAGGTCAACAAGTATCAGTTCGCCCGGTTTGAGAACGTGGATTACAGCGTGCCGCGACAGTGTGCGTTTCAGACGGTGAGCGTCAAAGGTTACGTTGACCGTGTGGAAATGGTCTTTAAGGGAACTGTGGTGGCAACCCATCAAAGAAGCTATGAGAAAGGGTGTCAGATTCTTAACCCGTTGCATTACCTCGCAGCTTTGGGGCGGCGACCGGCTGCGTTAGATCATTCCAACGTCTACCGTCAGTGGAAGCTACCGCCGGTGTTTGACGAACTTCGCGAACGGCTGGAAAACCGGCATGGCTTATGTGCGGGAGCAAAACAATATGTACGAGTGCTACAGCTATTGTCCGCACATCCAGTCCAGCGCGTCCAGAAAACCATCGAACAGTTGCGTGGCCCCGAAGGAGCGGATGCCGACCGGATCATTCGCCGGGTCAAACGCAGTACCGCGCATGCCCGCAATCAGCCTGATTTCTCTCCGGCAACTCTGAGCAAAGAAGAATTGAGTCGTCCGGAGGTCTTGTCGGTACAGGTTCCCTGTCCGAGCCTGAACCATTTTGATTTGTTTCTTTCTACGTCAACACAAGGAGATCATCGTGCCCCCACAAACAATACAGAAGAAAAACGATCCGAATCTACTGCTGCAGAGCAATCTCAAGCAGTTAAGGTTACCGGCCATGAATGCGGAGTTCGAGAAGTTGGCCCACGAAGCGGCCAACTCAAATCAGACGTTCGAGCAATATCTGCTGCAGTTGACTGAACTGGAAGTGGCGGCACGGTCCACGAATGCGCTGACCAGCCGGATCAAACAGGCTCAGTTCCCAGTGGAAAAAGGGCTGGAAGATTACGACTTCGCGGCCATGAAATCAGTCAACAAACAGAAGGTGTTGGAGCTGGCCCGTGGTGAATGGGTCCGGCAACATACCAATCTCTGTCTGCTTGGTCAGCCGGGAACGGGCAAAACCCATCTGGCGATTGCACTGGGCCTGGCCGCCTGTCGTGAAGGAATCCGAACGAAATTCTTCACCGCTGCGGCACTCGTCAATCAACTGGAAACCGCGCAACAGCAATACAGTCTGGAGCGTCTCCTGAACAGGCTCGACAAGCTCGATCTGCTGATTGTCGACGAGCTGGGTTATCTGTCTTTCAGCCGTGCTGGTGCGGAACTACTGTTCCAGGTGTTTGCTGATCGTTATGAAAGACGAAGTCTGCTGATCACCAGCAACCTCGCCTTCAGCGACTGGGGCCAGATCTTTCAGGGCGAACGGATGACGGCAGCACTTTTGGATCGATTAACGCACCATTGTGAAATATTTGAGATGAATGGTGAAAGCTATCGGTTCAAAGAGTCGATGAAACAAAAGAAGCCACCTCGCAAAAAAGCCTGAGTCGCTTCCACACTTTGGCATACTGACCACCACGTTACCCCACGTGGTTAACCCAACCCCAGGTGGGTCCCATTTCCGCGCCAAAGTGGGTCCGCTTTACACGCCAATCTCCATAGGATCGCCTCTGAGATACTAACTCCGATCTGACGATATGAGAAATCACGTAGAGCTGTCGCTCTGTTCCAACATCCAGCACGCCGGGAAGCACTACATCTGAAGCCACCTTCGTTGCGTCCTTCCATATACATTTTGCTGCCACAGATCCCACATACAAAGACGTTCGACAGAGGGCTGCGCGAGTCCCTGGGAACCCGATACAACGGATGATCGATACCGAAAACGGGGGCCTTATTGGTCGATCTCTCATCAATAGCTCGATTTGCCTGATGCCAGACCCAGTCCTCAACAATACGCAAATGCGGCATGGATCGCGTTAGAATTTTCTTAGGGTCCGGGTTTCTGATCAGTTCTGATCTGCCCGTCGTATGCCTTTTGCGCGATATTCTTACGCGGTATTTTTCCTCCCCCCCGATAAATGGGGCATCGAATCATGGTAAGAACATTTCTGTCAGACCACTCTTCAATCTCGGCATTAGAATTTTTAGGAAGGGCCTGTTCTGTCAAATACCGGGCCACAGCATCCAACGAAAGACCAGCAGCAATTTTCATAAATACGGTGCGAATTGTTTCAACCCATTTTTGATCAATCCGATCATACTTGGGATCTTTATGATCTACCGGGTTACTCAGATACCGCTCGTATCCCGGGCGAAGCGGCCCCATCGCTGCCCCCATCGCCCATCGACCATCCTGAGTCCGCTTAATGCGATAGCGGGTATAATAATTATCCTGTCCATGGTGTTTCTGTGCATCTTCCAGACGCTGTGGCCAATCATCATTGGCGGTATCGACTCCGTCATTAATGCAGATGATACGAATGCCATTGTCGACGGCGGGGCTGAACAAATTCATGCAGGGAGCGATTCCTCGATAGAGGCGACTGGAATCTTCACAAATAATCAAGTCCCATTTACGTTTCGCGATTCCGTGTAGAACCTGATCGATACCAGGGCGACTGTAATGCTCACCGGATGTTCCTCGATCTGAAAGCTCATCGATCGATGAGACGTCCACATCCATCTCTGTGAGAAATTCCTTACAGTAGAGCAGTTGATCTTCGATACTGAATTTCCTCTGTTCATCTTTCGAATACCTCCCGTAGAACAGTATGCGAAGATGCTTCTGGATAGGCACGCACACAAAGTAAAAACCGAAGGCTGCCAGATACTTAATCGGTGTCACACAGCGCTCTTCACGCACGGCATCCAAGCCGGCGGATTGTGATAATTTTGTGTTAGATTGATTCCCCAACAACCGGTGATAACCATTGCCAACCGTGAACAACACACCGATCGCAAGTGTAGATACAGAAAGCACTAACAACAGAAACACAGACCGAGCAATAACTTGCGGAAACCGAGAGGTGAGTTTCCCCCCTGTCTCCGCATTCAGAGAGCGATGGCTCGTAACCTCTTGTAAATAAGTGGTTTGCGAGCCATTGTTTTTTTGTGCCCCCCACTTGTCCCGTTTTTGGCCCTGTGCAGAAACTCCTGATTTGTGGCCCCATGCAGCGATATTGCCAGTAACAACATTGCTACTGAAAAGCCTGCCAAGAATTTTGAAATGAATTTCAAACAACACATAGTCAAGTTCTCCTCTTTGTCTTAAGAACTAAAACAGACGGGGAATTCGTCACAGAACACCTGCCCCGATTCCCTGCCCTGAAAAAGGATTCCGCCTCGAATCAATTATTTGATTCGGTTGCCGGTCTGCATATTCCGTTGCCAGCCGCGTCAGACGCTGGTCTTCACTTTCACACGCTGTCCCGACCATGGTCTGCATCAGCAGGATAACCAGAGTTAGTATTTTTCTTTCCCGGCTCATGGGGCCTCCAGTGCTTGAGGATGTGTTTCAGAACCTGTTGTAGAGCCATGCGCAACCGACGTTCACGCAGGATCACCATGCAGGCCAGTTGTAATGTCAGTGTCATAAGTATGGTTAGTATCCAGTTCAACTCAGTTTTCCTTTCGCTGGGAATTTAAGGGCAACCCTGGTCAATAATCTTCTGGTAACAAGAGCGTCGTAGCCGATCGGTCTGCTTCCGTAATAATCCAGAATTTAGTCCCCTCGTTGGTGTGGTAGACAGAAAAGAGACGATTTCCGTTCTGTAATACCCGTTCACTCTCTACCGCGTCTGCCGGATCACAGTCCCCCATTCACCCTGCAGATGACGAGAAGGGACCTGGAGGACTTCTTCTGCCGGAAGAACCCCTTGAGCATTGGTGGTACTCACAGCCTGCCCGACTTATTATTTCTGTGTTGTAGGTTGATGCATATTTCATCCTTCTTAAAAAAGAAAAAAGCGAATCTCATCTCTTAGATCCGCGCATAAAAAAAGCCCCAACCAGTGAGTGTTTCACCGATCGGGACAACCATTGAGTTAATATTTAAAATTAAGAATCTGACTCTGAGTCACCAGTGGTCTGATGCCGCCGTGATCTCAAATCCAGCATGGGCATTTCACTGTATATTAGACGCAGACTCCTGTGATCAAGATAACGTGTCAGCTAAATAGGTGGTTTTAAGTCGTGTCCGCGATTTGATGAGTTTCGCGATCGATTTAAGCACTTACCTCTGTCTTAATCGTTGTTTCGCTCCATACCCAAAACGAGTTCAATCAACAGAGTGAGTATGGATAGAGCATCGGCCTACGGAACCACAGGGGAAGAGCCGTTTTTCTCTTCAAATGGCGATTCCTTTAACATTTGGTCTACAAAACCGAAACTTGAAAACGGAAATTGCTCGTCTTTTGATGTAACACTTTGGCGACTCGCGCATTTATATTTACAGAATGACCGATTGCCAAATATCAACCCGGAGTGAGCCGGTGGATGAAGTGGTAAAAGCCGCCCGTACAAGTCGAGAAGCGTTTGGACAGCTCTTTATTTACTTCTATCCGCCGATTTTCGCGTATTGCTCGCGACGGCTGTTGGTGCGCGCCTTGGCCGAAGATATCACTTCTGAAGTCTTCCTCAAGGCCGCTGTTGGTATTACTGAATTTTCTGGATCGTGCGCCGAGGACTTTCGCCGATGGCTGTTTTGCATCGCTACAAACGAGATCAACGCCCATCTGCGGCAGTCGATTCGTCGTCGCGAATTACTCGAAGCAGCCGTCCAGATGGGAACGGTCGAAGCGGCCGTAAGCACTTCCTTGCTCTCCAACGAAACTCCACTCACATGGGAAGAGGTTTACCAAGCGTTGTGCGAGTTGCCCGATCGCGAACAATCCATTATTTCGTTACGATTTTTTGCTGGATTCAAACACGAACAAATAGCCGCTGTGCTCGAAATCAAGACCGGAACCGTCCGCGTCGCATTAAACCGCGCACTCAACAAACTGCGCGACCACCTCCGCACACCTTAACTTCGCGTCACACAAAGACAACTCATGGACATTACTAATGAATGACCGCCTGAACGACGACTGGGAAAATTTGTTTGAGCACTTGCCGCTCGACACTTCCGCGCGTGAGGAACATTGCGAAGATCTCATGTTGGAGGTCTTCGCCGTTTATGAAAGCGATCCCACGCCACAACCCCAGCGTACCAGGCTCATAGACATAGGAAGATTTCTCATGAAATACAAAGCTCCCCATTGGACCAGCGCAGCCATCATCATTGCCTGTGCTATTTGGTTTGTTCGTTATGAAAGCCCGTCGGCCTTTGCCATCGAAGAAATAGTCGACAACGTCATGAAAGCGCGATCGGCCCGTTTTGATATGCAGGTCAGCATCAACGGCGGATCAACACTAAAAACGAAGGGTTTGTTCTTGGCTCCCAACCATTATCGCCAAGAACTCGATAATGGTGATGTCATCATTTATGACTCGCAGTTATTCAAGATCGTCAGCCTTCATCCCAAGACGAAGCAGGCCGAGGTGTTCAACCTGCTCAATATTACCGAGGAAGCAAAACATAGCATGCAATCGAACCAGTTCGACATGGTTCGCGAATCGCTTAGTAAGGCGATCAGCGATCCAGATTCAAACATCGAATCGCTTGGCAAAAAGGAACTTGATGGCCGCACGGTCGTTGGTTTTCGATTAAAAACCGAGCTACAGCCGATGACGGTCTGGGCAGATCCTCGGACCAAGTATCCAGTTCGCATTGAAGCGACTATGCCCGGTCCGACTCAGACCAAGGTCGTGATGACAAACTATGAATTCAACGTCAAGCTCGACAAGTCGCTGTTTAGTCTTGTAATCCCGCAAGGCTATCATGTCACGAAAACGGATATCGACCTCTCTACGGGCAAAGTCGACCTCTCTCCGGCCCACGAACTGAAAAAGCGTCCTGCTGTAGTGAAAAAGGTTCCTGAAGTGAAAACGGTTCGTGGCGCGACAAAGGTTCCTGGCGTGAAGAAAACTCCTGACGCAAAGAAGATCACTCCCTAAGAACGTGTCCTCAAATTGCGTGAATTGATGAAAATCGCTACGACTCCGCGTCTTTGGTTCTCAGGTCAAGGACGACGGAGACGCAGCCATGAAGCGGCAGTATCCCAGCGATGTGACGGGCATGTTTAACGTATATTGATTCTCGGCAATATACGGTAAAACTGAACGATTTATGGTTCCTGACAACTTTTTTCTATTCAGGTTGAGCATTTGGTTAGACGTGGTTTAGCCTTGCATTCGTTTAAGTGCCGCCCACAGTTCTGAGGAGTTAAAACGCTCCGAACAGTTTGAACAGGCCACTTAACCTCAACACCGTGCCCACTATTTCTGGGAAAGTCCAATATCTGCTCAAACGGAAAAGTATGTCGATCATTTCTGGGAAATGGTCGACATGGTCATTAACGCGATCCTGTTCGTCCTGATAGGTCTTGAGATACTGATTCTGCATGTCAAGACGGACTATATTTATGCATCGTTCATCGCAATTTTGCTGGTCCTTGCAGCGAGGTACCTGTCGCTACTGGTTCCAATCAGGCTTTTAGCCAAACGTCTCAATTCTGTGCCGCACACTTTAACGATCATGACGTGGGGAGGACTTCGTGGCGGGATCTCGATCGCATTGGCATTGCAGATGACTCCGAGCATGAACCGTAAACTGTTCCTTACTGTGACCTATGGTGTCGTAATCTTCTCAATCATCGTTCAAGGCCTGTCTATCGGTCCGCTGGCCCGTCGCCTGGTTACCGATCAGATCGCGACGGAATGATATCATCTCCGGAAACAGCCGACAATAAACGCATGCCGCAAGAATGCAATCACAAATACTTTCCATTTCCTGACGGATCGAAGACGGCGGGGTCGATTGCACTCAAATCATATTTCGAATATCTGATGCTGATGTGGGGAATGCAAACAGGACCGATTTGAGATCTGTTGTCGTCAGGCGGAACTTCATGCCCAGCGCAAACAGATTGATGGTTTCTGCAGCATCAGGGGCGAGCAGATGCGCTCCCAGAACCTGATCCGTCTGCCTGTCAATGAGAATCTTATATGCAGCACAGGTGACTCCCACTTTACGGAGCGAACCCCAGCTGCTCATGTCATCAGTCTGAACCTTGAAATTGTATCCCGCTTCACTGGCCTGGTCTTCGTCCATCCCTACCGATGCCAGCTGAGGCACAGTAAACAACACGCGAGGCACCACTCCGTAATCCGGCGTCGCATAATTCCCCTCTATTATATTTTTCACAACGGTATAGCCCTGCTGATTCGCGACGGGTGTCAGTTTGGGCTGATCGGTGTCAACCACATCACCGGCGGCATAGACATGTGAGTTGGAAATGCTCTGCATAAACTGATTGACTTTGATTCCCTTCTCATCGTATTCAATCGCAGCCCGCTCCAGCTCGAGCCCCTCGGTCGCCGGAACTCGACCGGCACCATGCACGACCATGTCAGCGTAATACTCTTTCTGTATCCCCTTTTGTATTGCCGTCAGTTGCAGTTTCTTATCCTTGTTTTTGATTAAGGACTGCGCATTCGAAGACAGAACGATTTCGATTCCCAGGGTACGCGAATAGTCCCCAAGCCTCTCGACTAAAGAGGGTTCAAAACCACTCAGAGGTCGTTCGTTGTGTTCCATGATTGTGACTGCTGCACCTGCGCGCTGCGCCGCGTGAGCAAATTCGAATGAAATATAACCACCTCCAATAAAAATCAGCTCAGCTGGTAAGCGGCTGGTTTGCAGGAACTGATCGCTGTGAGTGATTAAATCCTCACCGGAAATCTTCAGTGGCGTCGGTCTGGCCCCTGTGCAGATCACAATTTTTTCACCTTCGAGTTCAGCACCCTCGACTTCGATGGTTTTCAATCCCGTGAATCGAGCATCTCCCTGGAAAATGCTGATATTTTTCTTTTTAAACTTTTTTGTCTTTTGAGGTGTCACCGGATTTGTGAACGTCTCTTTGAATGCGATTAATTGTGACCAGTCAATACTGGTGTGGCTATTATTATCAATCAGCTGTCCTTTCGACCGGTGCGTCCAGTCGACTAATTCTGCAGCGTGAACCAGAACTTTTTTGGGATTGCAGCCGTGTAACGCACAGGTCCCGCCAATCTCCTGCGAATCGATAACCGCGACCTGATATTTCTCCGCGCACTGCTCAGCAATACGGGTGGCCGCAGGCCCCGATCCCAAAATCAAGATGTCGAATAGCATTGTCATAACCAATCCTTTACACCAGATCTGATCCGAACACGAAAAGAGTTTTCGTATTTCGGATTGATTGACGCCTCCGTGAACGCATGAAAGCACGGGCAGTATCGGGAAAATCGATCATCAGAATTGGGATAAGTCAGAGTACTGAGGAGGGTGAAAGGCAAAACCACGGTCACGCAGGCCACAATCAATACAGAGATTACTCTCCAGACGCTGTTGCACCTCGGATTCGGTATACCCCAGTTGGCTTTTCACCCACTCCGGGGAAAAGATGGTGTTCAGGTAACGAGTGCCTGAATCGTGTAGAATGACTGCACAGATTTTGTCGTGCAGTTCGTGTTTCATTGCGCGAACCGTTTCCAGAACTCCCCCTGCCGAACCACCAACGAGCATCGCTTCTTTCTGAACCATGCGCCAGCAACCTGACACACAATCCAGTTCTGAAACGCGACGGACGGCATCGAACTGCTGACCTTCTGCCAGCTCGGGAACATTTCCTGCTCCCAGTCCGGGGATACGTCTCTCTCCTGCTGTACCACCAAACAAAACGCTACCCATGGCATCGACAGCGACGATTTTTGTTTTTCGACCACGCTTCCTCAAATAATCCCGACAACCGCGAATGGTCCCCGTACTGCTCGTCGCCACAAACAGATAATCGAGCTGACCATCGAGAGCTTCGTCGATTTCTTTGATCGTACCGTTTTCATGTGCGCCGGGGTTGTGCCTGTTACCATACTGATTGGGCCAGAACGACTCAGGAATCGTTTCCAGCAGGGACTTCACTTTCGCCAGTCTTGCTTTGAGAAAGTCGCCTTCCAGTGGCTCCGTCACCATTTCGATCTCCGCACCCAAGGCTTTCATAATCGCGATATTCTGAGGTTGAGCCCGCACATCCACCACACAGATAAAGGGGAGCCCGTAATACCGACAGACTTGAGCCAGACCGATTCCCATATTGCCTGAAGAAGACTCAATGATCGTGGTATTGGAATTAATCTCGCCTGTATTAAAGGCTTCTTCAATCATGGCACGCGAGGGACGATCTTTCGCACTGCCTCCCGGGTTATAGCACTCCATTTTTGCAAACAGGGCCACATCGGGACTGCCCAGATAGCGGCGCAGGCGGATCAAAGGAGTTGATCCGATGGTTTCCAGCACCCCTTCTTGAGCCTGGACCTTTAGTACTGTACTTTTTCGGTTGTCAATCATCGGCTGCGACCTCTGGATACATTCTGTGGTAGGGATTGTAGGTTTAAAAACAGGAATATGAGATTAATAGCTAAAAATGTGCCAAACTTTCAGGCTTTGTTTGCAGCAGATTTCCCTGTTTAAACACTGAAAACACATGTAAATAGAGGAGCCCGGCAGAAATGCGCGAGTGTCGGACAGCCAGTCTGGTCGGTCAGAATACATCGTATTCCGGAGAGAGTTCTGAACAGATTGCATGAAATCAGAATGATCATTCGCTCACTTTCACGACCGCTTTTCCCATTTTGCTGCCGTGAAATAAATCAATGAATGCTTGCGGAGTCTGTTCCAGTCCTGTCGTCTCAGTCTCCTCCCAATGCATTTTTCCCGCCTGGATCCATTCTGTCATTCTATTCCGGAACTCATCCTGCTGATCACCATGATCACGGACGATAAATCCCTGCATTCTCAGTCGTTTGGTGATGATTTTAAACAGGTTGTCCGGCCCTGGCTGAGGAGACTTGTCGTTATAAGTCGAGATCATGCCACAGCAGACGATGCGTCCGAAGTCATTCAGGTTATCAAGGGCTGCCTGCAGATGATCTCCTCCCACATTGTCGTAATAGAGATCGATGCCTTCAGGAGCCAGTTCTTTCAACCGGGCGGACACGTCATCCACCTCCTTATAATTGAAAGCAGCATCAATGCCAGCTTTGTCTTTCAGCCAGTCGAGCTTCTGTTTTGAGCCGGCACTTCCCACTACAAAGCAACCGTGAAGTTTTGCAATCTGGCAGACAGTCGAACCGACGGCACCGGACGCCGCTGATACAAACACGCGGTCTCCCTCTTTCAGTTCGCCGATCTTCAGCAGTCCTACGTAAGCGGTCATACCGGTCATCCCCAGAATACCCAGGTAAGCCTGAAGGGGAACCGCTTCGGGATCGACTTTCATCACCCCGGTTCCATCAGACAGCCAGACATCCCGCCAGCCCTGGTTACCCAGGACATAATCCCCCTCGGAAAACTCCTGATTCCGGGATTTTATCACCTTGCCGACGCAGGCGCCTTCCATCGGCTCGCCAATCTGAAACGGCTTCACATAGCTCTCACCTTCACGCATCCGTCCCCGCATGTAAGGATCTACCGACAGCCATTCGTTTTGCACCAGAAATTCATTTTCCCCGGGAGACTTGAGTTCCGTTTCTACCAGTTCAAAGTGATCCAGTGTGGGTAATCCCTCGGGATAACCTGTGAGCTGAAATTGTCGCGATTGCATATCCTCTTTTCCTTTCGTCTTCGACGAGCATTACTGTTTGATAGCAGTGGTTCAGCGAGCTGACAGACTCTCAGGATTTCATCGCATGGATCAGTTTTTTATTGACAAATTCCAGAATCCCGAGATGAGACAGCTCACGACCGTATCCGGAATGTTTTGTTCCTCCGAAGGGTAATTCCGCCTGCGAGTTTGTCGGCTGATTAATGAACATCATACCCGTATCGACCTGTTCCGCGACGTGACGGGCCCGGTCAATATCCTTGGTATAGACAGAGCCACCCAGTCCGTAAGACGAATCATTGGCAACCTGGATCGCTTCTTTTTCATCTTTAACGACATAGACACTCGCGACGGGACCGAATAATTCCTGATCATACGTCGGCATATCACGGGTAATGTCAGTCAGGATGGTCGGGTTATAGAATGCGCCCTCTCGGTCGGGACGTCCTCCCCCCAGCACGACGGTTGCGCCGGCATTGATCGTTTTCTGCACCATTTCATCCAGGTTGACCGCCGCCTCCTCGGTCGACAGTGGCGCCACATCGGTTTCCGGATCCAACGGATCACCCAGCTTGAGTTTAGACATTTCCTCTTTAAAGGCAGACAGGAATTCATCAGCAACTTTCTGGACGATAATGAATCGTTTGGAAGCTGCACAGGATTGCCCTGTATTTGTCATTCTTCCCTGGACAGCCATTTTAATCACATGTTCCATATCTGCATCTTCCAGCACAATAAACGGATCGTTGCCTCCCAGTTCCAGCACCGAACGCTTGAGTTTTTGTCCTGCCTCTCCAGCGACGATCGCACCAGCTTTATCACTGCCCGTCAGTGAAACTCCCTGGATGCGGTCGTCTTCAATGACAGACTTGATGAATTCCTTGGGAATAAAAAGATTCGTGAAAACGCCTTCAGGTGCGCCGCAGTCTCTGAACAGATCATGAATTGCCTGCGCGCACTGGGGAACGTTGCTGGCATGTTTTACCAGAACCGTATTCCCTGCCATGATATTCGGAGCGGCAAACCGAGTGACCTGGTAAAAGGGAAAGTTCCAGGGCATAATCCCCAACAGAACGCCAATCGGCGCATATTGCACGTACGCATCCGCATCATCGACTTCCATAGGCTGGTCGGCCAGAAACTTTTCGGCACCATTGGCGTAGAACTCGGCAATTTCAGCACAGAAATTGATTTCTTCGCGGCTTTCTGAGATTCGTTTGCCCATCTCCAGTGTAATCAGCCTGGAATACTCATCGATGCGCTCTCGCAGCCCTGCTGCATACCGCAACATCAGGTTTTTGCGTTCGTCAAAAGAGGTATGCCGCCAGCAATCGAAAGCCTCATCAGCCTGCTCAATCGCCTCGACAGTCTGTCCCCGGGTGAGCGGATCATATTCCTTGAGTGTTTCATTGGTGAGGGGATTAATACTGACATATGACATGACTGATTCTCCTAATTAAAAAATCGACGGATAAGCCATTTCTGAATTGGATTCCGTCTCGGGTTTATCATAATTCGAATGAACTCTATTCAACGACCGTGCCTCTATGGAGACTTCTGTTAAATCTGGACGCGATGCGGCTGGGAAGTCGAGGTGGCCACGGGCTGAATTCCTGCGGCACGTACCGAGGAAATCATGAACTGGTCTCGCGGTAAAGCCGGCATTTGAGAGAAGTCGATCTCCAGCTTCTGATCTCGCACTTCGTAGTGAATCTTTTGTGTCAGAAACCGTGTAGTCAGTTTCATCAGACTGACCGTGATCCATTCTCCTGGGCAGCGATGATTTAACGCATATTCACCACCTCCCTGGGGGATGAAATCATAGGGAGTCGGTTCACGCTGCAAAAATCGATCGGGTTGAAACAGCTCCGGCTCTTTCCAGATTCGGCTGTCGTGGTTCGTGCCATACAAATCGAGCAGCACACGCTTTCCCCGGGGAAATTCAAAACCGTTCCATTCGAAATAGGTCTGCACAATCGCCGCTGTAAAGGGAAAAAAAGGATAGTAGCGTCGCACTTCCTGCACAAAAGCTCTTACATATTCCTCAGAACCAGATTTCAGTTTATCCCGACAATCGGGATGAAAATGCAGAGCATGGGTGATCAACGTCATATACACGGAAATTGCGACGACCGGTCTTAATAGATTCAACAGTTCGACGGCGGCGGCTTGCGGGTCCAGCAGATTATTTTTCAGATCACGATGCCACGCGATGGTCGACGCCGGGCTCTGTGCGGGGAGCGAAATCTGCCGGGCTCGGATTTGCTTTATCAAGTCTGTGATCCAGGCATTCGTCTGTCGCCGCGCCATACGTGCACGAATATGTCCCATGCCAATTTTCGCCGCATCGTGGAACAGCGAGGTCAACTGCCTGGTTCGTAACTCCACTTCGGAATCCGCCAGGAGAACTCCTGCCCAGTCACAGACAGCGATTGTCAGTACACGCTGAAATTCTTCGTACAAAGATACTTCCGCCATCTCTTTCCAGCGGGATACCGCAGCCGACAGTTGGCGTTCCGTCAGCACTTCTAAATGATCGATCTGCTCGGTTGTCATGATCGACAAAAACATCTGCTTGCGATGCCGATGTGCGTCTTCATCCAGGCCCTGAACGCCTCCCTGGCCAAACAACGTTTTCATGACCGCCTTGGGTGCCGCTCCCGCTCGACAAAAGAGGTCGGGATTATAAAACACCAGAGCCGCTTCCTGTCCTCGCATGCAGAACGTTTTCTGCAACAGCAGTCGCGCCTCAAACAGATCGGACTGCTGATTCTGACAGTTTCTGGAAATGAATCGATAAGGGTCTCTCAACAAATCAAGGGTACTGTCCCATTTCTGCAATTGTGGAATCGGAGTCATCATTTTCTTCCAGTTTATGAGAGTTTTTTTAAGTGCTGCCAGGACACATTATTCTCTTCATTGGATTTAAGTAGCTTGTCACTGTTTGCGATTGTCGCTTGAGCCTTCAGGCCGAACGCTTTGCGACCAGTCTCAACCGAGGTTTACTTCTGCTTTAGGAGGAATCTTCCTGCCAGGCAGGATCTTTTCATTTAAACGGTCATTCCCATCGATGGCTGATTTTAGTTCACGCAATTCCTGTACCTTTAGAATCGGGGACAGCAGGAATTCTTCTGTTCCGAGTAAGGAGATTGAGATGAGGAACCTTAAGGGCGACAATCTGTCTCAGGAGACCAGAACAATTTTTACATTGCCTTCTTTACGATCCACATTCATTCCCACATCTCGCGGGTGACGACGCAAGGTGCAGTCGATGGTTGCCTCACCCATGCGCAGATTTTTGATTGAGATCCACTGAATGGCAGGCGGCAGCATGGGGTTTTCAAAGCGAATTTCAGACAGATGGGAATAGAACTTGAGACCCAGACAGGATTGCAGCAGCATGAACACGGAACCAGCGGCCCAGGCCTGGGGAGCACAGGCAACCGGATACAAGGTCGGTGCATGTCCGTTGATTCGATCGAAACCACAAAAGAGTTCCGGCAAGCGATGCCATTCCAGAAAACAGGAGACATCAAACATCCCTACCAGCAGTCGGGTACACTCTGACTGATATCCATAACGCGACAGGCCGGCAGCACACAGGGCAGTATCATGGGGCCAGATTGAGCCGTTATGATACGACATCGGATTATATTTCAGTTCTCCGCGGGAAATGGTGCGAATTCCCCAGCCATTGAAAGTATCCTCATCCATCAACGTTTCCGCGAGCCGCTTGACGTATTTTTCTTCCACAATCCCGGTATACAGCAGATGACCGGCGTTAGAATTTTTAACGGCACAGGGATTTTTCTCTCCATCCAGGGCAATGGCAAAGGTCCCAATCGAATCGACCCAGAACCGTTCATTAAATTTCTTCTTCAGATCAGTTGCCTCTGCACGCAGTTGGCTGGCCCATTCTTTTTCACCAAAGATTTCTGCCAGGTCAGCGGCCCTGTTTTTTGCCGCATACACATACCCCTGAACTTCGCTGAGTGCGATGGCGCCTTCTGCATTATTTCCATCAGCGTGAAAGATGGAATCATCCGAGTCTTTCCAGCCCTGTTGTTTTAAGCCATCTTCATTCTGCCTCATGTACTCTAGAAAGCCATCGCGGTCGGGATCTCCATAGCTGTCGATCCATGCGATCGCGCGTTTGATATTTGTCCAGATTTTTTCCAGGAACTCCAGATCTCCTGTCCGCCAGTAATAATGGGCAGCCAAGATTACAAACAAGGGAGTGGCATCCACCGTCCCGTAATATTGTCGAAAGGGAATCTCGCCTAAGGCCGCCATTTCCCCCTCACGGATTTCATGAAATATCTTTCCTGGTTCCGATTCAGCAACAGGATCGAGTTCTGTAGCCTGCGTAGCTGCCAGAAAGTTGAGAACGCCTTTTGAAAGCTGTGGATGAATCCACAGCGTCTGCAGAGCAGTAATGATTCCATCACGTCCAAAAGGAGTGGAAAACCAGGGTACCCCTGCATAAGGATAAGGGCCATGGGGGGTTTCAGACGTCAGCATCATCAGATCGGAGGTGGAACGGTTGATCCAGTCATTGAACTGTTCATTCGAAGTTTGGATGCAGGTTCTCTCCTGATTGAACTGATCGATAAAAGTCGAAACCTGTTGGATCGCCTGTTGCTGGCTGCGTTTCGTGACCGGGATCTGGTCATTCTGGCAGGCGACGATGGTCCGCAGAGTATCAGATTCACCTGGCTGAAGTTGAATCCGAATGTTCGCTTCTTTGTCAGAGACGGTTTGCTCTTTTCCCTGGACATCGATTTCCGTGCTGCGTTCTATTTGATCCAGCCCCCGATATTTCAGAAGGGCGGAGTCAGAATCGACTTCTACCGGCAGCAGCGATCCCCGCCGACTGCGATGATTCCCGCGCACTTCAAAAATATCGCGAAAATCAGCCGCGTAGTGATATTTTATTTCAAAAACCAGTGGCGCATTGGAATAGTTCGTCAGTTTCAGGTTTTCATACAGGATGGCGCCTTCAATGATAATGGAACGCGAGGCATGCAGTTCCCCTTTCCGTAACACCAGACGGTCTCCCTCATGTATATCAGGCGTTGTCAGTTCAACCATCAAAACGCTGTTGTCCTCTTTCATTGTAGAATTCAACAGCATGGGCCGACGATCGTTGATCAGCAACTCCCAATGAGAAAGATGTCGCGTTCCCAGGTGATAAACCCCCTGCTCGCCGAGTCCGGTACGGGAGATATCCCCCAGCAGGTCAAGCACGGCAAAGGTGTTTCCCTGTTTTAAAACCTGATTTCGAGAGTCGGTTTTCTGTGAACCGGCAGCGTAATACCACTGATCGTCGATTTGAATGACGTCATCCATAGGGTGTTCTTTTCCAGTTAAGGCCGACAGCTTGTCTGAGCTGTTCTTTACTTTTGAAAAGCAATTCCCTTTGAAATTACGGGCTGCGTTGCTGATGAAGCATGGTCCTGGGTTTAAAGACAGGTTTGCCGGGATTCGCTTTTCTCTTCCACTCAGCGAGTACGTTTTGATAAGTTTTCAGGTAGCCTTGTGCCATGTGCTGGCAGGTAAAACGGTTTTCAAAATATTTTCGGCAGAGCCGTCGGTCCAGCTGGCTGATTTTTGAAACCGCTGCAACCGCTTCCTGCACCGTCTCCACAATAAACCCGCTCACGCCAGGTTTGACAACTTCCGGGACAGAACCTTCCATGAAAGCAATCACGGGAGTGCCACAGGCCATTGCTTCGGTCATGACCAGCCCGAACGGCTCTGGCCACTTTATGGGAAACAACAGGGCACGGGCACCACATATCAGTTCTGATTTTTGGGGCTCACCGACTTCCCCCAGATATTCAATCAGGGGATGCTCCAGAAAGGGTTTTATCCGGGATTCGAAATAGGCTTTATCAGTCACATCCACCTTGGCTGCCATCTTCAGATGGGTATTGGATTTCAAAGCGATATCAATCGCTTCTTCCGGACCTTTATCAGGACAGAATCTTCCCAGAAACAGCAGGTAATCTCCGGGGCTGTCATTGTACTTTTCATTGACGGGAATTCCATTATACACTGTCGAAACCCAGTTGGCATCAGGAATAAAACACCGCTGCGCATCCGAGATGGAGACGACAGGCACTTCTGGGAATTCCTCATACAGGGAAATCACATCCGGTCGGTCCAGGCGGGAGTGCAGTGTGGTCACATGCGGGATGCCAAGATGACGCACCAGGGGATAATGAATCGTTTCGATATGAAAATGGATTATATCAAAACGGTCCCGCATCTGAATCAACTTTTCCAGTTGAATGATCTGAGCGATCTCCGGATCTCGCGGTGACTGAGATAAACGCAACGATTGCTGTACTACCGCATACAGATCGGCGGTCGTTTTTGAATCTCCTGAAGCAAATAAGGTAACATCGTGACCTTCCTTAACAAGTGATTCCGTAAGATTAGAGACCACTCTTTCAATTCCCCCATAAGTCTGGGGAGGAACGCTTTCAATCAATGGTGAAACCTGGGCGATCCGCATTTTCTCTCCTTAGTTCAATGTGAACCTCGTAAGTATTTTCCTGTGCCACCATCTCCAAATTTTGATGGCTTGTTACTGTCAAACAATTTTAAACTTATCAAGTGACATCTACTGAAAGGGCTCCCGTATCGTATCTCTCGACGTCTCTTTTTAAACTCGCAGAAAAAGAATGAAAACACGTCAGAATAAAGTCTCCTTCGCAGTGAGAAACACTCTTGCAAATGATGAGCCAGTCAGAACAGAAGATTTTAAACTATTATCAAATCGTCTTTTTCGCGTTTCAGAAGCAAATTTCCACCCGCTTGAACCAGTCAGAATCATTGATCGCCCATGGCGCATCGTGCGCGTTGATAGACCAGAAACTGGGAAGTCGAAGAAGAAACATCACACGCATAGAGTCAGGCAGTGAGAAGAACCGGAAAATGCGACAGGCCACGGCATTACACGAAATATGATCGCTCAGGAACTCTGGACGAACTTTGTTTCTCTCCGATCCTGTGTAGTGGCCCGCTATTTGCTCGCTATATTTGCTGCTATTAGCAAATAGGAATGATCAGTTCGTATTAGTGAAGTGATTCTGAATGGCGGTTGCGTAAGTCTGCATACCAGTGAGCGCGCTTTCGATATGGGGATCACATCAGATAATAAAACGGAGAGCAAAGATGAAAACGGGATTAATGAATTCAACGTGTTCTTCCAGTCAATCGGTAAAACAATGCCCTCTCTCACAGAATGTCGCTAACAGCGAGCGTGTGCTTTCGTTACTGGGAGGAGGAGGCTTGCTCTTGATGGGATTGAGACGTGGATCGGGCGCCGGTTTACTGGGCGTGGCCGCAGGAGCTTCACTGTTATATCGCGGATGGACGGGGCATTGCCACCTGTATGAAGGTCTGGGGATTAATACAGCCGACTCGCAGAGAAAGAGACCCGGCGTCCCCGCGCACCAGGGAAGTAAGGTAAATAGCGCTCTGCACATCAATCGTGATCGCCAGGAAATATACGATTTCTGGCGAAAACTGGAAAACCTTCCCCAAATCATGCAGCACCTGGAGTCGGTGACAATGCTGGATGAGAAGCGTTCTGAATGGGTGGCCCGCGCGCCGTTAGGAAAAACGCTGCAGTGGGAAGCGGAAATTATCACAGATAAACCGGGCGAAGTAATCGCTTGGCAGTCATTACCCGGTTCTCAGGTGGATACCGCTGGATCCGTTCATTTTAAAGATTCGTCTACAGGAGCCGGCACGGAATTTGTGGTTTCGATTATGTACAATCCCCCCGGCGGACAAATCGTCACTCAAATCGCACATCTGCTGGGACAGGATCTTCAGGCGGAACTGAATCAGGATCTGAGGGAATTCAAACAACTCCTCGAAGCGGGTGAGATTGCGACGAACGCGATCGCACCGGAACCAGGTCAGATCCAGAAACCGGTGATGTCTGACCTGAAGGTAGTTAAATCATAATTGTCGTTCTCCTTACTGGTGTTTTAAACAGGAGCCTACCCCTTCCGCTAACCATTCAATAGAAGTGAGATCATCATGAGAGCTGTTTCCTGGCATGGAAAAGAAGACATTCGTGTGGAAACGTTTCCCGATCCCCAGATTGTCAATCCCCGTGACGCGATCGTGAAAGTAAGTCTCACAGCCATTTGCGGATCTGATCTGCATCTTTATACGGGACGAATTCCCACCATGCAGGCTGGAGATATTCTCGGTCATGAGTTTATGGGAGAAGTCGTCGCCGTTGGTCATGAAGTGACAAATCTTAAGATCGGTGATCGTGTCGTGGTTCCATTCACCATTTCCTGTGGCGGCTGCTATTTTTGCAAACACGATCTCTGGTCTCTCTGCGACAATTCAAATCCCAATGCGTGGATGGTGGAAAAGTTATACGGTCATTCCCCCTCTGGACTGTTCGGGTACTCACATATGCTGGGAGGCTATGCCGGCGGACAGGCGGAGTATGTGCGCGTGCCCTTCGCCGACGTGGGGCCGATAACTGTTCCTGAAGGACTCTCCGATGAGCAGGTTCTGTTCCTCTCAGATATTTTTCCTACCGGGTATATGGCCGCTGAAAATTGTCAGATCAGAGAAGGTGACACTGTCGCAGTCTGGGGTTGTGGTCCTGTGGGACTGTTTGCCATCTGGAGTGCCTATAAATTAGGGGCCGGAAAGGTGATTGCCATTGATCGCTTCCCCGAACGCTTGAAACTGGCCCGGGAATATTGCAAAGCCAAAACACTCAATTACGAAGAAGTAGACGTGTTTACCATGCTCCAGGAATTAACGGGAGGACGCGGACCGGATTCCTGTATTGACGCAGTTGGGAGTGAAGCACACGGCACCACTCTTGATGCATGGTATGATCTGGCTGCCGAGAAACTGATGCTGGAAACAGATCGCGGGCATGTCTTGCGACAGGTCATTCATAGCTGTCGCAAAGGAGGCACCATTTCCATCCCCGGCGTTTATGGAGGCTTTCTGGACAAAGTTCCCATTGGTGCCGCGTTTGGAAAAGGACTACAGCTGCGGATGGGTCAGACACACGTGCATCGTTATTTACCACGATTGCTGGAATTTATTCGTGAAGGCGAACTCGACCCTTCGTTTCTGATTACACACCGCAGTTCCCTCGAACAGGCTGCAGACATGTATCGGATTTTTGAACAGAAGCAGGACGAGTGTATTAAGGTAGTATTACAAACATGAATTCGAACATTAAGCAACCACTTGTATTAGCAACAGCCGGGCTTGGACTGGCTCTGGCAGGCCGGGCTTTGTATCGACGCATGACCCGCCTCAATCTGGCTGGCCGCACCGTATTGATCACGGGTGGCTCCCGCGGACTGGGACTCGTACTGGCACGTCAGTTTGCTGCAGAAGGGGCCAATTTGGTTTTATGTGGTCGCAACAAAGATAAACTTCTGCAGGCAGGAAAAGAATTATTTGAAAAAGGCGCGAACGTCAGTTGTGTCACCTGTGATGTCACTCAACCGGAACAGGTTCAAGACATGGTCACACAGATTGAACGACATTTCAGCAGTATTGATGTCGTTGTGAATAATGCTGGCATCATCCAGGTCGGTCCCATGGAATCCATGGAAAGACAAGACTACCAGGAAACGATGCAAACTCACTTTTATGGACCGCTGCATGTGATTGAAGCAGTTCTACCCGGAATGCGGAAACGAGGTGCAGGACGCATAGTCAATATCTCCTCAGTCGGTGGTCGCATCAGTGTGCCTCACATGCTGCCTTACAGTGCCAGCAAATTCGCCCTTGTCGGCTACTCACTCGGATTACGGAGTGAACTGGCAAAAGAGGGGATCGGCGTTGTAACGGTCTGCCCCGGTATGATGCGGACGGGCAGTCCCCAAAACGCCTATTTTAAAGGTCAACATGAAGCGGAATATGCATTGTTTAAAATCAGTGATTCACTGCCTCTGATCTCCATGAGTTCAGAAAGAGCTGCCAGGCAGATTCTCAAGGCCTGTCAACACAATGACGGATTTGTTGTCCTGGGCCTGCATATCAAGCTGGCAGAAAAACTGTACGCGCTCTGTCCCGGCCTGATGGCAGATGCGCTGGGTGTAGTCAATCGGATCCTGCCTGCAGCGGGTCCCGCTGGCTCGGTCAAAAAACAAGGATCAGAAAGTCAGTCGAGATGGTCTGAGTCCTGGTTAACGGAATTAACTCAGAAAGCCGCTGAACGTAACAACGAACTCTGAAGGCTTCAAAGCAATACATCATTATTACGTTACAGCCCTTATAGACTGTGTCCAGTCTCACCGTAGCGTCGAGAAGTCCATTTAGACCGGGTTTCTCAGATTGACAGACGCTACAGTTAAATGTGGTGCGATCCAGAATAAACAATATCGAAACAGAATTTCTTAGTGATTCCTGAGAGCATGAATCAATTCTTTTTTGTCCATTTTCGAACGCCCCTCAATACCCACTTCTTTCGCTTTATCATAAAGCTCTTCTTTCGTCCAGTCTTCGTATTTGCCTGCTTTACCTCCGCGTTTTCCTGTTGTCTGACGATCAGAATTCGCAATGCGTGCCGCCTTTTCCTTACTCATCCCTTTTTCACGCAGTGTCTGATATTGGGCATCATCTTTGATAGTGGGACCATGACTTTTAACCATGATTATCTCCTTTAGATTGACATTGAAATACAATCCGGTAAAAACAAATCTCTGCTAAGTTTTCAACTAATTCAGCCGGCCCGTGTCGCCCCTCCCAGGATGGTCATAACTTCTCCGGTGACATAGCTGGAATCTGCATTGGAAGCGAAATACACATAAGCTGGTGCGATTTCTTCCGGCTGTGCGGGCCGCCCATAAGGCGTACCACTACCGAAGTCCTTTATCTCATCCTCGGAACGTTCCGCGGGATTCAGAGGCGTCCAGACCGGACCTGGGGCAACACAATTCACTCGAATTTTCCGGTCCACCAGGTTCTGGGCCAGGGACTTGGTAAAAGCATGAATGGCCCCTTTAGTTGCTGAATAATCCAGCAGGCGACCACTGCCCTCCAGTCCGGTGATCGAACCCGTATTGATAATGTTCGCCCCCTCTTTCATGTGTTTCAAGGCAGCCTGCACCATGTGAAAGTATCCATAAATATTCGTCTTGAAAGTATGGTCCCACTGTTCTTCACTGATGTCATCTATCCCATCCTGGTGCTGCTGATAGGCGGCATTATTCACAAGAATATCCAGGTGACCATACTCAGTAACCGTTTGCTCAACCGCAGACTTACAGAAGGAGGCATCAGTGACATCGCCGCAAATCAGTAGAACTTGATCGCTGCCGACAGTCTCTAGAATATAGTTGCGAATGGCTTCCGCGTCCTGCTGCTCCTCTTCCAGACAGACCAGAGCTATACTGGCGCCTTCGCGGGCAAACAGCGTTGCGACAGAACGTCCGATTCCAGAATCTCCACCTGTGATCAGAGCCACCTTACCCTCCAGCTTATCCGCAGCTCGATAATCGGGAGCCTCAAAATGAGGTTGTGGATCCATCGCTTCTTCAATTCCAGGTTTTTCCAGTCCCTGTGGAGGAAATTCCGGAGCAGGTTGTTGGCGGGGCATAATACGTTTCCTTTTTACTATTGATTCGAGTCAAATAATGAGAGCAATATGATTTCTCGTAGAGTGCTTAAGTCAGTGAGAACAGCACTTCGCGTACCAATCCAGAAAGGATTTTTCAGTGCCTGACGAGAAAAGACTTCAGTAACGCGTCTGGAAAAAAGGCACTCTTTGCCCGGGAGATGCCAGACCGAAACTGTTCTCTCTGCGAACAATCTGCTCGGTGAGGAATCAGCGGTTCTGACGAATATATTGTGAGAAACTGCGTTTTATCTCTCAGGTAGTTCAGAGTAATAAAAGCAGACATCGCGAATCTGATCCGGCTTCAATCCATCGACGGCCGCATGCATCAGATTGGCAGACTGAGACCCACCACGACTGCGGTTCTGAAAGAGTCTGATCTGCAGTTCCAGATAATCCTGATACTGTCCAATCAGTGCCGGATAAGCATTTTTGAAAGGCTTTCGTGTCGCAGGATGACAGTCTGCACAGGCGGGGACGTCCTGGCCTGCAATTCCTTCCGCCGCAATCTGGGCGCCGCGTTCGAACGATGCGTCTTCTTCTTGAGCATCGCGGTTATTCGTTTTATCACTACCCTGACTTTCATTTGAAAGAAATGGTTTCAGTCGAGAATAATAGCGTGAAACCTCCTGAATCTCTTCCTGATTCATTCTACTGGCAAGCTCTTCCATCGTACCGCTCATACGTTTGTCCTGATGATAGGCTTCCAGAGAAACCCGTAAATAAGCCTCATTCTGACCTGCCAGTCTGGGAAATACGCCGAGCCTCCTCCCCTGTCCGTCTACACCATGGCAACCGGCGCAGACTTCGATTACCAGATGAGGAACCGGTAACGAAGTTCCCTCGGCTGAATCGATCGATTGACCACTCTGTTTTTGATGCTGGCCCCAGACCAGTTCATCATATTCATTGAAATCCAGCTCAGGATATTTCAACAGAAATGCAACGACAGGCCAGATTTCATCATCACGCTTTAACTCCGGCCAGGCGGGCATTCCGGTCATCTTAATCCCGTGTTTCACCACATAGAAAAGTTCCTGTGGCTTCCGTTCCGGAACGATGGTTTTTAAATTCGGAGGCTGGGGAGTCATCAGAGATACCAGTCGTGGACGTATGCCATCCGGTTTTCCGTGGCACATTCGACAACCTGCTTCGTAATGCCCTGCCCCCTTGACGATCATCGCCTGATTATCAAGGTCAGGAACTTTGATTCCAGTGCTGTGCGTCGCAACAGATCGTTCTTTGGTGAAATTCAGAAACCACCTGGTAATTTCCCAGTGTCCTGAACTGGCTTTCACAGGAATCACGCCACTGACTACGACCAGAATCCCACCAATGGCAATCACCAGGATGAGACCAGTCATAATTTTCCAGGGTCGTTTCATGATGACAACTCCTTTCGCTGACTTTTAAGCCATAACAAATCCACCGTAAGCCAGAGACCTCCGGAAAGGTAAACAATGCCCCCCACCACCAGCATAATCGCTCCTCCCAGATGCTGATCCTGCATTGCAGACATGGTTGAAAAGCCTTGATGGTGCGCATAGACCGAGCGTGGTGCCAGCGCCAGCAAAGCCCCCAGGAGAGTCATATGCATGGAGGTTAACAGCAGCCCGATCACTCCCGCGGCACTGCGGGAACGACTGCGCGGACTGGTCCCACCAAATGCGGAGATCCAGACCGCGACCCCCGCCAGCAGAAACGATCCCTGTTCTGCCACAAGCCCCCAGGAAGTCATCCGGGCCAGATGATGCAAGCCCGGTGCATGCCACGCCCAGACAATAATCAGTTCCGCTACGGATGCCGGTATTGGAGCGAAAAATACAGGATACTTAATGACTGGATCAAAACGACTGCCGGCGATTGCCAGACTGAGTAAGGGAGCTGCTACAGCCACAACCAGCATGTGCATTGTCATGTGCGCAAAAAATGCATGATGCGCCAGTTGGGGTAGTGGCCCCGACCAGGCAACCGCCAGGCTAAGCAACCCCAGCAGTAACAACCAGACCTGTACTTTTCCATAACGCAAAGTAGAATAATCCATATGAATCCCCTCCAGTTGATTCGTCTTTGTCATTGCAGTCATAATAGATTTCATCAGTTACAATTCCCGAAAAACAGAGCTACAGCCGCTACGAACAATGTCGCAATGGCACTCAAAACAGAAAGCAGAAAGGTCGCCAGTCCCAGAAAACGATATCGATCCAGTGGAGTATCGTCATGATATGCCAGGTCTTCAGAAAGATGTCGATGCCGCCTGTAACCGATCCAGCCAAGGGATCCAATGATGGCAATCGCCAGCAGGGTATAAATTCCAATCGCTACCCTTACGGTGATGAAATTATATGTCGTACCGGAATATTTCGCGCACCAGATCGCAGCGGTCAGGTAACAGGCCAGCAGGTGAATCGCCCAGACGAATGGTGGAATAAACATGAACCAGATTCGTTCATGTTTTTCTTGAAATTCTTCAGAATGATGATGTTGCTGCTCCATGATGTTCCTCATGATACACTGGGAAATCCTGCGATTACGCCGACAGTCATGGCCACGGTCAAAGCCAGAAAGTGCCAGTACAGTGAGACATTCACAATGTCCGCGTCCCACTGGTTTGTCATTTTCCCTGCCGCCCTTCTCGCCAGACAGTACAACTGCATGATGACCCCCAGAATCACATGCAATGCAGTCCAGCCCGTCAATACCCAGACAATTGCCGGGTAGACATGTGTCGTGGGATTAAGGCCGGTCAACCAGGGACCGGCCAGTAGCGCACAGGTACCTGCCAGTGAAAAAACGACGGCCAGTGAGAGCGACAGATAAAAGGCACTGGTATACCCCGCCCGATTCCAATGGCGGGAGAGCCATGTCAGCCCATACGCGATCATCAGTAGTACCATTCCCGTTACCGGCCAGAAGACTCCGGGCCCCTGCACTGGCTGCGGAGGAAAATCTTCGTGAATCGTCCAGTAAAAGAAATAACCAAATATCAGTGAAACGAATGCGGTGATGTCAGCAGTCATCGTGATAAACATGGCCCACCAGCCGACTGCATTGGGACCGGAGATATACAAAGGCAGCGAAAGTCCCAGCCCCACATCCTTGGTCTCTTTTTCAGGTATTTCAGCAGTCCCGGTCCAGACCCAGGTTAGAATGACGCCGATCGCAATCAATCCGCTGATGATCGCAGCCAGCCACCAGTGATAGGTCGCGAAAATAAAGAAACCACCCGTAAACAACGCGGCAAAAAATGTAAGAAAGGTCGGCACTCCTACCCGCAGGCATTGGATGGGCTCTGCGTCGATTACCGTCGTGACCAGCGTCTCCCGTTTCCCTTCCACCGCATCGGGCAGGTAAAACCGGCCTTCATCTACATCACGCACAAAGTTGGGTTGTTCCCATAACGGATAACGGCTCTCGATGATGGGAATCGTACGCACGCCCCAGGGCTGATCCGGCATTTGCGCCAGCCACTCCAGTGTACCCGCCTGCCATGGATTCCGTTCAGAAAGCGGCTGCTTTGTTCGTGGTCGAACCACATCATATAAAAAGAGCACGAAACCGGCAGCGAGAATCATCGACCCCAGGCTGGAGATCAGGTTCAACGTATCAAAGCCCATGTCAGCGGGATAAGTAAAAACCCGACGCGGCATTCCCAGCAAGCCGGTGATATGCATCGGAAAAAATGTGATGTTGAATCCGATCAATACGAGCCAGAAAACAATCCTGCCGATCCGTTCCGAAAGCTGTTTACCTTTAACCAGCGGAAAGAAATAGTAAAAGCCTGCCATGATCGGAAAGATGGTTCCCCCGATCAAGACGTAATGCAAATGACCGACGATAAAGAATGTGTCATGTGCCTGAAAATCAAATGGTGCCACCGCCACCATCACTCCCGTTAATCCGCCGATGATGAATGTCGCGAGACCGGCAAAAATGAAATGCAGACAAACAGACCGTTTCACATTTCCTGCTGTCAATGTTGCCAGGAAACAGAAGAGTTGCACTCCGGTCGGAATTGCCACTGCCTGCGAAGCGGCTGAAAAGATGCCGATGGAGATGCCAGGCAGACCGGTGGTAAACATATGATGGACCCATAACCCGAAACTCAGAAATCCGGTCCCCACCGCAGACAGTACCACCCAGCTGTAACCGACCATCGGAGTTTTGGCAAACGTCGGCACCATCATCGCCATCAGGGCCACTGAAGGCAGGAATACAATGTAAACTTCCGGATGACCAAAGATCCAGAACAGATGCTGCCACAACAGCGGATCCCCGCCTCGCTGGGGATCGAAGAAGGGCCAGTCAAAGGCACGTTCCATCTCCAGCAGAATGTCACCTGCGATCAATGGCGGAAAAGCAAACAGAATCATTCCCGCAACGACCAGGATGTACCAGCAATACAGGGGAATCAGATTGATTCTCATACCGGGCGGACGACACTTGAGGACGCCGACAATCAATTCAATCGCAGCTGCAATCGAGGCAATTTCAATAAAAGTTAATCCCAGCAACCAGATATCAGCGCCGATATCATCTTGAAAGGAGCTCGTCAGAGGAGGATACATGAACCAGCCCCCTTTGGGAGCTGCGTCAAAAAACAATGAACCACAAACGAAGATTCCACCGATCACGAAGCTGTAGAAGCCGTATGCTGACAAACGGGGAAACGGCAAATCGCGGGCTCCCAGCATTTCGGGAAGAATCATGATTGAAAATGCTTCAAAAATGGGGACGGCAAACAGAAACATCATCACCGAACCGTGCATCGTGAAAATCTGATTGTACTGATCGGCGGTTAAAAACGTGTTTCCTGGCACAGCAAGTTGAATGCGCATCAGCAGTGCCAGCACTCCACCGAACAGAAAAAAACAGAACGAAGCGACGGTATACCACATACCCACTTCAGAATTGTTGACTGCCGACCAGTAACGCCAGCCGCGCGGAGTTTCCCAGGCCTTCAACAACCGCGCTGCAGACTGTCGACGGTATTCTGCAGAATCAAGATCCTGCTCTGAAATCAGGTTGGCTGGTTTAGAATCCATATCGTCTGGCTTCACTTCAACTGTTCTAAATATTTTGACAGAGTTTGGTATTCATCGTCTTTGAGCGCACGAAATGCGGGCATCTTCACGCCGGGTTTCAAAGCGGACACATGTGCGATCCACTTCTGAAGGTTTTCTCGATTATTAGGAAACATATCCGCTCCCAGAGAGTTACGACTGCCGATATGTGTCAAATCGGGGCCTATCTTTCCATCAGCCTCTGTCCCTCGAATCGTATGACAGGCACCACAGCCTGTCTGCAGGAATAATGCCTCACCCCTCTCAACAGATGCAGATTGCGGCGTTATTCTGCCTGTAGACTGCTGCGCCAGCCACTCATCAAATTCCTCTTTCTCGACAACATCCACCGTAAAATTCATGTAGGCATGGGAAGCACCACAATATTCTGCACAGGCCCCTCGAAAATGCCCCGTCTTCGTGGGATGCAATGTCAGGCGAGTGGTACGGCCGGGGATCATGTCGACTTTCCCGCCCAGTGAGGGAATCCAGAATGAATGCACGACATCTTTACTGGTGAGGATAAACTCGACCGGTTCGCCTCGAGGTAATCGTATTTCATTAGCCAGTTCAACTGGCTTTCCACTTTGGGCCGGGTAACTCACTTTCCACCACCATTGATATCCCTCAACCTCGATCTGCAGTGTCCCTGCCGGAGGTCGGGCAAGCAGCGCGGGCAGAAGATTTAATCCATAGATCAACAGTATGGTGAGGATGATCGTGGGGGCTATTGCGCCTCCCCCGATAATAAACAGGGCGGATTTCTGACGATGATGGGCAACGGGATTCAGATGCAGTGCATAGATCGACAAAGCGACCATGACTAACCAGATGATTGTTGCCCCCCCGGCCATCCACCAGAACAGTCTGGCAATCTGTTCGGCACCTGCCCCTGCAGGATTCAATGCTGATTGCGAACTGGAACAACCAGAAATCAGAACACCTGCGCAGATCAGCTTAGCCTTGACAGCATCACCTTCAGCAGGCATTTCAATTACTTTCATTCTGGCAGGTCAGAGACGTTCGATTTAATCTTATGCATTACAGGATCGTCAGATTCATCTGCAATTCAGGAATATAGTTAGAAATGGTCTCTTTCATATTAAGGCCCGGCCAGATTGTGAAGCCAGCCTTTCCGCGTTTACAGAACGGCATCTGGCCGGGCCCGAAAGAGATATTTTTGATTGATCTATTGTTTCTCTCGCATGCGATTTCGTTTAATGTCTGCTGGCACTTCGGGGCGAAACAGGCAATTCAGCTGTGACTTTCGGGGCTGATTTGGCAATTCCAATGACTCCTAAACCGGCTCGAGGACCTGAATCTCCAGATGGCTGACTGGCAAGATCATCAGCGCCGGCATGGACAACGATCGACCTGCCAATTACGTCTGAGAGTTTGAAGTCTTCAGATCGCATATCGATCACAGCGACTCCGTTATGATCTGCGGTAATATTCCCCAGGTCCCCGGCATGATGCTGACCTTTGCCTGGTTTCCCATGTTGATGACCTTCTGGAGCATAATGGCCCCCGGCTGAGCTGCCGTCGACCGCACTGAGATCACCAAACTGATGGATGTGAAACCCATGCTTGCCGGGAGTAAGTCCTTCGATTTTTCCTGTCAGATGCACGACTCCTTTGCTCTGCTGCAATTGAACCAGGCCTGTGGCACTGAAATCTTTGGTCGGCATCACCACTACCACGGCCTTGGTTGTTTTTAGCTCTATCTCTTTCTGGTCAGATTTGACCGTAGACACCAGTGTAGTCGCAACAGGAATGACAGCAGATAGCAGATAGAATACTTGGGTTTTCATGGTTCAAGTCCTTTACTTGCTTTTAGTGATAGCATCCTCTGTTATCACTCCAGATTCTATTAGTGAACCCAGATTCAACCGCTAATTCGACACCTGAAGTAGCAAAGATCTGAGTCAACCATCAGACAAAACCCCCTCACTACCATCGCCGGTAGTGAGGAAGACCAAACTCATATTTCAGGCACGCGCTGCCGCTTTATTCGTCGATTCTTCGGCGATCTGCGTCAGAATTTTGTCGGCATTACCTTCTTCATCTAATGTTTCCTGCAGAATTCCAGCAAGATTGGTTTTTCCCAGGCGCTGTGCAAAATTGCGGGCAGATCCATAACCGGCCATTTCGTAGTGTTCCACACGTTGAGCCGCGGCGATCAAGGCTGCGTCTTTGACATTGGAATCCCCTTTCGCATTAACCATCTCTTCGCCTTCGCTGATTAATCCTTTCATGGCTTCACAGGATTCTCTCTTAGGTTCGACACCCATCCCTTTGAAAACAGATTCCAGGCGTTTCACATGTTCTTTGGTTTCTCCTAGATGCGTTTGGAACGCCGATTTCAGTTCCTGGCAGGAAGCGGCCTCAGCCATTTTAGGTAAGGCATCGACGAGCCGATTTTCCGCATCGTATAAGTCCTGAATCTGCTCAACAAATAAGTCTTCTAAATTGGAAAATTCTTTACTGGTGAATAAACCCATTTTGATACTCCTGAATCTTAAAACATTCCGTTCCGTAAAAAGTAGCACAATGACACAATGTCACTGCGGCAATCTCAGATAATGTCCGCAATTTTTATGCCGCAGAAAAGAATTCGATACCACTTCGCCAGATTGATTTGCGATCGAATCAGGTAGCAGTGAATCTGAAAAGAGTGGTAAGATCTATGCGATCAACATCGGTTTACGCAGCGCATACTGAGGCAGTTTTAAAAAGTTAATCATTGCTGCTTGAAAACACGAATACCGACACAGTTCAACAGGCAATCAGATTGAACGACTGACCTTTCCCTGAAATGATTTCATTTTCTGCCGAAGGTGAAGGTTTCGGAACGACATGATATTCTCTCACCAATATCTAAAAAGCGCTTTTCAATAATCGTCAGTTCACAAACCATTCTGGTTGCTGGGCAGTCAGTAGGTTAATCGCCCAGAGACCGAAAAATGGAACTGAATACAAGACTCACGTTTCTTCATACGACAAATTGTCACAGACGTATTTCAGAATTTTCGTTGCATCTAAACTGGTTGTCGCCATCTCCTGCAGCCAGATTAAGTTGATTTGGTTGGTTTTAATTGAATGATGATCGGCTATGCTTTGTTGCGAATACCGTATACAGAGCCGGTACCATGTAGAGTGTAAAGATCGTTCCGATTGCCATCCCTACGCCTAAGGTAAAACTGATGGCAAAGCGGCTGGCGGCCCCGGGCCCTCCGGAAACAATCAGCAATGGTAACAGCCCCACCAGCGTGGCGATTGTCGTCATCAGAATGGAACGCAATCGCAGCGAAGCTGCTTTTTCAATCGCCTGCCGACGGTCCAGACCTTCCTCGCGCTGGATTTCATTAGCAAATTCCACCAGTAGAATTCCATGGCGAATAATAGAACCAATTAATGCCAGCAGACCGATCTGCGTATAGATATTGATACTGGAAATTCCCAGAGCAAAGAACAGCATCGCGCCCGCCAATGACATCGGAATGCTCACAAACATGATCGCCGGATCGCGAAAGCTCTCGTACTGGGCCGCCAAAGTCAGGTACATCATCAGGATTGCCAGGGCAAATGCTACCAGCAAAGATGTATTTTCAGAAACAAACTGCCTGGACTGACCTTTCCAGTCGGTCACTACATTCTGCGCGACAGTCTCCTCGACGGTTGTCTGCAGAAATTCAATCAGTTGATCGAATGATACACCGGGAGCAGGGACGCCTGATAACGTCGCCGAGTTGAGTTGATTGAACCGTTTCAGTTGTCGCGGCTGAATTTCATCTTCCAGTGAAACAAAAAGCGAGAGTGGAACCAGATCACCGCCACGGTTAGTCACTCGATAGTCGAGCAGTTGGTCTGTCTGCAAACGATGCTCGCGTGCCACCTGGGGAATGACACGATAGCTGCGGCCATCGTAGCTGAAATAATTGACATAGCCTCCACTCAACGTGGTGGCCAGATCTACTCCCAACGTACTGATATTAATACCGAGTGCTGCTGCTTTATCGCGATCGATTTTAATTCTCTGTTCCAGCTTATCAAACTTGAAATCCGACTGAATGAAAGTGAATAAGCCGCTTTCCCGGGCTTTTTTCAGAATGGTCTGCGAAGTTTCATACACGACCCGCGGCTCATCAATCGAACTGATCACAAACTGCAACGGAGGACCTTCTCCCGCGCCGGGGAGTGTGGGGGGAGCGATGACCACCGCTTCCAGGCCTGCCACTTGAGCAGCAGTCATCTGAATCTGCTGCTGCAGTTGCAGCTGAGAAGGATCGCGTTGTTCCCAGTCTTCTAAAATGACACCTCCAAAGGCGGAACTGCTCCCTCCACCAGTATTCCCTCCTCCACCATTCACCGCAAAAAAATACTGGACTCCCTCTATCTGACTCACCTTCTTTTCCAGCACACCGGTCCAGCGTTCCAGATGATCGATCGAGATATTCGGATCTGCATTTGCAGAAACGATCAGGAAGCCCTCGTCTTCCGGCGGTGAAAGTTCTTTATTCGCAGCGCTAAACAGAAAATACAGACTGATGAGCATGCACATGCCTGCCGCCAGAATAATCCAGCGGGCATCCAGCGCCAGCCCCAGCGTTTTTCCATATCCACGGGAAAGGGCTTGAAAACCCTGATCGACTTTGCGGGACAACCATCTTTTCTGCATTCCGGTTTTAAGCAGCTGGGCACACATCATCGGCGAAACAGTTAATGCCAGTATACCTGAAATCAGCGTCGCGCCGGCGACCGTATAAGCAAATTCGGTAAACAGACTGCCCGTCAGACCTCCCATCAGTCCTACAGGAGCAAAAACGGCCACCACAACCAGATTCATGGCAATAATCGAACCGGTCAATTCGCGTACCGTGTTTTTCGCTGCCTCTTCAGGTGTCGCCCCTTCTTCAATATGGCGTGTGGCGTTCTCAACCATTACGATCCCGTCATCAACAACGGTTCCTATCGCCAGTATTAATGCCAGCAGAGTCAGCAGATTGACAGAATATCCCAGCATCTGCATCAGAAAAAATGCACCAATGATTGCCAGAGGCATCGCGATCCCCGGAACCAGTGCCGAACGCAATGCCCCCAGAAACAGGTAAATCACAACAGTCACAATCAGCAATGCTTCAATCAGCGAGCGGATGACTTCATCGATCGAAGCTTCCACTGCTTCCGTGCTGTCATATACAACGATGCCTTCCAGTCCGCCTGGTAACTGTTTTTTCACCTGAGGAATCAGTTGCCGTACACCCGCTATGGTATCGAGCAGGTTCGCTTCAGGAGCGACCTGCACTCCAATGAAGGCTACATTTTTACCTTCAAAAATCACCGAACTGTCATAGCTTTCTGCGCCAAGTTCGACTTGAGCAATATCACGCACGCGAACAATGGTGTCACCTTCTTCTCGGATCACCAGATTTTCAAAGGCTTCTACCGAACGCAGGTTCGTATCTGCTTTCAAGGGAATGGAAATCAGCGAGCCTTTGGTTTCTCCGATGGCGGAGAGAAAATTACTTTCAGCGATCGAACGACGGACTTGACTGGGAGTCACCTTAAAGGAAGCCATTTTCCCGGGATCAAGCCAGATCCGCATCGCGATATTCTGAGCACCAATCACCTGTGCCTGCTGAACGCCGGGAACAGTCTCCAGTCGCGGGCGGACAGCACGGGTCAGATAATCGGTAATCTCACTTGCTTTGAGGACCTCGCTGAAGAATGCCATATACATGGCGGCCTGATCGCTACCTCTGCTGATGGTAACGATTGAGTCTTCCGAACCTTCAGGCAGGCGATTTCGCACCTGTTGTATTTTAGTCAATATTTCAGCAACCGCAGCATTCGGATCATACCCCAACTCCAGGCGTGCCGTGATTGTACTGGTTCCCAACGTACTGCTGCTCTCCAGGTATTCAATACCTTCTGCAGTGGCTATCGTCTGCTCAAGAGGAGTCGTGATAAAGCCCTGCACCAGCTCAGCGTTCGCCCCGATGTAGGGGGTGACAACTCGAATTGTTGAGGAAGTGGTTTCCGGATATTGCCGCACCGTCAGAGAGGTCAGCGCCTGTACTCCCAGCAGCAGGATTACCAGGCCAATGACAGTAGCCAGCACAGGACGTTCAATAAACCGATCAAAAATATTCATGGCCTGGTCGCCCTCGCTTCCACATCGCGAGCAGCGTCGGTTTCGGAGATCTGGACAGGGCTGCCATCATCGATTTTCAGCTGGCCGGAAGTTACAACGCGTGCACCTGGCTCGATCCCTTTTCGGATTTCAATCAGCTTTCCCCGACGTTCCCCGGTCTGAATGAATGCGCGCCTGGCTATCAGAGAGGTTTTTTGATTACTTCTGTTTTTTCCAGACGAATCTCCGGTATTGTCAATTTTCTCTGTGGGACGTTCCGAAGCGTTGGCTTCCTGCTTCGATTCCTGTTCCTGCACAAAATAAACGGACTTACCGTACGCATTAAATGCGACAGCAGTCTGCGGAATCACAACCACTTCGCGATCGCCTGAGATCTCGACGACCACTTGCGCAAACATCCCTGGTTGTAATTTACGCTCTTCATTTCCCAGCTGTGCCCGAACTTTGAAGCTGCGCGTCGACTCTTCGATAAGAGGATTGGTGGCTATGACTGTCCCCCGAAAAATATGCTTGGGATGGGCACTGACTAAGATCCGGACAGACTGCCCCTCCTTGATGAGCCCGGCATCCTGTTCGGGCAGATCGAAGTCCACATAAATCGGATCAAGCTGCTGTAAAGTGGCAACTGCAGTTTCCGGCGAGAGATATTGACCCAGACTGATTTGACGGATGCCGATTTCACCACTGAAGGGCGCCAGAATTTCCTTTTTTTCGATAATCGCGCGCTGACGGTCAGCAGATGATTTCAGTCGCTCCACTTCGGTCATCAACTGTTCGTAATTCTCTTCGGTCGTCGCATCTTTCTGCAGCAATTCTTTCGCCCGCGCGAGATTCGAATGCGCCTGTTTCAGCTCGGCTTCGATGGATTCGAGTTCTGCCTTTTCGCTCGAAGCGTCCAACTGTACCAGCAGTTCCCCCCGTCGGACCCGTTTTCCCGATTCGAATAGAATTTCAATGACTTTTCCAGCCAGTTCGCTGGTCAGATCTGTCCCTTGAATCGCACGGATAGTGCCGATGCCGGTCCGCTCTTTCTGCCACGTCTGTTGCTCCGCCTGAGCAACGGTCACAGTCGCCGGGGGTCTGCGGGGGCCTTTCGATTTTTTGCCTTTCGCGGTGAAATACCAATAGCTGGTTGAGACTGCTGCCACAAACAGGATCACGAGAAAGATACTGGTAAAAAGAGCGGTTTTCCTCTTCCTGGTTTTTGCAGCTGCTGTCTGCTCTGGCCCCGAAACCTGAGTTGATGAATCCATTGATTCTCCACTTCCATTAGCCCCGCTATAAGATATCTCAACTCCCGTTCTGAAAAATGAAAATAAAGCTGGATCCCATTCCCCCTGTTTAATAACCAGGCTGAGACAACAGGAGCACGTCTGGTTTTATTTCTTATCCCGTTCGTGGATATGGGCTGGTGGGGCAGTTGCTTCCACCGCAACCAGTGGTTCCAGAATGCGGTAGCGGTGGACGGCTTCTCTGGGAACAACCCAGCTGTCACCAGCTTTCAGAATAATCTTCTGATCATCGATTTCCAGTTCGGCACTCCCTTTGATCACATAGCCAACCACTTCGTAATCGCGGCACATTGGCTGAGGATCCGGTTGAGTGGAATCTTCTTCCCAGAGCCGCATCGAGACGGTCACACCAGAGGCAAGATATTTCTGTCCCATTGACCCCAGCGGTGAATGAGTGGAATCGACTTTCTTGATGCTCGTATCATTCATCAATATCTCCCGACGTTGAGACGAAATACAAAAATTGTGACTATGAAGTAAAACAAGATCGAAGCAACTGATTGAAATAAATAATAGATGCTGCCTGACATGACATGTCACCCATCTGGTATGACACCAGACAATCCCTCCAGGAGACGAAGGTGCGGAAAGCCTTCCTTCATCGGGTTGGGGCAACCACATCATTTCTGACGCACCTGATCTTCGATTGGCAGCATCTATTATTTTGAATGATGAAATTGTTTCGCAAATCGCATGCCGCTTGGCTTGATATCCGAAGTGGTGTTCGACTGAATGTCTCATTCCACACTTCCTTATCAATACAGCCTGGCTCCCTATTCGCTGGGAAGAAACTGACATTCAACAGGGATATCGCTCAGTAATTGATTCGAGATCGCAAATCTGATTACTGCCTGACAAGCCAGGTTCAATCATCAATATGGTTGCTGAGCGTTCATATTGTTCAATCAATGATCAGTCATACTTCACTAGTCCCCCTCATGCTCTGCCACGTCTTTCTGTCTTTTCAAAAGAAAATAATGGTTCGTTTATGGATGATTCTAACCGTGACACAACAATCATTTTCTCAGAATTGATGAAATAGGAATGCGATATGCAAACATTATCCTGTTAAAACAGGAATGCTGTTGATTGCGTGAAAGGAATCGGTCGGAAGTTTTAAGCAATGGTTAATTTCAGCAGGGCGAAAATATGAAAGCAGTCACATTCAATGAATACGGATCGCCCCGGGTTTTAGAACTATCCCAGATCAACAGACCTGATCCTGATAAACACGAAGTACTGATTCAGGTCGCTGCAGCTGGTGTCAATCCCATTGATGCAAGATTGCGTCAGGGCGAAATGAAATGGTTGCTGCCGGGAGGCTTTCCCAGAGTCCCAGGCTATGATGTTGCGGGGATCGTCAAAGCGTCAGATCCTGCAAGTGATATCGAACCAGGCGACCGCGTTCTCGCGTTCCTGGATAATATTTATGGTGGTGCTTACGCTGAGTATGCTGGCTGTTCGGCACAGTGCGTTGTCAAAATTCCGGATGCCCTTTCATTTACACAGGCAGCAGCTATCCCATTAGCTGGTTCAACGGCATTACAGTCACTTCGAGATTTTGGTCATCTCAAGCCTCGTGATCGCGTCCTCATCAATGGTGCCAGTGGAGGTGTCGGCGCGTTTGCCGTTCAAATTGCAGTCGCTTATGGAGCTGAGGTAACCGCAGTTGCCAGCACCCGGCATGAAGACTTTGTCCGCTCACTGGGTGCCTCGCATTTCTTTGATTATAAACGGGAAGACTTTACTGATTCCTCACAAAAATGGGAAATCATCTTCGATGTCGCAGGAAAGCGGTCCTTCTCTCAGGTAAAAGACTCCCTCGCTCGAACTGGACAGTACGTCACAACTGAGCCCAGCTTTCGCGGTTTGGCCATTTCTGTTCTTACCTGGCCACAGTCAGAACAGAGCCATGTCATGTTGGCACATCCGAAAAAAGAAGATCTTACAGAACTTGTTCGGCTCTGGTCAGAAAAACTACTGGTTGTCACGCTGGCAGACACTATTTCATTCAGTGATGCTGTAAAAGCACATCAAATGATCGAAGAAGGAGGCTTCTGCGGCAAGCTGGTTCTAAAGCCAGATCTCTTTAACGCTGACTGAAAATGTTTGAGATCCATGGCAAGCTGATCGCCAGCTGAAAGTTCCTGGCTGGTTCGGCATAGTTTTTGCGAATATTTTTTTGAGTTAGAAACGGTCAGATGATTTATCAGACCACCAGATCAAATCAATGTCGACTTTTTTTATTGAAATGGTCGTCCATCTCACTATGAGCGCAAGGAGAATCACATGTTACATCACTCACTTCCTTTAATGCTGCTTGTCCTATTTACGGTAGGTTGCACTCAGCAGGAAAACAGGCCGAATGAACCGGCAGAAAATAATCAGACGCAGACTGAAATGGGAGAGCCAGGCCAACTGACACCTCAGGCTGCAGATGAAACGGAGACTGTTACGAAAGCAGTCTGCAAACTCCAACCCATTGGTGACAGCCAGGTTTCAGGGATCATTCATTTCACCAGGGAAGGAAACAACATACATGTTGAGGGAGAAATTACAGGTTTGAAACCAGGGAAACATGGATTTCACGTTCATGAGAAAGGGGACCTGTCTGATAAAGAAACCGGTAAATCAGCGGGAGGCCACTTCAACCCTACGGATAAGCCACATGGCAAGCCCACCGATTCAGAACGTCACGTGGGTGACCTGGGCAATATCGAAGCCAATGCTGACGGTCTGGCTAAAGTGGATATCGTTGATGAAGTGATCCAATTGAATGGAGAGAACTCAATTATTGGTCGTTCGATTGTTGTACATGCCGGGGAAGATCAGTTTACCCAACCTTCAGGTGATGCTGGCGACCGGGTGGCCTTTGGTGACATCATCGAAGAAAAAACGGATTGATTATTGAATCGAGCCATCGTTCCGTTTTAATCTCAAAGCAATTTACGGCCCTGGCAGATCGTTGACCTGCCAGGAAGCTGGTCCGTTTCTGGATTACCTGTGGTTGATTCTGTGGGTTGAGCGAGAAGAAAAGAAATATGCCTCATTATATCTGCACAAATTGTGGCACACAGTTCGCAGAAACAGTTCAACCTCCAGAAGAATGCACGATCTGTCTTGAAGAACGGGAGTTTGTTGCCTGGGATGGCCAGAACTGGACGACCTCCTACAAACTGGCAAAATCGCATCGAAATGTGATTCGGCAGGAAGAGGCGGGGCTGTTTGGCATTGGCATGGAACCTTCTTTTGCCATCGGCCAACGCGGCTTACTCATTACGCATCCCGAAGGAAATGTGCTCTGGGATTGCATTTCCCTGCTGGATGACAGCCTGGTCGAAATGCTGAACGGGATCGGCGGGCTCTCTGCCATCGCCATCAGTCATCCACACTATTATACATGCATGATCGAATGGGCCGAGACTTTTGAATGCCCTGTCTTTCTCCATCATGCAGATTGTAAATGGGTCATGCGGTCAGGTTCGGCGATTGAGTTCTGGGAGGGAGACCAGAAAAATATCGGCGCTGGTCTGACGCTCATTCGCTGCGGCGGACATTTCGAAGGCGGAACTGTTTTACACTGGTCAGCGGGAGCTGGTGGGAAAGGCGTTCTGTTGAGTGGGGATATCATCCATGTCGTACAAGACCGTCGCTGGGTCAGTTTCATGTACAGTTACCCCAATCTGATTCCGCTCTCTGTTTCGAAAGTACAGAAGATATGCGACTGCGTAGAGCCTTTCGAATTTGATCGGATTTATGGAGCGTGGTGGGGGAAATCGGTTTCAAGCGATGCGAAAGCCGCCGTTGACCGCTCCGCCAGGCGTTACATCCAACACCTGCAAGAATGAGATTCGGTCAGGCAATCAAAAACATGGAATCAACCTCGCTGTCGATGGGATCGAACTTCGCGCTCTTCGGTAAATAAGAATATCCAGTGACAGGTTCACCCCTGACCGGTATAACGCGATATCATCTTCAGCAGTTCACTGGAATTGATGGGCTTGCTCAGATAGTCATCACAACCCAGTTCAAGACATCGATTCATATCTCCCTGCATCGCATCTGCAGTGAGAGCGATGATCGCCCGACTAAATCCGATTTCCCGCAGACGGGCCGCAGTCTGATAGCCGTCCATTCGCGGCATTTGCATATCGAGCAAGATTAAATCGACAGTCAAGCCGTTCTGTAACTGATTCTCGATCAGTTCCACTGCCTGGATTCCGTCGACTGCGAATTCGGTTTCGACTCCTGCCCGCTGCAGCAACAGATTCGTCAGATGGCGGACATCACGCTGATCATCCACAATCAGCACTCGGCATTGAAGCTGGTACTCCCGCAATGCGGTTTCAGTTTTCAATGGTACCGCTTCCAGATTTAGATTCGTCAATTTTACATTTTCTCTGACCGGCAGATTAATCGTGCAGCTGAATGTACTCCCTTCCCCCGGCTTACTTGAGACCGAGATATTGCCATTCAACATATTTGCCAGCCGTTGACTGATCGCCAGCCCCAGGCCGGTACCACCGTAATTGCGGGTGACGGAAGCATCCCCCTGCGAAAACGTTTGAAATAATCGAGCCTGCTGTTTGGGCGTGATCCCTATTCCGGTATCAATGACATCAATTTTCAAAGTGGCTTCTGTTTTCTCCCTGAGATAATTAATCACGACTTGCACGCTGCCCGTCTCAGTAAATTTGATCGCATTACTGATCAGATTCAACAGGATTTGACGTAAGCGTTTGGGATCTGTTTCAATTCGTTCCGGGAGTTCGCTGATAAATTCAATCCCAAATTCCAGTTTCTTTTCCTCAGCACGGACACGCATCATGGATCGTAAGTCCGCGAGCATCTCGTTCAGCGCAAATGATTCCTGGTTGATTTCCAGCTTACCCGCTTCAATTTTTGATAAGTCCAGAATGTCATTGATGATGTCCAGCAGGAAATTCCCATTGCGTTTGATATTCTGCAGGTACTCAGCTTTGTCCTGCTGCTGCTCCATTTCAATCAACAGATCGGTATACCCCAGAACGGCTGTCATCGGCGTGCGGATTTCATGACTCATGTTTGCTAAAAACGCACTCTTGGCAATATTGGCCTGCTGCGCCTGTTTCTCGCTTTTCCGAAGTGCTTCTTCCCCTTCTCGCTCCTGGGTAAAATCCCAGTTCAGTCCGAATATCTGGGTCACATTGCCCTGCTGATCTCGTACGATTTCACCGACACCGGCTAACCAGCGGATCTCTCCATCGGCGCGCACGACTCGAAATATCTGATCGTACTCCGTTACCCCCTGAATGGCCTCTTCCCATGCTTTGGCCAGACCGGGAACATCTTCCTTGTGGACACAGGAAAAGAATGTCTCTGGTGATGCGGTAGTGGTATTCGGGATTCCCAGCAGTTCATACAATTCATTGGACCAGAAACTGGCATCAGGCTGCCATTCCCAGGCTGCCATTCCCCCCGCTTTCAATGCCATGAACAGTCGTTTTTCATTTGCTTCGACTTCCTGCTGAAGCTGTTTCTGTCGAGAGATATCCAGGTTCATGCCTACCCAGCGCAACACAGACCCTTCCGAATCGAGTTGGGGCACCGCACGCACCGAGGTCCAGCACCACTCCCCTTCCCGGTTTCGCAAGCGGTACTCACAATCAAGCGGGGTGATTGATTCAAATGCTTTCTGCCAGTTCCGCAGTGTCTGCTCACGATCATCGGGATGGATCGCATCCATCCAGCCTTTGTCTTTCCATTTCTCATAAGTCTGGCCGGTAAATTCGCGCCAGGTAGGAGAATCTTCTACAGTCCGCGCATCGGGCGTCATCGTCCAGACCATGTGCGCGGAAGCTTCTACCAGCGCCTTGGCTCGTCCTTCACTATCCCGGAGCGCGGCTTCCTGCTCTTTGCGCAAGCTGATGTCCCTCAAACAGAGAGTGAAAAACGGCTGACCATCGTCCAGATGAGTGACGCTAATGGCAAGTTCCACCGGAAAGTGACTTCCATTCTGATGCAGCACCGATAACTCGATGTGCCGTCCGATTAAATCGGCTTCACCCGTTTTTAGAAACTTTTCCAGCGCCGTATGATAGCGTTCACGATACTCTTCCAGAAGAATCAGATCACACAATGACTTCCCGATCACATCCTGCTTGTTGTGTCCAAAAGTCTGTTCTGCTGCCGGGTTGAAATCGATGATTTCCCCGGCGGCATCGGTAGTAATGATACAATCGATGGCCGAAGTCATAATGGCATTTTTACGGGCGACTTCCTCATACAACTGATCCTGGATCCGGCAGCGGCTGAGAAATGAACCGATCTCATGACCGATGGAAGAGAACATGTTCGCCAGCAGGAGATCGCGTTTCAAATGTTCCCGGGTATAAAACTCCATGATTCCCTGACACTTCCTGTCTGCAATAATGGGAATCGCAATACCACTGATCAGCCCACTCTTACTGGCTACTTCATTGCGATTATACCAGACGAGCGTTTGAATATCCTCGCACCACTCGATCTGCATGCTCTCCCAGGTTCTCCCCGGTAGTCCTGCACCGCGATCAAACTGAATCGATGAATTACTCTTCAGAAAATTACGGTTCTTAGCGACATTGGTTGCCACACTGGTTTCCAGAACAAGCCGCTCATGCGTTTTGTCGGGAAGCCAGAGCAGACCCACACTCGCCTGCAGACATTTGCGAATGGTTTGCAGAATCGTATGATCGATTTCTTTTAATGAATTTGCTTCGGCCAATAGTTGTGAAATCGTATGTTCGGTCTCCAGGCGAATCTCTGCCAGCTTGAATTCCGTGACATCCATAAAGGTCAGGATCATCCCGTCAAATTCACCATCACTTTCATAAGGCAGTATGCGTCGCAACAGCCAGGTCCCGTTTTTCAGCTGCATCTCATCTTCGAACTGACCGTTTTGCCTCCTGGTGTTTTCGAGCGAGGGGATCCTTGGCATTCGTTTCACGTTATGAGTAATATCCGAAAGCGGACGGCCCACATCAGTCGCATTCAGATTATAAATTTCGCCGGCTGAGGAAGTATAACTTTTGATCTGCATCTGACGATCCAGATAAATCGTTGCAATTTTTGTCCCGTTCAGCAGATTTTCCAGATCAGACTGAACGCGAGTCAGCGCTTCCATACTGGACTGAATTTCTTCCTTGGACGTCTCCAACTCCTCATTGGCCGACTGCAGTTCCTCATTGATGGATAACAGTTCTTCATTCGAGGATTTCAGCTCTTCATTGGAACCTTCCAGGTCCTGCACGCTGTTTTCCAGTTCCGTGCGTGCCCGCTCCAGTTCTGATTCCAGTTGCTCTATGACGGTGTCTGTCTCTGCCGCATCAGCGTTTGACCTTTCTGAAAAAGAAGTATGATGCACGATCGGTCCCTGGTCTTCAAAAATCACCAGAAACAATTCTGCATCCTGACTGATTTCGGGTAGCGGGTGAACCACCATTCGTGCGCGTCGCAGGCAGTCACCTGTCTTATAAGACAGGTCCTCGACTTCCACCTTCTGTCTCGTCTTACAGGCTTCCGTCAAAGCAGTCCTTAAGCCGTTCCGCAGACCGGTGCGCGTCATCTTGATGAGATTATTATGAAAACTCCCCTCAGGAAATTCCAGAAACTGCTCAATCCCGGCTGACGTGGTCAGAATATGTGCTTCCTCACTGACAACGGCATAACGGGGAGCATACTCTGTCAGCAGGATGCGTTCAGCAATCCCGGGGATATTTGCCGTTTGTACTTCCAGACTCTGTTTACCAGCCAGATAATTTTGGGATCGAGTCGAAGGGTAACGCAATGTAGAGGTTTGAATGGGAACCGATTTACGCTGGGAAATACAATGTTTCTTATCCAGTGGACGAAACATTTCCGTGTGCATCATCATATTTTCAGATGGCCCCAGCAGTAAAAGGCCATTCGGTTTCAAGGCAAAGTGAAATATTGGAACAATACGCTGCTGCAATGGCGCGTCCAGATAAATCAGCAGGTTACGGCACGAAATCAGATCCTGTTGAGAGAAAGGCGGATCGCTGATGAGATTATGGGTCGAAAAAACACACAACTCCCGGATCTCTTTGACCACACGGTAATGCTTCCCTTTTTTGATAAAAAAACGTCCCAGCCGCTCCTGCGAAACATGTTCTTCAATGGAAAGTGGATAAACGGCCTCCCGCGCGATCGCCAGCGCCCGCTCATCAATGTCGGTCGCAAAAACATGCATTTCCACATCAATCTTTGCCTGTTCCCGGGCTTCATACAATAACATGGCCAGTGAATAGGCTTCTTCTCCACTGGCACAACCAGGAACCCAGATGCGTATCGGTTGATCCCGCTCCCGATCCTCAAACAGATTCGGAATATATTGCTTTCCCAGAATCGCGAAGGTTTCCGGATCGCGAAAAAAGTCTGTCACGCTGATCAACAACTCGCGAAACAAGGACTGCGCTTCTTCGCGATTCGTTGCAAGCTGCGACAGGTATTCCTTCACGTCGCTCAGCCGCAATACCTGCATGCGACGGATAATCCGGCGTATTAATGTCCCCGTTTTGTAATGCCGGAAATCGTGGCCGGTCTCTTCCAGTAACTGATCGCAGATGCGTGGCAGATGGTTTTCCACCTCGTTCAACAAGTCCCGCTCATCGTTCTTCTGCCGACTGGACTGTTTCAGAAACGACAGGTAAGCATCCAGTTCCGCTGGCATCTGCTCCGGCTGCAGGGTATGGTCGACGTGATCGATTCGAATCGCATTAGCAGGCATATCTTCATACTCGGAAGATTTCGGATCCTGAACCATCGTCATTCCGCCGGCTTCCCGGATCGCATTCAGACCATAGCTGCCATCACTGCCCATTCCCGAAAGCACAATACCCACTGCATTCGGGCCGACAATCTCCGCCAGGGAACGAAATGAGGGATTGATCACTGGAGTACCCTGTCCCTCCTGCGGCACTGCGCTTGCGGAAAAATGAGAATCGTCGTCAAACTGGACGCTGCAATGCGGCGGGACAATATAAACGTGATCCTTTTGGACCCGTGTATTCTGATCGATGCTTGAGACAGGCAGAGGACAGATATGCTCCATCGATTTCAGTAGAGCCTGTGCACCTTCAGGCAACATATGCTGAATGACAACGATCGCATAGCCGGGCTTGTCTTTAATGGTCGAAAAGAAATTCTTAACGGCATTCAGTCCACCAGCAGAAGCGCCGATTGCAACAACAATTAATGTGGAAGAGTTCTGAATGTGTTTTTTTTCCGCAGATTTTGGCATACATGGTCCGCCTCATTTAGCAGTCACTTCACACATAATTCAGCTATCCATAAATGGCAGTTTTTGACTGTGATCAGAGTACCTGAAGATCCTGCAGATATTTTCAATTAAGTCACTGAGGAAGGCCACCAGAGTAAAGCCGGAAATGCTCTTTAGAACTTCATCTCCGCCTACTCTACATCTGTATTACAAATTTTTCAAGGAATCCCCTGCTCACCGTGGGGGATTTCAAAGTCGATTTTCACATCTGAATTACAAAACTTCCCAAACAATACAGCCGGTCTCATCTGTGACAGTCTGTCGTACTGAGTCAATTACATTCAGTTCATATACGAAAACAACACAAAGCCACACAGTTATAAATCCAGCATCAATACGCTTTCAAAGCCGATATTGGCATGCCCATGCTTCTGTCTGTAGATTAAAGCGGAAAGCAGAATCACATTCAGTAATAGTGTTATTGAAATCAGAAAGATTTCTCGCATTGCTTCCGACACCGGGGCTCTGTAGCCCAATCAACAGTATGGTCTTGTAGATATATAATCTCTTAACCAGCGTTCGATCAGTACCTTTCCAGCAAAATGGCTTTATCTAATTTCAACTCCACCAGCATTTTTTTGAGTCAGTCATTTTCCTTTTCAGCTGTTTCAGGCGTTTCGCCTGGCCCATCCTTAAATCGCCGTATTCTCGACACCACATGAAGTGAGTCTGCTGTTGATTTTTCACCTGTTTACACGTCAGGGTAACCTTCATTCCCTGGACTTCGACTTCCCCGAGTTTCGAAATAATCTGTTCGGATGAATGACGCTTGGTGGGCATGTTCGCCTCCTTCTCTAAGTCCAGAAGCCTGTATTTTATACTAACTGCAGGATTCGGTTAAAGGGGGCAAGGTCAACCAGAGTGATTTATTACCCAGGAATATACGATGAACTTCCGTCAGTGCCTGATCCGCAAAACATGATTGTTCCAGTTACATTCCAACTTACGTGAAGGATTTCAAAACTCATCACGTATTGATGGTAAGTATGAATGGCTCTCGATAGTACAGTCATTCAGAATGATTTCTTGCTTTGCGGGTCGTTAGCAAATATTAATGTGTTTCTGTCGGTTACTGAATAAAGAGAGTTTAAAGTGGCAGCTCATTTCATTCCGTTTCCAGCTTCTTTTCCGGCGGCCCATACAGTCGTTCTCCACTGGCAGAGAACCGTCCTCCATGGACGGGGCAATCCCAGGTCTGTTCTACCTCATTCCATTGAACGACTCCCCCCATGTGAGTACAGATCGGACTGTGGGAATGCACACAACCGTTGCGGTCGCGGCAGACCGCTGCAAACTTTCCATCCACTTTACCCACGGCTCCCTCTCCAGGCTGCAACACATCCACATTGATTTTCTGAGCCGGTAAAACGCGTTCGGCCAGATTGACTGCCGTTGTAGTGCCTTCCGAGATCACCTTTCCAACTGACGTTATATTTAACCGCCCAGGGGACAGTTCTTCTGTCAAGCTGTTTGACTTACCGATAATAAGATCAGCCAGCATCGAACCCGCAGCAGTTCCCAGGGTCAAACCTGTTCCACTGAAACCGGTCGCGATCCAGACATTCTCCTTGCCGCGCACTTTTCCAATAAAAGGCAAACCGTCGGTCGGCTCAAAAAACTCCGCACTCCAGCGTGATACAATGGAGACCACCTGGAATCGTTCTCGAGTCCACTCTTCCAGATGATTCAACGAAGCCGTCGTGTCGCCAGCACCAGTCCGGTGATCACAGCCTCCGACGAGAATGAGATCTTCCTCGTCTGTTGCACGACGAATATAGAAATAGGGGTCTGAGTCATCCCAGAACAATGCATCTTCCAGAGGGACCCGAACTTTGGCAGCAAGAACATAAGATTGATAGGCGGGTGTTTCCAGATAGAGTTGCTGAAAGTCAGTAAAATTACAGTGAACTGCACAGACGACCTGATTAAAATAAATCTCATGGTCGGCAGCCGTCTTCAGCGATGAAGGTGCTGGTTCGACGGGACCACTGACCTGCGTCTGTTCAAAAATCTGTCCCCCTTTTTGAACAACCAGTTCTGCCAAAGACTTGAGGTAACTCATACAATTTATGCGAGCCATTCCCTGAATAGCATAGCCGCCCACTGCCCGGGGAACAGGAACCTGGTCGGTCCAGTTCACAGAAAGCCCGATTTTCTTCGCGGCCTCATATTCTGCTTTGACATCATTCAGGGCCTCTTCGTGTTCGGTATAAAAATATCCCTCTACAGATCGAAACTCACAGTTTTTGTCACATCGACTTTGAATCGCACGGATTGCTTCCAGTCTCATCAGGGTATAAGCGCGTGCCTTCTCTTCTCCCATCTGATTCAGTAACGCCTGCGGGCCGATCTCTGGATGAGCATCCAGGTGGCCGCTGCTGCCACCAGTTGTTCCTGCTCCGATGACGGATGCTTCGCACACGGTGACTTGCCGTCCGCGCTCCAGTAATTCCAAAGCGACACTCAGTCCTGCAATCCCTGCTCCCACGATCAAAACATCTGTATGATGATTTTCCTCCAGCACAGGGTACCTGGCATCCAGAGGCTGATCATGCAGCCAGAACGATTTATGAATAGCAGAGGGTGAGGATATTTTTTGTTGAGATATCGTTTGTTTCATGTGATTCTCCAGCAAACCGAACTTGTGATACGATTCGCGCATTCGTAGCCTGTTGATAATGCAACATCTCTCCCAACGGAGCATTCAAGAGTCCTCTGGAAGTTGCATTTTTCATGCCACACCTCTTACGGAAAGGACGGGAATCGAATTATTTAGCGGGAAGCAACTCCCCTTTCCGGCATTCCGTCTAAACAAATCCCAGGCGAAATCAGATGAGCAAAAAATAAGTTTCAGTTATTGGTCAAAATAAACCTGAAATATACCGTTCAGATACTGATTCTCTCTCTTTGAGTACGACATCCTGACAGCCCTGCATGCTTCTCAAGGAAGCGCAGCAACAGTCTTGAACCATCTCCGGACCAGGGGTTTTTCAGATCGAACTGTCTGATCAGCGATCATGCTGAACTGTCACCGTGCGGAAAGAAGGGGCAGGTCAGCACAGTGTTCGAGTAGAATTCGAACTACTTCAGCGTGACCTGCAGTCGACGCGTTGCGCAAACTTCTTCCGGAGACTCAATCCCCTGAACTGCGGCACATTTGCCCCTGGAGAAAAATGGATCATCTTCTGAATTCATCTCTTTTCTTTGTTTCAATGTAAAACAGGTCCATAAATCAAGTGGTTTCCTACTGAATAAACTCCCCTTGACTCAGCCATGAAGCCAGACAAGATAAGCGTCTCACTGAGTCGCGCGCGTGACCAGTTTACAGTGCACTGAAACACACGCCAGTTGTTCATAATCTTCACTGCAAATGAGCCTGTTTTTTCCGAATTTGCACTGCCTGAAACCACACCCATTCGGGATGTAACCCTGCGGGTCGCCACACATCGCAAAGTTTCATCCCGGCACCGCCTCGACATCGCAATCTATCGGTCCCGTATCAACCTGTATCGCCACAATTGTTTATTCATCTCCTCTTGCTCCCTCCAAGCCATTATCGATAATTCAAATCTGACCGTGTTACCCATGTGTCCGAACGTGTGTTACCTATGTGTCCGGTCTTTACTCTTGCCCAATAGTGCATATCTCACTCTCTCACATAACGAAACGGGTAACCCTGAATGCAATTCGGGGCGAGCATCGCGAGCAGGAAACTGTCAGTGCAAACGATCAAACGTCCCTGCCAACCACCCACCCAAACAACCTGTCGGATGCCACTGTCAGCTCGCCCGATAGTGCGCGAAACACAATCCCCAAGGGATCAGATAAATTCCCCGGAAGGCGCTCCGAGTAGAGTTCGTCCGCCATATCCATACTACTGAAAAGCCACCAAACCCGAGATATGAAAACAGGGCACTGCTGAACAGTGCCCCATTCTCAAATCCAGATCATCTACTTTCTCTCAGTAAATCAGACGGGACTTCCATTCAGAACAAAGTCCGAAAGTGGTTCGTCCAGACCGGTTGACGTTCCGATAAAGCCGAAGGAGACCGTGCCACCAGCGGGAATATCAGAATTCCAGGAGGCACCCCGAATCACATACGTGTTTCCCACGTGTGAAACAATCTCGGCGTTCCAGATATCCGTAATATTACCATCGAAGGTGAACTGCAGCATCCAGCCTTCCATAGGCTGGTCACTTTCATTCCGAATTTCCATCGCGCCCTGGAACCCGCTGTTCCAGGCATCCACGACATCAAAGTCCACGGCGCCCGCCGCAGTCGGTGCATCGTTGTCCTGAATACTTCCCGTGCCTGTAGTGGCCGCAATCGTACCACCCACTGGCTGATCAAGGATAACCTGGAAGCTTTCACTCCCTTCCTGATCCATATCACCCAGGATCGGCACCACGATCGTTTTCGTCAGCTCTCCTGGCTGAAAGATCAGCTGGCCATTCACCGACTGATAATCCGCACCAGCGACCGCCGTTCCATCGACTGTATGAAACTGAACTGTCACCAGTTCAGTCGTCGGTTGATCCAGTGAAACAGTAAACACTGCCTGTTGACTCCCACTGTCACCTTCTGTCACATTTACATCATTGATGGAAATTTCCGGGACAATCACCATGAATGCTTCCACGGTGACATGCACCGTCGTACTGATGATGCTACCCGAATCAGAAACCGTTGTGAACACGAAGCTGTCTGCTCCTGAGAAACCAGCGTCTGGTGTATAAGTCAGCGTTCCATCCTGATTGTTGACCACCTCACCATGTACAGGTTGAGAAACAGACTGCAGCGTTCCTCCTGCTCCCAGCGAGGACGAAGGACTGATGTAGTTGCCCGACATCACCAGCATACTCAACATCGACACAGAGTCCGCATAGTAATTCGAATGCGTCGTTGCCACACTGTCGAAGACCGAATTCATCCACGCCTGGTCACCCGCGTCTGAACCGGTCATCGCCGACACACCGACCGCCGCACGGAAAAATGGATCGCTCCAGCTGTTGAGCGGCGTTCCATCCAAAGCATAGCCACCTCGAATCAATGCCGGATCCCCACCCGAAGACTGCTGAAAGAATTCCGACAGCATCTGCGCCTGCGTCAGCGAGACCGCGTCTCCACTCAACACCGCGTCAGCACCAATCCGCCAGGGCACACGCCCCGCGTTGTACCAGTAATGCTGATCATTCACTTCCAGGAAGCCCGAAGGCGCAGGCGAAACATTCCCGGTCGTCGGATCGACAATCACAAAGTCCGGCACCAGACCCGTACCCGATTGCTGCTGCAGTTTCGTCATCACAGCCTGAGTCGCCGCGATCACTTCATTCCAGGCTCCCGTACCGGTTGCGGCTTCAAAGGCGCGGAAGTGACCATACATGAAATCGCTGGTACGTACAGACCACTGATTCCGCCCACCACCATAAGGATTCACCCAGTCACCCAGCATCGGCAGATGACTGTCCGGTCCTATGGTCGAAGCGTACATGGCATCAATAATCGTAATCGCTTCCTGCAGATAGTTGACCGCGCCGTCACTTCCCCATTGAGCATCTGCAACGAGCAGCGCATAGGCAATATCGGCGTCCCCATCGAAGGCGCTACTGTTTCCGTACGCATCCGGCTGCGCCCAGTCCATCAGATCAGGATTCCCTTCGCTGGGATTCGCACGCGAATACTGAAACAGGCCATCGAAAATCGCCTGGGCCTGTGGATCGCATCCATCCATATGCGCCAGAACCAGCATCCCGTAACCCTGCGCTTCGGATGTGGTTCGACCTGACGCATCCATAATCACCCGGTATCCATTCCCTCCCGGGTCCGCACGCAACCAGTCCGCTTTCCAACTGTCATAGTAGTTGCTCACAATCTGATCCAGCTGCGCCTGACTATATTGGCTGGGGAATAACGTCCCGTCGACATACGATTGAACATGGCTGCCATAATCAGGATCGCCTCCCGAACTTCCCGCGGCTATTGTGACTGCCGTCTCATAAGGCGTCGTCACAGACAATTCATTCTCGCTAACCACTTCCGCATCGTCATTGGTAATGACTGTGGTCGCCGATGACAGACTCGCATCCAGCGTCGCTCCCACCGGACTGCTGAGTGTTACATAGAACTGTTCGTCCGGCTCTACCAGGCTGTCACCAAATATCTGAACCGAAATCGTCTTCGAAGTTTCTCCTACTGCGAAGGTAACCTGACCACTGGAAGCTTCATAATCCTCACTGGCGGTCGCCGTCCCATTGGAAGTCTGATAGTTAACGACAACCGTTTGAGTCGCTGGTTCAGACAGGGAAACCGTCAACGTAGCCGACACGGTCCCGCTAATACCTTCTGCAACAGTCGCTCCGCTGATACGAACTTCAGGAACCACTTCGTCAGGAGGCTCCACGATGCTGCCCTCCAGAGGAACCGGATTCTGATAATACTCCTGCACCCTGGTGATCCACCAGTAGTCATCCGTTGGTTCACTGCCGATTCCATCGGTGCTGATGCCGACCCCCGCCCCGAACAGAATCTGCCGGATACCGGCGGCGCGCGCTTCTTCCATATGCGATCCCCAGGTGATCGTGTTGCCGGAAACGGTCAGCTTCGCATCACCCAGATCATTCGTCGAGAAATAATCCAGCCGATTTCCACTGGCCGTAAACGTATCCCCCAAGAAGAAGGAAGCTGCGGAATCTTCATACTGCCGCGTTGTGTTGGTCAAGGGATCAAACACACCATTCGCGTCATAGGGGTTCACCGCCTGGCTGTCATTGATGTGACCAACGGGCAACTGCCAGAGTACCATTTCACGTTCAGTCGTTTCCGTGAGCGTCTGCACAATCAGCAGGTAATTCTGCCAGTGATCGCTGTTCCAGAACCAGGTACTCGCTTCCGGATTACTGGCTGCCCCGTTCTGCGCCCCTGCATCCAGTCCATACTTATCGAGGGAGACGAACCCCGCCCCGTAACTCAGAATACCGGCGTCCATGTAATACTCGGCAATCAGTTCTGCTTCACGGGCAATCGCTGCCTGACCGGCTGCGACTCCCATTGTATCCGTCAAATGCACGATTCCCGTGCCCGGAATGGGGGTTTCGATCCCAGGTGAAGCCCAGAGATTGAACTGCCAGCCAAACTCCACGTTCGGTGCAAAATGACTGATGGTATAATTGATCGCTTCAATCAGCCCCGTCACCGTATTGTCAAACTGGGGATCAACGCCTTCCTGCAAAACGCCACTGCTGTAAGCGGCACTCGTTACAGCCGAAATTGCACTCGCCGATGTGCCGGCATTCTGCATCAGGTAACCGATGAAGTCCGGTTCCAGAATCATCTGCACCAGTTCGTCACCTGCTTCGGTGCGAATGGTGTCCAGCGCGAATTTCAGGTCACGAAAATAGTTTTCCATATACGACTGACTCTGGATGTGCTCCAGGTTGGTCGTATAACTTTCGCCGCCATCAGGAATATTGTAGTACACGAATTGCGGAATCATTCCCAGCTTCATGCTTTCGCGTACATAACTGCTCACACGGTCTGGATCCCAGCTTCGCCAGCCGGTAAGCGGCCCCCCATTGAGATAGATATAACGCGAGTCGACATATTTGCCGGTTAACGAATTGCTGTCATCAAAATCCTGCCAGAAAGCCAGGTCACCGGTCGTGTCTTCGCTGACCGAACCGATGGTCAGATAATCCGGAAGCCCCGGCAGTGCGCCCTCTGCCGTACGTACGCGAAACCCGATATAACGATCTTCGCCGCTCTCAACATCGGTAATCCGCACAGACGACCGTCCTGCTTCGAGACCGGTAATCCGCAATGTATTGCCGTTAACGATCTCTGCGGTGACTGCCCGAGAATTACTGACTGCTACGCTGAACTGACTCGACTCACTCGAGGAGGCCAGCGTGTATTCGTAAACTGTTTCCTGATCAATGGTGACCTGTAAGGCCTGCCCGGCACTGTCGACTCCCTCAATGCTGATCAGACTGGCGTCACCAGCCACATACACGACTTCATCGCTCAAAGTTGCTCCGTTTGCGTTACTGACTTCGACCTGATAGCGAAACACACCGTAGTCCCGGTTCGTAATCAGCAGACTGTCCGTTTGCGGGGTCGCATTTCCCGTCAGATCTGCTTCATGAATCACTTCGCCATTCTCGTACAACTTCCAGTGATTCGCTGCTGACCCTGCCCACAGATTGAGAGTCACACGAAAACCGCCCGAAGCCTGATCTGTCAGCACACTCACGCTCGGCTGATTCGGTGCATTGACCACAGGATCGGGATCCGGGTCTGGATCCGGGTCGGGGTCAGGGTCAACGGGACTTCCACTCCCGTTAAACGCAAACCCGCTGGGCTCACTGTAAGCGCCAACAGCCACAAGTCCAATCGCCAGCGTTTCACCTGCATCCAAAGTCGCATCCCAGCTGGGAGGCGTAATCCGATAGCGGCCCCCCCCGAGATTCTCCACTTCGGCATTCCACAGTGACTGGATCTCACCGCTGAAATCAAACTCCAGTTGCCAGTCGGTAAACGCCGTTGCTTCATCGTTATTCAGAATCAGGTTGGCTGTCCGACCGGAGCCCCAGTCCTGATCCACCTCAAATTGCACATCGGGTGCATCCGCCAGTGGATGGGCGGTGAGCATCGTCCGCACCTCCAGTGCCTCGATCTGTCTTGCTGCCTGAGCACGTGATCGCCTGGGAGTGCCGTGCTGTTGAATGAACCATTCAAGAAGTGTTGCGTAAAGTCGTTTCATCGCATCAACTCTGCGAACGCAGAGCCCTTTCAGTCTCTGCCAGAACAGTGCGACGTTTCAAACTGAGAATCAGCCTGAAAGTGAAGGAATGGATACGAGTCTCGGAAGGTAGAAATGCTGAGACGCGTTTAACTCCCCGTAACACTGTTTATCGAAAGGCGCGAGAAGAGACCGCAACACAGGCAGGCCACCACAGGCTCTCACACGCCCAGGATGTCCTGGCGCGGAAGCTGTTTTGGCCCAGATCAAACAGCAGTTTCCGAGATATTTAAGATAGGATTTGAACCGGGAACCAATCCCGATTCGGAACACTTTGATTGTAACCATAGCCACCCGCCCCCTGTCCAGACCTGATTTAAATTTTATTAAATACTCTTCAAGGCAGCAGCTCAGAGGAACGTGAGGATCACTCATAATCAATACGATCCGATCAGCAGTGAAGTCCGAAAAGTAAACTGCGCATTGAATTCACATGTGAATTCGTTTACGTTTATGGTTACTTATCTGTGGAAATCCAGACCACGTATTGAAATTACCCGGAAAGGCTTATTCGATGAACTTACCTGCACGATTCTCCCTGAATCTGCTCTTCTCACTCGTCAGTCTGATCTGCCTGCAGAACACTTCCACGGCAGCAGGACCACAGACCGAAAAGACAGACACAGATCGTCTGCAAGCCTGGCAGAGAAAAGGAGTGGAATATGCGCGGATTATGTCGCAGGTGAAATGGACGCCGGTTGCCGAGGGAATGCCCCGCAGGAAAGGAACTTTCGAGCCCGGTAAAGAATACACGGGCGTCCCCTATTCGAGTGTAAAATATATCGGCCGTTATATCGGTTTTGATATTTATCTGAAGACCTTTCTGGCAGCCGTCGAAAATCCACACAGTGTGTTATACACAGAAAACCTGTATGGAAAGGTAGCCAATGCGGAATGCTACTACGGCAAAGTCTGCTCCTCTTACACCAGTTATGCGTTACAGTGTGGCGTCTGGTATGTCAGCCGCCTGCATAACCCGCCCTATCGCGAAGGCGTCATGCTCGTAGAGCCCCAGACAGCCCAGGCGGCACAGGTGGGAGACATCATTTACACGCCTCCTCAGCCTGGCTCGCACGTGGAAATCGTCACGCGAGTCACCCGGAACGCTGAGGGAAAAGTCACACATGTCCGTGTAGAAGAAAGTCGGCCGCTCACGACCAAAACCAGCAATCGCTCTGTCTCGACCTTTAACAGCCACCTCAAAGCGCGAGGCAGAAAACTGTTTCGCATCACCGATCTGGATGCCTGGCGCGGCCAGAATAAAGCAGAGTCGTTCCTGTTCCCCAACTATGAAGAAGACGCCAAAACTCCGGTCATCAATCGGGTTTTACTGCTCGATCGGGGAGACTGGGTCCCCTATTTCAAAGATCAGAAAGTAAAAATCAACATCATGGACAGAGACGACCAAGGCGTAAAAACGCTGGTCGTCAAACGGGGGGACAAAGTCGTCAAAGAAATCGATCAGCCCGGGAAAGGAGTCATCGAACTCTCATTTTCCACCTGCGGCGATTACACGGCACACTGCATCATGAATGACGGTTCGCAGAGTCAAACCTGCGAATTCTCTGTCTGTGACCTTGATTTCAGCATCTCCACAAAAACGGCTTCCAAAAGTGAACCGTGGGAACTGCAGATCAACTCTGACAACATGAAAGTCATCATGGCGCTTCTCGTAAACGAAGCAGACAGTTATGACTATCACAACATCTATGTGACAGAGCAGGATCGGCAGAATGGAACAGTGCACATTCCCGCCAATCTGATTCAGACCGCAGGCAAGATGCAGGTCTGGCTGGTCGGTGAAAACAAATATGGCAGGCTCAAGAAACGACACGACATCCTCATCCAGGATTAATTCACAGCAGGTCTGGTAGCCATTGATGGTTACTTACTTTCTGACTTTCCCGGAGAACGTTTCTTGAAAATATTCCTGTGCATCCTGTTTTCTTACGCAACTCTGGTACACGCTGCCGACACCAATATTCGTTGGAACTCAAACTTCAAAGAGACCTGTCACAGTCAGGCAGAAGGCGCTCCCGTCTCGTTCACCGTACGCACACCTCCGCAGATCGCAGGTCGAAAGGCCTACCCGTTACTGATTGACCTCAAGGTCGGCCTCAACGCAGTACCGAGCACACAGTATCCGTTTTTCTACGCGTTACCTGCACGCGGTCGCATCTGGGGATACCGCTCACTTTCTACTTACGATGTGCTGCAGGTCATCGACTGTATGAAACAAAAATACCCGATCGATCCGGACCGAATTTATCTTACTGGATTTTCCGCGGGTGGAAGTGGCGCCATGCATCTGGCCTCCTGCTTTCCCGATCAATTCGCAGCAGTCCTGGCCTTAGGAGGCGTCGGCAACAATTACCCGCTGGTCAATTTCAAGAACCTGCCGGTCGCGTTTCACCATGGAGACGAAGACTGGACCTCTTCCATCTGCAACGCGCGGGTGCAGGCAGACAGAATGCAAGCCCTGGGCAGTCCCATGTTTCTCAAAGAATACCCGGACGCCGGCCATTCCATCCCGGGACCACGTGCGCCTCTGCTGGACTGGCTCTTCAAACAAACACGAAATCCGAACCCGCTGTCCCTCACCCACGAATGCGAAAGCATATCGCTGGGGCGTTCCTACTGGTTCACCATTCAGGAGTTCATCGATCCACACCAGCGGGCATCGGTAGCAGCTACCATCAATGACCGGACCGTCGTCGTCCATCCTCATAACATAGCCGCTTTTTCCTTAGACCTGGCTGCATTTCCCAATGTAAAGACAGTCCAGATTGATCAGACCCGGCTGCCAGCAGACATGTATTACAGGTTCGAGTCAGGCCATTGGATAAATGGAAGCCCTCTGCCAAAACCACCAACACGCGTCTACCAAGCGGGTGCTGCTGCCAACCTGTATCAGGGCGAGCCATTACTCATTGTTTACGGCACTCGCGGTGATCGCACGCAGCAGCTGAAAACACTGGCACAAACGCTCGCGTCCTATGGCGGCCCCACTAATGAGCGGATCCCCAACCTGTTTCCCGTAATTTCTGACATAGAGCTGACGCAAACTCAGCAGACGAACGCTAATTTAATTCTGGTCGGCACCCCCGCAGAAAACAGGCTCAGCCAGGCAATCCTGTCCGGACTTCCCATCAAAATTCAGCAAGGCACGCTACTGGCAGGGGGTAGATCACCGTTGCCCCTGGAAAATCAGATACTGAGTTTGCTCGCTCCCCATCCTGATCATCCGCAGCGTCTGGTCTATCTGCTCGCCCCCTTCACTGACACAGCCGGACTCGCCCAGGTTGTCGCTAAGCCGGCTTCGTTCCTGGCTGGCTCAGATGGGTTTGACCGCATCAGTCAGGCAGACCTGCTCACGCAAAACCCGCAGCATCTCATTTCACGACAGTTGCAATATGGAAAAGACTGGAACTGGATTCGCTTCCCGGATGCAGACCAGCCGATCCCGGCCCGTTATAGTAACCGGGCCAATCTCGCGACCACCTGTCTGCAGCTCATGCAGGAAAAATCCCAGGCTGACTTTGCACTCTGGTGGGGGCCCGCCGATCGAGGCATGTGGGGGACCGACTTCAATCACCTCGAACGCTATCAACCCGAATTCTATACCAAAGCAGACTTCCTCACCCGACATCGTCTCTTTGAGACCATGACAGGCAGTGTGACTGGTGCAGAATTAAAAGAGATCTGGAATCGCTGGGGCACAAAACAGGAGCTGCAGAGCTTTCCTGAAATCACCCCCGGTACGCTGATCGACGAACAGCAATACCGACTCCACATACCAATGGACCTGTATATCAAACTGGGTCAGCGCAAACAGAATCTCATCAATCCGCAGACAGCCCCCGGCATTACCTCCGCTGAACTGCTACAGCAGATCTTTCCCTGAACGCTATCAGGGCTACTGCACTTCGCCGCAGAACCGGATCCGCAGATTCTCCACGACTTCCAGCCCCCGGGGCATAAACTGATTCCGTTTCAGTCGGCCTTTGGCTTCAATCGCCTTGAGATGATCCGAGACCCCATTGGTCGATTTAATCCCAAACGACTGACCAATCTCCCGCACCGTCGGCGCACACCCCGTCTTCGCGGTAAACACACGAATAAAACTGATAATATGCTTCTGTCGCTCGGTTAATTTTTTCATCGCAGGGTCTCTGAATAATGGTACCAGAAATACAGATCGTTCCCGATCATCGTCGGCGATTATATAGCATCGCCGAATCAGAATGCTACTCCATCCCCAGATCACGTCCCAGCCAGGCGTCCAGAGTCACTTCCTGTTCCTCAACCTGCAGACAGTCCATGATATCCAACCTGACGCCTGCAAAGACATCCACCGCAGCCTCAGGGTACTGTTCCGCGACCAGAGTTTCGATTAATCCGACAAAATCACCCACGCAAATATCCGTCCAGAGATTGTCCGGCGGATCAGCAGTATTCCCCTCATGCAGAAGCAGATGCATCGCATCCCGGGGTATTTTAATCTCAAACCGTTTTTCAACCCGAAATACCAGATCAAGTAAGTCAATTCCCATCCTGGTCTCACACGAAAGAGGTTCACAAAAAAGTCTGTTTATGTTTTTGAATCGATATTGTTGCCAGAGCCACTCTTCAAACCCAAAAATCATACCAGAGTCAACCAGCCCGTCAATAAGTTCACCCCACATACAACCGGAATAACCCGCACAGTTTCCACTGCCTGTAACACAACCCGCTCTCTTACCCGGCTTTTCTACCCGGTTCCGCGGTACCCTTTTCCAATCGCTGCAGTTCCCCAATTCCTGTAACCGATAAAATAAGCAGCCCTGCTTCTGCGGAGACGGTCTGCGCCTGCGCGTGCCAGACCGGTTTCCAGGGAAGGTCCTCAGCAGCAGTTCGGTTTCTACAACGTCAACAATCACGGTCACAGCCACGAAATCCCGCCCGATGGAACGACAGCAGGATCAATCGCGAAATGTGTTCCGGCACCCCGGTCGATTCCGACGCTGGTTGTCGCTGCTGGGATGTTGTCTCGCGCTCAGTGTCAATCCTCTGTTCGCGCAGGAATCGAGAGCAGATGCACTGCCGCCGCCTCTCACCGATTCGCTGCCAACCGAAACAACGCTCGTCAGTACCTTCTCTGCCTGTGACGAAGAACTCATTCCCTGCGTAACCGGCCTGAATGGGCACAGCGATTATCCGACTGGCGAACTGAGTGGCTTCATCCAGATCGACTCCGCAGGTTTCGAACAGTCGCCGGCGTCCATGGCAGCGTTTGGGGATATTAATAACCGCACCGCCGTCCGGCGTGCGCGGCTCGCGCTGACCGGGGATCTCGCAACGGACGTCGGCTATAAAATGGATGTCGAGTTCGCCACTTCTCCTCCTGCGGCTCGCGATGTCTACCTGGATTTCCGTGATCGTCCCTACGCCGATCGCCTGATCGTCGGGACCACGAAAGTTCCCTTCCAGATGGAAGCCCTCACCAGTTCCAAAAACTTCACCTTCGCCGAACGGGCTCCCTTTTTTACCTTCTCCCCCTTTCGGCAGGTCGGCATCTGGGCAGATGGCACACTCGAAGAAGAACGGGGTACCTGGTCACTCGCCGGCTTCCTCGTCGGCAGGGGAGGCTTCGATCTGAATCACAACGCCGACGGCCTGGGCTTCGCTGCTCGCACCACGTATCTGCACTGGTACGAAGACGACGGCCGCGATCTGCTGCACACCGGTTTGAATTACAGCGTCCTGCAGCCATATGATAAGATGGTTCGCTACGATTCCAAGTTGAGCTTCTTCACCAACCAGGAACCGGGCATCAATTCATCAGGTCCCCCACAACTTGTTGACACGGGTAATGTCCCTGCGGAGAGCGTCAACCTGTTTAACTTCGAACTGGCGGGCTCACGTGGCCAGTTGAATTATCAGGCCGAACTTACGTATGCCCTGGTCAATCAGATCGGCGGCCCCCCGCTGGTCTTTTATGGCGGATACGCCCAGGCCGGCTGGTTCTTTACGGGCGAATCCAAACCCTACAATCGCAAGGCAGGCGTCTTTGATTCCGTCAAACCGCTGCACAGCTTTTTTGACGGCGGCTGGGGTGCCTGGGAACTGGCCGCGCGGGGTACCTTCCTCAATCTGAACGATAAAAATGTGACGGGCGGACGCATGAACTCCGCCGAACTGGTACTCAACTGGTACCTGAGTGATCAGCTCAGCGTCAAATTTGATTACGTGCACGGCTTCATTAATAACGCGACCACTGACGATCTTCCCATTGATGTCATCGGCGGACGTCTGCAGTACATCTATTGAGGAAACGGCCCGCTGCGAGCTTACCCAAACAACTGTTTGAGCGGTGTGCCGCTTTCGATAATGGGGATCGGGCGGTCTTCGCGGTCGGGCAGAAACAGTTCGGGATCAATGCCCAGCGACCAGTAGATCGTCTTTGCCAGATCTTCCGGGGTGACCGGGTTGTCTACAGGATACGCAGCCTCTGCATCCGAGGTGCCATATACGATTCCCCCCTTCACTCCCGCGCCCGCCAGCAGACAGGGAAAACAATGCGACCAGTGTCCGCGACCCCACGCCGCAGTCCCTGTGGGAGTTCGCCCCATTTCACCCACGGCAACGACCAGCGTTTCATCGAGCAGCCCCCGCTCTTCCAGATCGGTCAGCAGCGCTGAATATGCCTGATCAAATCCGGGCAGCAGGTGATGCTGCAGATGATGCGCACTGCGATGCGAGTCCCAGCTGTATCCATCGGGGGCATCCCAGCAGACGGTCACAAAACGGGCTCCCGCTTCAATCATCCGCCGTCCCATTAAAGTCGACTGACCAAACAGATGCCGCCCGTAGCGGTCGCGCAATTTTGCTGATTCCTGTTGAATATCAAACGCGGACCGCATCTTCTCTGAAGTCACCAGTGACAACGCCCGTTGCTGGATGCGATCATAGTTTTTATATTGATGGTCTTCATGAAAATCCCGATTGGCCTGGTCAAACTGCTGCAGCAGACTGCTGCGACGGTTCAGCCGATCCAGTGTCATCTCTTCTTTCGTCGCCAGACCGCGAATCCGGAAATCCAGTTCCGCATCCGTGCAGTCGCGAAAGTACGGATTGTCCGCAGCATTGCGTTTGCGGATATCGGTGGCGAATGCGTTATACGCCGAGCCCAGCCAGCCGGCATGTTGCCCGGTTCGTTCCAGTCCCTGCAGCACTCCCAGCCGATTGGGCAGATACACATAATCGGGTAGCGCACGCTGATGGGCATCGGGACTCCTGCGGGACAGGTATTCCACGACACTTCCCATCGCTGGCCAGTCTGTGCCTCGGGCATTGACATCGCCCCCATCGGCGGCAGAACGCGTCCACTTGTGACCCGTCTGAATGTAATGGCAGGCGTTATGATCGTTATGCTTATGCGTCATCGTGCGGATCACGCAGAGCTTGTCGGAAATGTTCGCCGTCTGTGGCAGATACTCGCTGATGTGCAGGCCCGGCGTGCGACTGTCGATCGGATGAAAGGGGCCGCGAATGCCACTCGATGCTTCCGGTTTCATGTCGAATGATTCCAGCTGACTGGGACCACCAAACAGAAACAGGAACAGCACGGACTTCGCCCGCCCGTTCTGAAATGCACCGGCAACTTCTTCCGCGGCGAGCACCCCCGGCAGACTCAACCCGAATAACCCCGCGCCCCCGGCCTGCAACGCTTCGCGTCGCGTCAGACCGGAACAAACCTGTTTCGCATACCCGTTTACTGTCAGCATCAGATCTGCCCCATCCGGATTCAGGTATAATGCAATTCATCCCTCGACAGTTTTCTTGAGCCGCTGTCTGTGAAGGATAATTATAGAATGACCCAGTCTAGTGAATTCTGAACAGAAGATCAATTATTTTCTGTGTTTGACCAGAAACAAATCACATACCTTCCACTGGTCGCTCAGCCGCCACTCATGAAGTCAGCAGATCCGTCGAATCTTCTTCAGGATCGCGTGCCTGCTGGCTCTGTCGCTCCAGCTCCGTGTATTCACTGGCCAGGCTGCCTTCGGCATCAGTGACGGTCTCCTCATCCTGAATCTCAACCGGCGAGCGGGATGGTTGTTGAACCGGTTGCTGAGGGAGAGCTGTTTTGGTGGCTGCTGCTTCCTCCGCGGATACCATGGTCACGGGTACTCCCTGGGGAAAGATCACTTCCCGTGCATCGTCCGGCATGGAGAATCCCCGTTCTTCGAACTTTGTCTTTACCAGTCGCATCATCGAAGAATTGACTTTCAACACACTAAATTTATGACCATCGATCCAGTAATACAGTCGCAGATTGACGGTAGAAGACCCCAGACCTTCCACCAGCACAGTCGGTTCGGGATCGTCAAGCACAGCCGGATGCGATTCCAATATCTCTTTCGCAATAGATTGCGCTTCATTAATGGGAACGTCGTAGCCCACGCCCACCAGAAAATCGAGCCGCACTTTGGGATTCGAGGTATAATTCAGAATCTTACTCTTATAGATAATTGAGTTCGGGATCTGAATATGATTGCCGTCCAGCGACATCAGCAGAGTACCACGCGTATTCACACGTTGCACATACCCCTGAATCCCTTCCACCTCAATCAGGTCACCATAGCGAAACGGGTTCTGCATACTGATCAGAATACTGGCGAGGAAGTTTTCCGCGATATCCCGAAACGCGATCCCGACGATCAGACCGAATAAACCCGTTCCCCCCAGCACGGTTGCCGCCAGCCGCGTCAGGCCGGCAATCTGTAACACCAGGTAAATTCCCAGCAGAAAGACCAGCAGCAACACCCCTTTGCGGACCACGCCACGCAGCAGTTTATTTTGAAACCGGCTGAGAATCGTATAATCGGCAAGATGGCCTGAAATAAACATCGCCAGAAACGTAAACAACAGCACCAGCAGCGCCGCCAGGATGATGGGAATGGACTGCACCGTGTTTCGCATGATGGATTTGACCGTACCATACGAGGCGCTTAAATCAAACAGGTCCGGCTGCCTGATTTCAATCCGGTTGACGACAGCGACAACATCCTGTGTATTCCGCGAAAGATCGCCGGCCCATTGGCGGTATTTTTCATCATTCGTTGATCCAGACAGGAAGGCGACTCCCTCTTCCACATCGACTTGGGGATCTTCAAACCACTCGGTCGCCTTGAGAATGCGAGTCAGCCGCGCCGAGATTTCGGAATCTTCTACAGCCGGTGTAACATTCACGGCTTTGGGAGCGGACAGCGATTCCGCCGGCGGTGGATTGACTGGCTCTTCAGGCGTCTCCTCTTGCGCGACACATACGACGGAACAGATTCCAGAGACGAGCAGAAATATCAGTATCCTGCTTGCATTGATCATTCAACAACTCCCGTTTCTGAAAAATGAATTTCAAAATAAGATACAACTTTGACATTAAAAGATGACGCAACTTTGCTACAAGGCAAGACAATTTTTTTGCCATACCAGTCCGTTTTTTTTGATGCCGGTCAGCAGAGTTCAATTCGTCCAGAGTTCATAAAAGAGAAAAAATCAGCTGAATTGATTGCCCCTGCAGGCGTGACAGGGGTATCATCTTACGGATACGGACCTCACGAGTCACGGAACTGAATCCAGCCAGGGAATCTCCATGAAAATCTTAAGCATACTTCGTTTGACCACGCTTGTCACCTTCGCCTCACTTGCAGTCAGCCCGTTTACACTTTTACTCTCACAGTCAAACGCAGATGAAAAAACAGATGCTCCTCCCTGGGCGGTACTGCAACCGGCCCCCGATCCGCGACCTCTGCCTCATACAAAACCGCTCATCTTCCCAGGTGATCTCAGTGAAAAAATGATTGCCGGCATCGATAAGTTCCTGCTCAAACAGATCGCACAGGCAGCCAATAAACGACCTAAGCTGTGGAACCGGGATCTCTCTTCACCGCAAGCTTACACGAAATCAATCGCCGACAAACAGGCGGAACTCTCCGCCATGCTCGGTCTGACCGATCCGCTGGTGACAGGACGCATCTCTTATATCGGCGATGCCTCTGATCAACCTGCGAAAGCATTCACGCTCCATGAAGTCAGCTGGCCTGTATTAGATGATATGCAGGGTACGGGCCTGTTACTGATTCCCAAAGGAACCATCCGCGGTGACATCATCGCGATCCCGGAAGCCGACCAGCTTCCCGAAGATCTGGTCTCCGCAAAAAAGCCGGCGGACGCTTATGCACAGCAACTCGCGCGTTCCGGTTTTCGCGTCTTGATTCCCACTCTGATCAATCGGGAAAACAATCAATGGAAGATGAGCAACCGTGAATGGGCTCACCGTCCTTCGTTCGAACTGGGTCGCACTCTGGCCGGCTATGAAACGCAGAAAGTCATGGCGGGCGTCAGTATTCTGAAACAGACCAGCGGGGATGAAAAACGCCCCGTAGGAGTCATCGGCTGGGGTGAAGGGGGAAGGCTGGCTCTCTACGCGGCGGCCCTGGATTCACGCATCGACGCTGCCGCAGTCTGCGGTTACTTCGGTTCGCGACAGTTTCTCTGGGAAGAACCCGCCGACCGCAATGTGTTTGGCCTGCTCAATGTATTCGGCGATGCGGAAATCGCCAGCCTCGTCGCGCCGCGGACTTTGATCATCGAATCGGGCAAATATCCCGAATACGGTTTCCGCACCACCGCCTGGGGTGAACTGGAAGTCAAGCAGGATGGTTATCCTCCTTTGAAGGGTAAACCGGGACGGTTACTGGTCCCCGATAAAGACGAAGTCAAAACCGAAGTCGCGCGGGCCCGTGAATTCACCGCTGCCCTGAAACCACAGGCACCCACATTGACACTCGTGGATTCTAAAGTCCCCGTCTCACAGGAAACACTCGCCGCATTGATTCAGAGCCTTGTTCCTGACGCGAAACTCGCAGAATCATCCAAACCTCTGGAACTGAAATCACGCGCACAGGCCAGCCAGCGTCATGACGAACAGCTGGCAGAGATCCTCAGGCATAATCAGCGTCTGTTACAGTTGGCATATGAAACCCGTATTGAATTCATGAAGAATCTCAAAACCGATTCGTTGGAAAATTATAAGAAATCGGTCGAACCCTATCGCAAGGTTTTCAGCGAAGAGGTGATCGGCGCCTTCGACCTGGAACTGCTGCCCGATAACGCCCGCAGCCGCAAATTCCAGGTCGGCCCGAAGACGATCAGCTATGAAGTCGAAATGGATGTCTTCCCCGACGTCACCGCCTATGGCATTCTGACCTTACCCAAAGACCTGAAGTTGGATGGCTCAGAACAGCGGCCTGTCGTTGTCTGCCAGCACGGTCTGGAAGGACGACCGCAACACACGGTGGGCGAACAAGGTTATCGCGCTTACAAATCGTTCGCCACGCATCTGGCGGAACGGGGCTTCATCACCTTCGCTCCCCAGAACCCTTACGTATTGTTCGATCGTTTTCGCACACTGCAGTTCAAATCCCAGTCCATCGGCCGAACCCTGTTTTCGATCGCAGTCCCCCAGCATCAGCAAATCACAGACTGGCTCTCGACGCTGCCGTTTGTCGATGAAAAGCGGATCGGCTTCTATGGGATTTCCTACGGTGGAAAATCAGCCATGCGAATTCCTCCGCTGGTCAAGAATTACGCTCTTTCAATCTGCTCGGCTGATTTTGGCGAATGGGTCTGGAAGAATGCCGCCACCGACCAGCGTTCGCTACGATACAGTTACGCCAACAAAGGGGAATACGAAATCTTCGAATGGAACCTGGGCAGTACCTTCAACTACGCCGAGATGGCCGCCCTTATCTGCCCGCGTCCCTTCATGGTGGAACGCGGACACTTTGATGGCGTCGAACCTGATGACCGCGTCGCACAGGAATATGCCAAGGTACGATTTCTCTACCAGGCTCAACTGGGCATCGGCGATCGTCAGGAACTCGAATTCATCAAAGGCCCGCATGCCATTCACGAACAGGGTTCATATGACTTCTTACACAAGCATCTCAACTGGCCCGCCCCCAAAGAGTCAGACTGAGACTTCACGGACAGCATTACTTGCCTGCATACAATGCATAAAATTTCGTCTCTGTGGAATGGGGAAACGTGACCCGTGCCGCCAGCTTTTTGCCGGCCGGTAACGGATTGTTTCCAGACCAGACAATCGGCGTACGGGTTCCCGCTTTGGTAATGCGGGCAGCATCTTTACCGGAGTAACCGGGCAGAGGTTTGTCGAATTCATCGACCAGTTCCACCGTTAAGGGATTCTCTATTGAGACCCCCTCCACATTCGTAAACAGTTTCAGATCTCCTCTGGTTTCAAAGGGAGCCGTCACAAAGTGGGCTGAGCTGTCTTCGACCCTGGGGGAGAGATAGCCAAATCCGTCCCGCCTGAGGGTCGCCAGTCCGATCTCCATATTCTTGAGTTTTCCGCCTGTGTCCCAGTGGGAATACCACATCAATGTTTTATCACCCCGATTCACAAATGCATGCCCCTGCAGCAGCGCGATGTCATCCCACTCCCCCTGCTTTCCTCGGGCAATGACACTATGATCAGGTACGGGCTCCCGGAAGTGAATGCCATCATCGCTGACGACCAGTCCCAGATCAATCGTCACTCCTTTGTTCCAATGTTCGCCTTTTGGTGGTTTCTTCGGGGCATCCTGCCACATCCCATATAAGCCGACCAGCACATTCCCTCGATTCCAGATACCCGCTCCCATATGTGTCTGCTGACCGGGAATCGGCTTCGCCGTCAACTGACCCGGCCGAGCGAACGAAAGCGCTTTCGCGCGGGACCAGTGATCGAAATCGGAAGATCGGTAAGCCAGCATTACCCGACCAACATCAGAGCCGTCCATCCGCCAGCTCCAGGGCGAAAGCAGCTGACCGTTGGCATAATAAAAATTGCCGAACTGATACAGGCTGGAGACTTCGAACCGTTCGCCCCCCGCATTCGCAGGACGGTCACCAACAACATCCCACGTTAATCCATCGGCACTGGTCGCGGCGACGAAAGCACCCCAGCGACTTTCGTTCGGCCCGATTTTACTCCGCCCGCCACGCACCTCGGCAAACGGGGGATGTGCTATATAGACACATTTAAAACGGCGCTTCGGGTCAGGGTCATTGGCATCATACATCACACTGAGAAAATCATTCACCTTGGCCAGCGCGGGGACTTCTGACTTGATCAGACAGATATTGTTCTGTTTATTTCCATTGAATTCCACCAGATTGAGTTTCGGTTTGGTCCAGTGAATCCCGTCATCACTCTCGGCATAACACATGGGCCGCCACCAGCCCGGCGCCTGGCCACTTTTGATCGCGGTCTCGAACATCCCCAGGTACCACATGCGAAATTTCCCGTCCCTGTACATCACACTGCCGTACAGAATCGCATGCCCATGATCGGGTGCTCCTTCCGGTCCTCGACGCAACACGGGATTGGCAGGATGCTTCTCGGCCGTCACCGGAGTCAGTTGCAGATTGTTCCGCCAGGGAATCGCATGGTCATCAAATGAGAAAAAGACCGCTTCGTCCACTTCCGGCCCGCGGTCCACTGAAACCGTCTGGGCGGAGAGCCCGGCAGATACTCCCAAGAGTAATACAATTGACAGACAGGCAGGAAGGCTTCGTTTTAAAGTTTCGAATGGCGAGACAAGCATGGTTTCTCTTTCGTTTTCATTCAGTTTCGTCAGGGAAGGAGAGATCGTACACGTGCGGTAGAAAGTTCGCTTTCAGGAATGGTTGATTGCTTCAGTTTTTTCAGATCAGCACCGGAGCCGGTCTCTGCAGTGAGACTGCTGATCCATTTCGATTGCAGTTCCTGTCCGGTCAGCTGCTGGAACTGACTGAACTGCGTCGGAGTAAAAAAGGTTTTGTCGACTCGCAGGCTCAACAGATCGTAGCAGTTCCGATCTGCCGTCCATGTGACATCTTTCCAGATCAGCATTTCGGGCTTCAATGGTTCTTCGGCGTTAGTACCTGCAGCCAGATAGTCATAAGCCACTTTGGATGAAGGGATCACAGCAGCACTCACAATCAGCGAATCATGCAGTCTCACGTCGCCACCGGTCGCCTGAAAGTTGAGTCCCATCAGCGTCACATGGCTGGCGTCCAATACACAGTTGCGGGAGACGCGGACTTCGTTTTTATCGGCCACCCGCCGGATGAAGACATTTTTCATTGTCAGGTTACAGGGTTGCTCAGGATCATCGCGGCCCACCATCAGCAACGTCCGCACCGCCGAAGAGAGCACCACCGAATTGGTCAGCGTATAGCGGCCCGTATCCAGAAAAAACAGATCGAAGCCCAGACAGTCGCGGATAAAGACCCGGTTGTAACTGGTTCGGCTGGCTCCGGTATCGCAGATCCCCGTGGAATTGCCGATCGACACAAAACCATCCACGCGGTACTCGGCTGTTTCGTGAGCGCTGATTCCGTCATCGCCACACTCGATCGCTTTAATATTCTCAAACAGAACATCTTCACAATGACCGTGAATATTGAAGCCATCGTTGTAGGGATGAGTACAGGTCAGATTACGTATCACCAGATGCGCATTGTGATTCTTTCCGGAACCGCCAAACTGGACACCAGCAGATCGTACCGGGACGCGAAGATTCTGCTCACTCAGCTGGGCTCCCGAGGAGAGTTTTAAATAGAAGGCTCCGGTGACCCGAGTACTCTTTTCTGCCGGTTCTGTCTGCCCGGCTGGTGCTGTCTGTTTCACAAACGTCCATTCCCCCGGTTGCAGATCTTCGGGCTTTTTGAAATCTTTGCTGGGCCCTTTCGCTGTGCGGCCCATGTGCACCATCTTGCCGTTCCAGAGAAAAAACCAGCGTTGTAGAATCGCATCATTCAAAGTCGGCATCAGATTCTCGCAGCGATACAGGTCTGGCTTGACTTCCTGCCACCGCGTAAGATCAATGGGATCGGAACCTTCCAGGGTCGCGCCATGTCCGTCGAGGGTGATCGGCTTTTCCGGTGTTCCCTGCTTGCCATAAAAGCCTGCATACTCGTGATAGACGATAGGCAGTAGATGGATCGTGTCGCCGGGTTCCGCGATGCGAATCGCCTGCCGAATTGATTTGAGCGGCCCTGCAGTTGATGCATCATTCCCGTTGTCCGGGTCGACATGAATGTCGCGGGCAACGGCAGTGCTACTGGCCAGCAGAACCAGGACTACTGACAGGTAAAGGAAGCCAGTTCCATTCAGATTCAGGAAGTATCTTCGCATGAAAAACGCTCGGGTGAAAAAATTCATTTATTTAGCTGGCGGGTTATCAGGTGTACCCACTCGTTTCAGAAACCAGTTCGCCGCCAGATCAGTAGAGCCCGCAGGAACCGTGTGCCCTTTTGGCTCTGCGATCACATGCAGATCGACCTGGCTCTGCCCCCCTTTCTCCAGTCCGGCCTTGGTAATACTGCGGGCCAGTTCAATGGATTCGTCTGTTCCGACGCGTACATCACGATCACCGATGACAATCCAGACGGGACGCCCCGCAAGTTTTTCCGAATTTCGAATCATACTCAGCGATTGCACCATTTCATTTTTGGCCCGCGATTTGAATTCGTTCAGGACCGTCAGATCTGTCACCGGTGCAAACGCGGCAACTCCCTTTATACGCGGATCGTTGGCGGCAAACTGCAACGCCAGGTAACCGCCCCGCGATGTGCCACACACGCCGACATAGTCTGCATTGGTCTGACCGCCGGCAATCAGTTCGTCGAGCACCTGACTGAGCCGTCGGTTGTTGTCGGCGACGAAGTCATCCCCCTGCTCACAACGATAAGCCCAGCCACTCAAACCCGTTGGCTCGGGAGGTCGATGCTGTTTGCCGTGACAGGGAATGTCGACCGAAACCAGCAGATAACCTGCTTCCGCCAGCTGGTTTCCACACTGTCGAAAATAGGGGCTGCCCAGTGTACTCTCCATCGTGCCCGCCAGAATGAAGAGTGTCGGCGTGGGTTGATCAGGCAGTGGTCCCCAGGTCGCGAACACAGTACCCGCTTTTGTTTTGTGAATTTCAACAGCTGGTTCTGCTGCCGACAGCGTCGACGTCATCATTACCAAAGTCAATCCCAGCCACAGTCCTTTTGAGAACTTGTTCATGATGTCATTCCTTAGATAAACTCAGCCGTTATTTTCAAGTGGTCTTTTTCTGATTCAACCAGTTACGTGACTGCATCTGCATCATCGTACGGGCCCGATTGGAATCACGATCCTGAATCGCAGCCGCCAGCTCCTGATGTTCCCAGATCATTCGTTCGCCCGTGGTTTCATCGGACTGATATTCCTGATACACCGATTGAAAGAAATTGACCAGCACTCGCTGCATGCCGGCTATCAGTGTGGAGGATGTCATCTGCAACAACAGTGAGTGAAAGGCGATGTCCCGCTCGGCAATTTTCTCGGTCTGATCACTGCGAATTGCTAATGCCATCTCATCTGCCAGTTCACAGAGTTGCTGACATTGCTCATCGCTGCCATTACGAATGGCCAGATCGACGGCGCCCATCTCGACCACATACCGCAACATCGATAACTCGGAAACATCCTGTTCCGAATCAAACAGGGAAGGCAGGCCCAGCTGCAGCAGCCGCAGTGGATCGGGACGACGCACAATCAGACCGATGCGCTTGCGGCCTTCCAGGAGGCCGATGGCCGTCAGCCGACTGACCGCCTCCCGCGCCACCGTCCGCGAAACATGGTATTCTTCCGCCAGGTCTGATTCGGTCATAAAAAACGCCCCGTCCGCGAGACGTTCTGACTGAATCCGCTGTCGAATCCGCTCTGCCAGCTCGTCAGACTGGGTAATCTGGTAATTGATTTCGGCCGACATATATACTATTTATTTTCCACATAAAACAATATTATTGATTTACAACGTGTATTTTTATGATTAAATAGTATCTATTCTAATTTTAATGTCAAATCTTTTTTCGAGAACGACCATGATTTCCCTTCCCGATCTGGCAGCATTACGTCGATTTGATACTCCCACGATCTGCAACGCGATTGAGCTGTTTGAAGTACGATCCCGGGCCGCGGGATATATGAATCGGGAGATTGCCGCCTGCTTTCCGGAATTCCCCCCGATGGTCGGTTACGCGGTCACCACTACCTTTCGTTCCTCAGCAGCAGCGGACAGTTCGGTCGATCCTGGAATCTCGGCCCGATTGATCAGTTCGTTCGCAGACTTACCCGGTCCGGCTGTGGTCGTCTTCCAGGATCTGGATGATCCCCCGGCAGGCGCGACGTTCGGTGATGGGATGTGTCTGACTTATAAGACATTTGGTGCAGTCGGCCTGATTACATCCGGTGCCGCCCGCGATATCGATAACGTCCGCGCCCTCGACTTCCCCTGCTTCAGTCATGGGATCATGAGCGGACACGGGTATTGCCACTTCGAAGCAACCGGCGTACCTGTCGAAGTGGGGGGACTCACCATCCAACCCGGCGATTTACTGCACGGCGACTGTAACGGCGTGGTCACGATTCCACATGAAATCGCCGCCGCTGTCCCTTATGCCTGCGAACAGTATCTCAAATATGAAGCGCTCGTACTTGATCCCCTGCGTGAAGGGTCGGCGGATCTGGCCCGGCATCAACGGGCAATCCAGGAAATGATCGCGCGACTCAACGAATTGAAAATCGAGCTGAAGACTATGATCCAGTCCTGATAACGACAATAAATTTTTTTAACGAGATTCAGCATGAATCAAATTTTTGTGAATCATTCATGGTGTCGGATTGTAACGACGCTCTCGATCCTGATCGGAATCAGTTCGTCGCAGCTCTTCTCAGCTGAAACAGAGACGTCTCCCCCGGAAAAAATCACGCGACACCAGTATTCTGATCCACAAACGGGCAAGAGTACTTCTTATCTGCTGTACCATCCCGACACAATGTCGAATAATAAACCAGCATCACTGTTAATCTATCTGCACGGTGCGGGTGGATCGCTCAAAAGTTATAATTATTCACGCCAACCCTACCAGAAATTACGCAGTAAGTTGTCTCAACGTGAATTCTATGTCGTTGTTCCTGAACTGGGTAAACTGCACTTTATGAATGAAGCCGCGAAACAGGCCCTGGATGGTGTGACTGCGCAGGTCCTCAGCGAGCAGAAAATCTCAAAAGATCGTGTGCACATTATGGGCACCAGCATGGGGGGAGGCTCGGCACTCGCTTACACCCTGCATCGCCCTGACCTGATCCGTTCCGTCTGTGCAGTCATGCCCATGACCGACTTTGCTGACTGGATCAAAGAGAACCCCCGCTACGCGAAACCGGTCACCGCCGCTTATGGCGGTTCACCTCAACAGGTACCCGATGCGTACCAGGCTAATTCAGCGATCCAAAACGTCGACACGTTCCAGAAAATTCCGGTGATGCTGATCCACGGCCTCAAAGACCGCACCGTGCTGCCCGGACACAGTCAGAAACTGGCAAATCGCTTACACAATAAACAGTATCACTGCGAACTGGTAATACTGGATGACCTCGCACACTCGGATGAAGTCATGCGCAGTGTGCAAATCAAAGCTGCTGATTTCTTCGAGAATGCCATGAAATAATCCTCCGCTTCTTTACAGGACTGATCACAATGTTGAGAACCAAACGACTGCGTTTCCCGCTAAGCCTGTTTCTCGTCTGCCTGCTGGCAGCGGTCAGTATCGGCCATGCTGAAGATGCGAAGCCACAGGCTCGAACACTGCTGCTCGTCGATGATCATCACATTTTGTATCGCGCGGGGACTAAACGCGTTTTTCATCAGACGAGCGCCTATGCAGAAAATCCGGTCGTCCGGGAAGATCAGCCCTGGGAACTGGCTATCGCCTGGTCTTCGATTCATCGCAATCCACAGACAGGAATCTACCAGTTGTGGTACCAGGCGTACGCCGGCGGTCGCGACCCACGTAAGACGCGTCGCTGTGTCGTCTGTTATGCCGAATCGGAAGACGGCATCCACTTCACCAAACCCATGCTGAAACTGCACGATTTCAAAACTGACAGGAAACCCTGGGAGGATTCCTTTCCGGAAACCAATATCGTGCTGCTGGCGTCGGGAGGTTATGGCGACCGCTATTGTAATTCGGTCCTGTTTGAACCGGAAGAAACGGACCCAGGCCGACGATATAAGATGCTGTATTATGACTTCTCTCCCGATGACAAAAAACAGGAATGGCCCGGCTGGCATGCCGCCTTTTCACCGGACGGTATTCACTGGTCGAAATCGCCACGTAATCCTCTCAACCAGACCGCTTACGGCGGACGTACACTACAGCCTCTGTTCGCTGAGGAAGATCCTTATAAAGAACAGTGGGACAAGCGTAAAAACTTCATGCGAAAGCAGTGGCTACTGCCGCTTTCAATGTCCGATGCGGTCGACGTGTTTTATGATCCGAAACAAAAAGAATACGCCGTCTATGGGAAATGCTGGCTGAATGGGCCTGATGGAGGACTGGCCTGGAAACACGCGATGGCCCGTTCCAGCAGCAAGGATTTTCTCTCCTGGTCGGCTCCCGAAATTGTCTGTTCTCCCGATGATCAGGACGCGACCAACACGGAATTTCATAACTCGCCCGTCTTCTTTTACAATGATTGCTACTTCTGCCTGAACCAGATTTTGCGGGCACGTGGCGAAGCAGTCGGTGCGAAAGCAGATCTGATGCATATCGAGCTGATGATCAGCCGCGACGGCATACACTGGGAACGCCCCTGTCGCGATCTCTCATTTATTCCGCAACAGCCCTTTTCCAGTGGCGGCATCTTTACAAACGCGACGCCCGTGTTTCTGCAGGATTCGATTCGCTTCTATTATGGAGGCTACACCAGCGGTGCGATTGGGGGAGGCTCTAAACTGACTGACGCCAGCCAGCAGAGTGGCGTCGGGCTGGCGACATTACCCCTGGATCGATTTGCGGGAATTCGTCCTGTGGAATTGAGTGCCCAGTCGACGTTAAAAAAGCCTCTTAAGAATATCGGTCAGGTCACACTCAAGCCACTGGAGCTGAAAGACATTCGGGAGATCACCGTAAATGCAGACGCGACGAAGGGCAAAATCCAGGTGGAACTGTTGACAGCCGCCGGTTTCCGGGTTCCCGGCTTTACGAAAACAGACGCAAAGCCTTTAACCGGTGATTCCCTGACACATCCGGTCGTTTGGAAAAAGCAGACCTTGAAGGATCTGCCTGCAGGCAAATATATGCTGCGACTGCATCTGGATCACGCCGAGGTGTTTGCAGTGACATTAAAGAATTAAACAGTTACTGTTGTTTTATTTTCCTGTTTCCGAAGTCGATTCGGGTAGACTGTCGATTTCCTGCAGAATGCCTTCCGCATCCGACATCAGTTGCGCATAGCCCTGGATATTCCCATTTCGCTGGGCATCACGTGCCTGTTCCAGTTTGTGCGCATATTGAGTTTCCAGTTTTTTCCGCGGATCACGACGCAACCAACCAAACATAATCAAGCTTTCGAACGAAATAGAAGTAAAGAAAACTGAGCTATTGTCCTTTTTTATAGATGAAACAGCGACTTTGACAACCGCAGTATTTCTCGACTCGTTATTTAATCGTTCAATGTTACTTGATCAAGAGTTGCCATTTCGTGAGAAGGAGTTGGCTTGTTCCCGGATGCCCCAGGCTTTGAGCTTTCTCTGCAATGTTCTGACAGACATACCCAGTGATTTCGCGGAATGAGTACGGTTACCATGATTGTAACTGAGTGTCTGCTGAATCGCTCTGCGTTCCAGTTCTTCCAGTCGGATGCCTTCGGGAATCATAATGCCATCATAGACGGCATCTCCATTCCGCAACATGTCAGGCAAATCGTCCAGCGTCAACAACCCGGATTCTGAGAGGACTATCATACTTTCCAGACAGTTACGTAACTGTCTCACATTTCCCGGCCAGGTATGCTTCACAAGATACTGCTGCAGTTCAGGAGACAATTCCGGTCTCTCTCGATGAACCTGTTTACAGATCTGATTCAAAAAGCTGTCTATCAGCAGCGCAATGTCCTCATTCCGCTCCCGCAGTGGCGGTAGTTTCAGATTGATTACATTCAAACGGTAATACAGGTCTTCTCGAAAACGACCTTCCTCAACCAGTTTCTCAAGATGGTGGCTGGTCGCGGCAACGACTCGCACGTCAACTTCTCGATCCTCATTACTGCCGATCGGCGTGATCGTGTGATTTTCCAGAACCCGCAGCAGTTTGGCCTGCGACTCCAGTTTAAAATCGCCGATCTCATCAATGAACAGTGTGCCATGATGGGCCGCTTCAAAACGTCCTCGGCGGGATTCTGTCGCACCGGTAAACGAACCTTTGGTGTGACCAAACAGTTCGCTCTCCACCAGGTGTTCCGGAACGGCAGCCATATTAACGGTCACAAACTGTTCTGCTGCCCGCGGGCTGTTGCGATGCAGGGCCTCGGCAATCAGTTCTTTCCCTGTGCCTGATTCCCCAGTGATCAACACGGTACTGTCCGTCTGCGCCACACGCCGGGCATCCTCAAATATTTCCTGCATCGCCCTGGACTGCCCCACAATATTTTCAAAACCATATTGGGAAGTCCGCAGACGGGAGGGGTTTGTATGGGGAGCGATATTCCTGACAGATTGCAGGCAGGTAATAACGGAATTGATCAGTTTCTCGGAATTCACTGGCTTCTGAAGATAGTCAGCGGCACCGTGTTTCATCGCTGCGACCGCTGCATCGATATTGTCCGAACTCGACACCACAATACAGGGTGTTTTCGGATTGTGACTTTTCCAGTACTGTAACTGCTGCAGACTATCCTGATCATTTTGATCGAGATCAAGCAAGATCAGATCCACACTCTGTTCAATCTGGCGATTCTCCCGTTGTGCATGACTGACCGTGACAGAATGAAAATTATGCTGGCTTAAAAAATCAGACAGAGCGACCTCGCCTGCTTTTTTATCCTCAATGATCAAGATTGTCTGTTGTTTCAACATGTTCCGCTCCCTGCTGTAAGTTTGAAAACATTGGGTTGTATGTTTTGCAAAGCTTGTGCCATTACGGAAAGCTAATGATTTTAGCACTTTCGACCAATTCACCGCGGTAGTTTTTCGATCAGAGTGACCGCTCATCGATCAGACAACCGGGCAATCTGACGCCTTGCCTGTCGTAGCGTTTCCCAGGCGAACAAAAAACCCGAACTGTATCAGAGGAACCCTGGTTCCCCTGATCAACATGGAATATTTTTCTGTCACCGCAGCAAGATAATTCCAGATCTGTTCCAGGCGGTGACATTACGTCATTCAACACTACCAACACTACTAATTCAGTCGGATATCTACTCAAAAATGCATTGTTGGCATTCCAGTTGCGGAACTTGCCAATGATCTTGCTTTATTCACCTCAACTGAAAGAGAGTAGAACATGAATCAACCAATGAACAAAAAGCCCGTACTATTAATCACAGGGGCCGAAGGACTGATCGGTTCTCGGCTGGTTAATGCGTTTTCAGAAGATTATGAAGTTGTCGCCTTCGATCTGGAACCGCTTCCGGCTGAACAGGATCAGCATCAGGCAGACTGGATTCCCTGTGACCTGACAGATGATGCTCAAGTCGCCCGCGCACTGCTCACTCTCAAGCAAAGACACGGCGATCGCATTGCCAGTGTCATTCACCTGGCAGCCTACTATGATTTTTCTGGTGAACCGAGCCCCCTGTATCAGGACCTGACCGTAGAAGGAACCAGACGATTACTACGCGGACTTCAGGAGTTTAAGGTGGAGCAGTTCGTATTTTCCAGTTCTCTGCTCGTTCAGGCTTCTTCTGAAGATGGTCAGCCAATCCGGGAAACGTCTCCTGTCAATGCAGAATGGGATTATCCAAAGTCCAAACTGGCGGCGGAAGAAGTCATCCGGAAAGAAGCCCGTGACATCCCGGCAGTGATCCTGCGTCTGGCGGGCGTCTATGATGAGGACTGCCACTCGATTCCCATCGCTCAGCAGATTGCCCGTTTATATGAAAAACAACTGGAAAGCTACTTTTTCCCCGGTGATATCACCTGTGGACAGTCATTTCTGCATCTGGATGACCTGGTGGCCTGTTTTCAGACAACAGTTGAACGGAGAATCAATCTGCCTCTGCACAGCCTGTTCATCATCGGCGAAGAAGATCTGATGAGTTACGAAGAACTACAGGATAAGCTGGGGCTGTATCTGCATGGTGATCAGTGGCCCGCCATTCGGATTCCGAAGGTGGCCGCCAAAGCCGGAGCCTGGATCAAAGATCAGATGTCCGACGCAGAAGATGCGCCTTTCATCAAACCCTGGATGATCGATCTGGCAGATCAGAACTATCCGGTCAGCGTGCAACGCGCACGCGAGGTATTGGAATGGGAGCCTCGACATCAGCTCCGCAATACCCTTCCGGAAATGACCGAACGCCTGAAATCTGATCCGGAACGCTGGTATCAAATCAACGGTTTACCTGTTCCTCAAGAACTCGAACAACAGGACTCAACGGGAGTCCGAAAATGAGTCAGGCCACGCTCAAAGGCTACCCGGCGGAACAAGCGGATCTGAACGTCACTGTTTCGCCGTTTCGATATAATCCCTCAGCGTGGTCTCAAAGGCTGCCGATTTGCATTCTGGCGCTCGTCGCATTTGTGCTGGCGACGCACATGGCTTTATTTCAATGGCATCTGATAGAGTCACCCTGGGATCCGGTCTTTGGCGATCAGACGCGTCGCGTGCTGGAATCAGATGTGGCCCTGATGATGCATCGCTGGTTCGGCATTCCCGATGCCGCGCTGGGCGCATTAGCCTATCTGGGTGATGCGATCTTTGGTCTGGCTGGCTCGACCCGTCGCTGGCAGTATCGCCCCTGGCTGGTCATCCTGTTTGGAATCGACGTGATTCCGCTCGGGCTGGTCAGCGTGATACTGGTTATCTGCCAGGGGACCATCGTGGGACAGTGGTGCTTTCTCTGTCTGATGACAGCGTTGATTTCGCTGATTCTGGTGGTGATGGCCTACGACGAAGTTTATGCTTCTGTCAAACTGCTGTATCTGGTCTGGAAACGAACGCATGACAAGCAATTACTCTGGTCGGTTCTGTGGGGACAGCCTTCAGAAATCGCAGACGAAATCGCCAGTGAAATGGTGGGTGCTGCCTCAACGCCTGAGAAAGGAAACATCTAATGTGGTCGCGCGTCGTGGAATTCATGCTGGGATGCTGGCTGGCAATCAGCCCGTTTGTTTTCGGTCATGCTGAGTCACAAAGCATGCTCTGGTTTATGGACTGGCTTTGTGCGCTATTGATCATTTCCTTTGCGCTGCTCTCGTACTGGCAGCCCTTGCGTCACATCCATCTGGCAACCGCGTTCCTGGCGGTGCTGATGATCGGTTATGGCCGATTTGCCCAACCAGCGCAATTAATACCGGCAGAACATGTAATACCAGCTTTGCAGAATCATATTCTGACCGGACTGTTACTGCTGATGTTCGCGCTGGTCCCCAACCATGCCAGTCAACCGCCACAAGGATGGTATCGCGAGTCGCACAACTGAGTTCATTCGATTCGAGGGAAAAGAAGGACTAAACTAAAATGGAATCAGCTATCAGCCCGTTTCTACACCCGGCCCTGGATCGCCTGGGAGTCAGTGATGAAATGCGGCACCTGATGATCACCCCTTATCGCGAGGTCAAATTTGGACTGCCCCTGGTCTGTCATGAAGGAGGCTTGAAACTCTACACCGGTTTTCGCGTGCAGCATAATCACAGTCGCGGTCCTTTTAAGGGGGGACTGCGATTTCACCCGGATGTCGACCTGGCTCACTTTCGAGATCTGGCTTCTGTGATGACCTGGAAGTGTGCGCTGGTTGATATTCCCTTCGGCGGTGCCAAAGGAGGAATCAATTGCAACCCTCATGAGTTGAACAGTTCTGAGTTGGAAGTTCTTACCAAACGGTTTGTGGATCGATTAGATGAAATGCTGGGGCCAGATCGGGATATCCCTGCCCCTGATATGGGAACCAGTCCCCGGGAAATGGCCTGGATCATGGAAGCACATTCTAAGGATCATGGTTACGAGCCAGGAATTGTCACCGGAAAACCAATACAGTTGGGAGGCTCCCCCGGTCGACTGGCAGCAACGGGACGGGGAGTCGCGTTGGTGACATGCTGGGCCTGTGAAAATCTGGGGATCGAAGTGCAGGGCGCACGTATCGCCATTCAGGGTTTTGGCAATGTAGGCAGTCATGCTGCGAATTTTCTACATGACTTCGGTGCAAAAGTGGTCGCCATCAGTAATCGACATAGTGGCTTCTACCAGGGTGACGGCCTGGATATTCCCGGTATCATCAAATCAAGAAATGAATCTGACGACGATCTTACACTACAGCAGATCGACTTCGCTGCCGGAGAAATTTCTAACGAAGAACTCCTCGCTTTGGATGTTGATATTCTGATTCCCGCTGCTGTCGAAGCAACCATCCATCAGAACAATGTCGACCAGCTTCGCGCTCGATTGATAGTAGAAGCAGCCAATCTCCCCGTCACGGCTGAAGCCGACGCCACCCTGCAGGAACGAGGCATTCCTGTCATTCCGGATCTGCTGGCGAATGCGGGAGGAGTGACCGTCTCTTATCTGGAGTGGGTTCAGAATCGACAGCGCTACAGTTGGACAGAAAGCGAAGTGAATAACAAACTGGAATCAACGTTGCACAATGCCTGGAAACAGTTGACTGAATCAGCGAAGTCAACGGGCAGCAGCAGACGGGAAGCGGCCTACACTATCGGGACGCAACGCGTCAAAGAAGCGATTGAACTGCGCGGATTTTGATGACACGGCTCAAACGGACATGGAGTCGCTGCAATATAGCCAGATAGAGTCTCAACGAATCGTGAATCGCTCAGAGTGATAACGAGTAATACAAACCCATTCCCCCAAAGTAAAACAACAGCACCAGGGCTGAATCATATCCCATACCCAGAATCGTGCGATCGCGGCGTTCCAGAATCCCCCAGAGATAAATACTGGTAAGTACGATCCCGAGCGCAGCCAGAAAACTGGCAGAGGGATCCATGGCTTCGATAATAGAACCATCACGATAGGCAATATCCGCCGGCAGGAAGAGTACCACTTCCAGCACATTCGTTCCCAGAATATTTGCAACTGCCATACTGTAAGCACCAAAGCGAATCGCAGACCAGGTCGTACTCACTTCAGGCAGACTCGTCGCTAATGCCACCAGTGTGGCTCCAATCAGGCTCTGTCCCAGACCCGTCTGCTCTGACAGCACTTCTCCGGTTCGAGCCACCAGATAGCCTGAAAACAGAACTCCACAAGCTGCCAGAGAAAACCAGAGAACCAGGGTACCCGTCGATACCGACTGGTATTCTGCCTGATGCGCGTCTTTGAGATCCCGATTGGACTCGGGGGGTTCTTCCAGTTCCCCCGCTGGTTTCCAGCGGGGATCCCCTTCATACCGATGAAACGACCAGAGCCCGAAGCCATAGATCACAACCAGCATCATAGACCACATCCCGACCCCTGCCAGTGTGATTAATTCGCCGGTCATCAGAATCATGATGACCAGGCTTAGCATCAGGATCAGAAAAACTCCCTGCAGCAACAACGCTGCTTTGGGTGAAAAAAAAGTCAACGGTCGGTTTCGCAGACAGACGATATCCATACCGGCGAGCACAGCGATCTGCAAAGCGACTCCCCCCAGCAGGTTGTTGCCAGCCAACTCAGCGGCGCCGGATGCACTGGCGGAAATGGTCGTTGCCAGTTCCGGCAGACTGGTCGCTCCCCCCAGCAGCAGTGCGCCTGCAAACGCTTGACCAATTCCAGTTCGATCGGCAATCAGATCCACGTAAAGACTTAATTTTGACCCCGCGTACCAGACACCCGCCGCAAACAGGGTAAAGAGTACCAGATTCAGCCAGATCGAATTTTGTGAGAGATCAAGTAATGACATGATGTGGACAGCAATCATTTTATAATATGGTGAGAGAACCTCGATTCAGTTTAAATGAGAACAACAGCATACTGCTCTGCTTTATATATATACTTTAGGCGAGAAGCAGCCCGCCTTGAAGTCAGTCAGAATGTCCTGCCTCAGCGTCAAACTGTCATGCTCTGCGTGAGAATATCTATCGCATTTCCGTTCAACATCTCAGATTCCAATTGCCCTTCGAAACATACCCCAACCCAGACCAGAGTCCGTGGGGTGCATAGATCAGGTTCAGAATTGCATAGCACGACACAAACTTTTTTCTCATGCCCTGAATCTCATTGGAATTCCCTCTATTGGAATGCCTTTTGCATTCTTTGATTCATGTACCCGATTTGTAATGGAATTATTTCAAGAAGGAGATGAATCATGCATCAAATAACAACCACAGAGTTACGTGGAAAAATGCAACGAAACGAAAAAGGCATTCTGGTAAATACACTGCCTCAGGAATCTTTTGAGAAGCAACATATTCCTAATTCCATTAATATCCCTCAGGATCAGGATCATTTTGTTTCTCAAGTAGAACAGGCGGCGGGCAGTAAAGATCAGGCTGTCGTAGTTTATTGCGCGAATGAGCACTGCAATTCATCAACACAGGCTGCTCAAAAGTTGGAAGCAGCCGGCTTCACCAACGTCTTTGACTATGAAGGGGGAGCAGAGTCTTGGCGAGAAGCCGGTGAGCAGCTTGTCGCAGGTGCGTAGCTTAAATCGTGCTCTTTCGTCGATTTAGTCGGAGTAAATGACTGGGTTCAACCTGGTTTAATTTGAGTGTTAGAGCTGACCTTAGCAGGAACAACAGGGAACCGTTCCTGCCTGAGGTCAGCCTCTCGCTTGCAGAAAGGTACAACAATAATGGATCAGAATGTTAGTGATTCAGGCGAACGACAGAAATCGATCGAGACCCTGCGTGAGATGATTCGCGATATTCATATCGCAATGCTGACGACTCGATCGGAGGACGGTGGCTTAAGGAGCCGCCCTATGATTACAGCAAAACATGAATTTGAAGGACAGCTCTGGTTTTTTACTCACGCGGACGATCCCAAAGTCGGCGAGATTATAAAACAGAACGCGGTCAACCTGGCTTATGCAGACCCGGAGCGAGATTGCTATATCTCCATTACGGGACAGGCGGAGCTGGTGCGCGATCAACAAAAAATTGAGTTACTCTGGACAGATGAGTTGGAGCAGTGGTTTCCCCAGGGCTTCGCAGATCCGAAGCTGGCATTGATCTGTGTGAATGTCTCGGAAGCCGAGTACTGGGATGCGAACCAAAATCAACTCAGGGGCATCTTACAGGAACTCTTTTTTGAAACGGAGCAGGAAGTCAAACATGATCGACTGAAGTGGAGCGATGCCACATCGTAATGGTCTCGATCCTGCTTCAAGGAAAACTGTAGTCACGCCGTTTTCCTGAATCAAAAGCAAAACCCCACTGGATTTAATTTCTATAAAATCCGGTGGGGTTTTGTGATTATTGATGGTACCCGTTGATCAGGCCCTTTTATGTGTCCTGCTTTCCACAAGTTCTGAATCCTGCTGTTTCTGGCTCTGTTGCGCCACCACAGCCTGTTCATATTCCTGCAGTTGTTGAAACAACTCGTGAACTCGAGGTGCCGACGATGCCTGAGACAAAGTCTCATACAGATCGATCAAGGCCTGTCGAAAACGAATATTCAAATCGGTCAGATCATCGAGTGTCATTTCACGCTTGATCACGATCGAATCAATCTGGCGGCGGACTTCTTCGTCAGGGAAATATTGCAACCAGGTATCCAGCACACCTTCCGCAACACGCTTCTCGTACCCTGAAAGTGCGGCCTGCCAGTGTAACTCATGCTGTCGCAACTGTTGTGATAACCATTCTACTGAATCGGAATCTGCTTCCTGCGAAACACGATCTAAAGCCTGGCGCATCTGCTTATGGAATGATTCCACAAGTTCCAGAATGTCTTGTACTTTATGATATGCCATCGTTATTCCTCCTTTATATATAGAGATACTAACTGTATGAGCAACTTATGTACCGGAACGACAAGAGAAATAACCGCCTGTTCTGATCCAAAACAGTGTCATTTCTGCTGAAAACTGATGGCACAACGCTCGTACTGCGCGCTGACCACTCACCAGGATTGAAATTGCTGGTGTGCACAGGTCCAACGGGAAATCGGCTTTTTGTAGACGCCTTCCCGGGATCAGGGTAAACTGGAAGTATCAGACGTCGTTTCCTTATTGTTACTTAAACATTCCTGCAGGAGTCCTGATGTCGCATTTACCATGGAAGCCGATTCGCCTGCGAAATCTTGAACAGGAGATCGATCAGGCATTTGATCAACTGATTTATGGACAGTGGGGGTTATGCCCCCCCAGCGGAAACTGGCAACCAGAAATTGATATTTTTGAGACACTCGACTTTTATCTGGTGGAAGCCGATGTTCCCGGCGTCGATCCGGACGAAATTCATGTGACGGTGGATCAGCATTCCCTGACCATTTCCGGCTGGAGGCGATCCGGCTGCGTGGAGCATTCTGCCCAGGGAGTCTGCATCGAGCGTCGACAGGGGAGTTTTGTCCGTCACATCCCCCTCGACCAGGCTGTCGACCCTTATCACGTCAAACGGGAGAATCAGGCCGGCATTCTGCGTCTGCAAATCCCCAAACAGAAACACAGACCCCCTGCTTAACTGATGAACTGACTGGTGAGAATTAAATGACCGAACAGACGGAATTCCGTGAACTGACCTCTGATGAAGTAACATTAAAACTGGATCCGAAATCGTTCGGTTTTAAATCGACACAGGAACTGGAGCCACTGACAGAAATTGTCGGACAGCCACGCGTCTTGAGGGCTCTGGAACTGGGAACAGGCATCAGGCATCCTAATTATCACATCTATCTTGCCGGACTCGTAGGCACAGGTCGAAACGAACTCATCACCCACGCCCTCCGCGAACGGATTCTGGATGATTCCATTCCGGATGACTGGATCTATGTGAATAACTTCGAAGAACCCGACTGCCCATTGGCCATCAGTCTGCCCACTGGTCAGGGGATACTGTTCCGCTCAGAAATGGAAGCGTTGATTGAACGACTTCAGGAATCCCTACCGAAAGCGTTCAAGGAAGAAGATTTCAGTAATGAAAAAGAAAAACTGCGGCAGATCTACCGCAAACGCGGGGAGGAGGTATTCGACAAACTTCAGAATCTGGCCAGCCAGCATGAATTGACCGTGCAGCAAATGCCCAATGGCGAGATCCTGTTTATTCCTCTTAAAGATAATCGCCCGATGACCCAAAAGGAAATTGAGCAGCTCACACCGGAAGAAATGCAGGAACTGGAAAGCCACCAGGACGAACTGGTGGGCATGGCGGGACGCGTCCTGCAGGAACAGCGGGAAATTCAGCGTCAACTCTCTGTCGATGTCAGGGAAGTGGCACGCCGTTTCGCGATCCAGATTGTCGACCCGCTGGTCAATGAACTCCAGCAGAAGTTCAAGATCCCCAAGCTCAAAGACTGGCTGGCGCGTTTCAAAACTCATGTAATCAGTCATTTGAATCTCTTCCGTGATCTCGCGGATATGCCTCCTCAGGCCGCAGCGATGCTCACGGGTGAAGGTGGACTGGATCCCGAACAGCGTTTCCTTGACTATCGTGTCAATGTGGTGGTCGATAACAGCCACTTAAAAGAACCCCCCATCATTGTGGAAGATGCGCCCAATTATCGTAATCTGTTTGGGACAATAGAACGCGTTGTCGATCGTGCCGGTCGCGTCATTACCAATTTCACACGGATTAAATCGGGCAGCCTGTTGAAAGCCAACGGGGGATATCTGATTGTCAATCTGATGGATGCTTTGGTGGAACCCTTCGTCTGGAAAGAACTGAAGCGGACTCTCAAAAATCAGTCACTGGAAATTCAGGCCCAGGACCAGTTTTCCATGTTTACCGTATCGGCACTGCAACCAGAGTCGATTCCCCTCAAAGTCCGCCTGGTCGCGTTTGGAGAACCGCTGATCTACCATCTGCTGTATCTGCATGATGAAGATTTTCGTGAAATATTCCGTGTGAAAGCAGACTTCAATGACGAACAGGACCGGGATCAGGAGACCGCACTGATTTATGGACGCCTGGTACGCCAGCTCTCGGAGAAAGAAGGACTGCTCCCCTTCAAGGCCTCCGCGGTAGCAGAACTGATTCGTGTCGGATCGAGGCTGGCCAGTCATCAGAAAAAAGTCACTTCCATCTTCAGTCATGTCGGGGACGTCGCCCGCGAAGCCAGCTTCTGGGCCAGCAAAGACAAGAAGAAAGTGGTGCAGCCGGAATACGTACGTCAGGCCATGCAGGAACGCATTTTTCGGTCTGATATGGTTGCTGAGAAAATACGGGACCTGATCGCAGACGGCACACTGCTGATACAGCTGGAAGGAACCCGGATCAGTCAGATCAACGGTCTGGCAGTGGCTGATCTGGGTGATTATGCATTCGGACGCCCTTCCCGACTCACAGCCAGTGTGGGGGTTGGCGCGGCGGGGATCATCAACATCGAACGCGAAAGCCGCATGAGTGGTAACACCTACGATAAAGCCATGCTGATTCTGGAAGGACTCTTACGCAACTTATACGCCAGCGAACAACCTTTGACACTCACAGCCAGCATCGCCATGGAACAAAGTTATGGCGGCATTGACGGTGACAGCGCGTCTGTCGCAGAACTACTCTGCCTGCTCAGTGCCATTGCCGAAGTGCCGCTGCGACAGGATATCGCTGTCACAGGCTCCATCAATCAATGGGGAGAAGTTCAAGCCATCGGTGGTGTGAATGAAAAAATTGAAGGCTTCTTCGATGTCTGTCATGCCTATGGTTTGACGGGCACACAAGGAGTTTGTATCCCCGCGTCCAATGTACAGAACCTGGTACTGCGTGATGATGTCGTGCAGGCAATCCAACAGGGTCAGTTTCATGTCTGGGCCGTTTCCAATCTCAACCAGGCAATCGAACTGTTTACCGGAATTCCCGCGGGAGACGCTTCTGAGAAAAACAGTTTTCACGGCCTGGTCCTGAATCGACTCACCGAAATCGCACAACTCCTGCTGGAACAGAAAATGACCGATACAGGTCGCCTGCTCTGGATCCCGGGCACTCCCCTCGACCTCCCCTCTGATCCACGGCCCCCCTTGCCAGGACAATAAATTCTGCTGGGTCGATGCCGCTTTCAACCCTTAAGCAGATTTACCTTTTCCGCTGCGCCCATTCCACTTAATCATGCAAGTACTGTTTATTTCCTGAGCAGATCCTCTCGCAAAGTCACGCAGACGCCTGTCACGGTTCTTTTGCATCGTCTCTTGAAACCAGCAGCAGTTAATTCAACGTAAAGCTGTTTTCTAAAGTACCTTACAATGATTCGTATCGCGATCTGCTTCAGGACGCCGGTATCAGTTCAACCAGTAATTCAGCCTGAACCAGAGGCAGAAACATTATTTTAACTTTATTTCCTAATAATCATTAACAATGGCATCCGAATTGCATAAACTATCTCTCATGTCTGTAAATCCTTCCTTCATTATCCTCACAGGACTCCTACCATGCTGCATCCAAAACCTCGAAAACGTGGCTTCACATTGATTGAATTGCTGGTGGTGATCGCCATCATCGCCATTCTGATCGCGCTGTTACTGCCTGCAGTGCAACAGGCGCGCGAAGCAGCCAGACGCTCCACCTGCAAAAACAATATGAAGCAGCTGGGACTGGCCATGCACAACTACAATGAAATCTACACTTCATTGCCAATTGGCACACAGACGGGGTCCTATCCCAACTGGCGTGTCGCTATCCTGCCTTACATTGACCAGGCCAATGTGTATGCTCAATTAACGAGAGCCAATGGCTACTGGGCGCACTCTGGTTTTCCCGGCAATACGGTTCTGTATTCCGTGAGGTTACCCGTTTATAAATGCCCTTCGAATCCAGGCGGAATGACCAATATTACGGACTTCAGTCTGTCAAAGAGCAATTCCGATTCCAGCCTGCAGAGTATGATCATTGACTACGTCGGCATCTCGGGCGCCACTCCCGATCCGGCTGGCCGTACAAATGTCTGTACGGGTGACGTACTGGCCAGCAGTTCCAGCAACTGCAACTCCGGCATGTTGATCCCTTATGTCAGCAGACGTTTTCGTGACTGTACCGACGGAACCTCCAACACGATACTTGTTGCTGAACAGTCCGGTCTGGTGAATGGAGTTCAGAAAAGTGCGAATGCACTGGGTGCCTGGCATGGCTGGGCCAATGCCACTCTGTCAACCTGGAACGCAGGCACCACTTTGCCAATGGCTTCAGGTGGGTACTACTATGCAGCCGGCAGTACAACAGTCCGCTACCCTCCCAACTCGTACTGGAAATCGGGTGCCCCGACTCAGGGTGCCAGTGCCTACTCGGCAAATACCATACTCAATTCGCATCATACTGGAGGAGTCCATGGGGTTCTGACTGACGGATCTGTTCGATTTATTTCCGAGAATGTCGATATGGATACTCTCAGACAACTCTGCGTCCGTGACGACGGAAAAGTGATTGGCGAGTATTAAACCATCGTTCCCGTATTCCCTGACAGATTTTGCCTGTGTGCCCTCTGTCAGGGAAATCATTCACAGTACACTTTATCAAATATTCAGCTCGAAAAATGAAAAATACGATCCCCAAAGCTGCCTGCAGCAACCTCAAATTCACACTGGTCATCAGCGGCTGTGCCCTGCTCTGCGTCCTGGAACTTTCCGGCTGCAGCCGCACGCCCGGTGCGGAAAAACCCCGCGGTGCTGTGACCATCCAGATTACAAATGGAACCGATCCCGTTACGGAAGGTCAGGTCGATCTGGTCAATGAACAAACCGGAGAAGGTGGAGGCGGCACCTTGAACAGCGATGGAACAGCCAGCCTGGAGATGGTCGCACTCGGGACTTATACAGTCACCGTAAATCCCCCCCCACAGGAACCGGTCGTACCAGGGCAGGCTCCCCCTGCAGTTAAAAATTATGAAAACATCCCGACGCAGGTACGTAAAATCAATACCAGCCCTTTGAAGCTGAAAGTCAAATCGGGATCCAATGAGTTCGCCTTTGATCTCAAGCAGACGGACTAATCTGTTCGACCCCTCAATTCGGAGAACGCCTATATCTTTGCCAGACATGAGCCTGATTCCTGAGACTTGATCTATACGAATTGCGCGCCGCTATGTTATGCTGAAGCAAAGCAATATTCACTCGATCTCAAACATGGTTGCTGCACAGATCCAGAGAATCCTGAACGTAATTAAGCTTTCCGTCTTAATTTAAGACCATGCTTAATTATCAGGCAAAGACCTGAGACATCTGCTGTGTTTGTGCGCGGACCTTTCGCTTGCGAATTGAGAAGTAGAGTAATTTCATCATAGATTCAAGTTATCAACGATTACTTGCTTAATACGGCACGCAATCTGCTTAATTTGTATTTCATATATCAGATTTACAGCAATTCCGTCTTAAAAGGCTCGTTGAGGAATCGTCTAGATGAGGTTAGCTCCCTACCAGTACAGTGAAATTTTTGATGAGATGTTTGCCCCCGATGGATCTCCCCGCGCCAGTGGCAAACTGTTTGTAGAACGCCTGCAAACCCTCACAGAAGGTAGCCTGCAGCAACGCCAGAAAGCGGCAGACATATCACTTCAGAACATGGGGATCACTTTTAATGTCTACGGCCATGAAGCGGGTACCGAAAAAGTCTGGCCTTTTGATCTGCTTCCCCGGATTATCGATGCCGATGAATGGAAAACGATTGAAAGCGGTTTGAAGCAGCGAATCCATGCCTTAAATCTGTTTATCGATGATATCTATAACGAATGCAAAATCATCAAGGATGGAGCCGTTCCCGAAGAACTGGTCCAGACCTCTAAGACACTCCGTTCACAATGCAAAGGCTTTCATCCCCCCCAGGGAGTCTGGTGCCACATCACAGGCGTCGACCTGATTCGCGATCAGGATGGACAGATCTATGTTCTCGAAGACAATCTGAGATGCCCCTCTGGCGTTTCCTATGTCCTGGAAAACCGGGAACTGATGAAACGAACTTTTGCTCCGGTCTTCCAGGGGATGTCAGTCGCTCCCATTGAAGACTATAACGAACAGTTACTCAAAACGCTGCTGGACTGTGCGCCGGAAGGTGTGAACGATCCGACCGCGGTCGTGCTCACACCGGGCATCTACAACTCAGCCTATTTTGAACATACCTTTCTCGCCCAGCAGATGGGCGTCGAACTCGTACAGGGTCCCGACCTGGTTGTGGAAAACGGTTACGTTTTCATGAAAACCACCAAGGGACTGCGTCGAGTTGATGTGATCTATCGTCGCATTGACGATGACTTCCTGGATCCTAAAAATTTCCGACCTGATTCCGCATTAGGCGTCGATCACCTCATGGATGTCTGCCGGGCCGGGCGAGTCACACTGGCCAATGCCCCTGGTACCGGAGTGGCAGACGACAAAGCCGTCTATGCTTATGTGCCCGATATCATCAAATACTACCTGGGAGAAGAGGCGATTCTTCCCAACGTGCCGACCTTTCTATGTTCCGATGCCAAACAGCGTGAGCATGTGCTGGCCAATCTTGACAAACTTGTGGTGAAACCAACCAATGAATCCGGGGGTTACGGAATTCTGATGGGGCCGCATTCGTCTCAGGAAGAACGAGACAAAACCGCCGCCGCCATTCGTTCCAATCCGCGCGAGTGGATTGCGCAGCCAATGCTGAAACTGTCGACGGTCCCCACGCTGGTGGGTGATGAACTTCAACCACGGCACGTTGACCTGCGGCCATTTGTCCTCTGTGGTAAAGAAATTTATGTGATGCCGGGCGGATTAACACGTGTTGCCCTGCGGGAAGGATCGATGGTTGTCAATTCGTCACAAGGGGGTGGCAGTAAAGACACCTGGATCCTGCGTAATGGTCACTCTCAGACTGAGATAAACCATGCGGCAACTGCTCTGGAGAAATTTTGATGCTCAGTCGCGTTGCGAGTTCTGTTTACTGGTTAAGTCGTTATGTTGAGCGTGCTGAGAATGTGGCGCGGTTTATTGACGTGAATTATAATCTGACTCTCGGAGAATCCGATACCCTTGGCGACCAGTGGGCGCCCCTGGTTTATACCACCGGCGATCAGATCCCCTATGAGAAACGCTATGGCGCGCCGAACCGGGATCATGTTCTGAAGTTTCTGCTGTTCGATGAAAAAAATTCCAATTCCATTATCTCCTGTGTCTCCTACGCACGGGAGAATGCCAGAACGATTCGCGAAATCATTCCTGCTGTTATGTGGGAACAGCTCAATCAGTTTTATTTTATGGTACGTTCAGCAGCGACGAATCCTGCGACTCTGGATCAGCCTCAGGAATTCTGCGAACGTGTCAGACTGGCCAGTCACATGCTGGTAGGGGCCACAGAAGCAACCATGTCGCGCGGTGAAGCCTGGCATTTTTCACGCGTGGGACGGCTGATTGAACGAGCCGATAAAACATCGCGGATTGTCGATGTTCAATACTATATTTTACTGCCAGACGCCCGGGATGTCGGAAGTGCTCTGGACGTGGTTCGCTGGTCTGCCCTGTTACGGTCAGCCAGCGCTTTGGCCATGTATCGACGGCAATACGGGAAAATCACTCCCAACAGTGTTGCCAACTTTTTAATTCTGGATACCCAGTTCCCCCGGGCCATGCACTTCTGCGTGAGAAAAGCTCAGGAGTCGTTGCGTTGTATCACGGGGAGTCAAACCGGAACCTTTATCAATCTGGCAGAGCAGCGTATGGGCCTGTTGTGCTCCAATATGGATTACACCAGCGTCGAGGATATTATTCAGCAGGGATTGCACCAGTATATTGATGGCTTTCAAAAACAGTTGAACTCTGTCGGCAAAGCGATTCAGGAAGATTTCTTCACATCGCAGCAGAGTCAATCTCAGTCACAGAGCCAGACTGTCAATGAAAACAGCCAGTCTCAAACCAGTTGAGTACTCAGCTTTTATTTTCCTGCGTTTTTTATCCTTCTTCTATGATTGCCTGAACATCATGATCCGTGTCGCATTGAACCATAAGTCGATCTATCACTATGATCGTTACGTCGAGCTGGCTCCCCAACTGGTTCGCCTCCGTCCTGCTCCCCACTGCCGTACCCCCATTCGCAGTTACTCACTGCGAGTTACTCCCGTTCAGCATTTTGTCAACTGGCTGCAGGACCCGCATAGTAACCATCTGGCGCGACTCGTGTTCCCGGAAAAGACCAATATGCTGCAGGTCGAAATTGATCTGGTTGCCGAAATGACCGTGATCAACCCCTTCGACTTCTTCCTGGAACCCGAGGCAAGCGAATACCCGTTTGCATACGATCCCACCCTCAAAAAAGATCTCCTGCCATTTCTGGATACCATAGAACCAGGACCGGAATTCTCTGCTCTGCTGGACTCGATCGACCGTTCTAAAATCAAGACAATTGATTTTCTGGTCGGCATGAACCAACGCCTGCAGAACATGATCCGCTACGTCATCCGTATGGAACATGGCGTACAATCACCTGAAGCAACTCTGAAACTGGGCAGTGGCTCATGCCGAGACAGCGCCTGGCTGCTCGTGCAGGTGTTCCGACATCTGGGACTGGCAGCACGTTTTGTCTCCGGATACCTGATTCAATTGAAACCTGATATTGAATCGCTGGATGGCCCTTCCGGTGCTGCCGAAGATTTTACGGACCTGCATGCCTGGACCGAAGTCTTTCTGCCCGGCGCCGGCTGGATTGGCCTCGATCCGACTTCCGGATTATTTGCGGGTGAAGGACATATTCCTCTGGCGTGTACTCCGGAACCGCTCAACGCAGCACCGATCTCGGGAACTGTTGAAAAATGTGAAGTCACTTTCCATCACGAAATGTCGGTTTCACGCGTGCATGAAGACCCCCGGATCACCAAACCTTATACAGAAGAGGTCTGGAAACGGATTGACAGCATTGGACACCAGGTCGATGAAGCACTCCAAAAAGGAGACGTCCGCTTAACCATGGGGGGCGAACCGACGTTTGTTTCCATTGATGATATGGATGGGGACGAATGGAAAACAGCGGCTGTCGGCCCCACAAAAAGAGGACTCGCTGGAAATTTGATTGAACTGCTGCGGCAGCGTTTTGCCCCTCAAGGCATGATTCATTACGGTCAGGGCAAATGGTATCCCGGGGAATCATTGCCACGCTGGGCATTAACCTGTATGTGGCGAACCGACGGACAGCCGATCTGGAACGACCCCATGCTGCTGGCAGCGCCGGAAGAAAATTACGACCACGATATCGAACACGCGCAGCAGTTTGCGGCAACGCTGGCAAAACGTCTGGGACTCAAGCCTGAATACGTCGCCACCGCTTACGAAGATGCGATGTACTACATGTGGAAGGAACGCCGCCTGGCAGTAAATGCCGATGTGATGAATTCCGATCTGGTCGATGAAGAAGAACGTATTCGACTCGCCCGCGTCTTCGAACGCGGTCTGGGAGCCCCTGTCGGCTGTATGCTCCCCCTGATGCATCAATGGTGGCATGATAAACCCCGCTGGAAAAGTGGTGCCTGGCCCGTACGTTCAGAACAGCTGTTTTTAATTCCCGGCGATTCCCCCATGGGACTGCGTCTGCCTCTGGATTCGCTGCCGGCCGCCAAACCGGGTGAATATACTCCCTCACCGGTCGTCCCCTTCGAAGCCACCACTGATCTCCCCGAATATGATCAACTGCGACAGCAGTCTGCACAGCATCAAACCGCGCAGCATGTCACAGGTAACGTACAGCATCAGGTGCTGCAGCGGGTCGGCGCAGGGGGTGGATTTGATTCCCTTGATCAGGAACAGGAACCCGAAGCGGAAAATACACCCGTTGAACCGGATGTAATTCGCACGGCGATGTGCTTCGAAACGCGTGAAGGTGTCCTGCATATCTTTATGCCGCCTGTGGATCATCTGGAGAGCTACCTGGAACTGCTGGCGGAAATTGAACAGACGGCCGCCGAACTGGAAATCCCCGTCATTGTAGAAGGTTATCTGCCTCCGAATGACTACCGGCTCCAGCATATCAAAGCCACTCCTGATCCAGGTGTGATCGAAGTCAACGTGCATCCTGCCAAAAGCTGGCGGGAACTGGTGGATATCACATCCGGAGTCTATGAGGACGCACGTCAGTCTCGACTCGGCACAGAGCAGTTTGATCTGGATGGTACGCACAACGGAACCGGGGGAGGCAATCACTTTGTGATGGGCTCCTATACGCCGCATGACAGTCCATTTTTACGACGTCCGGATCTCTTAAAAAGCCTGCTCGCTTACTGGCATAACCATCCCTCATTGTCCTACTTCTTCTCAGGCCGCTTCATTGGTCCCACCAGTCAGGCGCCGCGTGTTGATGAGGGCCGCTGCGATGCGGTCTACGAACTTCAGATTGCTTTCGAACAGATTCCGGAAAAAGGTGAATGTCCACCATGGTTGGTCGACCGGGTGTTTCGACACCTGCTGGTTGACCTGACAGGTAATACACACCGGGCAGAATTCTGTATCGATAAGCTCTATTCACCCGATAGTGCTACCGGTCGGCTGGGTCTGGTGGAATTTCGCGGGTTTGAAATGCCGCCGCACTGGCAGATGAGTCTGACGCAACAACTTCTGTTGCGGGCACTGGTCGCCCGCTTCTGGAATGCACCCTATAAAATCGACCTGGTGGATTGGAACACCTCCATTCATGATCGCTGGCTGCTGCCCCATTTTATCCAGCAGGATTTCGAAGATATTATTTCAGAACTGAATGAGGAAGGTTTTGATCTGGACGCCAGCTGGTTCGGGCCACACTACGAATTTCGTTTTCCCCATATTGGAGAAATGCAATACCGGGGGATTCATGTAGAACTGAGAACGGCCATTGAGCCATGGTACGTTCTGGGTGAAGAACCCGCCGGCGGTGCGACCGCCCGTTACGTGGATTCTTCCGTGCAGCGTCTGCAGGTGAAGGCCCAGGGAATGTCCAACGGGCGTCACATTCTGCTGTGCAATGGACGTAAGATTCCCCTCCATGCTACCGGGACGGAAGGCGAATTTGTCGCCGGCGTCAGATACCGGGCCTGGCAGCCACCCAACTGCCTGCATCCGACAATTCCGGTCGATGAGCCTCTGGTTTTCGATCTGGTGGATACCTGGGTAAATCGTTCCATAGGGGGCTGTACGTACCATGTTGGACATCCTGGTGGACTCAATCCGGGAACTTTTCCGGTCAACGGTTACGAAGCAGAAAGCCGCCGCGCGGGTCGATTTTTCAAGATGGGACACACAGGAGGAACCAGTTCCATACCTGAAGATGAAAAAAATGCCATGTTTCCGCTGACACTTGATCTTCGCCGAAACCGAGGCATTGTGTAAGATTACTCCAACCGAGTATTGGGTTTAGAGAGGAACCGGTTCCTGCACTGTTGAAGATTTTTCACTCGCCTGACGACTGCATCCTGTCCGGATGCAGTCACGCCCACAATTGATCCATCGCATCACCTTTAGGAATACTGCAAATCGTGCCCACATCGCCGCTCTCTGTGAACAACATTTTCCAGGGCTATACTCCTCCCGGCGGAGCATACGATGAGTTCCTGCTGGACACAGGAGAACCACGCCTGCATGCGAAAAATTTTCTTGATACCGTTGTAAAAATAGGTCGCGAGGAATTCGAACATCGCTGGCAACAGGCACAACGAACCGTGCAGGCCAATGACTTCGCCTACAGCGGTGTGGTCACACCCAAAGACCAGCCCCGTCCCTGGGAACTGGACGCGATTCCCTTTCTGATTTCATCTGCCGAATGGAAGACGATCTCCACGGCCTTGAGACAACGGGCGCAACTGTTAAATCTCATATTGAAAGACCTGTTTGGAAAACAGACGCTGTTAAAAAATGGGGTACTGCCTGCAGAACTTGTGTATTCTCACCCCGGTTTTCTGCGTGCCTATCATCGGGAACAGCTGCGTAACGACTGTTTTCTGCACTTTTATGCCGCTGATCTGGCGCGCTCTCCTAATGGGGAATGGTGGGTGCTCGCCGACCGGACGGAAGCGGCTTCCGGGATTGGCTTCGCGCTGGAAAACCGGATTCTGACCTCGCGTATGTTTCCTGAACTCTTTCAACAATGTAATGTCGAACGGCTGGCGCCGTTTTTTATTGCTGCACAGGAAACACTCCGCAAGCTGACTCCCCAGAGTCTGGAGAATCCGCGTGTCGTGCTGCTCAGCCATGGTCCGACCAGCCCCAACTATTTTGAAGACGCGTACCTGGCGCGTTACCTGGGTTACACCCTCGTCGAAGGCGGGGATCTTGCCGTCCGAAAAAATCAGGTAATGTTGAAAACACTGGGTGGCCTGATTCCCGTTGATGTCATTTTCCGGCGTCAGAACAGTCGTGATTGTGACCCGCTGGAAATGAAATACTCAAACTCCCGGCTCGGCGTCTCCGGACTCAGCCAGTCGGCCCGCTCCGGCCAGGTTGGTATTGCCAATGCACTGGGCAGTGGTCTGATTGAATCCGTCGCCTTCATGGCGTTCATGCCTCGCCTGAGTAAAGCGCTATTGGGTACAGAATTACTCATGCCCGGCGTCGCTTCCTGGTGGTGTGGTGACCCGGAACAGTTGAGCTACGTCCTGAAGAATCTGGAGAAACTCACCATTTATCCCGCGTTTCGAATCCGCGGGAAAGACAATCCTTCGGTCGAATCTCTCAATCAGATGTCACCGAAGAAGTTGACGGAACTGATCAAGTCTCATCCTTCCGGATTTGCTGCTCAGGAGAAAGTCATCCGTTCCAGTGTTCCCGTCTGGCGGGGACAGATCCAGCCCGCGCACCTGTCGCTGCGTGCGTATGCTGTTTCCAGCGGTGACTCCTATACGGTGATGCAAGGCGCACTGGGGCGCACTTCAACCAGCCTCGATCCTCTGGAAGTCTCCATTCGCAAAGGGGAAGGCAGTAAAGATGTCTGGATTCTCTCAGATGAGCCTGTTGAACATATCACACTGTTGAATGAACAAGGCCGAACGATCTCACTTAAGCGGAGTGGTTCAGAATTACCCAGTCGCGCCGCAGATAATATTTTCTGGCTGGGGAGACAACTGGAACGGGCAGAAGCGCTGGCACGATTATTACGCAGCGCAGTCAATCGACTCAGTGGGGAAACGCGATCTACCAGTGACCTGGAAGTCCCGGTGCTCCTGCGCTGCCTCGCTGATCAGGGACAGATTGAACCGGGCTACGCCATTGATAAAATGCGAAACCAGTTGCCACCCATCGAGCATGTCCTGCCGACCGCAGTCTTCGATAAATCACAGTCCAGTTCACTGCGTTCGATCGTGGATGAACTGTTCCGACTGGGCTCGATTGTACGCGACCGGATTTCACTCGATACCTGGCGCATCATCCGCCGTATTGATAAAGGTTTCCAGCCCCCCGGTTACGGAACAACAAACCTGTCTGACGTGCTGACGATCACCGACGACCTTATTACCGAACTGGCTGCCTTCAGCGGGATCGTCATGGAAAGCATGACACGTACGCAGGCGTTTCGTTTCCTCGAACTGGGACGGCGTGTGGAGCGTTCACTGCAGATTATCAGCCTGGTCAAAAATTCGTTTGTGCCGATGCCTGAAGTCCAGAGCCCGATCTTCGAAACCGTTCTGGAAGTCGCCGACAGCCTGATGACTTACCGCTCCCGTTACCTGTCAAACCTGCAACTGGCGGCGGTACTCGATTTATTACTGACTGACGAATCGAATCCGCGATCACTGGTATTCCAGTTCATGCAACTGGCCAAACATGTGGAACGACTGCCGCGTAATCGTGAGTTACCCGGATACACTTCCGAGCAGAGACTCGTCATGACCCTGCTACATTCCGTGCGCATGCTGGATATTCAGGAAATAGCTGATACACACTGTCTGGGAGACTATGAACCCCTGGAAAAACTGTTTGAAACCTGGGACTATCAACTGCCGAAACTGTCGGAAGCGATTTCACATCGGTACCTTGTACACGCTGTTTCCTCTCATCAACTCTCAGACATCAGCCCGCAATGAAATACAAAATCACTCACACCACGAAGTATGCTTATTCCCAGGCGGTTCCGGTCTGCCACAATCTGGTGCATCTTGCGCCGCGGGCGTTACCCAGTCAGGTGTGCAACGAATTTCAATTGTTAATCCACCCGGAACCCTTCAATATCACGCACCGCAAGGACTATTTTGGAAACGACGTTTCGTATTTCTCGATCGATCAGGCTCACATGGGACTGAGCGTCACTGCAACAAGCGAGGTTTCTGTAATGGACGTTCCGCTGGTCACTGCTGCGGATACCCCACCCTGGGAAATCGTTGCTCAGCAACTCAAAGAGGAGCATACGGCAGGCGTACTCGACGCGTATCAGTTTATCTTCGATTCTCCAGGGGTGAAACTGTTTCCCGAGTTAACAGAATACGCGAAGATTTCCTTTCAGGAAAACCGCCCGATCCTGGAAGCAGTCCTGGAACTGACCGCCCGCATCAATAAAGAATTTAAATACGATCCCCGGGCCACGAATGTGAATACGGAGATCAGTGAAGTGTTTGAGAAACAGCATGGCGTCTGCCAGGACTTCGCGCATTTTCAGATCGGTTGTCTGCGTGCCCTGGGACTGGCAGCCCGCTATGTCAGCGGATATCTGAGAACCAATCCTCCACCCGGCAAACCGCGACTGGTCGGCGCTGATGCTTCCCATGCCTGGCTCTCTGTGTATTGCGGAGAGAAAGCAGGCTGGATTGACGTAGACCCCACGAATAACGTACAGACTTCAGCCGATCATATTACGGTTGCCTGGGGAAGAGACTATTACGATGTCTGTCCGATCCAGGGAACAATTGTCGGGGGAGGTGAACATCGCATGACGGTCTCTGTGGATGTTGCACCGGAAGAGCCTCAACCAGTCCCACCGGATACCAATGGCACTTAACATGAAATTCTCATGCCTTCATGATTTAAGCCCGGCCAAAGTCCCGCTGCTGGAACCAAACTGGTCCGACTCGACTCCCAGCCGCTGCAACATACTCACATAAAGATTGCATAACGGGGAATTCTGCTCACGATTGAACACCAGATGCTGACCATGCCGAAACCCACCTCCCGCCAGCAGGACAGGCAGATTAGTATTATCGTGTGTATTGGCGTCCCCCATATTACTGCCGTACAGAACCATCGTACTGTCCAGCAGCCCCCCCACTTCGCCTTGCACATCAGTCAGTCTCCCCAATAACTGTCGCAGGAGATTCATCTGTCGCCGGTCTGCTTTTTCCAGCTGGGCCAGATGATCGGGACGCATGCCATGATGACTGAGGGAATGATAACCCGTGCTGCTTTTTTCATCATTCTTTAATTGAAAGACAGGGGTCGCGAAGGCATCCACCATTAATGTGACGATCCGTGTTGAATCAGACTGCAGGGCAAGCGCTGCCATCAACAACATCTGCTCGAATTTATCAAACAGTAAGGCCCGATCGACAATATCCTGTGGAAGCTCCTGCTCGATCTTTGGTTTCGGGTTCTGTTCCCATTCGCCCGCCGTTACCAGTCTCTGTTCCAGTTCCCGGATCGAAGTAAAGTATTGATCGAGTCGCCTGCGATCATTCTGCCCCAGTGATTTACTGTAATTCTGGGTCGAATCTCTGACCGCATCGAGAATACTCTCCCGCCGTTTCAGTGCCTGCAGCCTCTGCTTCACTTTGGCATCGCTGCCTTGAATAAACATCTTGCGAAACAGGCGGGCGGGACTGTCTTCTGCAGGCAGCAATACGCCATCCCGGGTCCACGACAGACTCCGGTTCGCTTTGTCGATATTCACTCCCAGGTTCAACGTGGCAAACCGCGTCTGACGTCCGAGGTGTTCCGCCGCATATTGATCAAGTGAGATGCTATTACGAAACCCGCTACTCGTGGGATGTCGGGCGCCGGTCAGGAAACAGTTTTCGGTCGAATGCCCGCCTTCACACGCCGGATGCGACAGACCGCTGAAAACAGTGAAGTCCTTCGCATGCGTTTTCAGTTCATTCAGATAGGGAGACAGCTGATAATCCGTGCCCGACGTCTTCGGAAAGAACGGTCCAGGAAGTACACCCAGATTATTGGAGATCAACAGCATCCGCTGGGGCGTTGCATCGTTCTTTGAGGAAACGGACTTTGTTTGAGCCCCGCATTCCAGTAATGGTAACGCCAGCGTAACCCCTGCACCGCGTAGAAAATGGCGGCGGGTCAATGATGTTGTCGAACAGGTGAATTGATGATTTATCGTCATGGAATTCTCGTGAGTCAGGATATTGGCTTCTTCTAGAGCGCATCACATTTAACCATAGCGTCTCACAATCTATTCTACTCGGTCCAAATGGCCCTGGAGACGCTACAGTAAAACTGGACACAGTCTAATTCAATCAGTCTGCACACTCGCTTGCTGAGGAAGTGAACTCCCCAGAAATATCGGGCTGTGCACAACCGCTTCCAGCAGGTCGCGTGTGCGATAGTCCTGCGGCTGGCATTCGTTCAGAATCGCATCCACCACAGGTCGATCAGAGAACCGGACCGGAGTCCCCGTCGCATAAACGATCAATTGCTGCACCAGATTCCGTGCCAGCTGCCGCGGTTCTGCGACAAGCAGTTGTTTCAGTTCCTGAATATCTTGAAATGACCTCCCGTCAAGCAGCTGACCACGGGAATCGGTCGGACCAGCTACATAATAAGTGTAATCATGTCCGGCGCGATCAATGCCCGTCACTTTTTCGCCTTTTGCCAGACTGCGATAGCGGGTTCGAAACGCTCCCATGATATCAAAAGCTTCCAATGCAAAACCGACCGGGTCAAAACGGGCATGACAGGCGGCGCAAGCTGGATCCTTTGTATGCAGCGCCAGTTGCTGGCGGATCGTTGTAGCACCGCGGATGTCTGGTTCGACAGCAGGTACAGCTGGCGGCGGGGGCGGGGGAGGATCCCCCATAATCCGATCCATTATCCAGGCACCACGAATCACGGGAGAAGTCGAGGTCCCATTCGCGGTCACTTTTAAAATCGCAGCCTGCGTCAGTAATCCGCCATATAAACTTTCGTCAGGAAGAGAAACTTTTCGTATCTGTGAACCACTGACTGGCGGCAAACCGTAATGGCGAGCCAGCCGATCATTCACAAACACAAAGTCGGCATCAACCAGGGCAGTAACTGGGAGATTCTCCTCAAACATGGCTGTTACAAACGCACGCGTTTCCGCCGCCATCGATTCAATCAGATAATCATCAAACCGATATTCCGGATACAGTCGGCTGTCCGGTTCATCGCGGCGAATGTCTTTCAGTGAAAGCCAGTGATCAGTCAGATTGCTCACAAAGTTCTCTGCGGATTCAGAAACCAGTAATCGACGCGTCTGCTGTGTCAGAATCTTCTTATCTAACAGTTGCCCCTGCTCTGCAAGCTGAATTAACTCGGTATCGGGTCGCGTGTTCCCCAGGAAATGCGACAGACGTGAAGCGACAGCATACTGTCGCTGGGAAGAATCAGCCCGCGGTTCCGGTAGAAACAGAAACTGTCCCGAACACAGAAACGCGGTGTAACCGGTAAGTAATGCTTCTGCCAGCGGAGTACCTGACTGGATTTCGTCTGACACCATCTGTTCGTAGATTTTGATTACATCTTCAGGCGTCGGCTCACGCTCTGCCAGCTGAATAAAGCGTCGTAGCAGACGTTTCGCATCCTGCTCCGGTTGTGTTGAAATCAGTTCAACCGGTAACGTGCCTTTCTCTGCAACTCGAATCGGCAACGTTCCAAATAGCCGTTGATGCGAAGAGGGAGGCCATGTTTCAGAATCCAGAGGACCTGTAATTTCCAGCCATTGAAAGGCGACCCCTGGATGACCGCCGTCCGGCATCGGAGGAAAATCATAGTACAACGGCGCATTTGGAGGATTGATGGCGCGAGGAACCGGCAGTCCCAACAGACTGTACTCGAACGTTTCATTCTGTTTGAGACGGATCGTCGTTTCATAGAGATCGGCCTCTGGCTGTATATCAAAGGTATCTCCCGTTGCACGGACATCCCCTGAGACATCTGCACCAGAACGTTTTCGCGCACGAAAATTCATCGCAATCGAATGACTGGCCGGTCTGAGACTGAAATCCCTCAACTGCCTGACTGCGCGGGCAGAAAAGCGAATACGATAAGCCCCGGCTTCCCTGGCTCTGAAGACATCCGGATAACCGTAATACGGCCAGGAAGCAGAACGAAAAATTGCCAGCTCCATCTCGGGATCGTGTTGGTTCTCTTTACGCATCCGGGCCAGATCACCGCCCGACAGCGGAACCATCTGGGAATCCTTCGCATAGAACATCGCTTCGCGGCCACCATATGTCTGAGCGGTCAGAAACATCCGCGTCGCAGGCAGACGATGATGCGCCTGTTGCCGTGGTTCCATTCCTGAGGCGACCGACTGACGCAACGCCTGATCGGCGGCATCCAGATACGCGTCGAGCTGAATCCGGGACATGTCCAGCACTTCTGAGACTTTATTGCAATGGTCCTGCTCTCGATCCTGAGGCAGCAGATCGCGAATATCCAGATGCGGCAGCGACAGCACATCGCGTAGATTCTGTTCATACTCGTCACGCGTCAGTCGACGTAACGGCCCCCGCCCCAGGAGCGCCACCTCAGCGGCATCCGCAGTCTGCAGTGAATGAGACAACGCTTTCAGCAGGATCTCACGATCCGCTTGAGCCAGATCATTCTGATCGGGCGGCATCTCTCCCGCAGCAATCCGGTCGTTTACTTGAATCCAGCGCTGGCGCAGTCGTTGATCATCCAGTTTCCAACTGAGTTGCTGCAGATTCAACCGCCCTTCTGCAAGATCGTCATTATGACAGTCGAAGCAGGTTTTCTGCAGTAACTGTCGGATAGTAGCTTCCGCGTCTGAAACAGACTTTTCTGCAGACTGCGCAGCACCTCCAGATAAAATCGGAAGTAACAGGCACAGAAGCGGTAAATAGACTACGAACTTCCCTTGCCTGCAATCAGGACGATCCTTCGCTGGAATATGACACAATGAAGGTGAGATCGATTTCTCCTCGTGTTGGCTCCTGTTTAGAATGACTCGTAAACCCATCTATCACTTCCCCGACTTTTGAGCGTTTGAGTCCAATTCGAAGTCTAACTTTACATTCTCAGCAGGTTTGACATTGGCCTTCAACTGACTGTTTTCATTATAGATCGCAGGGAGATACTGTTCGGTCTCCATGATATCGTACTTCTGGTATGGTTTTCCTGTCCAGCGGGAAGCATGAATTTCAACACGTTTCTCCCCTACTGGTACAGTGACAACATACTCGCCGTCTTGAATTTTTCCTTGTGCAGAGTGTGTCGTATTATCTGCAGAAATAAAGGTGATCGTCCCCTCGGGAAGTGGTTCTCCATCTAATTTAATGAAACCACTGACTTCCGACTCATGGGAACTGGTTCCCTGAAAACATCCCGGTAGTAACAAAATTATCAAAAATATAAAAAAGACATATCTCATTGTTTGCCCCTGTCACATATACCGTACTTCGCATCCCCCCTGGTTGAAATCACTTTCATTGACAGCGCCAAAATGAATTTTGCTCATACCAATCGGCTTGAAAGAAAGATCAATCAGAGATGCTCCCGAGCTTCCTGCGACACATATCGCAGTGAAACGGTGACATCAGTCGGTTAAAATTCTCCGATCACTTCCTGACCGGCACGGGTCCCCAATGACTGAAAGGTAGCACGATCAATATTTTCAGAGATAAAACGGACTGCACCATCTGCCAGTAAACCATGCACACCACCTACATGATAGCTGCGTGCAAAAGTGCGACTGTTTGCTGTACTGTCAGCGCCACATGGGGCATGGGGGATATCCGAGCAGGCAATTAATACATCGCCGACATTCGGATTGGGTGTTTCCAATGTCGTGAAAAAAGTTCCCATACAGCGCGGGTTCATTAGTCGGCCGCGCACATCGTGCTTGGATTGATCTGCAGACAAAATCAGCTCACTGGCCATGAGTGTCATCGACGCACCATCTGTGATATCGCGGAGCTTAGTGCGTGAACGTGAATAAAACAGACCGTTCAGTGGAGTATAACTTCCAGCAGCCCCAAAATGAGTTGATCCAGCGCAGACCGCATAATTTCCATGAAAACCCTGTGATCCACTACTGGAAGGATTGGTCTGGCCATAAGTAATATTCTTGGGGCCGGCGGGATCACTGGGACACATCATCATGGCAACCACCGAATCTTTTTTACTCCAGTAAATGGCGCCCGTTCGTGCTGGATTTTTCTGCTCTTCCATAAAAACGTTGTACAGAGAACCTTGTTCGATGTACGGCAGAATCATGGGATACCAGCCTGTATTATCTGTCGCAGGACGAGGCGAGCCCGGTAAATCACCATTGGTGGGATTAATCATCCCGAAAGGAAACACTTGAAATGTTTCGTGATAATTATGCATCGCCAGCCCCAGTTGCTTGAGATTGTTTTTGCACTGGCTGCGTCGGGCCGCCTCTCTTGCCTGCTGAACCGCAGGGAGTAACAGGGCTATCAGGATGGCGATAATCGCGATCACCACCAGCAATTCAATGAGCGTAAAACCTCGAGTGCGGCGAAACATGAGCGACTCCTATTTTAAAAAAAGAATTTGAACTCCAGCAGTCCCTACTAAGAACAGAATAAAAAGGATAGGAGCTGCCTGTAGTGAAGTGAATTGATCTATCTGAAATGAAAATAAAATTCAGGTTGCTCAAGTATTAAGAATGAATGTTTTCCGACTCAGAAATACCATGGATAAAGATGCCTTCGACGGCGCGTTCACAGGTCGCCTGCAGATGCCGGGCCATGGCCGCGGCAGCCACATCCTGCTCACGGCGGAGCAAGGCTTCCAGAACCTGCAGGTGTTCTTCCAGAATCTGATCCAGATATAATTCGGAATCTTTCAGCAACACGCGCACCATATGCATCAGGCGATCATAACGGTTCAGTTCCGCCTTCAAACGTTTGATGCCAGCTGCATTCACAATGGCGGTGTGCGTTCTTTTATCAATGTCGGAACAGAGCACTGTCCACTGATCATTGCGCGTGGCCTGCTGCAAGGTCCGTGTCTCTGCTAGTAGTTGTTCGATTTCTTTCAGGTCACTGCACTCACAGGCACAGCGGGCTGACTCGACTTCCAGGATTCGGCGGACATGATACATCTCACGTATTTCCGGTATACCAAACGGAGCGACCACCGCCCCCCGGTTAGGAAACAGTTCTACAACGCCAATCCCGGTCAGCTCAACAATGGCCTCACGAACCGGCGTACTGCTCACGCCATACTGCTTCGCCAGATGCTGTACCTTCAGTCGGGTTCCCGCTGGGTACTTACCCGTAAAGATCGACAGCAGAATCTGGCTGAAAATGTCCAGCCTGAGTGAGCTGACCGGCAAAGGATGGCTCGAGAGAGATGTTGTCACATTCATAGACAGTCTCCTGAATATTTCCGATGTGAGAAACCTGATCAGCAATTCAAATGCGAATCGGACCACAAACTCTCACCAACTAGACATAATGCATTATGCATAATATATAATATCTAAAACTGAGATGTCAATGTTGAAATAGAATTTGAGGGGTTTAATCAGCTGTGCGAGGACCAGTAATCCTCGTTTTCAGGCTTGATTCAGCGGGAAATACCATCCCTGGCGGGCTCAGAAGCAATGATCCCCCAGCGTAGAACCTGATTTTACAAGGAAGAGAGCTTGAGTTCGACCAGGCAAAACGGGGGGAGTCAGTCAGACAAGCTCAGGCAGCTTTGGAACGGGTAGTCTGTACCTGGGTTTTGGCGGGCTGAGCTTCAGCATGCAAAGCCAGTTGAACTGCTTTCTTCTTCATCCGTTTGCGACGGCCAAAGCGATGTGCCAGATCCAGCGACCAGGGAGCGATTCGATTCAGGTAATACAGGACATAGGACACCCAGCCGACCAGACATAATCCCTGATCAGCATAGATGGCTTTAATGGTTCGCTGCGCGACCTGTTGGGGAGTCGTACAAACCCAGCGTGGAGGAATCGGTGTTTTTTTCCCTTCACGACCACAGGGAGCAGACTCGAATAACCGTGTGGTCACGGGGCCAGGGCAGATAGATGAAACGCCTAACCCCTGGCGACTGTATTCTGCCCGCAAGGCTTCGCTGAAGCCCTGCAGGGCAAACTTACTGACCTGATAGGCGCTGAAGCGTGCACCGGCAACCAGACCACAAATACTGGAAACATTCACAATATGTGCTTCCGGGCGATTCAACAACAGCGGTAGAAATTCGCGCGTAATCTGAATGGGTGCGTGTAAATTAATCGCCAGCAACCAGTCCCACTGCTCTGCTGACATCGTATGTGTCGGCCCATAAAAGGCCACGCCTGCGTTATTGACCAGCAGATCGAGTTCTCCCCAGGTATCAATCAGATACTGAACCTCAGCAGAAATCTGTTGGGAATCTGTCAGATCGCAGATGCGGCTGTTGACTTCCACTCCGACCAGAGAAGCCGTTTCCGCTGTATCCTTTAGACCAGCTTCATCAATATCCCAGAGAAAGAGATTAACACCTTCCGCAGCCAGTTGCAGCGCGATTTCACGACCGATTCCCGATGCAGCTCCGGTGACTAAACCCTTTTTACCAAATAAATTCTGCATCTTGTCTCACTCCTCTGACTGGTCTGAAAGCTACCCGCGCTGGGAGTGTATGACATACTGTAAAATGGGTAAAGGCGGTTCCCGTCGATTGCAATAGAAGAAGGGTAAGTCTCATGCTCGCAGGTACATTGATCGATTTTGCTGCAAAAGAACTCTCAGAAAACCCCAGATCAGCTACTCGTTGATTGCCGAATCGTCTTCAATCACTTCGTGCAGTTGTTTGAGCACAAAATGAGGCTCCAGATCCATCTGGCGACAGACATATTCGAGCGATTTACCCTGACAGGACTGGTCAATTCCCAGAGAATCAAGCACGCATTGCACTTCCGGGTATTCGATCACCCACTCAGTCACACTGGATTCCAGTCCCAGATTTGTCATATCGTGCCATCCATTGAAATACAGTTCCGAAAAGTCACATCCGAAATCATAACTGAACCGGATCAAAATCAAACAGGAGCATTGTCAGACCTGCAGTGCATCACGTTTTTCCTGGATCATCTTAATATGATGGGGGATATGATGAGTAATTCGCTCCAGTAAACTGGCAACACTCACTTCGCCATCATGCGAATGCAGGCCCGTTCGCTGGAGCTGTTCTTCGCTGAGAGTTTTCAGAATGCGGGCCATATTCTGACGCACGACTGCAATTAGCTGCAACTCCTCATCCATATCCCGTTGGTCATATGCCAGACGTTTTGCAAACAGATTGTGATCGGCGCCTGGCAGCGGCGGATGATCTTCCGCGATAATCCATTTCATCCGATCAGCATACACTGGTTGAAAATCAGCAATATGACAGACCACCTGTCGCGTGGACCATTTTCCGGGAATCGGGGCCGCGTCCAGATCTGCAGCAGACATGCCTTCAATGGCACAACGCAGCGCTTCCGGTCCCGCCAGGTATTCTTCAATGCGCGTGGAGATTTTCATGCTTGACCCGAGCCAGGAAAAATGAAAGTGAAACTCTGTCTGACATTCTTAAAGTCAGACAGAACTGATGTCTTCATTATCCTGTATCAGCACCGGAACTTCAAGCGGTTACCGATCTCAATGGAGTAGGAACAATAGAAAGTCGCTTACTGCTTTCGAGACGGACGTGGTCCACGTCCGCCGCCCGTCAGTTCCGATTTGCCGATCCCCCCTTTGATCGTCCCGTCAGGATTCTCTTCAGCGGTTTTCCCCAGAACAATATCGAAGTTGGCAGCCAGTTCACCCAGTTTTGAATCCGGCAGTGGTTTGAAATCAACCAGAATCGATTTGCGCTGCTCCGGATTTCTGATCTGCCGATAGACGCCATCTTCTGCGTTGAGTTCATGGCCGTTGATCAACAACTGGGTGGTTAAAATCCGCTGCCCGTTCTTACTGACGGCAACATGGATATGCGGCGTGCGAAATCCACGCCCGGCCCGATAGGGAACCGGCTTGATCGTCCGGAAGAAATACTGCCCTTTGGAGTCGGTCATAAAACGACCATACCCCTGAAAGTTGCCATCGCGGCCCTCTTTGTTTTCGCCACGCGTGTGGAGATAAGAGGCTTTACTGTCCACCTGCCAGATTTCCACGAATGCATTCCGCAGCGGCTGCCCTTTCGCATCCAGAACCTTGCCCCCCAGGTACGTAATTTCACCCACGGCTGGCGTAAGTGAATCATTGATAATCAGCAAATCATTATCGGTATCGAGTGGCATTTTATCCGGGTAAAATGGGCCTTCCGTCATCGCGGGTGTGCGGATCAATTCTTCCGCCATCAACCCCGGAGTCGTCAACGCCGCCACACTGAAGGCAGACCATTTTAAAAAGTTCCGTCGCTTTAAATCCGATAGAGAGCTGCTCATCACATCATTCCTGTCTGCTGCGAGTGAAATAAGTTTACCCATAAACCATCTTACCATTTAACCACGACCTGAGAAGATGGTTTCGCAGAAAACAGTTTATTAAAGCATCATTCGGCAGAATCAAAATGGTGTAGTCATGGCGTCCATGAGGTCAATATCGAAGGTATTGGGAATTGTCACCAGCAGGGTATTGTGGCCATCATCATCGAATTTGATGGAATTTCCCGGCATATCACCGGCATTCTTTTTAATCAACACCACGTTCTTATCCCGAATCAGGAAAAAATGTTCCTTAAGACCGTCTTCGCAGATGGTCACAAACATCAGCACCCCTTTTTTCAGTTTGACAGACTGTACCCGGGAAAAGAGTGTCGTCTTGGCGCGAGGATGTTTCGCCGACTGAAATTCAGCATGATCATTGGTCAGCAGCTCCCTATCCCCAGCTTGATTTCCCTCACTCAAAAAAAACAGTGAAATACAAAACAGAATGATAATGATCGATGATGCGGTCGTGAGTAGATCTTTCACTTGAGCCAACTCCCGCTTTCGGTGCCCGCGAAAGCTCATGCATGAAATTCTATTGTTACTTCTCAGAAAGAGATGACAAATCACTTTCTCTGAACTTATCTGTTAGACAGCTATATGATGTCAGCAGGTGCAGTTTTTGTTCCTCGATTTTTACTTTTTTTAACAATCTGCAGTAAGTCGCTGCACTCGCTTGGATTGGCTTCTGCAGCGTACATTCAGTCCTTCGTCGGTTTGCAATCATTATTGTCCGAAAATTGAAGATTTGACCAAATCGCCGCCCGAAATCTGCCAGACCTACTCAGTACCTCGTGTGAAACTGGTAGAAACCACTAGTGGAGTGTCATTTTTATAATTTGGGTTGATAGATATCACGAGAGTGCGACAACGGAGCCCGTAAACAACACCCCCAGCCCTCAATTTGTAGCTTGATAGAGCACTGGGACGATTCGCAAATTCATTTGAAAATCTCCTGCCCTTCGGATTCCCCGTAAACTACTCTCGCTTCCCGCTCTCTGTTAAGATAAACCGACAAAACCTTGATTAAGGAATTTCGTTTCGAACAGAAACGTGATTCACATACCCCAAAGTTGATCTTCTGATAAGGAACTGCACCTTGAAAACCTACCACCCCTATTCAAGCCTAGCGCTGCTGACCTGCCTTTGCGTCACACTTGGCAGCAGCACTCTGACGTTCGCTGAACCCACAAAAGCACAACAGGCCTCGATCAGCCGGGCCAGCAGAGAAATGGCGGCGGCCGCCAAACGCTTTCTGGCATCCCTTCCCGAGGAACAACGTAAAGCAGCCACCTTCAAACTGGACAGCAAAGAACGTGACAGCTGGTACTTCATTCCCGACTTCGCCATCAAGGAAGATAAACGCACCGGTCTGCCCATGACTAAGATGACACCTCAGCAACAGATTTTCGCAGTCACACTGCCTGCCACCGCGCTCTCCCATCGGGGCTTTTTGGAAATGAACTCCATCCGCGCGCTGGAGCATGTCCTCTTCGAACTGGAAGGCAAAGACTACCGGAACCCCGAACTCTACTACGTCTCGATCTTCGGCAAACCCGATTCCAAAGGGACCTGGGGCTGGCGGTTTGAAGGGCATCACCTGTCTGTGAATGTCACCATTGTCGATGGCAAAAAATTCTCAGTCACTCCTTCCTTCTTCGGCTCCAACCCCGCAACCGTCAAGCAGGGGCCGCTGAAAGGTGTCGAAGTCCTCAAGGAAGAACAGCAACTGGCGTTGAACCTCGTCAAATCGTTCAATCCCGATCAGTTGGCCATCGCCACCATCGACACAGCCGCCGTCGATAAAAAACTGCTGGCAAAAAGTGTGATCAAAGAAGTCCTGACCACCGATGATCCAGTCGTCGACAAAGGTCTGATTCAGCATAAAGGCATTCAGTACGCCGACCTCGACCCCAAACAGCAGAAAATGCTTCTGCGTCTGGTCAACGCCTACCTGGGTCGTTTCCGCCCCGAACTGCTCAAGGGAACCCGCTACCTGGGCAACCTCCGCGATGGCGACCACCTTTACTTCGCCTGGAGTGGCGGCCAGAAGCGGGGTGAATTCCATTACTACCGCATTCAGTCTAAGGTTTTCCTGATTGAATTCGCCAACACCCAGAACGACGCCAATCACGTCCACGCGGTCTTCCGCGAATTCGACGGCGATTTCGGTCGCGACCTGCTCAAAGAGCATTTTAAGCAGCATCAGAAATAATTCTGAAAGCAAGATGACCAGCAACAGGCCCGATGAGCAACCTTCATCGGGCCTGTTTTCTTTTCAGAGGGAAAACCGGCTTCTGCAAATATTTTGTAGACTGGTTCCGCTCCAACAGTTACTTTACAGGGATGGACAATATCTCCCGAGATCCCGGTCAGCTACAGAACTCCAGGGAAAACATCCCTGGAGCGACCGCTGACACTTCAGCCCCCCAACCCCGGCAGTTCGGCCGCTGGATTCGTAACATCATTCTGATCACACTGGGTCTCCTGTTCCTGTTCTACTTTCCGGTGATCAGTGAAACCTATTTTCGTTGCGCGATCTGTGGCATGAACCATACCGAAAAACGGGTTACCGCTTTCGGCTGGCTCATTTCAGCATGGGAGCGACCGAATGAATCCAGTGACTGGTATCAGGCGAATGTAGAACCAGTTCATCAGCATGTCTGGGTCCGTGGTACTTGTGCTGAAGGCAAAAGCGTTTTCGGCCAGACAGTATTAATGCAGCAAGTCTCCTCTCTTGCCTCGGGACCGTTCAGCTGGCTGTATCTGGGTAATTTCAAACTTATAGAATTCTATAAAGAAAGTCCGGACCCGGCTCGAGCCCGTGCTCTACTGCTGAAGCTGGCGTACTTTGAACCTGAAGGCTCCTCTGAAAGGAAAGTACAAGATGAAATCTTTTCACGATTGTGGGAATGGAGAAGCAATGGAATGCAAGCCCCTTGGCCGTTCGATGAGGGGGAGTTCCTGAGCCTAGATCAACCGACCAATCCAGATAATCCTCCATCCACGCCAGATTGAACAGACTTAATTTGTCTGTCAAACAGATCGGCCGAGACATGATATTTTACTGAGAAATTTCCAGAATTTTCATTTCCCAAACGAACCTGTTCAACCTTCTAAAGCTCATCACATTTAACCATAGCGTCTGTCGATCTAGTATACTCGGTTCAAATAGTCTTGGAGACGCTACAGTAAAACTGGACACAGTCTGACCGTCCGCATACACACATCAACCTCAATCCACGGAAATCTAAAGAGCCCCTCCCAAGCCCACTCACAGGAAAACACATGCATCGAATCATTCGCGAATATCAGCCAGCAGACCTCGACGACGTTCTGGCGTCCTGGGAGAGTGCCACCCGTCTGGCCCATCCTTTTCTACAGGAGGACTTCCTGGAACAGGAACGCCATAACATACCCAACCTTTATTTGCCCAATGCAGAAACCTGGGTCATTGAACAGGATCAACAGGTGATCGGCTTTATTGCCCTCCTGGGAAATGAAGTAGGTGCGATTTTTGTGAAACCGGAATTTCATGGCACCGGGGCCGGCAAGGCACTGATGGACAAAGCCCGAGAGCTGCGGGGCGATCTGCAGGTCGAAGTTTTCGAAGCCAATACCATCGGGCGTCAATTTTATGATCGCTATGGTTTTCAGCCACTGTCAGAATCAACGCATGAGCCGACGGGAAACCGATTACTCAGACTTCAATTCAATACGGCTGTGACTTAAGATCAGATTCAACTTACCTTCAACCTGGAAGTGGATTCATGCCTGCTCACGAAAAAATCAACTACGTCGAATTCCCCGCCAGAGATCTGGCCGCAACGAAAGCATTCTTCGAGACCGTCTTCGGCTGGTCGTTCACCGATTACGGTCCGGACTACACCGCCTTCGCAAACGAAGGACTCGACGGCGGCTTCTTCAAGGCAGAACTCTGTTCCACAACAGAGAACGGCGGCGCGTTAATCGTGTTCTTCAGCGAGCAGTTGGAAGAAACACTCTCCAAAATAGAAGCAGCCGGCGGCCAGCTCACCAAACCCATCTTCTCTTTTCCTGGGGGAAGACGCTTTCAGTTCCTGGAACCCTCGGGTAATGAATTTGCGGTCTGGTCCGATCGATAAGCGGCTGTTTCCAGTTACTGCGTGAACTCACTTTCTCATCTCGAATGTGAATTTTTGAGTTCTGGCAGAAACAACTTGAAAATGAACACGCAGACAGTAGGATCAATGCTTCCAGACTGAACGCTTTGAAACTGAAAAGTGCTACCAGCCCAGTTCATCCCCAATTTCTTCATGCAACCAGAAACGACAGAATCATGAACGAAAACGCTCCCGCTTCCGCTCGACTTCTGGCTCTTGACCACTTCGTGGACGATAAATGGTACAAGGTCACTGCAGTGACCGACTCCGATATGATCATCGCCGCCACGAAAACAGGCAAACAGCAGGCCATTCTCTCTGCCCTGGATGCAGGCGAGGATCCAGCCACCGTTCTGAAAAATAATTCCCCCCTCGGTCAGGGCCCCAAGATCTTTGCGTTACGCGATATCGAAGCCCTGGAGTGGTACAGCGATGCCGCCACCCTGAAGGCGCATTACACCGTCAATGGAAAATCCAAAAAGGCAGAAGCCAAACTGAGCAGTATGCCGAACCGGGACGCGATTCGGGACGTGGTCCAGCAGATCATCGGCCCTTGTGAGCAGATGGATGCGCCGGCCAGCATCTGGTACATCGGCATGACACCACTGACCCTCAGCGGAATTTCACTTCTCGTGTTTGGTATTCCCGGATTCACGGGCTTATCCGATCCGGGTCAGGTGGATGTCGACAAAGTCTCGCGTCGTGGCCGCCTGCTGGCACGACTTTACAATATGATTGGACCGGTTGGTCTGCTTGCCATCGGCGGCGCCATCATCAGCGGTCTTTTGATCTGGTGGTACATCAGCTGCAAAACGCCCCCCGTCAGAACCATCGCCCGGCCTGTTCAACAGGGTGCTTAACTCACATCACCCGACAGATTCTATCAGTTGTCAACCTGTTTTGACGCTCTCTGCTCTGTAAAGCCTGAAATGACATCTTAATGACCGAAGAGTTTACCACTCCCGAAATCGTAAAAATGGACTACTATATTATTGGTCCCTGGTTCAAAATCGTTGTGATCACGGAAACCGAACTACTGGCAGCAACCACCAAAGCCACGAAGCACGCTGATATTCTTCAGTTGCTTGCTGATGAAGAAGATCCTGGAGAAACCCTCAGAGTCGAATGGCACTGCCGGTGTTTTTTTGCTTTGAGTATGCGCAACGGTTCCCATGTGACATCGTCACATGCTTGATTTTCTGATTTTTTTGCCAGTTCGCTGGAAATTGTGTTTGGCAAAACGTCTCCTGGCATTATGCTGCGTTCTGGCAGGGCCTTCCTTGGGTTGGTGTGGGCAAAACATTTGACCAAGGAAGGTCCTATGCCATTTATATCATCTTCCCGAGTGAATGCAGCATCATTTTCTCTTTTCAAACGTTCGATGATGCAGGAGAGCAGCCTGCCGCTAGCCGACGTCCTTGACGATCAACGCTGGCAGCAGGTGTTTGACGAACACGAAATCGACTTTGGCAATGACCCCGATGTCATTTACACACCGGCAATCACTCTCTGGGCGTTAATCTCTCAGGTGTTCTTTTCCGGCGAGCAACGCAGCTGTAAGGCAGCCGTCATTCGTGTTGCCAGCTTATGGGCGGCACTGGGGCGACGGGTCTGCAGTACGAATACCGGTGCTTACTGTCGCGCGCGACTCAAACTATCCTTTACCGTCATCCGCGATCTCGTCCAGCAACTTGCCGCGGATGCCGAAGCGGCCTGTGACCAGAACTGTGTCCAGTCTCGAGAGCAGTCAACGGCGCGCCTCAGTCCTTCCAGCGTCGCCGATGTGAAATCACGGAGTACCGGCGGTCGCATTCTGCTCGTTGACGGCTTCACCATCACGGCCGCCGATACCCCTGAGAATCAGCGGGCCTATCCGCAGAACCCGGCTCAGAAACCGGGGCTCGGGTTCCCCGTTCTCCGCTGCGTTTCTCTGATCTCGATGACCACCGGACTGCTGGTCGATCTGGTGAGCGGGCCTTACAGCGGTAAAGGGAGTGGCGAAACGGCCCTGCTTTGGCAAATGCTCGATGCACTCCGGCCGGGTGATATTCTGGTGGCTGACTCGTATTACTGCACGTACTGGCTGGTGAGTGCGTGCCATGCGCGGGGCGTTCAGATCCTGATGAAGAACCATCACCTGCGTGACAATCATCCACAAACCGCACGTCGACTGAACAAGCGAGAGCGCCTGGTGACATGGTTACGTCCCCCCGTCCGTCCTGCCTGGATGACCCGTCAGGAATTCTGGCGACAACCGCTGACACTCACTCTGCGGCTGGTCGATGTGCAGATCAGTCAGCCGGGGTATCGCGCCAAAACATTTACGATTGCCACCACCATCACAGATCGGAAAGCATGCCCGGCGCGCTGGATCGCCGCCGTGTATCAGAGCCGCTGGCTGATCGAACTGGACATTCGCAGTATCAAGTGCTCGCTGGGGATGGATATCCTGCGGGCGAAGTCTCCGGCCATGGTGCTCACCGAACTCTGGTCATGTCTGCTGGCGTACAATCTGATTCGATTGAAGATGCTGCAGAGTAGCCTGGCGACAGGCCGTGATCCCCGTTCACTCTCGTTTACTACCACGCAACAGATGCTGGCTGCGAATTGGTTGCTGGGCGCGGTTACAAAAACGACTGAGGAATTAGCCACACTCGGACAGCAGGTCCCCTGCAGCGAACGTGTAGGGCATCGCATCGGCCGAACAGAACCCAGAGCCAATAAACGCCGAACCAAAGTGCTGGCTTTGCTGAAGCAACCAAGATACCATTACCATCAACAAAGAAAAGCAACTGTATGAACGCAAACTCTTTCACAACAACAGGCAGTGCCATTCCCCTCAGAGTCTTTTCTCCTATGGAGCATCCGCTGAAGCGAGCTCCACTCGCTGATATTCAGGCACTGGAGTGGTACGAAAGTACTTCCAGAAGTAAGTGGCAGGATGGTCCAATGGAACTCAAACTGTATTACTTCGACCAGCAGAAAGAGAAATCAAAACGGTTCAAAGTCAGATTCAGCAGCCCGGAAGTCCGTGATGAAATGATCCTGCATATCCAGCGACTCTTTTTGAAATGGGAGCAGAGAGAGGCCCCCTTTACCTTCTGGCGGTGTGGCGTCCCCCCGCTGCTGTTCGTCTTGCTCACTTTCGTGATTTTCACTTTGCGGGCCATTTTTCACTTTTTCAAGTTTGGAGTGAAGATTGCGGATTTACCCGGCGGCATAGGAGAAAAAACACTGGCAGTCCTGCAGATCGCCTACAGTCGTGACTTTCCCCTCATGATCAGCGCCGTCGTTTTTGCGCTCGGCTGGTGGATCGTTACCTGGTGGCGTCCCCCCGTCAGAACCATTGCCCGACCTGTCCGGGATATCACGTAGGCCACATAATCCTTATATCCCGAGATTCGTTTCCGGATAATTCCTTTTGAAAATTGCCTCTCCCTTAGTAAGATGTGATTTCATAAGCTACTGTTCAGTAGCAAGTACGCGCGACTTGCTGGAAGTCGTCGCGGAATAGGGATCTCTCACAACTCAATCACTTCCCTGAACTCACCAGAGTGAAACGAAAGGCTTTGTCATGAACTGGTATCTGGCTGTCCTCAAAAAGTATGCAGATTTCGAAGGCCGGGCACGAAGAAAAGAATACTGGATGTTTTTCCTGTTCAATATCATCATCTCATTTGTCATCGGGATCCTCGGGGCAATTATAGGTGAAACAGGTGGACTCATTACGGTCTCGCTTTCCGGTTTGTACTCGCTGTTTATTTTCATCCCCAGCATCGCAGTCACAGTTCGTCGCCTGCATGATACCAATCGCACAGGCTGGTGGATCCTGATCGGTCTGATCCCCTTCTTCGGGGCAATCATCCTGTTTATCTTCATGATTCTGGACAGCGATCCCAACGCAAACGCATATGGAGAAAACCCCAAGCTGGCACCAGAACCGCAATAAACGATTACCGGTTTTAAACTGATTGAACCAGAAAGAGCGCGGGGGTAAGCAACCGCTGAATCTCGCGCTCCGCTTTGACAATTCTACACTCGATTTCGCTACTGTGGACTGAAACGGTCTTGATATGAACTGGTATCTGAAAGCACTGAAAAATTTTGCCACGCTCGATGGCCGCGCCCGTCGGCTGGAATACTGGATGTTTACCCTGTTCGACGTGATCTTCACGATCCTGTCTTTTGTTGTCGGTGCTGTCATCGGCAGGTTCCTGAATCTCGCAGATGGCCTGGAAGGTCTGGGGCTCGGCATGGGACTGTGTCTGCTTTACCTGCTGGTGGTGCTCATGCCCAAACTGTCGGTCACCGTCCGCCGCCTCCACGATACCGACCGCAGCGCACTCTGGCTGCTGGTCTTTCTGATCCCCGGCATCGGCCCGCTGGTCATGTTTATCATGATGCTTCTGGAAGGGACCGCCGGCCCCAACCAGTACGGCCCCGACCCGAAAGCAACCGCCGAACCGGCCCTCTGAGACAGACTGTCGTCCCACCCTTTTCCGGCTGGAAAATTCCCTTTCGCGATTCATGAAAAATTTAATGAATCAGGACTGTGCAAACGGTCGAATCAACGGTATATATCCTCCTGCATATTCAACTTTCAACAACATGAGGTGCCATGTGAATTAAACACCGTGTGGACGAGGGGCTCCGACAAGCCACAACCTGCGACCACACTCCTTCCTTTTGTGTATTAGAGATCCCAAATGATACACCCTAAAACTGAGTTGAAATTTATCAGCAACGAAATCGGCTACGGCGTTGTCGCCACCGAATTCATCCCCGCCGGCTCCATCACCTGGGTCCTGGATAAACTGGACCGCGAGTTCAGTTCAATCGAATTTCAGTCGATGGAAGACATTTACCAGAACATTCTGGATACCTACTCCTTTCGCAATAATCAGGGAAACCTGGTGCTCTGCTGGGATAACGGCCGCTACGTCAACCACAGCTTCAATTCCAACTGCCTGACCACAGCCTACGACTTCGAAATCGCTATCCGGGACATTCATCCCGGCGAACAGCTGACCGACGACTACGGCTACCTGAATATCCCCACCCCCTTTCGAGGCATTGACGAAGGAACGCGGCGTAAAATCGTGTATCCCAACGATTTGATCAAATACTACAAAGTCTGGGATAAGAAACTGCTCAAGGTCTTCAACCGCATTCCCCACCTCGACCAGCCACTGCAGGAACTGCTCACCGAAGAGATGTGGAATGAAATCGTAGCCGTCTCCAAAGGGCACCAGGAGATGAAATCGATTTTGAACAACTATTACAACGACGAAAACAGAGTCGATGAGCGGAAACCTAAGAAGGAAAAGAACACCGCCGTTTAGTTTTCCCGTCTCCCGACCAGAGAATGATTGACACGATCCCGCTCATGCCCCAGACTTGAGGCATGAGCGATCTCCCCTTCATCCGCTGTCTGTGCTGTGAATCAACCGTTTTCGATCCCACCCGGGCTGCCTGCCCTGGCTGTGGACGCTGCCCGGTATGTGGCAGCAGGCGTTTCAAGACCGAAGTCAAAACCTGTCCGGACTGCGAATTACCGTACTGCGACTGTTGTGGCCGCTGCCCCCAATGTGCCGGCCTGAGATATTCCGAGATCATCACGCCTTGTGAGTGTGGTCACCCACAGGACGCTGAGAAATTGGCAGATCTGGTGCGTTATGAAGCAGCCGTGGGAGCAATCAGAAGGCCTACCCCCTGGTGGGGCTATTTCCTTGCTGTTTTAGCTCTGGCTCTGGCGGTGCTGCTGCTGATTTACGTCTGGAAAGGATAGTCCTTCAGCGCGGATCGTCCTGCTTCCGCAGCCGTTTTATTCATTTTCATCTTGAACTCTGGTTTTCCTGGCTGCTACGATAATCCTGTTCCTCGCATAAAGCGGGCCATCAAACCAGACAGGCTTCATCTCTGCAGCAGGATTTTTGCGGGTATACTGCCTGTAATGAAGACCTCCAGAATACTCTCTCAATTTCAACATACCAGGGCACATCGCATTTAACTATGGCGTCCCCCAATCTATTATACTCGTCCCCAAAACACCTGGAGACGCAATAGTAAACTTGGACACATGCTAAAAAGGAGTTCTGTGATGACTACTGAGAAACTGAATTTACCGGACAATTACCTGCTCTGGCTGGACAGTCTCGAAGCAGAAGCCTATGCCGAATTCGAAGAACGGGAGTGGGAAATTGCCAGCCGTGAAGAGCTTCAGGAACTGCTTGAGATCGACGACTTTGAGGTCGCGTATATCGATCAGGCAAACCTCTATGTCAAACTGATTCAGGATATCACCGGCGATTCACACACTATGGACGACGAGGGAAATCGGATCCCCTTCTCCCTGATCGGGACCTGGCTGACCATCGGCTACGACAACGAAGATCTGCTGTGTGTCGACCCGGCTGATAATTTTGCCGTCTGGGGCTTCTACCCTAACGAGGGTGGCGACGTCGAAAAACTCGCGAACAACCTGGATGAATTTCTGGAAGGCCTGGAACTGCTGGAGTAATTCATCGAAAGTAGCACGATATGTCACTCGCACATCGAAAACTGTTGAAAGATTTTCTCTCGGCTTTTCTGATTTGTCTGATTTTTTATGTCGGCGTCTATATTGTTCTGTCCTGTCTGGGTGGTTATTACTTTAACCAGTCGGGCAAAGTTCGCTACAGCAGTATCGGACTGGCGTTCTCCGACATTTCCACCTGGAACCCGAAAGACTGCCGGTTTCAGTATCGGTTCAAAAATATCCGTGGAGAATTCGTCAGCCGCGGCAATGAATTGGGTTATCTATTCGCCCCCCTGATCATGCTGGATCGCAGGTTCTTTCATCCCACAGAAGTTCTGATAGAATCGAAAAACCCCGAAGAAACCGACTGGTTCCCACTCTGATCTCATGACTGACGACAACCAGTAAAACCTGTCTTTGTACAAACTCAAATCACCATAATGGAAACAATCAAAGTAAGGAACAACCAGAATGCAAAGCATGGAAGCGTTCCGAAATCGCCAGGTGGAAACATTGCCAGAAGCGTTGAAGCGTCCGGTCATGTTTGGGGGAAATACCCACGGAGCCGTTTTGTGGTTCTACCTGCTTTTGCGGGATCTCTGCTGGATTGACGAGCGCGAGCACGATTGGGAGGTGTTCCTGGAGACCGATTTGCGTGGCAACCGCGGAGTGCTGGGACAATTCGAATATCAGCAGTTTCAAATTCCAGACTACATTGCTGAAGTAGCCTCAGTTTATGCGCAAGTAGGACACAAACTGGGATATTTTCAACCAGAACGAGTTCTGAATCCGGCAGAATGGAAAGATCTGCAATCCCTGCTCTCTGCTGATTTTTTTGAGCGCGACTGGACTCAGACGGAAATATACGATCGCCTGGGTCCCCCTTCCTGTGAGCATTTTAGTAGTGAAACTACGGTCACCTGCTATGCCCCGGAACCAGTTGCAGACTGGATCTTTTTTGATTTTTCGCGACGACTTCCCGACTCCAGCGACTGGTTCGAGACTCCGATTTTGAGGGATATTCGCAGAAAAGAAAACCGATTTGAATTCTTCCCCTTCGCAGACTGGTGTCTTAAACAAACAGAGAAGAGTTGATCCATGCGAAAACGCCTCCGCAAAAAGAAACATCTGGCTGAGTTCATCGAATGGGCTGTTGCCGTCACTGTGAACATGATTCCCGGCGCAGACTTTGACGCGTTTCTGGACGACTGGATCGAACAGGCTATCGAAGGTAATCATTGCTCGTTCGGTGGTTGCAGCATGCCAGAGCAGACCGAGGGGATCATTCAACTGGGAACAGCAGCAAAACAGCCCGAAAAACGTTTAGCACGCATCACTGACTGGCTTGAAGATCGCCCCGAGGTCTTGAATTTTCAGTTCAGCCCCCTCTTTGATGCCTGGAATGGTCCGTTCCTCGATTCTGATGGCCAGGAAAATAATTTTTAGATTCAGGCTTGACTAAAACAGACTGGTCTGTATATTTAAAGCATGAGCAAAACACAACGCCCCTCCAATGCCCGGAAACGCATCGTCGAGACAGCCGAGAAGCTGTTTTATTCAGAAGGCATCCGCGCCGTCGGCATTGATCGTGTGATCGCCGAAGCCGGGGTGGCTAAAATGACCTTATATAACCATTTTAAGTCCAAAGATGATCTGGTGGTCGAAGTCCTCAAATATCGGGAGGAACAGTTCGACCTGTATCTCAGACAACGCATGCTGGAACACCAGTCGCAGGGACTGAATCCTTTAAAAGCGTTTTTTGCTGCTTTAAAGGACTGGTTTGAGTGTGCTGACTACCGGGGCTGTTCGTTCCTCAACGCTCTGGCGGAACTGGCGGACTCCAACCCGACCGCAACAGATTTTTGTTCAGACCATAAACGACGTTTTAAGGAGCAGCTAACCGAAATCATCATCGAAACTGCTGGACCTCAGGCCGCATCCGTTGCTCCGGCAATCAGTGTCCTGGTCGAAGGTGCCATCGTCACCGCCGTCAGTGAAGGCAATGCCACCGCCGCCAGTATCGCCGAGGAAGCAGCTGAGATCCTGATTTCACAAACACAATAAATACATATTTCCCTTTTTTTGCCACATACAATACAGACCTGTCTGTTTATATAATATTTTGTTTCGCGTTTCTGTTTTTCAGTAAAATGTTCACAAGGAGAAGAAAGATGCCACGTTTAACCGCCGTCGATCCCACCACAGTCACAGGTTCCGCCAAAGCATTATTGGACGGAGTCCAGTCCAAACTCGGAATGACTCCCAACCTGATGCGAACCATGGCCCATTCCCCCGCCGTACTGGATGCTTATCTGAAATTCAGTGGTACCCTGACCACAGGAGCGCTTTCGGCTCAGCATCGCGAACAGATCTCGTTGACCGTCGGGGAAGCGAATCATTGTGGGTATTGTGTCTCGGCCCATTCCGCGCTCGGCAAGCGCGCCGGTCTGTCACCGGTTCAAATTCTGGAAAACCGGGCCGGTGTCGACTCTGAACCCGCAACGGCTGCTCTGTTGAGGTTCTCCCGAACTATCGTGGAACAACGGGGACAGATTTCCGACCAGGACCTGCAGGACGTCCGCGACGCCGGGTTCACTGATGAGCAGATCGCCGAGATCGCCGCTAATGTTGCGCTCAACATCTTTACCAATTACTTCAATAACATCGCCCGGACGGAAATCGATTTCCCAACTGTCGAACCTCTGCCCGGGGGTCTTGCAGCAGCGAATTCATAGTAATCTCACACAGGGGCAGTTCCCAGGTCGAACTGCCCCTTTTACATTCTTCCCTTAAGGAACTTTACGATGAGCCTACGAAACCAGATTCGTTTTATCCTGATCCTTACCGTCAGCAGTTTCAGCTTCCTGTTCCATGCGAGAGCGGCGGAACCGGACTCCTATCCGGTCAAATATCAGACCGTTCAAATCGAGGGGCTCGATATTTTCTACCGGGAAGCAGGTCCTGCAGATGCCCCCACACTGCTATTGCTCCATGGATTTCCCACCTCTTCGCATATGTTTCGTAACCTGATTCCTGCATTATCAGACAAATACCATGTGATCGCCCCCGACTACCCGGGCTTCGGTTACAGCAGCGCCCCGTCTGTCGACAAATTTGATTACACCTTCGACAATCTGGCACACATCATGGAAAAGTTCACCCGGCAATTACAATTAAATAAGTATTCTCTGTACCTGATGGATTATGGTGCCCCGATCGGCTTTCGCCTGGCAGTCCAACATCCTGAACGAATCGAAACACTCATCATCCAGAATGGAAACGCCTATGAGGAGGGGCTGGATAATCCTTTCTGGGAACCTGTCAAAGTTTATTGGAAAGAGCGGACTTCCACACACGGAAATCAGCTGCGTTCCCTGCTCACACTCGATGCAACCAAATGGCAGTACACAACGGGTGTGCGCGACGTCAAAGCAATCAGCCCTGATACATGGGGGCACGTGCAACCCCTGCTTGATCGTCCCGGCAATCAGGAAATCCAGCTCGCCCTGTTCTATAGCTATGGCAGCAATCCCCCGCTCTATCCCCAGTGGCAGGAGTACCTGAGAAAGTATCAGCCCCCCACACTGATCGTCTGGGGCAAGAACGACCCGATCTTCCCTGCCGCCGGAGCGTATCCCTACAAACAGGATCTCAACAAGCTCGAGTTCCATCTGCTCGATACAGGACATTTTGCCTTGGAAGAAGAGGGACCGACGATCGCCCGGCTGATGCGGAAGTTCCTCACTCAATATACAAATACTGCTCATTGATTGTTCTGCCAGGCTCCGTTGCTTCAGGCACGCAGCCTGGCTTCATTCTCTTTTTGACCGGAGAGTAATTAGATGCAAGCTTACCCCAGTGATATCGCGTTTACAGAATCCGTGAAAGCGGTTCAGACACAAAAAGGTTCGCGCTCACAATACGCCCGGATGGAACAGGGGGCTGGCTGGCAGACAAAAGTGACAGAAGAACTAAAAGTTTTTCTGTCGGAACTCGACATGTTTTACCTGGGAACTGCCAGTCAGTCCGGGCAGCCTTATATACAATATCGCGGAGGCAGCCCCGGCTTTCTGAAAGTCCTTGATGAAACGACACTGGGTTTTGCTGACTTTGCCGGCAACCAGCAGTTCATCACTCTGGGGAACCTCACTGAAAATCCCCAGGCGTTTCTGTTTCTGATTGATTACGTCCAACGTCGCCGTGTCAAGATCTGGGGGACTGCCCACATAGTCGAAAACGATCCGGAACTGCTCGCTTTACTGCACGACCCGGCGTATCCTGCAAGGCCCGAGCGTGCCATCCTGTTTTCTGTCACCGCCTGGGACATCAACTGTCCCCAGCATATCCATCCCCGTCTGCCACAAGCCGATGTTCGGGTACTTCTCGAGCAGTTGCAGGCAGAAAACCAGCAACTCAAAATAGAACAGGCCAGACTTCACATGAAAATAGAATCTGGCCTGTAAAAAGTAACTCCTGGAATCAGACGAATTCACTCGTATCAGTAGTTGTTGTCTGAAGCATTTCCAGAACCGGTATTGGTGCCCACACCGCTCTGCGGGGTCCCTGTCCGGACGTCATAGCCCTTCAATGCATTGTCGATCGCAGAGTTGTTCGAGAAGGAAGCGGTGTTACCTCCACCAAAGATGTTCACGAAGTAACCAGATTTCGAATTGCTGCTGGCGGTATTGTTACTGATCGTTCCCCCCTGGATCGGGGCAATAAAGTCGAAGCCATAGCCCTGGTTTCCAGAGGCGATATTATTGCTGATCGTACCGCCACTTACGATATCGTCAAAATCAAAGCCGACATCCTGATTTCCGGTCGCCGTGTTACCGGTAATGAATCCACCCGTAATATCTTCAAAGTCAAAGCCGTCGTCAACGTTACCACTGGCCAGGTTATTCGAAATAGTTCCGCCCGAAACAGTATCACCAAATTTGATTCCGTTATCCTGATTGCCAGTGGCAGTGTTTCCACTAAACGTCCCACCGCTGACCTCTCCATAGAAGGCGATCCCGTTCACACCATTTCCGGTCGCGATATTGTTACTGATCGTTCCCCCATCGAAGTCATCAAAATCAAATCCATCATCTCCATTTTCTGTCGCGGTATTATTCGAGAAGGTTCCACCACTGATTTCATCACGGAAATAAAATCCGTCATACCGGTTATTGCTGGCTATGTTACCTGTAATCGTTCCGCCATTGATGTCATCATCAAAGTAGAACCCGACATCATTTCGTTCGGCGATGTTATCTGAGATTGTTCCCCCATTGATATCATCATAGAATGCAAAACCGGCATAGCCATTGTCCAAAGCCTGATTACCGCTGATAGTTCCGCCATTGACGCCGTCAAAATCAAATCCGAATTCTCCGTTATTGCTGGCGATGTTATCTGAAAAAACGCCCCCCGTCATCACATCGTCGAAGTAGAATCCATCGTCTCCGTTATTTTTCGAGGTATTACCCGTGATCGAACCACCGCTCATTTTTGTGATATAGAAACCATCATTTAAGTTGTTCTCAGCAATATTATTACTGATCGTTCCCCCGCTGATTTCGTTTTCAATGTAATAGCCATATCCATTATTTCGAGAGACGTTGCCTGAAATGGTTCCACCGGTAAAGTTCTGCACCTCCAGCCCGTCGTTATAACCTGTTACGCCGTTTCCGGTGAATGTGTTATCTGTGATCGTACCATTGATATCACCATCCAGGTGCACGCCATCTTCATCTGCACCGCTGATTGTATTGCGGTTGATTGTGAAGCCACTCAGATTATTTCCATAGATTCCATTTTCCCCGCCCGTGATATTCATACCCACGATGCTGGAACGATCTGCCATCGTGAAGACATCAATTGAAGTCAGCGAACCATTCACGGTCGGTTGTGCGCCATAGCTGAAGCTGGCGACAGCGCCCGAATTACATCCGACCACATTCACACTATTGCCACCGGCCAGCGCGAGTTGGCCATCATTAAATACAAAACCGGTGCTGGTATTGATCGTTCCTTTGGAACCGTCAAACAGCACGACGCTGTCTGTTCCCGCGGCACTGAAGACGGCTTCCGCATTGGCAGTATCACCATCAATAAAGGTGAGGTCTTTCAGCTCCTGACCTGTCAGCTGTAGCCTGGCGCATTCTTCCGGTCCTCGTGTCTGGTTCAACACGATATCGAGATCACGCACAATCGGATTCACCATCCGCCGCTGGAAGCGACTCAGCTTCTGGCTGTCTCCATTGCCCGGCAGTGGAATTCGCACGGTCAACAGCCCGGTCCCCTGGGAGCCCCGGACTTCGTCGTACTGATACTGTCCGGCCAATACAACACGCGAACCGTTACCCAGCCAGGGCAGATCGAACATCCGGTATTCGACCCGGGCCCGTGGTCCTGTCATCTCTTTGAAACCGGGCGCTGAATTATCGAAGTAATAGCCGCCTACGTAACCTCGCAGTTCCGCATCCAGATTCGATTCAGGAAACGATTTCAGGAGCCGCCCGACTTCAAAATCGGTTCCCCAGTAAGCACGTTCTTCACCGGCCCGCATGACGATATTATTACCACTCAGATAGGCAGTATTCAGCGAGTCCACGCGTTGCTGTTTCAGAGAGGGAACATAGCCGTTCACGCGAAAATCCCACTCGATACTGAGCAGCTCGAAACCAAAGCTGCCCTGGCGAAAGATATTGCTGTACTGACTGCGGCGGACATCGTAGAAGCCATACATCCCGGCGATCCACTGGTCGTTCACCATGCGGCGGTAAGCCAGCCCGAAATTTCCTTCGGCAGAAGAGTCATCAAAGATATTCCCCCGCAGGTCCGCGAAGAACAGGCATTCTTCATCCTGCGCCAGGGGAATAAACAGCAGCCCTTGACCGTTATCATTCACACCGCCTGCCTGCCCGGTGAAATCGAAATAGGCACGGTACAGATAATCCTCTTCCTGAAACCATTCCGGCTGATAATCGGGAACCGGATCCTGGGCGTAAGAAAATGACGAGAACAACGATCCCATTCCTGTCAGCAGTAACAGAATCAGCAAACGTCTCAATGAGCGGGTATGCATTCGACTCTCAATATGAACTTTTCCGAGATCATAAAGTCAGTTTTGTAACGATAATAATGGTGACTCCATCACTTTCTTCGGTTCCAAGGAGGGATTCCATGCGGGTGAAACCTGTATTTCTGTGCCTCAGCTCCCCTGCTGCTCTTGCCACTGACGATCAGGTAAAATATACCGGTAATAAGGACCAGGAAATTCAACAGACAAAATCTTTTCATGTCCCGATCACAACATCAAGAACAATCGAGGCGATCATGACTTTTACTCAATTGTCCCAAACCGAAATTGAAAAAAAGGTGCTGAGCATCGTCTCCGAGCAACTGGGATTTGCTCTGGAGAAACTCTCACTCAACGATCGCTTAATTGAAGATCTGAAGTGTGACAGTCTGGCCATGACCGGACTCCTGATGGAGCTGGAAGACACATTCAGCATCACCATTTCTCATGACACCAGCGATCCTGCGCTGAAAGCAATTTTTACCCGCCAACCGTTCCGTCTCTCTGACCTGGTACAACTGGTCACCATCCAATTGGGAATCAAAGCTCTGCCCCGAGCCGACTGGTTTCGTCAACCGGCCATTGAACCAGGCAGGGGACAGCGAGTCTGCTTCACGCAACTGGACGGCATCTTGAAACAAGCCGCACTGTCGGAGGCCGATCTGTTCGTTCCCCTGGAATCGACTGTCCCCTGCCCCGCCTGGCGCAGGCACATCGATGGCATGCGCTGTATCCGCATCCCTGCTGGCAATGTCATCCTGGGCAGCGATCTCCCTGCAGCAAATCCGGACGAACAGCCCGTCCATCAGGTCGAACTCGATGCCTTCCTGATCGACGCCGAACCGGTCTCGACCACCGCTTACTGTCGCTTTCTGAATTCCGTCGGCAAACTCCCCGACTCCTGTCTGACTGACTGGTTCGTTCTTGATATGGATGACGACCGCGACGTGCATATGCTGATTCAAAACACAGATAACGGCTGGCAGCCCCTGCCTGGTTGTGAAATCTGGCCGATGATCCTGGTTTCGTGGTATGGTGCGAATGCCTACTCACTCTGGGCCAACAATCGGCTCTGGAGCAACTATCGCGACGAAACCGGCGAAGCGGAAGGGAGCTACCTTCCCACTGAAGCCCAATGGGAATATGCGGCCCGCGGCGCGACCCCGCGTGCGTATCCCTGGGGCAACGACGCGCCCACCCCGGAAAAGCTGCGGGCCGGCCTGCATCGCCAGCAAGTCAACTATGAAACCCAGACGCTTCCCCTCTCCCCCGTCAACGAAACACTGGGCATGTCTCCCTTCGGTCTGCATCACATGGCGGGTAATGTCTGGCAATGGTGCCGCGACTGGTACGATGAAGACTTTTACCGGCAACCCGGATCCACGCAACGTAATCCCTGCAATCACTCACTGACGCTCGTGCGCAGTGAACGGGGCGGCAGTTGGGTCGGACCGGACATCCTCTGTCGCAGTTCCTATCGCCGGGGACGTCCCCCCATCGCCCGGGGACGCTGCCTGGGATTCCGCTGTGTCAGCTCGGTACAGGACCTGCCTTGACTCAAATCAGATCGACTCATTGAGCGTCAACCCCTCCTGGGCAGCCCAGCGGTTTAAGATGTCTTTGACAGTTCCACTGGGATCGCAATTATTCTTGCCACTCGCCTGAAAGATGATCTTCTTCTGCGGATGGACTTCGATCGTCAGTTGACGCCGCCTGCGACGCCCTGTTTTCACTTTCATTGACCAGATCGTTGTACTACGGCCGATGCAAGCGCCGATATAATCAGAAACACAATGATTCATCCGCCGACTTTCGTTCTGTAACTGTCGGGGAGTCAGCAGTTCCTCAATGCTCCAGACAGCATCTTCCTGCTCACAATGATAAGCTCTAATACTGCAGCGATCCCAGGGAAAATCCAGGCGGCTCACTCCCGGAGGTGGCATCATCCCCTGCTCAATCAGATCTGACTGCCAGTGAACCATATGCCGCCTGAGTGACATCAACGAACGCCCTTTGAGTGAAAACTGAGGTTGAACCGGAGTTTCTCCGGCACCGGGACCCCAGACTTTCTCCGCCGGTTCATATCGCTGTTGGAAAACAAAATTCACAATTTCCACAGTTTCGTCCACAGAGATCGGCTGATACTTAACCAGGAAGTGAATCACCGAATTCCAGAAAGGGGTATCATATCTCGGTAGAGAAAGCAAAGTTCGGGTGGACAGGATGCGAGCCAGACTGTCATCAGCGCCGAGTGCCCGTACCTGTGACCAGAAAATCGCAGTGTAAGGCCTCAGGTCATCAGGTGCCTGCATAAATTGCGCCGCCATTTTCTTCGACAGGCGTTGGCAGAATATATTCTGATATTTCCGCACACTCTGTCCACGTGCCAGATGCAGGTAGAGGTCCAGTTCCCAGCTTATTTCATGCTCATTCCACCAGACGGTTGTCATAAACTCGGGAACGGAATATTTATCGTATAAATGATGCACCAGCGAGCGGAACTGAACCAGGGAATTTCCCTTGGGAACCACCCAGTCCTCCGGGGAGCGAATCCAGGCAAAACCGCGACGCGCCATCCTGACACAAGCCTGAATAACAGCCCCCGCATTGACAGGATTAAGAAATCCTGCTTGTTGACCGGGTGAGAGCAGCGTCGTCCGCGAACGGATTACATGAATCAGTCGCCAGTATTTTTTCTGATGCGCACGTCGCATTGAGGCATGCTGTGCAATCAGCGCATCCACCCTGCAGGCAGCGTGGTTTTTTCTTTCTTGAGAAGTCATGATATGTATTCTGTTACCAGGAGTATTAAGCAGACTGGCGATGCGCAGGCATCACCCTGAAAGCAGCATCATTTGCGCACGACGCACCAATAATGCCTCACTTCAAATCGAACAGCTTAAACCTTTGTTAAACAGCATGACTTTCACCATTTCGTTACGAATGCCCCACTGTGAAGCGAGCAGAACCAGAAAACCTGATTTGTGTCTGTATTAACACAACAGCAAAACAATACTGCTGGAACAAATCTGTCAACGTTGACACCTCAATGAAACCGAGGTTCGTTCTTTTAGAGGAAATCTTTCGTGCAGCCCCTGGATCAGATCCTGTTGATTCTTGACATTGATGAGACACTGCTTTATGCAGCAGATCGTCCGCTTGCGCGAAAGCCAGACTGTCGAATCGGGCCGTATGCGGTTTATCTGCGGCCATTTCTGACTGATTTTTTGAACCAGGTTTCTCAGCACTTTAGAATTGCAGTCTGGTCTTCTTCCAGTCACGACTATGTTGAGTCAGTTGTAAATACGATTTTTCCGAAATGGGTTATTCCAGAATTCATCTGGAGCCGTGAACGTTGTATCACAAGATTCGATCCCGAGTGGCACGAACAGTACTACATTAAAGATCTGAAGAAAGTCAGGCGACAGGGATATAACCTGGAGCGCGTACTCATTGTGGATGATACACCCCAAAAAGTAGAACGAAACTATGGCAACGCAATTTACGTTACCCCCTGGTTCGGTGACCAGAATGATAATGAGTTGCAGCTGCTGACAAAATATCTGTTACAGCTCCGCGATAAAGCGAATCTCCGCTGCATTGAAAAACGGAACTGGAAGAATCGGGGATACTAAAGTGTCACTGGTGACTGAGGTTTGTCTTCAGTTATCATGAAAACAGCGTTGTCTTAAATTTCTCATGAAGTACAGCAATGACAGATCCGCATTACCCCGAATTGACGGCCACCGATAGTCTGGCCTCGCTCCTGTGTCAGAAACTGGGTGGGACAGACACAAAGCTGCGCGTTGTTCACTACCGGGAAAGCATAGGAAACCCCTCTGTAGCCTCCGATGAGCAGAGCGTTTTGCTCCAATACTCCCATTGGAATGTTACTTTCCAAAATTCAGAACGCTCAATCTATCTGACCTGCGCTGCAGACAAGCGTTTATTTACCTGTCAATGCAGCGAACGGGAAATTCCCCTGGCACGAGTAGAAACATCATGCCTCGAAGCCGTCGCGCACCTGTTTCGTCTCTGGGTACTGGATCGCATTGATCCAGCAGAACTGGCGATTTCACGGGTCGTCGGTTCGGTGCAGGTCTTTCCCTGCATCTCTGCGCACAAAGTTGTCGCCGCGCAATGGGATGCATATCACGACCATCTCGCTGACGGTCATCTGGACCTGTTTGATTTTTATCAGGCCGCTAAAGCGACTCCGGAGTTACGACAGCTCTTTCCCTTTACCAGTATGTGGTATCTCTGCTTCAGCCGCTGCACACATTATCCGTTCACCCGTGATTGTCCTCACGTCAGGCCCAAACAGAACTTCATAAATTATGAAATCATACCAGGATACTACGAAGTTTTTTTGCGGGAACGCTATCTGGGAGAAGGTCCGGCGGAAAGAGCAGCACAGATTGTCGTACAGTATCTGCCGCGCAACTGCGGCCCGGCTCAATTATGCACCGAGACGTTTTTCAATGATCTCAGCGAACCTCACTGAAGCTGCCGTGTCTCCTTTCTCAAACCATTCTGTTCTCTGACCCAGCGGAGGTGTGATATGTACGATTCCGAATTCGACGAACGGCCCTTTTTTTGAAACGATGAGCAAACGCCGCACAGGCTTCCCGTCTGAAACACAGGTCAAACGGGCCGCCCGCATCGTGCATGGCGTTAAGCTGCTCGAAGAAAAACTCGGTCGTAATGATTTATGCCCCTGCGGCTCCGGCAAACGCTTTAAAAAGTGCTGCCTCACGCGGGGCTGCTTTTGACGGCGTGAACCGCAATCACTTTTTTCCGAGAATAAAGACCGTGCATAAGAATGATCCTGCGCCGGCTTTCCGTCACTGAGTTTTCACGTCAGACGTTTTCTGTCAGAATCGACACAGAGAATCTGCGCATGCTGAAACGGCTGAATCTGATACATCCCCTTCACTTTTGTTAAAGAGAGTCCGGACCGATGGGCAGTTCCCATGATCAATTTGTGAAATATCCGCGGACACCTCATCTGTTCGGCTCTACGGGGACGGCGGACGACAAACGGCTCAGCGAACAGGCTTCGCTGCAGTTCATTGCCGATCCGTCTCTCATCGTAGAGGAAAAGATTGACGGCACCAACGTGGGACTCCATTTCTCTCCCACCGGAGAACTCGTTCTGCAATGCCGGGGGCACCTGATAAATGAAGGCATGCACCCGCAGTATGATCTGTTCAAGCAATGGGCCATGGTCAAACGACCGGTCCTGGAACAGATGCTGGAAGACCGGTTCATTCTGTTCGGCGAATGGGTCTATGCCCGGCACTCGATTCACTATCGCAGCCTGCCGCACTATTTCTTTGAATTTGACATTTACGATAAAGTACAACAGGTCTTTCTCAGCCTTGCCTGCCGACTGGAACTGCTCGCAGGGACCGGCATCGAAACGGTGCCCGTGATTCATACCGGCCCGCTGGCACGCAAAGACCTGAAGACGCTGATTGGCCAGTCCACCTTTGACAGCGCCTTTGATAATCCACTGACCAACAACACAGACAACCTGATGGAAGGCGTTTACCTCCGCACCGAAGCGGGCGAAGCCGTCACCGGCAGGTCCAAGTTTGTCCGTCCCGAATTTGTAGAAAAAATCAAACAGAGCAGCCACTGGCAACACCAGGCCATGGTACCCAACCTGCTCTCCAAACAGGCAGATATCTGGTCATGAACTGGCAGACACTGACAACATCGACTCTGGAAGAGATCCTGAACTGGGCCGCCACGCAGCCCTGGTGCCAGGCGATGTCGGACTGCGCGCAGGATGCCCAGTGGCACGCCGAAGGGGATGTCTGGACGCATACCCAACTCGTCTGCCGCCAGTTGCCCCAACTGACTGAGTGGGCTGACTTATCAAACCGGGAACAGTCCATTCTGATCTTCACGGCACTCCTGCACGATGCAGCTAAACCGCTGACCACGCAGCTCGATTCTGAAACCGGCCGCCTGCGTTCGCCCAAACATGCCGTGAAGGGAGAATTCCTGGCACGAAATGTTCTGCGCGGACTGGGCTGCGATCTGGAAACCCGCGAAATCATCTGCCGCCTGGTCCGCTATCATGGCCGTCCCGCCTTTCTGCTGGAAAAACCGAATCCGGAACAGGAAGTGATTTCCCTCTCCTGGCTGGTCAATCATCGCCTGCTCTACCTGTTCACCCTGGCCGACACGCGCGGACGGACGACCGACAGCACGTCGCGTCCCGAAGAACACCTGCGGTTCTGGAAAATGATCGCCGAGGAACAGCACTGCTTCGACCAGCCCTACCCGTTTGCCAACGATCAGGCCCGCTTCCTGTTTTATCACACGCCGGAACCGAACGTGCATTATGTGCCTCATGAAGAGTTCAGTTGCAGGGTCACCATGTTGTCCGGCCTGCCGGGCTCGGGCAAAGATACCTGGCTCGCACGGCACCGCACGGATCTGCCCGTCGTCTCGCTGGATGACGTGCGCGATGACCTGGGAGTTGAGCCAACTGATAACCAGGGAGAAGTGGCGCAACTCGCCCGGGAACGCTGCCGCGAATTGTTGCGTAACAAAGCTGATTTCGCTTTCAACGCCACCAATCTGACCCGACAGCTCCGGCAACGCTGGCTCCGGCTCTTTTCTGACTACGGTGCCCGCATCGAACTGATTTACCTGGAACCGCCGCTGGAAACGATATTGAAACAGAATCACCAGCGTGCCCAGCCGGTCCCGGAACAAGTCATACGCCGCCTGGCAGAAAAAGTCGAACCTCCCACACTGACAGAGGCTCATACAGTAGATTATCCGCAATGACCGATTGAGTTTCCTGATCGCACGGACCTCATGATGCTGAAACAGTACAATTACGTTGGCCCTTCTGAAATTCAGGCACAGTTGAATTCCGTTCCATTCAGTCAACCCGTTGATACAGCTCAGTCCTTACTACAACAGTTGCACCAACTCAATAATGATCTTCATGAGAGTCCATTTTTGACGGTGACGTTCGTTATCGACAAAGAGGGTAATCTGCGAATCTGTGATCGCCATCAGGAACATGTCGCCTGTGCCCGGGGTCGCCCCGTACTCAGTGCAGGAGAAATGACTTTCGCTTATCAGAATGCAGATTACCACCTTGAAAGAATTACGAATCAGTCGACAGGATATTGTCCCGAACCCGATTCCTGGCAGGTCGTCGATTCAGCCTTGAAACAACTCGGAATACAGTACCCGGACTTTTTTGAACCGGCATATGACTTTCGTCGTTGCCCACGTTGTACACAAATCAATCTGATCAAAGATAACTATTATTATTGCGCGGTCTGTGAAACAGATCTGCCAGCGTTCTGGAATTGTGACCAGAAAGGATAGACTCGAGTGTTATTATCCATCACGACGACACACGAACCCGCCAGTGATCTGAGCTACCTGCTCCACAAACACCCGGACCGTTTTCAGAGCTTCAATCTGAGTTTCGGAAACGCTCACGTGTTTTACCCTACGGTTTCTGAGGAACAGTGCACCGCCTGCCTGCTGTTGGATGTGGATCCGGTGGGGATGGTCCGCGGCAAAGGACGTCAGCAGTCGTTCCTGCTCGACCAGTACGTCAATGATCGGCCCTATGTCGCGTCGTCTTTCATGAGTGTCGCTCTTTCCCAAGTCTTGGGATCCGCGCTCAACGGGCGCTGTAAGGATCGTCCTGAACTGGTCAGTACGCCGATTCCGCTCACGGTGCAGATCGCCGTCCTGCCTGTACGAGGCGGGGAAGAATTGATCCGCGAAATCTTTGAACCGCTGGGTTACGAAGTCGCCATCGAGTCTTATCCGCTGGATGAACTGTTCCCGGACTGGGGCGAGAGCCCCTGCTATTCGGTTAGTTTGACGGGGACAAAGACACTTTCAGAATTGCTCAACCATCTGTATGTGTTGATTCCGGTGTTCGATAACCGCAAACACTATTTTGTCGGCGAGAATGAACTGGAGAAGCTACTTGAAAAAGGGGCTGGCTGGCTGGCCGACCATCCATTGAAAGAACAGATCAGCCGCCGTTACCTGAAGTTTAAACCGAGCCTGTACCTCACGGCCCTGGCCCGTCTGGTCGAAGAGACCGAGCCCGAAAATACGGAACCGGATAAAGAGACTGAAGAGACAGCAGAAGACCTGCCCGACAAAACGGTTCCCCTGAATCAACAGCGACTCGGCAGCGTGATGGCCGCTCTGCGGGCCTGCGGTGCGCAAAGCGTGCTCGATCTGGGCTGCGGCGAAGGAAAACTGCTGCGCGAACTGCTGGCCGATCGACAGTTTGAAAAGATTGTCGGTCTGGATGTCTCCGTGCGTTCGCTGGAAATTGCCTCGAAGCGTCTCAAACTGAAACGACTGCCGGAGCGTCAGGCACAACGGATCAAACTGCTCCATGGTTCGCTCACCTACCGCGATCGGCGCCTGGAACGTTTCGATGCCGCGGCCCTGGTCGAAGTCATCGAACACCTCGATCCGCCCCGACTGGCGGCGCTGGAACGGATGTTGTTCGAATTCGCTCGCCCTAAAACTATTGTAATCACCACTCCGAATAAGGAATATAACGTGATGTGGGAAACCCTGCCCGCCGGTCAGGTACGGCATGTAGACCACCGGTTCGAATGGACGCGGTCTGAATTTCAGACGTGGGCCACAGGCATGGCAGATCAATTCGGTTACGCTGTCCGCTTCCTGCCCGTTGGTCCGGAAGACAAAGCAGTAGGTGCACCCACACAAATGGGAGTGTTTGAACGTAATGAGTAATAATAGTAATCCACCATTTGATTCTTCGATTACCTGGGCACGGGTCCGCGCTATTTTTAATAACCCTGATCCACCTGATAAAGTCTGGCAGTCGCAATTCGACGGATTCGATGAAAAACTGGAGCAATTGGCGCAGACTCCCTATGACCAGATCGATTTTGGTGACTTATGGTACTATCACCATGATCTGGCATACGTGAAACTACAGCCGGAACTGTTTGCCTGGTTATTTCCAGTCTGCCTGATGGACTGGGATCAGACTCTACAGAATTCAGAATCCTGTTCGCATGGTGATTCGGAATTTCATTATGGAATTCTGCAAGGGAAGGTATTCGAAACGATGCTGACCAGCAGACAACTTGAAGAGGTAACGCTTTTTTTTCGAGACAGTCTTCTGAATAGAGTCACTTCTGTAACCAGACTGATGGAAATTCGAAATGAACTCCCTTCATTTGGCTGGCTTTATCGTTTTAATTCTCTAGGCGTGATCCTACCGGATATCAGTCCGATCTGGGAAGGACTCTGGTCCCTTAAACATCCCGGTCAGGCGATTGCCGCGATTCAATACTTTTCAGCATTACTCTATTTTGATGACGAAAACCCTTTGTTTAAATCGTGGCATACTTCCAAGCTGAATTTCTGGGAAAACGACTCGTTCATTTTGGGATCCGGATGGACCGATAACAATGCAGATTATCTGACCACTAATCTGACCGTCGAATTTGTCAATGATTTAATTCGGCAAGCGGCTGTTCTGCTAAGCAATACGACTGAGTCACAGATGGCGGAACGTATCATAAATGATTTACCCGGTTGCCAGGCACTGCTCCGAGAGCGAGTGAAAGAATTCCCTGAGTTACTGCGAAACCCTGATTCCAGGGGATGGACCGTCTGAAGCTGTGTCTGGATGTTTCAGAACCATAATAAATATCTATTTTCAAATACAAATTAAAGATCTATCGATTTACCAATGGAAATCTCAATCCCGAAACTCTCACTCGTCGTGCTCGTCGGCCCCAGCGGGGCAGGCAAAAGTACGTTTGCGCGAAAACACTTTCTTCCGACCGAAGTGATCTCTTCCGATTTCTGCCGAGGCATAATCAGCGATGATGAAAACGACCAGAATGTCACAAAACAGGCTTTCGAACTGCTGGGTTACATCGTCTCTCAACGCCTGAAATCCGGGCGGCTGACGGTCGTCGACGCCACCAACGTCCAGCAGGAGGCCCGCGCGCAGTGGGTCGAACTGGCGCGAAAATACCACTTTCTGCCGGTCGCTATCGTGCTTAACCTGTCCGAAAAGATCTGCCATGCGCGGAACCAGGAGCGTCCCGACCGTTTGTTTGGATCACACGTGGTCCGCAATCAGCGATCGCAGTTGAAACGTTCTCTGAAACGAATCCGACGTGAAGGCTACCGTTATGTTTTCGAACTGAACTCAGTCGAACAGATTGAAACGGCTAAACTGGAACGGGTCCCCCTCTGGAATGACCGCCGCGAAGAACAGGGCCCGTTCGACATTATCGGCGATATTCATGGCTGCTGTGACGAACTGGAAGCATTGTTGGCCCAACTCGGTTACGTACGAGAATCAACAGCAGAACCGGCCCCACTCTGGGGCGAAGAACATTATGCGCACGCCGAAGGTCGCAAAGTCGTCTTTCTGGGCGATCTGGTCGACCGGGGACCGCGTTCTCTGGACACAGTCCGCATCGTACGTAACATGGTTCAGCAGGGGACGGCATTCTGCGTTCCCGGAAACCATGACATGAAACTGCTTCGCAAGCTCAAAGGGAAAGATGTCAAACTGACGCACGGTCTCGCAGAAACCGTCGCTGAAATCGACGCGATGCCTGCAGAGACGCGGGAACCGTTCTGCCAGGCGCTGGCCGAGTTTCTCGACAGTCTGATCAGCCATTATGTACTGGATCAGGGAAAGCTCGTTGTCGCGCACGCTGGCATGACAGCTGAACTGCAAGGGCGCGGCTCAGGCAAGGTACGCTCTTTCGCACTCTACGGAGAAACGACAGGCGAAACGGACGAATTCGGCTTTCCAGTACGCTATAACTGGGCCGCCGAATACCGGGGCGATGCGCATGTGGTCTACGGTCATACCCCCATTCCCGATCCGGAATGGCTCAACCGAACTGTCAACATCGACACAGGTTGCGTCTTTGGTGGTCGCCTGACGGCACTCCGCTACCCGGAAAAACAGTTCGTCTCGGAACCTGCCAGAACCGTCTACTGTGAATTTGTAAAACCAATTTACCGGGATACCGAAGCTGCTGCGCAGACAGCTCAGCAGCAACACGATGACCTGCTCGACGTACAGGATGTCACCGGCAAGCGGATCGTTTCCACGCGTCTGCAGACGAACATCACCATTCGTGAGGAGAACGCGACCGCGGCCCTGGAAGTCATGAGCCGATTCGCTGCCAATCCGAAATGGCTGATCTATCTCCCTCCGACGATGTCGCCTTCAGAAACCTCCACAGAACCGGGACTACTGGAACATCCCGCCGAAGCATTTGCTTATTTTCGCAACCAGGGAATCCCCCAGATCATCTGCGAGGAAAAACACATGGGGTCGCGTGCGGTGGTTGTCGTCTGTCGCGATCAGGAAACTGCCCGCCAGCGGTTTGGGGTACAGGAAGCGGAACGTGGTATCGTTTACACACGGACAGGACGGCGTTTCTTCAACCAGCCTGAACTGGAAACCGCATTCCTGGAACGGGTACGTCAGGCTTTGAGTGCCGCTGACTTCTGGAATGAGTTCCAGACGGACTGGGTCTGCTTCGATTGTGAACTGATGCCCTGGTCGGCCAAAGCACAGGCATTACTACAGTCCCAGTATGCGGTCGTCGGTGCAGCGGGGAAAGCGGCCCTCCCCCCGGTCGTCGCTGCGCTGGAACAGACAACAGCACGACTCACCGCTGAAGAAGCATCTCATGCCGAGGAGGTCGTAACCCATTTCCGCAACCGGCGAACCGCGATTGAAGAATTCGTGCACGCCTATCGCCACTACTGCTGGTCTGTGGATACACTGGATGACTTGAAACTGGCTCCGTTTCACCTGTTGGCCACGGAAGGGAGAGTCCACATCGACCAGAATCATCACTGGCACATGCAGACCATCGCACGCATCTGTAAGCAGGATGAGAAACTGCTGCTGGCGACGCCTTCGTTGAAAGTCGATCTGACCGACAATGACAGTGTGCAGGCCGGTATCGACTGGTGGTCCGGGTTGACAAGCACCGGAGGAGAAGGGATGGTGGTCAAACCCCTGGAGTGGATTCAGCGAGGCACACAAGGACTGGTGCAGCCTGCGGTCAAGTGCCGGGGGAAAGAGTATTTGCGGATTATCTATGGACCGGATTACGACGCGGAAGAAAATCTGTCCCGCTTGCGGAATCGTAGTCTGCACCGCAAACGATCTCTGGCGCAACGTGAGTTTGCATTGGGCATCGAAGCGCTGGAACGATTTGTGAACCGGGAACCGCTCAGGCGGGTCCATGAATGTGTGTTTGGAGTTCTGGCGTTGGAAAGTGAGCCGGTCGACCCCCGACTGTAAATCATCGCCCGACAGGGAAACAGAAAGTGAAGCCATGAACAAGCGAGTCCATTATCAGCCGAACCTGATCTATTCTGAAGGCACACAGGTGGTGACGGTCCGGGAGATCATCGGGCCGAACGGTCGCACGCAGCATCCGCGGGGATCCGTGGGTGTGGTGGTGCGTGCGCCGCGTGACCTGGTTCACTCGTATCGTGTTAAATTCCCCGACGGTGTCGAAGTCGCCCTTAAAGCAGACGAACTGACGCTGCTTGCCCAATTCAAAGAAGGCGAGATCGGCAACAGCGACATCAACGCCAGCCGCAGTGACCTGTTCTCGCGCGTGATCTTCAAATGCATCATTGGCTCCCGGGCCTTTGGTCTGGAGGATGAGCAGTCCGATACCGATTATCGCGGCATCTATCTGCCTCCTGCGGATCTGCAGTGGTCTCTGTATGGCGTTCCCGAACAGCTCGACTGCCACGAAACGCAGGAAACCTACTGGGAGTTACAGAAGTTTCTGGTCCTGGCTTTGAAAGCGAACCCGAATGTCCTGGAATGTCTCTATTCTCCCCTGGTCGAACACGTTACGCCACTCGGTCAGGAACTGCTGGACATGCGGGATATTTTTCTGACGCGCATCGTTTATCAGACCTACAATGGTTACGTGATGTCGCAATTCAAAAAAATGCAAACCGACATCAAAAACCAGGGCAAGGTCAAATGGAAACATGTGATGCACCTGATCCGGCTGTTGATCTCGGGAATCACACTCTTGCAGGAAGGCTATGTGGTCGTCGATGTGGGACCACACCGGGAACAGTTGCTGGCAATCAAACGGGGTGAAGTCCCCTGGGAAGAGACCGAGAAATGGCGAAAGAGCCTGCACAAACAATTTGAGCAGGCGCTGGAACAGACCAGACTACCGGCCCGTCCCGATTATGAAACTGCGAATCACTATCTCATCAAAGCGCGCCGACTGGCGACACAGGAAATACTGCCATGAATGGAAAACAAACTGTTACACTCTTTCGACCTGTCGGTCAGCAGGAACTCGATTTGATCCAGGCGTCCGGCTGGAAACAGTTTCCGCCCCGTTTGTACTGGCAACCGATTTTTTATCCTGTGCTCACGGAAGAGTATGCAATTATGATCGCCCGGGACTGGAACACAAAAGATCCGAATTCCGGCTATGTCGGCTATGTCGGCTATGTCCTGCAGTTCGACGTCGAATTTGACTATCTGAACCAATACGAAGTCCAGGAAGCAGGAGGTCGCGATCTGAAAGAATACTGGATTCCGTCTGAGGATCTGCAAGAATTTAATCAACATATCATAGGAACGATTGACGTCATCCATGAATTTCGTCCTGTTCCCTCAGAAGAATCATCATGAACTTCGATCCCCGACTTCAGAAACAGATAGAGGAACATCCTTATCCTCTGCTGTTTGCCACCATCAGTGGGTCGCATCTTTACGGCTTTCCTTCTCCTGATTCCGACTATGATCTGCGCGGCGTGCACCTGCTGCCGCTGGAGACGATCATCGGTCTGAAACCAGGTCAGGAAACGGTCGAGCGTTCACGCGTGGATGAGGGGTTGGAGATTGATCTGGTCACACACGATGTCGGTAAGTTCTTTCAACTCATGCTCAAAAAGAATGGCTACGTGCTGGAACAGTTGCTCTCGCCGCTGGTCTTGCACGCCATACCCGAGTATGAAGAGCTGAAAGCGCTGGCGCCCGGCTGTGTGACGAAGTATCACGCGTATCATTACCTGGGTTTCGCGGCGACGCAGTGGAAGCTGTTCCAGAAGGAAGATCCGCCCCGGGTCAAACCCCTGCTCTACGTGTACCGGGTGCTGCTCACCGGTCTATATCTGATGCGCACCGGTGAAGTGGAACCAAACCTGATCCACTTGAACGAAGAGGCGCAGTTGTCTTATATCCCGGAGATGATCGAACGCAAGCTGGAAGGTTCTGAACGTTCCACACTGGATGCCGCCGACATGGAGTTCCATGGACGCGAATATCAGCGGCTCGTAAGCGAACTGGAACAGGCGCTGGAAACCACCAGTCTGCCTGAACAGCCGAGTTCTGGTGCAGCCTTGAATGATCTGCTGGTCCGAATCCGTCTGACTCATCGGAAAGGAACCTGATAGAAATTATTTTCAGTCAGTAAACAGAACATACTGCGAACGAAATATGAATTTTTCAGACAATTTCTTGTATCGCCGATGTTCTGCTTTATGATTCCCTGATACTCGTTCATCTGATCCGAAAAACAGGACTCTCTGTATGAAATTCAAATCGATTTTAATAGCCGTATTTTCGTTGAGCCTTGCTTGCCCTTTGACGGCTGCAGAACCGGAAAAAGCGACCAAAGAGAAAAAACCGCAGGGATTACAGTTCGATGGTAAAACCAGTTACATCACCTTTCCTCACATCAATTTGGAAGATTACGGTGAATTTACGATCGAAGCCTGGGTCAAAGACTGGTCGGGCCGGATCTGCTGTCAGGGAAAACAGGGAGATCCCGAAAACAGTATCTGGATCTCCATTCGTGCGAAAGGCCATTCCACTGGCTGGGAGAGTGACAACGGGATGAATCATTCTGTTCCCGTCGATCCCAATTCGATTGAAGGTTGGGACCATTTCGCGATGGTCTATTCCGAATTACAACAATCGCTTTACCTCAATGGAAAATTAATCCATCAGACCACGGCCCCCGCCCCTGGTCCTTTTGATGAAAGGCGGCTGTTCTTTCTGGGGGCACAGGAAAAATGGGAAGATACGCAATCCAAACCAGCGGCCCTGTTCGGTAAAGGTATCATGCGGATGTTTCGTATCTCGAAAGTCGCCCGCTATGACAAAGAATTTGAACCTGAGGACAACTTCAAATCCGATGCAGAAACGGTCGTACTCTTCGACTTTGCCAAACCAGATAATGATCTGCTGTACGATGCCTCTCCGAACAAAAATAACGGGATCATCTACGATGTCAAATGGGTTGACCTCAAACAGGACTAGCCCCAGAGCTTTTGTAGTCTTTCAGCGTCACCATTTCCGGGCCACAACAGCCTGACTGTGTATCACGTTCATCCTTCGCGTCCGCTTCGAGAACCACAAAAACTTCCCCCTTTTGCCCCTCCGGGTCGACAGCTCAGACTTTGTCCGGGACTGTGTAGCAGCAGGTGGTTGTTTCTTCCGTAATAGTCTGGAGATTGGCAGCTTTAAACCGCTCAATCGCGGCGTGACCTTCGCCTACCGATTTAAACTGGATCCCGAAGTGAGCCGAGCCCCCTTCCACTTGAACTGCCTCATCCGCTTCACCGAGAGAGATTGAGGGAAGGATCCTGCGGTTCGTATCTGGCGTACCACGGACGTTCCTTACTCGGATTTTTACCCAACAGCACATTGGTAGAATTGTTTTGACTGTTCCAGATTGGCTACGGTCCAGGCAGTATGCACCCGAATTTTCCACGAAAATCGACAGTTGATTTTTGATTCATTTTATTCTCCTTCTCTTCTGAATCTTCAGGCATGCAGATAGTTCTGAATTTTGGTTTTAATTTCATCCCGTACGCGGCGAAATGTTTTCATTTTCTCTTCATCTGATCCCGTTGCATCCGCAGGGTCATCGAAGGGCCAATGCAGTGTCTGGGTAGCGCCTGAAAATACGGGACACGATTCCTTCGCGTTATCACAAACCGTGACCACCAGATCAAACTGCTGATCGGTGAACTGGTCGAGGTGCTTACTTGTGTTCTCGGACAAATCAATGTCCAGTTCACGCATGGCTTCGATCGCCAGTGGATGTACGTAACCGGAGGGATTCGAACCGGCCGATTCCGCCTGCCATTCACCTGCTCCCAGGTTTTCCCAGAGTTCTTCCGCCATCTGCGACCGACAGGAGTTACCCGTACATAATACTAATACACGTTTCATTTCTTAAAGATCCTTTCATAGATTGACTCATTGACTGGCTATCGCAGATTCTAGAGCGCATCACATTTAACCATAGCGTCTCACAATCAATTATACTCGGTCCAAATGGCCCTGGAGACGCTACAGTAAAACTGGACACAGTCTAGAGCAATTTTAGCCAGGCTCAGTTTATAACAACTTTCATAATCAGCACAGAGCTGACACACTTTCCATTGATCAATATCAACTTCAATGGACCGACTGGTGCAGACAGGAAGGACTCCCCCTTCAGGTTTTTCCACTCGGACTGTAAAGACCTGGCCTGTGTTCGCGACGTTATCGTTCAAATGCAGAGTGTCGGGAAACATGCTTCCATAACAGTATTTTTGCTCTTCATTCATATTCATTTCATTCACTCACAGAATTAGTCGTCGCTGATTTTAACGCGGCTGGATCGGAGTCCGTCTGATGTGGAAACCAGTTTTGAGTTCTGACACAGAATTTCACCAGCATCAACATTAAGGGGACTTCGATTAACACTCCCACCACCGTTGCCAGAGCTGCTCCTGACGAGAGTCCATACAACATGGTTGCTGTAGCTATGGCGACTTCAAAGTGATTCGAAGCACCGATCATAGCCGTGGGTGCGGCACTTTCATAAGTCAGCCCCAGCATTTTTGAAAGCAGATATCCCAACGCAAAAATGACGATGGTCTGGATCAACAGCGGGATGGCAATCCAGAGTATTGTCATGGGATTGCTGAGAATGGTCTCCCCTTTGAACGAGAACAGTAGTATCAATGTGACTAACAAAGCGGTAATCGTGACGGGTGTCAGCACATGGAGAAATTTTTCACGAAACCAGGTCTCTCCTTTACTGGCAATCAGCCACTTACGGGAAAAGAATCCTGCCACGAGAGGTAGTGCGACATAGACACCAATGGAAAGCAGTAATGCCTGCCAGGGAACGGGCAGTTTGCCAACGCCGAGCAGATACCCTCCCAGCAGTCCATAGAGCACCAGCATGGTTAATGAGTTGATGGCGACCATGACCAGCGTATGACCATCATTGCCTTTCGCCAGGAACCCCCAGACCAGTACCATCGCGGTACAGGGAGCAATTCCCAGCAGAATACAACCTGCCAGATAACTTCTCCAGAGTGGGACTTCGAGCATCTTGATTCCTTCAACCAGCACGACTTTGCCTGCACCATATTCAGCCCCGACAGCAAGATCTGCTCCAAAGGGCATTTTTACATAGTCCACAGCTTCCGGGCCGATAAACGTCAGAAACAGGGTTCCCAGAAAAAAGCTGGCGATGGCATACATGGTGAATGGTTTGATGCCCCAGTTGATCAACAGGGTCAGTCCGACAGGACGAATTGACTTACCGGCTTTCAGAACTTCAGCAAAATCAATTTTCACCATGATGGGATACATCATGAAAAACAGGCAGACCGCGATTGGTATCGAAATAACAGGCGCATCATTGACATAGATTGCCATACCATCCAGTGTCTGAGCCACGCCCGGAGCGACCTTGCCTAATACAATCCCGGCAATGATACATAGCCCGACCCATAAAGTCAGATAACGTTCAAAGAGACTCATGCTTTTGGTCTCAATTGCCGGGCATTCACTGGCACTACTCATCGTCGTGTTACTCCTTGATCTCGAATTAATTTTCCGTTTCGGAATCGATTCTATTTTCTGTAATCCAGTCCAGTATCCGTGCTTCTATCTGATCTCTCACAAACCGGAATTTCATAAGTTGCTCCAGTTCGTCGCCGGTAAAATCAACCGGGTCTTCTAAATTCCAGGATTCTGACTGGAGTGAAAAAGGCCATACGTGGGGACAGGATTCCTCTGCTTTCTCACACCCAAATATCACCCATTTGGGACTTGTTTTTCCTAGATATTGATTGAGGGATTTCGACTGGTGTCCTGAAATATCGATCCCAGTCTCTTTCATTACCTGAATCGTGAGAGGATGGACCCCCTGGGGATTTAATCCAGCACTATGTGCATCATATTTATTTCCTGCATGTTGCCTCAAAAATGCTTCTGCCATCTGACTGCGAGCAGAATTTCCAGTGCAGAGAAACAAAACCATCGGTTTACCCATCGATGTTCCTTTTAAAATAAAATGTCCAGGAAGACTCCAGTCAGCCGCTTGCATCTACCCTGCCTTACCAGAGAGAGATGCTATAAACAGCATGAACCTTTCCTTCTACCTCATCAGTAATCAGCTTAATATCATGTATTTCCGAGTGAAACGTTTTTCGTAATTCAATCTGATTTTCCGTTTCTGAAAGGATCCGGTATGTGCCCCCAAGCTGATTAAGTAGCCAGTCGCGATACGCTTTCCAGGTCAGATTTGTTTCGATGGTCCATTCTGCTGTTCTGCTCCATTCAGTTTCAGTAACTCCAGGTACTGTCGCGTTTGAATCTGGTGGCATTATTAATTGGTAAGTCTGGTTCAGTGCCTGATTGAAACTGTTTTGATCGTGTTCCGATGTCATCAGAAACAATAACAGACACAAAATCAGGACTGAAATAATCAACAGGCTGAATCGACGCATGGATCAGCGATTCCTTTTCTCATCGGCACACCTGATATATTCCATAATGGCAATTTAGCCATATTTAAATTAAAAAAATTATTTCGCTGACTGTTTACGACCTTCCAGATCGTTGAGGAGCACCGTTTCCATACAGGAGAAGAAACCATCCAGGCAGCCACACGTAACACGGTAGTAGCTGAGGGTCCCCTCTTTGCGAGAACCAACCAGTCCGACTTCCTTGAGAATCGAGAGATGCTTGGAAACCGTGGATTGATCTGCTCCCACTTTCTCCGAGATATCGTTTACGCACATCTCCTGCTTCTGCAGAAGGTCCAGCATCTGCAGTCGACTGGGATGCGCCATCGCTTTCGCAATTTTAGCACGCGCTTCATATTGTTCCCGCGTTTTTTCCTTCATGGCAATATCGCCATATTAGCATTCGCCATTCATCAGAGCAAGTCTGAGTTGTGAAAACCTGGATCTTCACGAACAAAATAATTAACTGGAATGAAGCAAATATTGAGGAAGTCTAGCGCCTTTTTGGGTGTATATTTTTCCAACCTCCAATACAGGACATTTTCATCCAATTTAGAAGCTGTATACTCACTTACTCTCTAGATCGTAATATCCTGTTTACCAAATAAAAGCTGATTTTCAACTTCAATCCACTGAAAGGAAGAAACATGTTACGAATTGTGACTGCGCTTGGCACAATGGTTTTACTTTACACATTCGTGGGAAGTGGCTTTGTGGCAGCTGACCCGCCTGCCAAACAGAGAGAGACAGCTCCCAGTGAAGCCGCTCTCAAACGAACCCGAAAAATGGTTAACATGCTCGATGAAATCTATAAAACGGCCATCGTGTTAATTACCGACAAATATGTGAATGATGACGATGATTTTCCGGCAGGTAGCGCATTCGTAGCGCTCTTCAAATCCATGGATCAAAAAGGTTACCACAAAGTACGTCTGATCGATCTGACCGGCGAACCGTTTGAAGAAGCGAACGTCGCAGAAGATGAATTCGAGAAAGAAGGCGGAAAGCAATTGAAATCTGGTAAAGCCTATGTCGAGAAGATCGTTTACAAAAAAGGCAAACCTTACCTGCGTGCGATGACTCCTGTTCCCGTTGTCATGCAGAAATGTGTCATGTGCCATCCCCATTATGCGGATGTTAAGAAAGGCGTTCCCATCGGCGCCATGACCTACACCGTTCCCATCGATTAGCTCAGTCTTAGATTGTGTATTAAGCCCCCTCATTTTCAAGAGAGCTGACAACTGTGAAAAAACTCTGGTTTGCTTTTACCTGCGTGATGGGTTTTTCGTTTCTGGTTCTCGGCTGGATCGGAACGCGCATCTACCAGGAGATGCCTCCGATTCCTGAACGAGTTGTAACAACCGATGGTCAATCTCTGATCAAGCCCAACGAGGTCTCAGCCGGCCAGAATGTGTGGCAATCTCTGGGGGGTATGGAAGTCGGTTCAGTCTGGGGGCACGGCAGCTATGTTGCTCCCGACTGGACGGCTGACTGGCTGCATCGCGAAGCGGTATTCATTCTCAATGAATGGTCCCAGGCTGACTATGAAAATGAATTCGAGAACCTGTCTGTCGAACAACAGGCCCAGTTGACGGCCCGTTTAACACAATTAATGCGTACAAATACTTTTGATCCCACTAGCGGTACCGTCACAGTTGCTCCCGTACGTGCCCGCGCTTTTGAATCCAATCTCAAGCATTACACAGATGTCTTTTCAGCCGGACAGCCCGATTATGCGATCCCGGCAGGCGCGGTGACTGACCCGGATCGACTGCATAAGCTATCTGCGTTTTTCTTCTGGACCTCCTGGACAGCTGCGACAAATCGCGCGGACGAACAGATCAGTTTTACGAATAACTGGCCTCATGAACCGCTAGTCGGTAATCGGCCCACAGGCGATACCATTGTCTGGACTGGCGTGAGCATCATTATGCTGCTCGCAGGCATTTCCGCACTGGCCTCCTGGTATGCATCGAAGCGGGAGGAAACAGAACCAGAGTTAAACATCCCCGAATCTGATCCACTGGCGCTCTGGGAAGCCACCCCCTCGCAACGGGCGACAATTAAATATTTCTGGATCGTTTCTGCCTTAATTCTCGTGCAGATGCTTCTAGGCGTGATCACAGCCCACTTCGGGGTGGAAGGGGATGGATTTTATGGTTTCCCGCTGTCCGACTGGTTACCCTACAGTGTGACCCGTACCTGGCACATTCAAATTGGTCTGTTCTGGATTGCCACGGCCTGGCTGGCAGCAGGACTGTTTATTGGACCATTGGTGAGTAACCATGAACCAAAGGGGCAGACAGTGGGCATCAATATTCTGTTTGGTGCTTTATTAATTGTCGTATTTGGTTCGTTGGCTGGCGAATGGCTCAGTATCCACAACAAGATGACTGACACGGTTTCATTTTATTTTGGTCATCAGGGTTATGAATATGTCGATCTGGGACGCGTCTGGCAGATCGGGTTAATGATCGGACTCCTGCTCTGGCTGGGGCTTATGATTCGTGCCCTGCTCCCGGCACTCAAGCAGTCCGGTCAACAAAGACATCTCGTCGCGCTGTTAACTGTGGCATCCGGTGCCATTGCGTTGTTCTATGGTGCCGGCCTGACCTGGGGACAGCACTCCCACTTGTCAATGGTTGAATATTGGCGCTGGTGGGTAGTGCATTTATGGGTGGAAGGTTTTTTTGAAGTCTTTGCCACAACCGTCATCGCCTTCACTTTTATGAGACTGAATCTGATTCGTCCTCAGGTCGCCGCGGGTGCAGCACTGTTGTCTGCAACGATTTTCCTGTCTGGCGGGATCATCGGTACCTGCCATCATCTCTATTTTTCCGGAACCCCCACCGTGGCACTGGTCTGGGGATCGGTCTTCAGTGCACTGGAAGTTGTGCCCCTGGTCCTGGTGGGCTTCGATGCGATGGAGGACTTAAGGCGTTCGAGATCGTCACGGTGGGTGCAGAAATATAAATGGCCCATCTACTTTTTTATCGCTGTTGCCTTCTGGAACATGATTGGCGCGGGACTGTTTGGATTTATGATCAATCCCCCCATCGCCTTATATTATATGCAGGGGCTCAACACGACACCGCTGCATGGACACGCCGCACTGTTTGGTGTATACGGTATGCTGGGCATCGGGTTAATGTTGCTCTGTCTGCGAGTACTGATTCCCGGCAAGGAATGGAAAGAAGGTGCACTGCGGTTTTCATTCTGGTCGTTAAATATCGGACTGATGGCGATATGTCTGTTAAGTCTGCTGCCCGTTGGTCTGCTGCAGACCAAAGCTTCAGTGGAACATGGTTACTGGTTCGCCCGCAGCAGTGAATTCATGCAAAGCGATCTGATGCAGGTTCTCCGCTGGATGCGTGTCCCCGGCGATACGATCTTTTTCCTGGGCGCGGTCGCATTGGTCATTTTTATTGCTGGCCTGAAAACAGGTCATTCATTCAGGAGTACAGAATAATGTCGATTCCTCATAGTCAACCTGGAGAACTGGTGAATGTCCAACCTTTGGGTGATGCGTTGACCAGTCAGAAAACATATACCATTTCCAAGACAGACGACCTGGAACTGATCCGCCTGATTCTTCCCGCGGGCAAAATCATCCCTACACACAGAACACCAGGTCAGATCACGGTACAATGTATCGAAGGCCAGGTACTTTTTTCTACCATGGGTCAGGAACTGAATCTGGAAGCAGGTCAGTTGCTGTTTCTGCTTCCAGGAGTACCACACTCCGTACAGGCAGTGACAGACTCCTCACTCTTACTGACGTTGGTCCTGCAGCATAAATAGCAGGCAGAGAGCAGAAAGCTCGCAAAAGTTTCCGGATTAAGAGAGCTGTTTTACCAGAAATTTTTTCAGGATCGGAACATGGCTGTGTTCGACATCCTTGACGGCTGTCAGCAGTGTGAATTTTGATACTTCTATCTTCTTGATGATTCCCTGGATCTCAGTAAGATTTGATTCTAACTCGCTCCTGTACCGACGGGAAAATTCTTGATAGTCACGCGTTTCTGCGTGAAACCATTTCCGCAATTCGGTGGAAGGTGCCAGCTCTTTGGCCCACAGATCAATGTGGGCATCCGCTTTTGCCACGCCGCGCGGCCAGAGTCGATCAGCAAGAATCCGATAGCCATCACTTTCGACTGGTTCTTCATAAATGCGTTTGATCTGAATTTTCGCAGGCATGAACTGGACCACTGTCTCAAAATGCGCTCATTTGTCAGGGACTTCCAGGCGGCAGCAGCCGAAGTCGAGATGCTGTTTCCCGGCTTTGCTGACGGCTGAGACTTCCGGATGCAGATTGTAGACTACGAAGCGGCCTTCCTTGCGTTTGGTCACCAGTTTCGCATGATACAGAATTCCCAGATGATGAGAGACATTGACGACCTCTTCTTCCAGTTGTTCGGCGATATCACTGACAGCCCGCTCACCATCTCGCAGCAGATCAATAATTCGCAGACGAATGGGTTCTCCCAGCGCTTTTAATTTCTCTGCACACAAGTCGGACTGGAGCCGATCTTTAGACATAACTTTACCATCGCCCGCAAAATGAAAGATCTCCCCCGTTCCTTCGACCAGCTGAATTGCCCAGGCAATCCGCATTCGCGGGGAATTCGACTCAGATTATATCAAAAAACTCGCGTCTGGACAGCTCCAGAAAATTGTTCATTTTTTGTTTCATTCACAATTCGCGTATTTTCCCAGTACTGTCCATGTAAATGAGTCACATCAGGATACTCTTCACTCATAATATCATGATTTTCAGGGCTTATTATTTCTAATTCCGATACCATAATACATTAAATTTTCTTCCTGAATAAAACGGACATCAACTGAAATGAACTGGCTCGACTGGTACAACACACTTTCCAAACCCGACTGGACTCCAGAACCGTCAACAATCAGTCTGATCTGGCAGATTTTATATCCGATTATCCTGATCTCATTTGGATACGTATTTATCCAAGTGGGAAAAGGATCTATTCCCAAAGTGAAAGCGATCCCCTTTGTGATCAACTTGATCGCAAATCTGAGTTTTACGCCTCTGTTGTTCGGGCTCAGAAACTTACCACTGGCAACTCTGGATATTCTGATAGTCTGGTTTAGCATTCTCTGGATGGCTTTCTCGATCTGGCGTCATTCCCGTTGGGTGGCATTCGCTCAGGTCCCCTATTTCATCTGGGTTTCGATCGCTACCCTGCTGCAGATCAGTATCACTTATCTGAACTGGAAAGTCTGAGTCTTTGAAGAACCCCGCTAACACCTCAAATAAAATTCGTCTGGGACTCTGCTGCCAGTTTCTGGAGGAGCCGATCAAATTTCGTAATACCACCGTCAAAGCCAGCAGCCAGATGGAACGTACCGCGGCGCTGGAAAAACTGGCGCGGCTCTGCAGGGAAAACGCACTGGCACTTCAGTCCTCGCTCGGATTCTGTGCTTCGCATGGCATCGGCTGCTTTCGCATTAACAGTCAGATTCTGCCTTTAAAAACGCATCCGGAATGCGGTTACGAGATGAGCGACCTGCCTGAAGGAGAAGAAATTGTCGAGCTCTTTCTGGAATGTGGTACGTTTGCCCGCGAACATGACATTCGCACCTGTTTTCATCCGGATCAGTTCGTGGTGCTCAATTCTCCCCGTCCGGATGTAGTCACACGTTCCATTGCGGAACTGGAATATCAGTCTGAAGTAGCAGAATGGGTGAAGGCAGACGTTGTCAACATTCATGGCGGCGGAGGATACGGCGATAAACCAGAGGCGATCAAACGCTTCGCCAAAAATCTGAAGCGTCTGTCCAACCGCGTACGTAGTCGCCTGACGGTCGAGAACGACGACAAGACTTATACCCCCTCTGATCTGCTCCCCTTGTGTCAGGAAACAGGAATCCCCCTGGTTTACGATGCCCATCATCACCGCTGTCTGCCTGATGACCTTTCCATCGAAGCAGCGACCGCAGCGGCGTTGACAACCTGGAACCGCGAGCCCCTGTTTCACATCTCCAGTCCCCGCGAAGGCTGGCAAGGCCCCAAGCCAAATCGGCATCATGATTTCATCGATATCCAGGATTTTCCCCACTGCTGGGAAGAACTTAAACTAACAGTGGAAGTGGAAGCCAAAGCGAAAGAGCAGGCCGTGCTGAAACTGAGAAAAGCACTACGTTGACGAGGAATCTGATTTTTTCCGGTTATAAAAAAGCCCCAGGCTGATCAGAAATATCAGCCACTCGCCGACCGCCAGTGAATAGGTCATCGATGCGATTTCTTCAAATATCACAAAGCCGGTGCTACGGAACAACACCAGACAGCCATGCACAATGATGCACACGATCAGTGAATAACGTGTGACACCAGGCTGCCAGAGCGGCCACAGAAAGATGATTCCCAGCGCCAGTTCCAGTCCGCCGTAAACAACCAGAAATTCAGACTGGCCGGAACCAGATTCAAGTATAAAGCCGACCGAACGTGAGGCCGAAGCGGGATCCACGCTACACCAGAGTGCCAGCAGGAGATAGACCAGACCCACAACTGTCAGAAATATTCGAGTCATCAAGTTCTCCAGAAACACTGTTTATTGGCTTGATCAGCTTATGAGGATACTCAACCAGATGCGAACAGTCCACATCCGCCCGCCTCATGGCGCCGATCGACTATCTGACCAGCATGACGGTCTGCAGCACGAGTGGTTACGTTTCACCGGCTTCATCAGTATCGGCAACACCGCTCAATCTGCTGCTGTGGATTGTCGCAGTCGTCATGATTCCTGGATCTGTCCAGCAAGGCTCTCTTTTAGTGGTCTGAGTTTTATGCTCTGATATAATGGCACCAGACAAAAGATTGATCTGCCATAGCGATTACGTCCCCAGCGATACTTTCTTTATATCAACTACCAATACAGGCCAGCAATGGAAGACAAACTGATCGCCATCTTTCTCGGTTTTTTATTTGGTGGAATGTTTCTCTTTGTAATGTCCAGAGAACTGTATCGAATGCTGAAGACCCAGTATTCCTCTGCTGCAGAAGGAAACCGTCATTTACGCCAGGGAAACCTGGAAGCGGCCGTCTCCTCTTTCAGCAAACTAATTGAAAAGCAACCTGATAACGTCGATGCTTACCTGTACCGTTCGAGTGCCTATATTCAGTTGAATCTTCTCGAGCAGGCACTGGATGACTGCAATACGATTACTGAACTGGCCCCTCAGAATCACTATGCATTCTTAAACCGAGGCGCCATCTATGGGATAATGGATGAAGATGAAAAATGCATTAAGGAAATGACCCGCTGCCTGGAACTCATGCCGGACCAGCAAGACGCTTTGAGGAATCGTGCCTATGCATATTCCAGAACGGGAAAGATTGAAACGGCGCTGACAGATTTCAACAGGCTGATTGAGCTGGCACCTGACAAGTCTTCCTATTACAGCGAACGGGGAAACTGTTTTCTCTCTCTCCAGAAATATTCTGAAGCGATTCAGGACTACACGCAGGCACTCCAATGGATCAAAGACTCCTGGGAACTTTACTCCTGGCGTGGCTATTGTTTTGCCAGAATCGGAAAAGAACAACAGGCAAATGCAGATTATAAACGTGCCCTTGAGCTCAACCCCTTTGATACAGCCATCAAACAAAATCCCGAAGACATCACCAGTTATCAACAGCGGGGAAATCTCTATTACGATGCCGGCCAATATCAAAATGCGTTGAACGACTTTTCAAAGTTTGAAGAAACTTCGGAATTAACAGCCGAGATACTGGTCTGCCGCGGTTACTGCTATCTGAATCTAGGTGAAATATCCCTGGCAAAAGCCGAGTTCCAGAAAGCACACTCTATGAACGCGTATGGAGATGCGATCAAAAAGGATCCCTTGAATTCATCCCATTTTCTGGAGCGGGGCTTCCTGAATTATTATCGCGAAGACTATCAGCAGGCACTTCATGATTTTACCCACGCCTGGAAACTGGGCGAGCAGTCTGAGGAGTTGCTGCCATTTCGGGGGGCAGCTTACATGAAACTGCACGAATACACAAAAGCAAAACAGGATTATGAGACAGCCATTCAGAATCATCCGGATTCGCCACATGCTTATAATGGGTTGGCCTGGCTATTGGCAACCTGCCCCGATGAAACGTTTCGCGATGGCAAGCGTTCATTGAAGCTGGCAAAACGAAATTGCATATTATTGATAACCCCAGAATGGAATGACTTGGGAACGCTGGCTGCAGCTTATGCCGCCACAGGGAATTTTGATGAAGCGGTCCGACTGGCGAAAGAATCTCTGGCACTTGCACCGGAACATGAAAAAGCCGATTGCCAGACCCGGCTGGAACACTACGAACATAGTGAACCATATTGCGATTTTGAAACTTGATTCAACGTCAGCCGGCCCATCGTCTGGTTCCACCAGTTGCGATCACTCTCCAGAAATGCTATGAAGCCCGTTCCCTGATCAAATTCTCTCATATGTATTATTTCAGCAAGGATGCTCATGCGCCATGAGTGCAAACACGTTTTCTCCCGGCCCCACACCCGACACCGTCAAAGCCGCTGATGGTACGATTCACACAATCCCTACCGGCTGGTCTCTATTACCTCCCGGAGACGCCGGTCTGACCCGGCGGGTCAAGGCAGCCGGCGAATACTGGAGTGTACAGGAAAAGAAAGGACGGCGGACCTTTTCCCAGGGTATCTGGGCACCCGGGGAAACGATCGAACAACTACGAAAGACACTGGAGGCGGAACGCGACACCCCTGCGTATGCGAAAAAGCAGGCTGCCGCTGCAGAGCGACGCGAAAAACAGCAGGCCGAATATGTGGAGGACTTCAACGGCTCAGTCCTCAATTTCCTGGCGTTTCACCCGTCTCACGGAGAACTTGCACAACAGCTCGCGCAAGCCATCACTACACACGCAACTCCGGTCGGCAGTGGTACCGTGGCACGTACAAAACGCATCCCCGTAGAACAACGGGCGGAAGCCGCCGTCATCGCCTGGATGCGACATCAGACAACGGCTTATGATTCGATGAAAATCCCGCGTGTCAAAGGCAAACGCCGCGAAGTCAGGCGCATGCTGGCACAACGCTCGAAAGAACTGTTAAACCACTATCGATGCCAGTCCACAGCCCCCGCAAGCTGCCCATTACAACAGGCGCTTTCCGAGAATATCTGAGTTTCGACAAGTGACTCAGCCAATCGTCTTAATCGAGCTTTTCAGTAAGCATTCCTTCTGAGATCCTTTCAGGCGTGGCCCTTTGCAGGGTATCATAGAGATATGGGTCATTTAACTTCATCCTCGATTCGCAGGGAGATTTTTTCATGTACAAGCAACAGCTGATCGATACCGCCAATTCACTGGTAGCCGATGACAAAGGCCTGCTGGCGATGGATGAAAGCACTCCGACCTGTCATAAACGCTTCGAAAAACTGGGGATTCCTCAGACTCAGGAATACCGTTTCGCTTACCGCTCATTAATTGCGACGACGCCCGGTCTCAGTGAATCGATCAGTGGTGCCATTCTCTATGACGAAACCATCCGACAGCAGACTTCAGACGGAACACCTCTTGTGAGTGTGCTGATGAATTGTGGCATCATTCCCGGCATCAAAGTGGACGCGGGTGCAAAGGCCCTGGCGGGTCATCCGGGAGAAAAAGTAACAGAAGGGCTGGACGGTTTGCGGGATCGACTGGCGGAATATGCGCAACTGGGCGCCCGCTTCGCTAAATGGCGGGCCGTGATAACCATCGGCCCAGGACTGCCAACACCAGGCTGTTATGCGGCGAATGCCCATGGGTTGGCCCGTTATGCAGCCCTGTGTCAGGAGGCGGGACTGGTCCCCATCGTAGAACCGGAAGTTCTGATGGATGGAAAACACACTCTGGCGCGCTGTTTTGAAGTCACTGAAGAAGCCTTACAAACCGTCTTCCAGCAGTTGTATCAACAGCGCGTCCTGCTCGAAGGCATGATTCTGAAACCGAACATGATCGTGCCGGGACTGGATTGTCCGAACCAGGAATCCGTCGAAGAGGTGGCAGCTGCCACCATCGAATGTTTTGAGCACACTGTGCCTGCTGCCGTACCAGGAGTGGCGTTCCTGTCAGGTGGCCAGTCCAGCGAACTGGCTTCCGCCCGCCTGAATGCCATGAATGTGAAATATAAATCTCAAGTTCCCTGGGCATTGGCTTTTTCGTTTGCGAGAGCCATTCAACAGCCGGCAATGGAGCTCTGGGCGGGTAAAGCGGAAAACACTGAAGCAGCTCAGAAAGCGCTGTATCATCGTGCCAAATGCAATCGCGAAGCCCGCCGTGGCGAATACGATCCTCAAATCGATGCAGTCGATGCATCCTGACTTCACATCACAGCGAGTTAAACAGTCAATAGGAAGCACTCTCATGAAAACGGGCCATTATCGTCATTATAAAGGTAACGACTACACAGTGATCGGCGTGGCGCGGCACAGTGAAACAGATGAAGAACTGGTCGTGTATCGCCCGGAATATGGTGAGCGGGAGCTCTGGGTGCGTCCAAAAACAATGTTTCTGGAGTCTGTTGATGTGAATGGAGAACTGGTACCTCGCTTTGCCTATCTCCATCCTATAGAAGAGTAAACAACTTTCCACGCAAACGACTTCACTCACCGGCAGCCCAGATTCGTACGTCACCGTCTGGTTCTACCTGTAAATGAATGACATTGGGGTGACAGCAGACAGGGCAGTCTTCAACATATTCCTGCTCAGTGCCAGCGGTTAGATCAACGGGAATCACGATTTCCTCGCCACAAGCGTCACAGATATAACTGGCTTCTTCCTGCATCATTTCCTCCTGAAAATGTATTCTACCATATTCGGGGCGATGTGGGTATAATGACTTTAGTCCTACCTGACTGTCGCTGTCTCCCTATGACTGAAGGCAGCCTGATGATCTGACAGGACTATCATTTCAGGATAATATTTACTTCAAGAAAGTGGAGCATTGCCAGATGGCAAAAAATAAAATACAGAAAAAGAAGGATCGGGAAAAGCGGGTCGCCAAGAAGAAACTGGCCGAGAAAGCTACGCGTGTGGCTCAGGAAAAAACGACTCAGGAATCAAAGAAACCACTTCCTGAACGCGCCAAGCTGATGCGGTCGGCCGTCCCCAAAGCAGAGAACCCTGCCAATGCCAGCAAGAAAAACACCTTTACACAGCGACGTACCGGCGGCTGAGCTTCTCGATCATGACACATCGGTTGAAATGAAGGCGGTAGCGACGATCAACCAGCTACTGCCGTTCATTCTGACGGGAGACCGGACGTGCGAGTAATCCTCCCCAACCTGCTATGGATCGGGAATACCCGTGATGTACATGATGTGAAAAATGTGCTGGATCTGGGTATCGCGGCTATCATCGATCTGGCTCTGGAAGAACCGGCAGTCACGTTGACCAGGGATATCATTTACTGCCGACTACCTTTAATTGACGGGACGGAAAACCAGCCTGTCGTATTAGAAACGGCAGTCAAGACTGTAGCTCGCCTGATCAGGGAAGAGGTTCCGACCCTGGTCGCCTGCAGTGCCGGGATGAGCCGTTCCCCTGCCATTGTAGCCGCCGCTCTGTCACAGGTTCGCGATACTGATTTTGAAACGGAACTCAAGCAGCTGGCAGAAAATCATCCCAGTGATGTCGCACCGGGGCTGTGGAATGATCTGCAGGAATTGCTGCAGGAAAAATAGCAAACGGCCAGACTTTCAAAATCAGGCATTGATCATGGAAGTGGCGTTCCACTTGCCGGAGAGTATCGATTCTTCGATCTCATTTCCGCTAATTGGTTTCGAGTAAAAATATCCCTGACCCAGTCGGCACCCCAATCCCTGCAGGAGTTGCAACTGTTCGATATTTTCGATGCCTTCTCCAATCACTTCCAGTCCCAGTTTTTCAGCCAGGATGATCAGAGCATGAATCAACAGTACTTCGCGGTCTCGATCGGACCGTTTGATAAACTCCCGATCCAGTTTCAACACATCGATGGGAAAGTCACACAGGCAGGATAAGGATGAGTAACCGGTACCGAAGTCATCGACATCCAGTTTGACCCCCAGCTTCTTCAAGTCATTCAAGGTTTCAATGGAAGCCTCGCGGTCATGCATAATAATGCTTTCCGTCACTTCGAGATGCAGACATTTCGCCGGAATCTTATGTTTTGCCAAAGCTTCCGCGACAATGGAAACCAACGTCGGATGCTCCAGCTGTTTTCGCGACACATTCACATGCAGATTCTCTGGTGCCCGCGATCCCAGTGTTTTACGCCAGTCTGCCAGCTGCCGGCAGGCTTCATCCACTACAAAATTGCCGATAGGAATAATCATGTCCATTTCTTCTGCGACAGAAATGAATTCATCGGGGGGAATCATACCGCATTCGGGATGGAACCAGCGGATCAAAGCCTCGACACCTCGTAACTCGCCTGATTCCAGATCAATTATGGGTTGATAAAACAGTTTCAGTTCGTCCCGTGTAATAACATCGCGCAGCTGATTTTCAATATAAAGTCTTTTTTGTGCTTTATCACGCAAGACTCGATCGAAAACAATAGGACGGTCCTGCTTGGCTGCTTTGGCTTCATACATGGCGAGGTCCGCATCGCTCAGCATTTCGCTGGCGGTCTCGGAACGATGTTCGCTGGTCACAATGCCAATGCTGGCGCTGGAATAAATGGTGTATCCGCCGAGGATATAAGGCCGCGCTAAAGTTTCCAGCAGGCGATTCGCTACCAGAATGGCGTCATCCGGAGAGTGTAGATTTTCGAGCAGCACGACAAATTCGTCGCCCCCCAGTCGCGCGGCCTGAATCGTATCGGAGGCCCGAACCGTTTTACGAAGCCGGTCGGCAATCGCCTCCAGCAGTTTATCGCCGACATCGTGTCCCAGACTGTCATTGATGAGTTTGAAGCGATCAAAATCCATAAACAACAACGCAAAATGCTTACCGGATTTACGATCAATGACCTTCTGAATAGACTCCAGAATCGAAACCCGATTAGGGAGTCCCGTCAGTGGATCATGGTGTGCCAGATGCTGCAGTCGCTGCATCAATCGCTTCTGCTCACTGATATCAATCCGCAGTGCCAGATAGCCGTCGATCTTTCCCTGCTCATCAAACATGGGGACGATCGTGGTATTTACCCAGTACAGACGGCCGTTTTTAGCTTTGTTACAGATCTCTCCCCGCCATGTTTTGCCGCGGCGGATAGTGCGATACATTTCGCGAAAAAATTCGTTGGAATGCTGATCGGATCGCAAAATACAATGGTCAGCGCCAATCAGCTCGTCCCGGGTATAACCTGAGATCTGACAAAAGTTATCATTGACGTCGAGGATCTTTCCCTTCGTGTCGTTGATGGCCACAATACCAGCTTCATCAACGGCATCACGGAATGCCTGCAGATAGCTTAATTCTGAATGAACGTCAGTCACTTTTATCGCCCCTGCTTTATTTCCTCAAACTGAATGACACAACCATTCAGATCGTCTCGTCATCGTCGTACTCACTCCTGAGCTGCTTCTTAACTGCTTCGTGAACATGCCACAGGTGAATATTTTTCCATCCTTCGGCATGTTCAAAGTCTAGAACAGAATAAAAACACAATCCGAATATTTACCCTGGAGAAGTGAGATCACCCCGTCGGTCACACGGTTAAACAGGGTCATGCAGGTTATAACGCCCGACAGAGATGATTTTGAGCGGGACAAGATTCGAAAATACAACAGGCCTCGGCAGCATTGAGGGACTGGCAGAATGTCGAGACAGTTCTTTTTCATGTCAGATTGGGAACAGTCCAAAGCCTGCCAGAGTCTCAGCTGAGGTGGTGAAATCAGCCGCGCGCTTCAGTCATAATAAAATAAGCCCGGAAGACTCTATATCGCAGTGTCTTCCGGGCTTATATATGATTCAACAGTGGAACAGCTTTGTATCAGCTGGTCAGCTTACTCACCGTTTCTGCCAATGTTTTTCCGAGGTTCTCAACATTCTGCTGCAGCGAGGCATCTTTCAACTGGCCTTCGTCATCGAACGCCTGGGCCGCATTGGAAATCGTGATCTGGGTTGGTAGAACGGTAACCTGGATATTACTCAGAATCGAGCGAACGTGGACGAGCCCCCGCAGCCCCCCCAGTCCACCCGGTGACGCAGACACCAGCGCAGCGACTTTCCCCTTATAGGCCTGCAGTGGTGTTTCCCCTTCTGCCTTACGTGATACCCAGTCAATCGTATTTTTCAACAGCGGAGTAATCGAACTGTTGTATTCCGGCGAAGCAATCAGCAAACCGTCGTTTTCAAAGAACAACTGTTTGAGTTGTGTTGCCGCTTCAGGAGTCCCTTCTTCCCGTTCCAGATCTTCATTCATCAGGGGAAGGGGGTAATCTTTCAGATCGACGACAGTGACATCGGCACCTGCGGCACGGGCTCCGGCAACGGCGACCTGCAGGACCTGTCTGTTATAAGAATTCCGGCGAGTGCTGCCCGCAAATGCGAGTATTTTCGATTGAGACATGTGAATCGACTCCTTCTGACATTGAGAGATTGATTTAAGGCTGAACGGAGCGGCATGGGTCGCAGTGAGATCTCACGCTGTTCTGGGATCAGGTTGAGACTTTGAAGCCAGTGCGTTGTCCAGACTCATTTTACCCGCCCCATTCGCCATCACAAACAACATGCTTCCCATCAGCGCCAGATTTTTCATAAAGTGAATCATCTGACCCTGCTTTGCCTGTGCGTCTTCAATCGTCCAGAAATCATGGAAATAATAGGTGGCTAATACCAGAAACACGAACAGCAGCCCGGCCCCCAGGCGTGCTTTGAAACCGGCAATCAGCGACAGACTGCCTGCAATCAAAAACACAATTGCTCCTGCCAGCATGATTTTCGGCAAAGGCACACCTTCCGAAGCCATATAGCCAGCGATATTGTCAAAGTTGGGTATCTTATTCCCGACGGCACTCATGAAAAAAATCGTCGCCAGCATGATCCGACCGAGCAGACTCGCCAGGCCTTGAACCGGGTGTTGTGACATCACTTTCTCTCCTTGAATGAAATGGAATTCTGTTTTGTAATCGTGTTCTATTTTTATGCCAGATCAAACAGCATGATCTCGGCGTTCTCGGTCGCGGTCATTACTAATTGTTCCACATCACTGACGGCAGCCCCGTCACTCACATCCAGTGGCAAATCATTGAGACGGACTTGACCTCGCAGAACCTGTAACCAGGCATGACGCCCCGCCGACAGCGGATGGATCACCTGCTGGCCGGTTTCCAGTTTTGACAGATAAATCCGCGCGTCCTGATGAATCTTCAATGCCCCCTGCTCTGCTTCGGGTGAAGCAACCAGCCGCAGTTGATTCTGCTGCTCGCTGTCAGGAAAGCGTTTCTGTTCATAACTGGGCTCAATCCCCTTCCGTTCCGGATATAACCAGATCTGATAAAGGTGTACGGCTTCACTGTCCGACGGATTGAATTCACTGTGAGTGATTCCTGTTCCCGCTGACATTCGCTGGAACTCGCCGGCGTGCAGCACTTCACCGTTACCCATCGAATCTTTATGTTCGAGTGCCCCTTCCAGGACATATGTGACGATTTCCATATCGTTATGGGGGTGCGTACCAAATCCCTGGCCGGGCAGCACGACATCCTCATTCATCACCCGCAGCGCACGAAACCGCATATGCTCCAGATCCTGATAGGTTGAAAAGGAAAACGTATGATGAGTTTTGAGCCAGCCATGATCAGCGTGACCCCGTTCTTTCGACTTCCGAACCTGAATCATTGTGAGACTCCTGAATTTAATAAGGGAAACACCCACTTAGTTTACATGTAAACTATTTAGCTAAAAAAAATCAACCTGCAATTTCAGTGGCGATACCGGACTTTCTGGCTTTGACCAGCAGGCGGCTTAGCTCTTTCAGTTCTGCCTTCGTTAAATGGCCTATTAATCGCTGATGAAGTTCCTTTAGCGGCTCATCGATTTCTTTTAATACATTCTCCGCTTTTTCAGTTAATGCGATATAGACAACACGTCGGTCTGCAGAACAACGTTTCCGGGTGACCAGCCCCAGTTTCTCCAGTCGGTCAATCAGCCCGGTAATTGCGGGAACGACCTGAATCATCCGACTGGCAATCTCCAGGCTGGGCAATGGATGACCTTCTCCACGCAGAATCCGTAAGACATTATATTGTGAACAGGTCAGACCATATTTGCGAAACAACCTGCCGAGACGGTTTTGAAATTGATCGCTGGTACGCAATACATTCAAAACCGCCTCGATCTCAGGGGACTCGAAGGCCTGCTTCTTTTTAAGTTCCTGTTGCAGTTGTTTGTGTGTCATAATTTGTTCCTTACGCCTATAGTTTACATATAAACTATCGTCACGTCAATATAGTTTCTGGAATTTTTTCCACAAATATTTTTGGGCCCTGTTTTACCAGCCCTTTTGCAAGTAATGGACGCTTGAAATCCTCGTTAACAGGAAACGTCGCAATTGAGATTTGGAGTCAGATTCGTCTTGAGAGTCAGCAGAGGGGATTTTAGAATAAAGTATATTCTCATGTCATACTTTTATTCCTATTTGGAGTGACACGCATGATTCCCATTCGCACTCTGAAAAAGACAGGATTCTCGAAACCAATTCGATCTGGTTGTCTGTTACTCGTCTGTGTCGGAGGCTATTTCCTTCTGGCACAAACAGGTATCCTGCCCGACCGGCAGAATTCAGAAACAACTACAACACGAAATACAAAACCATCCCCCCAGTTGAATCAGCAATCGGGTGAATTGCTCTATCGCTTTTCCCCTCTTTCCAGTGATATCGTAAACATGATCGAAATCTGGAAGCAGGACGACAAATACCAATTAGTTCATCGCCTCAAGAATGGCAATCAATACGTTCAGACGGTGATTCCTTCCGCAAACCTGAAACGGTTTACGCCGGTCAAAGCCAGGCGGGGAGAATTTTATCTGCTGACGCATTCAGACTCTACCCTGGAAGCATGGGACAAAGACCGCCGCATTAACAGGTCATTCCGCGTCTTTGGCTGTTAGGCAGTTATCAATTCATGAAACAAGTCGCCCTGTTCTCTGTCGTTCTTCTTTTGCTTCTGCCGGCACGGTCCGCAGAAGCCTGTATGAACTGCGTGAACAGTGTGACTGATATCCATACGCCGTTTCTGAACTCACTGATCGGCGTTTTTTTTGGCTGGTTGCTGATAACGCTGATCTTCAATCGGCCACTCTCTACCGGAACGAAACGGTTTTACTATTTCGGAGTGCCGGTATTCGCCCTCGGCTTTCTGCTGATTATTCCTCTGGGGGTGGGACTGATTGTCCTGTTCAGTTGGATCATCTATCTGCTGTACCGGGTCCTGCCGGTTCTCATCAGAAAAGATGAAACGATTCACAAGAACCTGATTCCGTTCAGCGTGAATGCATTGGCGCTGTCCGTTTCTTTTATCCTGATATTTGTTACAACGACACAAGCCAATTCCACTCCGGGACTGATCAAATCACTGGGACACGTTTCACCCTTCTATCCAGGAACCGTTCACAGTGTGATGTCGCGACTGATTCAGCGTGGCCCCGAAGTCGTCGATCCATTAAGCAAGACGCTCGAACAAACCCTGGATAGAGAATATATCAGTCCGTTCCTGCCCACGCGCATCGCCTACTGTCTTTCAGAGATTGGAAGCCCCCAGGCAGAGGCTGTGTTGAAGCAGGTTGTTGCAGAAGAGATTGATCTCAGCGACAACGAAAACACAAAATGGGAAGCTGCCGTCTGCTGTCTGTACGCCGATTGTACCGGGCCACGTGCCGTACCAGTCCTGCAAGAACTACTGGAGAACTCGGATGAAAAACAGCAGTTCATCCCCTTGTGTGCACTGGTCCGAACGGGTGACTTCAATGCAATCGAAACCGTTTTAGAACACGTCGATGATTTGCAGAAACAGTTACAGCAACCCTTCACCAACCGCGGGTTTGCAGCCATGATCAGACTCACTCTGCAGGCGCTGGCTGAAGGACAAAGTCCTGAAGATCTGAAAGCGAGCCCCATCTATCATCGCATGCTGCTCGGCCTGAGGCCCGATCACCAGACACAGACCGGCATCGTCTGGAATCAACAGTGGGACGCGGAACTCGACATAGCCGCTCTGCAAGACCACTGGTCTCATATTCTCAAACAGAAGTCGATTGTCGAACAACAGGATGCACAGGGGAATCCGGTTTATATCATTGCAGGAGACACCCCACCTGTTGAAGCCAGAAAACCAGTCTTGGAAAATGACTGATTTTTTCTCTTAGACTCTGTCCAGTTTTACTGTAGCGTCTCCAGGGTAATTTTGGACCGAGTATCATAGATTGAGAGACGCTATGGTTCAATGTGACGCGTTCTAGCTGGATTCGATTTTGTCTTCCGTACCTGCCCAGTGGGGATCGTCCAACCCCAGGTTCATTTTGAACTCTTTATAAGCGGCAAAGATCACTGGAACAACAAACAGCGTCAGCAAAGCGACTGTCATACCGCCAATCACAGGCCAGGCCATGGCTTTGGCGACGTCAGATCCTCGTCCGGTTGCATAGATTACCGGCAACAGTGCAATGATCGTTGTGAAGGTTGTCATCAGACAGGGGCGGATGCGTTTCAGCCCTGCTTCCACTACAGCATTGCGAATATCAGAAGTATTTTTCAGTCGGTTGCGTGTGAAGATCTGATCCAGATAGGTCGCCATCACCACGCCATCATCGACGGCGATCCCAAACAAGGCAATGAAACCCACCCAGACAGCAGTATTAATCTGAATGTCATTGACCGCCAGCAGAATCATACCTCCGGCAAAAGCGACCGGGATCCCGGAAAAAACTGCCAGAGCGATCGGAAAATTACGGAACTGCAGGTAGATAATAAACAGGTTTGTCAATATCACCAGCGGCACCACCCACATCAGGCGATTGTTTGCTTCGACCTGATTCTGAAATGAACCCACTGCCTGCAACGCATAACCGGCGGGTAAATCCAAAGAGCCATTTGCCTGTGCAGCGCGCAGACTCTGTTCGACAGCAGCGACCGTTTCCAGCGCGCCCTCCTGTCCCGATGAAGAAAACGAAACGTGCGCTACGAGCCGGGCATCTTCACTGTTGATCACACCCGGACCCCAGGTTGTTTTCATTTCCGCCAGTAAAGAGAGAGGAATAATCTCATCTGAATGCGTGACGACTGGCAGTCTGCTCAATTCGTCGATCTGCTCACGCAGGTTGCGATCATAGCGTACACGAATCGGATAGCGTTCGCGTCCTTCGACAGTACGCGTGACATTCGAACCTCCCAGGGCAGTTTCAATTATTTCGTTGACCATCGCAGTCGACATCCCATACCGGGCTGCGGTTTCGCGACTCACATCAAATTCAACATAAGGTTTTCCCAGCACGATATCCGGGTTCACCGTCGAGCCATTCACCTGGGAAATCTGTTTCAGTTGATCAGCAACGGCAATGGATGCTTTTGCCAGCCCATCCAGACTATCGCCGAAGATGCGAATTGCCATCGGTGCTTTGATGCCGCTCTGCAGCATGATCACCCGCCCTTCGATTGGCTGCAAAGGAGAAGCTGGCGTGACACCCGGTAGTGTCGCGACCGCGTTGATCTGTTCCCAGATATCTTTCGAAGTGATTCCTTCCCGCCACTGCTCCACCGGCTTGAGCATCACATAAGTTTCAATCATCGCAGCCGGAGCCGGGTCGAGTGCCGAATCGATACGGCCAATTTTCCCGAGAACGTTTTCGACTTCGGGAATCTCTTTGATCAGCGCATCCTGGGTCTGCAGTACTTCCATCGCCTGGGTAAAACTGGCAGCAGGATACAGGGTCGGCATGTAAAACCAGCTCCCTTCATCCAGAGCAATCCAGTCATTTGATTCCAGTCCCGGAAACAGATGTTTGGTTTCCACCCAGCCGGGTACTTCGTTGGCATCGACCCCCAGCAAGCGGGCCACACTTTCAAACGGCTTGAGCACCGTGGGCATGCCGATCCAGGCCCCCATCCCCAGTAAAACGACGAGTGTGGGAAACGAGAAGAAAAGCAGTTTATGCCGCATAAAAAAACGAAGCGTTGGTTCGTAGAGAAAATGGATCAGTTTTCCGACCGGATTTTCATCAATCGGCCGCAAGCGTTCGCTTAAGAGCCAGTAGCTGCCAATACCCCCCGCGATGACTGCTCCCAGAATCAATACAGGCAGACTGATCGAAATGAGGCTGACAAGAGTCTCAGCCGCAGACCAGACCAGAAAGCCACAGACCAATGCAAACACGACCGAAATCAGAGACCTTCGACGGTGTGTTCTTTGAGGCGAAGCCAGAAACAGACGGCTCAGCAACGGAACCAGTGTAATCGCGACGATCAGGGCAGCGGTGATCGAGAACGTTTTTGTCCAGGCCAGCGGAGCGAAGAGTTTATAATCCCGCCCTGTGAGCATGAATACCGGAAAAAAACTGACCACCGTTGTCATCACCGCCGTCACCACAGCGGGAGCCACTTCCGCCGCAGCCGTATTAATTACGGTCAATCTCGCTGTTTTTCCTCCCGGTTTCCCCTTTGCTTCCCACTCCGCCAGCTGATCGTAGATCGATTCTGAAACGACGATCCCCATATCTACCATGGTCCCAATGGCTATCGCAATACCGGCCAGTGACATGATATTCGCATCAATGCCGAAGACATTCATAGCGATGAACGCCATCAGAACGGCAATCGGTAAAGTAATCGCAACGACCAGGCTGGCGCGCAGATGCAGCAGAAACAGCAGGATCACAACCGCTGTTATGATGACTTCCTGTGTGAGTGCCGTGGTCAACGTACCGATGGTCTCATTGATCAACCCTGTTCGATCATAGATCAGATCAAATTTGACACCTTTGAGACTGGGCTCGATCTGCGACATTTTCGTTTTGATCCGGTCAATCACCTTGCGGGGATTCTCACCAAACCGCATTACCACCACGCCCCCCACGGCTTCGGCACCGTTCAGATCAATCGCGCCACGCCGGAACTCCGGACCGAGCTGCACGCGTCCCAGATCACGAATGCGAATCGGCACTCCTTCACGAGAGCGCACCACGGTCTGCTCAATATCGTTGACGGCCTGACTGGAATCCTGATCGGCGCCGATGAAGCCACGACCACGGATGATAAATTCCATGCCGCCGGATTCAACGGTTTTAGCGCCGACATCAATATTCGATTTGCGAACCGCGTCAATCACCTGATCAAGGGGAATATCGTGAAAACGAAGTTTATCCGGATCGATTTCAATCTGATACTGTCTGACGTAACCGCCGACACTGGCCACTTCACTCACGCCCGGTACTGCCTGCAGTTCATACTTCACCACAAAATCCTGCAGGCTGCGTAACTCAGCCAGATTCATATCCGGTGGCGGCTGCAACACATAATAGAGCACCTGCCCTAACCCAGTGGCATCCGGTCCTAATGTGGGAACAACTCCTTCTGGCAGTGATGCAGCCGATGTCCCCAGTTGTTCGGCAACGCGCGAACGTGCCCAGTAAAAATCGGTACTGTTTTTGAAAGTGACCTGCACAAAACTGTAACCAAACAGACTTTTCCCTCGGACCGATTCTGCATCAGGTACGGCCAGCATGGAAACGGAAAGCGGGTAGGTGACCTGATCTTCCACATCCTTGGGAGAACGCCCCGGCCAGGCAGTAAAGATGATGACCTGATTCTCGCCGATGTTGGGAATCGCATCGATGGGAACTTCACGAGCACTAAACCACCCGAACCCGATCAACAGCGCCGTTGCGCAAAGCATGATCAGGGGTTCCCGGATACTGAAAGAGATCAAGGCGCGTAACATACTATTCTCCTTTGGGCCTTGATGGGGTTTTGTTTTCCGTGCCGTCAGACTTCTGACCGGTTTTTGTATTAGTGGATGTCCCAGCTGCGAAGGTACTCACCAGTTTCCCGCAATGCAGCATTTTGCTGCCGAAATAGGGATTGAGCAGTTTGTCATCTTTCTGCAGCCAGTCCCCTTCCCCCTGCGAAACCATCGGGCAGAAAAACTGATAATAGGGTTGTTTTGCGCCATCGCCACGCACCTGGGTTGCCAGCTTGATCACCGCATGGCTGATCGGCTTGAATTTTTTACGGGCTTCATCCAGCGAGAGATGATGCAGATGCGCTGCGTACGCTGCCACCTGCTTTAACTCCGACTTGATTGTCTGGTCGAGTTGGGACCCCTGAGCCAGTTCTGACGCCAGTCTGCTCAGTGTTGTCGCTTGATGTTCTGAGATTTTTTGATCTGCTGCAAACTGTTTCTGTATCGCGAAATAAACGAAGTACAGGTTCTCCAGACTCTGCCCCGGCTTGCCAGAGAGCTTTTCAATTCTGATGGAATCAAACTGCAATGGTTCATTACGATATTTTGATTTTTTCTTTTTGTCTCGCGAAAATTTCGTAGGGTCGATCAAACTGGGTTTCCCCGAGAGTTGCATCTGCGAATCGATCAGAAAGTTGCCGGCAGTCGCAACCTGCTCCCCCTGTTTGACTCCATCCAGAATCACGGCACGATTTCTCAACATTGGTCCGAGCGTCACATTCCTGAGCTCGAAACGTCCCGGTTCTGTTTCCACATAAACGACACTGTGATCGCCGGCCAGAAGAACGGCAGATCGTGGTACGGTAAGCGCTGCATTCTGGTCGACAGGCTGTTCTGAATATCCATAACGCGAAGTGGGCACCAGCTTCATACCACAAATCGGACAGTCTCCCGGCTGATCACGGATCACCTGGGGATGCATGGGGCTGATCCATTTTCCCGCCAGTTCGGAATCATACACTTTCCCCTGTGGACCAATGGGAACGGTAATCTGTGCTTTCGCATAATCTCCGGGTCTCAACTGACCATGCTCGTTACTGAACTCAACACGTACGCCGACTGTCCTGCGCGTCTTGTTGACAGTCGGGTCAATGAAAACCACACGTCCTTTGAGAATCTTACCAGGCAGTGACTGCAGCTCCGCTTCGACAACCTGTCCAAAACGGATGTGGGATGCATCTTCCGGGTACAACTCCAGCATCAGCCAGACCGTACTCAGATTCGCAATCCGGTAGATTGGTTCTCCCGCTTTGATATACTTTCCTTCTTCAGCCAGTTTCTGCGTGACGGTTCCGCCAAACGGCGCATAGATAGTGAGCCTCGACTCTGCCTTGCCGCTGGTCAGCAGTTGATTGATCTGCTCGTCCGTCATACCCAGTTCAACCAGCTTCTGGCGTGAATTGGTTACCAGTTTTTCCTGCACTTCACGCACGACAGCCAGAGATCCGGAAGTCATCTTTTTTAAAGCATTGCGGGCCTCGAGTAATTCGATCTGGGCCGAATAAAGCTCCGGACTGTAGACTATCGCCAGATGATCGCCTTTCTCAACTTCGACTCCGGTGTAATCAGCGAACAGTTTTTCAATTCTTCCATCAATGTAAGCAGCGATTGTTGCATGTCGGCTCTCATCGATTTCGATCGAGCCAATCGTTTCAATGATCGAATTCACGGGTTCCGACTTCACTTCCGCAGTCTGAATGTTTGCCAGCCTGCGTTGAGTGGGTTCGATATTAATTGCCAGCTGATCTATATCAGCTCCTGATTTTGCAGCGGGAACCAGTGTCATGCCACAAATGGGGCAGCGTCCTGGTGTGGGCTGTCGAATCTGGGGATGCATGGGGCAGGTATAGACCGTCTGTTTGCCATCTGTGGAGGCAGTGATGCCTGCTGTTGTACCGGCCTGAATCCAGCCCAGGCGCTGCGCCAACCCCGTCAGCACAATCAACAGCAATCCTACCGCGAGGAACAACCCTGCCGGCAGCAGTTTGCGCAGCCACCAGCGGCCCGACCTGGCATCAGGCGGTGGCGGCGGGTTACTGGATTGTGGCTCTGATTCATTAATCGAAGAACTCATCGTTCCACCTCTGATATTTTATAAAAGGAGCAGCTGGCCAGTCACAATTCACCAGCATTGGACCGTGCCGGAAATAAACTGACCAGCCACTCAAGTTTGGTGCAATTTGAGGGCAGTAAATTGCGTTTTAACAAGCATCGACGCAGATAAAGAAAATCGGTTTGAGGCAGAAACCAGACGAAGACAGTCAAACCGGGAAAAGAAACTCAACAGACATTACGTGACTGAGTCCAGTAGACAGCAGGAAACGTAATCCGTTTTAGATCAAAGCAACGCAGAACAGAACTTGTGCGTATTTTTGAGAGTGATGGGACGAGACGGCCACGTCATAGAATTGACATGATGGTTCTGCAGCTTGAGAAAAGTCCACAAAACTGGCCAACTGCAGATTAAGATCCTGCAACAACGTTTCCTGTATGTGCCGCGACTGACCAGGTAAAGCAGGCAGTTCGTTCTGACCGCAGGAACATCCAGCAGTGTGGAATTCGCCAGACACATTCTCAGTCTGCCTGGCTGTCGGATTGCAACAGGCTTTTTGAACCGGTTGAGCAGACCCTGCTTGACAGCAGCCGAGTTCAGTCTGATCTGTCTCTGAATTCGTTCGACAACAGCAGGTAGACAAGCTTGCCGGGCAGACAGTCTGAGCGCACAGCATGAACGCTGTCATCCAAATCATCAAAGTGCGACACTGCCGGAACATGAAAATTTACCTGTAGAATTGATTAGCAGACCTACAGGAAATATATCGCCTGAGAAAGCGGAAGTCCAGACTGATATTCTCCGTTACTCTTGCGGCCGTTCCGGAAGTGCTGGTACAGGCGCGAGTTCGACATCCTGACCCGCCACACGGCTCAGTTGTGCCAGCGAGACAGCCAGTTCCCCGACAGCCGAATGATAACCGAGTTCCAGCGTGAGCAGATTTCGGTAGTCTCGGATCACGCGATCAAATTCAACGGCGCCGCGTGAATACGATTCCTGATCGGCTCGTAATGTCTGCCGCGCCTGTGGCAGGATTGTGTTTTGATACAGCTTCGCCGTTTCATCAGCCCGGCGAGCTTCTGCCAGTAGTTCCGTAATCAACGCATCGTAGCGATCGCGAAGTTCGGATTCATTGTCAGTCGAGGCGAGGTGCTTCCAGGTCGCTTCGTCCTCCAGGGCATCGTATTTATCACGCCAGAGCGGAATGCTGACTTGTGCACCGAGTGACCAGGGATCCTGTCCGACCTGATACAGCGAGGAAGCGGGGCGATTATTATCAGTAAAAAAGTAATTCGCGGAAACAGTCAGTTCCGGACGACGACTTAAGTGCGCCACTTCAATCCCCCAGCGCGATGCCTGCGTCCGCAATTGTGCCGCCTGGATTTCCGGTTGTGATCTCAATGTCGTCTCATAAATCTCCTGGGCTGATAATACCGGAAGCGAGATTTCCAGCTCCACCGGCACCACAATCGGCAGATCCGCATCACGGGCCACCAGTCGATTCACTTCCGCCTGGACAGCGACGCGCAGTTTTCGATAGGTCAGCAATCGTTCTTCCAGTTTGCTGAGCTCCAGCGTTCCCAGCAGAACATCTCCCTGAGTAGCAGTCCCTGTCGTAATCTGAGCATTCGCCACGTCAATCAGTGACTGCAGCAATTGCTGATTCGCCTTCGCAGTTTGAATCTGCTGATCAATCACATACAGCCGATACCAGCCCGTGCGTACCGCAGCGATCACCCGCAGGCGTTCCGCCAGATAATCAGCACGCACCGCAAATGCTTCGAAGCAGGCCCGCTGCTCTTCCGCATCTAATTTCCCCAGCCACGGAATCGCCTGGCTGGCACTCAGGACGGCACGTTGTGAACCGGAGGCAGTCTGAATCGGCGCCCCGAATACATTCGTCCCCACTTTGGGGTCCGGCAGTTTATTCACATAACGACTGCGCGATGAGGCGGCATTGTATTCGCGATAGAGTTTCACCAGTCGCGGATTCTGATCGACGGCCAGCATTTCCAGTTCTCCCAGAGACTGAGACAGGGGAGACTGCTGGATAACCAGTTCCGACCGGACTCCATCCGCAAACTTCTCGTCGACCGTTTCAGCACCAGTCTGCACGATCTGCTCCGGAAATGCATGTTGTTCCTCAACCGGTTCGTCAAACCCAATCGACGTACGCGCAACGGCCTCTGCGTTCGCGGTGGACGACTTTTGAACAGTTGTGGTATGCGAGGCACAGCCTGCAACCAGAATGGTTGAGCAAAGCAGACCGATACCGCAGCTGACAAACAGGGGATGATCCTTCATCCTGAAACCTTACTGAAATCCATAAGATCGAATTCCCGAATTTCGGGAACTGATCGTCAGTGATCTGAAATAAATTGGCACGGTCCAGTGAATTGATCGACCCGATAATCAGTCCGGCTGTGCGCGTATTGCCGAATTCAAGGAACGTATCGGAATATTGACAGCATCAGTACGGGTTGTATGGAACGATGCGGTCAGTCAAAGTGAACTTGAAGAAGCTGATGTTTCCGTCTACAACCATCAAATGCAGAACATGGGGAAAACTGAATTTAAGGAAACTGGATAGAATTTGACGGTTTGACCAGGCACTTTACCACAGAACAGAAAGCGAGTGTGATCAATGGGAATGCTCAAAGAATTCAAAGAGTTCGCGGTGCGGGGCAATGTCGTCGACATGGCCGTGGGAATTATCATTGGGGCGGCGTTCAGTAAAATCGTCTCTTCGCTGGTCAAAGATGTCGTGATGCCCCCTATCGGAATGTTACTGGGCAAAGTCGACTTCTCTCAGCTTTCCATTGTTCTACGTGAGAAAACCGACACCGCCGAAGCCGTTACCATCAACTACGGTCTCTTCATCAATACGGTCATCGATTTCGTGATCGTCGCGTTTGTCATATTTCTGGTGATTCGGCAGATGAACAAAATGAAGCGGCAGGAAGAACCCAAACCGGAGACAACCAAAGCCTGCCCGTTCTGCAAATCGACCATCGATCTCACAGCGACCCGCTGCCCCCAGTGTACTTCAGAACTGGTAGAACAGGTTAAATGACGCCATTCTTCCAGCTTAGTACATCTAAGTGTAACCTCTTGTACACAAAGATTTAATTAGACGGTCTGTCTTGTTATTTTTAGCAGAGTTTACATTGCCATTGCCTGAATTGACCTTTTATAATCATCTCGCGCCTTTTTTTCTAAACTTTAGATAACAATGAGATGAAGATGAAAAGAAAGAGTCAAAAAGACGGATTCACACTAATTGAACTATTGGTTGTGATTGCCATTATTGCCATTTTAATCGCTTTATTACTTCCTGCAGTTCAGCAGGCGCGAGAGGCAGCACGCAGAAGCACCTGTAAGAATAACATGAAACAACTGGGGCTTGCGATGCACAACTACCATGACACACATCGCACCTTCCCAATCGGAGCACAATACCCCTACTATAAAGGTAACTGGCGATTCAGCTTACTTCCTTATATCGATCAGGGGCCCCTTTATGCACAGCTGACTAAAACGCATCCCACTTCAGCGGATGGATTTTCAGGTGGGTGGAGTGTCGGGTATTACGGCACCAATTTTGGCATTCTGGAAGGCTTGACAATTCCCGTTTATAATTGTCCCTCAAGTGCACTTTCCAGCAATAATAATCCTTCTAACTACAACGACCAGTTAGGTCAGACTCACGATTATGTGGGGATCATGGGGTCTTATCCTGGAACCGGGTGTTCTCCTGACATCAGTGGCCGGGGAAGCGCGTGTGAAAATGGGATTCTGTTCTTTAACGGGCACACTCAAATTCGTGATGTTACCGATGGTACGTCAAATACAATTTATATCAGTGAGCAGTCGGGAATGGTGGGTAACCGAGACCTGCGGGCGAACTATCATGGTGGCTGGAGTGGTTTTTACAACACAACGCAACGCCCCTCACAGATCACTTCAAGCTCTCATTTCGGTGCAGCCGTCTCAACAATCCGCTACGCTCTTAACCTGGATACAACGAGTCCTCCCAACGGTTCGGCATCCAGCTGGCATTACAATACGATTCTGAATTCGTTTCATACAGGTGGAATTCATGTTTTACTCGGTGATGGGGCAGTTCGATTCCTCGGCAATAGTATTGACCTGGGAACCCTGCAGAAACTCGGCGCCAGAAACGATGGACTCGTTATTGGCGAGTTTTAAATCGTTTCTGCACTTGATATCCAAAACTACCATCTGAATAACCAGGTTTAAATTCATTATGAAATCCAGCGATCGTAATTTTTTGTTGACTTCCGAACTCAGTTCATATGTGCATCGATACTGCCAGATTAGATACACTCCGTTGAACTGTATTTTACTTATGACCGTATTAAGCGCGATTACAACGACCGGTTGTGGCTCCGGGGTCAGTGAAACTCCCCGTGGCGACATTTCGGGAAAGGTCACGTTTCAAGAAACACCAGTCACGGATGGTACCGTCAATTTCTTCTCTGGCAAAACAGGGATTGCTGCGGGAGCCAAACTTGATAGTGAAGGCACATTTTCGATCCCAGACGGAATCGAAATTGGTACTTATACCATTACGATAACGCCTCCTTATGTAGAGGAGCCCCCAGGTTTGTCGCCAGCAGAATCTAAACCAAAAGAGTTTAAAGAGATTCCAGAGAAATATCGCTCTGGTGAAACAAGCAGTCTGACAGCAGAAGTGAAAAGCGGAGCAAATCACTTTGAGTTCGACATGGTGAAATGAGTTGCCTGATGATTCTCCCCCCTTGTTTGAAGCCAAGGGGGGATTTTTATTTCAGAATCGTCCAGGCAAAATAAAATAGACGCCTGTGACCATACTCAATTATGGAAACGGTTCCACGTAATAAAAAAAACGCCATAAGCCACTTTAATTAAGTAACTTATGGCGTTTTTTAATTCCAAAACAAGTGGACGATACTGGATTCGAACCGGTGACCTCCACGATGTCAACGTGGCGCTCTAACCAACTGAGCTAATCGTCCTGAGGTTAAGCAGGGTAAGCATCCATGAAGATATCGTCAAGTTCCAGAACACTTTCTGTAAAAAAAACTGCTGAAAGGCACAGTCTTTTGACCTGTGTGGCCGATCATACCAATTTCAATGGTTTCGCCGCATTTTATTGCGAGAGAGCGAACATTGACGGCGGCCTCTGCTGTCGAATATAAAGACCGTACCTCCTTCGAACTGCCTGAGCAGTGAGCCCTTTGTAACGGCGACTGTGGTGGTTCCGACTTTAGACGAAGTTCAGAAAATCGAATGATTCAAATCAAATTACCTGATGGAACCGTAAAAGAGTATGCCGATGACAGTTCTGCTTTAGATGTCGCCCAGTCCATCGGCGAACGACTGGCCAATGCCGTCGTCGCTGCTGAAGTGGATGGAACCGTTTGTGATGCGTTCCGCCCGTTAAAAGACATCTCTGATTCCGACGAAATCTCGCTCCGCCTGCTGACCGAACGCGATGCCGAAGCGCTCGGCGTGATGCGGCACTCCTGTGCTCATATTATGGCGCGGGCTGTCATGCGTCTCTGGCCGGGCATCCAACTCGCTTTCGGTCCGACTCTGCCTCATGGTTTCTACTATGATTTTGGTCTGGAACATACCATCAGCGAAGATGACTTCCCCAAAATCGAAGAAGAGATGAAGAAGATCATCAAAGAGGAAGAGCCTTTTGAACGGTTCTCACTCGACCGGGATGAAGCCGTCTCATTCGTCAATGAAATGGATCAGCATTCCAAAGCCGAACACATTCAGACCGGCCTTGCCGATCACGGACAACTCAGCTTCTATCGCCAGGGAGAATTTGTCGATCTCTGTCGCGGCCCTCATATTCCCAACGCCGGTAAAGTCAAAGCCTTCAAGCTGCTTTCTATTGCCGGTTCATACTGGAAAGGGGATGCCGGTAATAAACCGCTGCAGCGTCTGTATGGTACTGCCTGGTTCAGTAAGAAGGATATGAAACAGTATCTGGAACAAGTCGAAGAAGCCAAACGCCGCGACCATCGTGTGCTGGGCAAAAAGCTGGGGCTGTTTGCGATCAATCCCGAAGTCGGGCAGGGGCTCTGTCTCTGGCTGCCAAAAGGGGCCACCATCCGTGCGGTACTGGAAGACTTCATTAAAGTTGAACTGACCCGCCTGGGTTACCAGCCCGTCTATTCGCCCCATATCGGACGGGTCGAACTCTACGAAACCAGCGGTCACTTCCCCTACTACCGGGATTCCCAGTTCGCACCCCTGTTCGGCCATGATGCCGGCCAGCTCGTCGATTTCTGGGTCCGGAAGCTGGAAGAAGACAGCCTGTCTGCAGACGACGAAGAACTCTTCTTCAAATCCTCCCGGGTCATGAACTGTGACTTTGAATTTCCTCCCGGTGCAAGTCGTGAAGAGAAGCTCAAGATCCTCAAAGCCTGGGAACACAAGCACGAACGCTATCTGCTCAAGCCGATGAACTGTCCGCACCATGCGGAGATGTATAAATCGATGCCTCGCAGTTATCGGGATCTGCCCGTGCGTCTGGCTGAGTTCGGCACCGTGTATCGTCACGAACAGACCGGCGAATTGAACGGCATGTTACGTGTACGGGGACTGACGCAGGACGACGCGCACATTTTCTGTACTCCCGAGCAGGTTGAAGAAGAATTCCGTGCGACACTGGAACTGGTCAAGTACGTGCTGGCATCGGTGGGTCTCGATAATTTCCGAGTACAGCTATCACTGCGCGAGCCCGGCAGTGATAAGTATGTCGGCAGTGAAGAGAACTGGCAGCATGCAGAAGACAGTCTGCGAAAAGTACTCGAAGCTTCGGGCATGTCCTACAGCGAATGCGAAGGCGAAGCCGCGTTTTACGGCCCGAAAGCCGACTTTATGGTCTCCGACTGTATCGGCCGCGAATGGCAGCTGGGAACCGTGCAGCTGGATTACAATCTGCCGGAACGCTTCAAGCTGGAATATACAGGCTCCGACAACCAGCCGCATCGCCCCGTGATGATCCACCGTGCTCCCTTCGGTTCGATGGAACGCTTCACCGGCATGTTGATCGAACACTTCGCGGGTGCCTTCCCATTGTGGCTCGCGCCGGAACAGATTAGGGTACTGCCCGTCAGTGATAAAACGCTGGACTACGCGAACGAAGTGGTGGCGCAACTCCGCAAGAACGGATTCCGGGTGTCCATTGATACCCGCAGTTCCAAGGTCAATGCCAAGATTCGTGATGCTCAGCTGGAACTGATTCCGTACATGTTCATCGTCGGCCCCAAAGAAGCCGAACAGACTGCGGTCGCCGTGCGTGACCGCATTGACGGTGATCTGGGACCAATGCCACTGGCTGATGCGATTGCCAAACTCAAGCAGGAAGCCGACGAACGGCTCGTGCGACAGGTGGTCGAAAGCAGCTTTGCCGGCGTTGAAGGACAGACGGAAAAAGCGAACGAGTACTAAAACAGACTCTTTACACAAACTACCGGGTGGCCTCGGATGTATTCCGGGGTCACCGGTGAGTTTCGTGTTGTCCAGGGAAAGTTGTCTTACTTACTCCGCATTCCATCTCTGATTACTTTGATCTTTGACACTGATTCCGATATAAATTAATCTCTCGGGACTGGTTCCTGCCTGCAGGTTCATTGTTCCGCGTGCACTCCGATTTCTGAATTGAATCAGAATCATTTCTTACTTTTACAGTGAGTTCAATGCCATGAGCCAGGCCGTAGGACAGCAGATTGAAGCCGACTTTTTTGCGAAATTCCCTACATCGGCAAAGATGTATCAGCAGGCGTGCACCCTGTTCCCCAGTGGTGTGACGCACGATGGTCGCTATATGAAGCCGTTTCCGATTTATGTCGACCACGCTCTGGGAGCGCATAAATACGATGTGGACGGAAATGACATCATTGACTACTGGAGCGGTCACGGCTCATTGATTCTGGGACACAGCCATCCTGCGATGGTCAAAGCAGTTCAGGAACAGGTAGCGAAAGGCACCCACTTCGGTGCCTGTCACGAACTCGAACTGGAATGGGGCGAACTGGTTCGTCAACTGGTCCCTTCCTGTGAAATGCTGCGGTTCACCAGTAGCGGCACTGAAGCGACGATGATGGCGCTCCGTGTGGCGCGGATTGCAACCGGGAAAACCAAAGTCATCAAGTTCGCCGGTCATTTTCACGGCTGGCATGATATGTTGACCCAGGCATCAGAACCTCCTCACGATGATAAAACCTACGCGATGCCCGGCGTGACCAATGGCGTCTCTGAGGAACTGATCATCCTGCGTCCTAACGACCTGGAGCTGGTGGAACGCGCGATTGCCGAACATGACCCGGCCTGTTTGATTATCGAAGCCACCGGCAGCCGCTGGGGTGTGGTTCCACTCGCAGATGGTTTTCTGCAGGGACTCAGAAAGTTGACGGCTGACAAAGGCGTGCTGATGATCATGGACGAAGTCATCAGCGGATTTCGTGTCGCTCCTGGCGGCATGCAGGAAGTGCGGGGCATCGTTCCCGATCTGACCTCACTGGCAAAAATTGTAGCCGGCGGTCTGCCCGGTGGCTGCCTGGCGGGTCGTGCCGATCTGATGCAGGCGATTGCCTTTGATAATCCGTTCGGACAGAAGATGAAACACCCGGGAACATATAACGCCAATCCTCTTTCCGCGGCCGCCGGTATCGCCGTCTTAAAACAGATCACCGACGGGGAACCCTGTCGCCTGGCAAATGAAAGTGCCGCAAAACTGCGAAAGGGTATGAATGAAGTCCTGACCCGCAAAAATGTGAACTGGGTAGTCTACGGCCAGTTCTCGATCATCAAAGTCTTCCCCGGTTACGACGGACCGCGGCCCACCGATGATTCCTTCGTGCCTTACGAAAACGACTTTGATCGACTGGATCGCAAACACGATGCACAACTGGGGCACGCTTTCCGCTGTGCGCTGCTGCTCAACGGCGTCGACTGGTTTGGCTGGGGCGCCATGACAACTGCGTCTCACTCGGATGAAGAAATCAAATTTACCGTTAACGCCTTCGAACGTGCCATTGATGCTTTGCGCAATGACGGTTATATCGAGTAGAGATCAAGTCAGGGAGTTTTGAACGCGTGGAAGAAATCTGGAAACCAACGCCAGAGCAGTTGGAACAGGCGATTCATAAACAACTTCCCGACCTCATCGAACCGGGCTTGAAAGCGTTGTTCGTTGGCACGAATCCGGGGCTGTACTCTGCTGCCGTGGGTCATCACTTTGCCCGCCCCGGCAATCGCTTCTGGCCGGCCATGCATCGCGGTAAGATTACCGAACGACTCTACTCCCCGTTCGAAGATTATAAACTGCTCGCGCGGGGAGGCGGGTTGACGAACATCGTCAGCCGTGCCTCCAAACGGGCAGATGAACTTTCGAAAAAAGAGCTCGACGCAGGGGCTGAGATTCTGACCGAAAAAGTGCTCAAGTTTCGTCCGCAGAAAGTCGTGTTCCTGGGAATCACATCCTACCGTAAAGCCTTTAGCAGAAATAAAGCTCAACTGGGACTACAGGATGAGACCATCGGTGATGTGGATATCTGGGTACTCCCCAATCCCAGTGGACTGAATGCTCACTACCAGATCCCGGAACTCGGGAAAATCTTCGCCAGGATGTGGCAGTAATAGTCACCCTGTTCTACCTATATTACGCGACAGGTATTTTTTCCCCGCGGAAGCTTTCTTTCGCTAGGAATTGATTGAATCCCGCGGAATTGTCTCGACGATGAATCTTTCAGGCATAGAGAGATGCTGCGCAAAAATCGTCCGCATTTTTTTGAGGTCTTTCGTACGACATCACTTTCGTTCAGGTTGGTTCATGTTTCGTCCTATCCGATTTCGCTGGTCTCAAATCCTGCTGCTACTGCTTTCAGTAGCGCTGCTGAGTCAGCAGGGGTGCGTGCATCGGAAGAAGTACAGCCTGTCGAGTATGTGGATGGATTACAATACGCTCAGAGCCCCCGCCATCTTCTTTGAGAAACGGGAACATTTACCATACAAAGCAAATCAGGTGGCGTTATTTCACTGGCAGTACGGCGTGACGCCTGGTCGTAATGTGAAATACGTCCGCCCCGATCTGGTAGGCGGTGACATGATTGCCGCTTCTCCCTACGATACCGTGATGAATGTGAATGCGGAAGGGGAGCCTTATCCAGCGAATATTCAACCCATCCCGGTTGGTGCCGCCAACAGCAGTATGAGCATCGATACGCCGCAGGGAACCATGTTGCCTCAGAAACCGCAGCCAACGAAAGCCCCGATCAAAAAGAACGCCCGTTTCACGATCGAGACCATTCCGCCTCCCCCTGCTCCTCCGGTTCCATAATCCACAAACCAGTTAGCGAGTGACAGGCGAGACGCGTGGCTTATAGACGGTAATCCAGATGAAGGGTTGCCCGCGTTCATCGATCACCAGTTTACGGGTGAGTCCATCACGGCCGATGGCGTTGCGGATCAGAATCCCCCAGGTGGTCCTTTTTTTGGAGACGGTGACTTTGATCTGATCCAGGTCGACATCCTTCTTTGCGATAGCATATTCATCGGCGATCATGGGGATGCCTGATGCTTTGGATGCCGCCATTAACACATCCCGCAACGGTACGCTATTGAGTTCGACCGGAATCAGTTCGAAATACCGGGGCGCTGTTTTCTGACGTGAGAGTTTCAGATCCCAGCCAATCGGCCAGGGTGAGTCCGTCGCTTCCCAGGGAGTCACCCGCAGTTCCAGCGAACCGGTGGGCATTCGCAGTGGATAGAACGCAAGGCCATACTGTTTGAGGGCTATGGCCAGTGCCGTCCCTTTGGCCAGATTCTCCAGATCGGCTTTGATGGTGAGGTCAGGAGAGGCTTCTGCCAGTCGTTTCTGTGCATCAATGTCAAAGCGTATCGGAAGTGAGTCGGGAAAATCCAGTTTGTCGATGGCCGCTTTTAATGTGAGTCCCTGCACGCTGGCAGGCGATTCCTGCAAGAGGACATCAAAGACGGTTTTGAATTGTGCATTCGATAAGCCCCAGAGTGGTTTGCTATCAGGCGAACCTTGTGCCCCAAATGTTTTGAGTTCGCCCAACCATTCTTTGAGTCGCCCCAGATCACTGCGGGCAAAGCGATGGCCGGGGAACTGGATCTCTCCGTTCCGATTGAGCGTGCCAGTCAGCCGAACTTCACGTAAGGTCCCCCGCAGATCCTGTTCGATGGCTGGTTTGTCATCAAGGACAGATCGACGCGTACGAATCGAGATTCCCAGGTCACGAAATGTCTGTCCCCACTGCTGGGCAAACAGAGCCGCGCTGTTATCTTCCATCAACAGGGTGACGGTCACCGTCGTTTTAATCGGTGCGCCCTCGAACTTCTCCTGCTTCGGAATCGTCAGTTGTGCCGACAGGTCGGAATTCCCTGACAACAGAAATGTGAGCAATATAAGCAGACTGAATGGGGGGGTTGTTTGTGTCATATTTTTGCGCTGGCTGATGAGTGGAATATTGTCTGAAGAATTGAGGATCGAGCCTCAGTAAGTGAGTATAACAGACAGAATTAACTCTGATGAGACCAATCTGGGAGATTCACCGAGTTCAAACCTTCCCTGATCAATCTGATTTCGATGGATGCTTACTGCCGACAACATTCACATAATGAGGCGTAGACCAGGCAAGATGGCCATGGGCGACCATCAGATTCCCGGGGAGCGCGGGAGCATCTTTATCCTGAACGATCCGCCAGTAGAACCAGTGACGGCCAGGGGGAAGATTTTCAATCTGATGCGTGGTCTTGAAATCTTTTGTGTCTTTGCCCTCGAATGTTTTTATTGCTCTACCATTATGAATGAGAACGGCTCTGACAATCGGACGTGTGCCTGTCGCCTGCAGCGTCAGTTCCACGTCGCCTGTTTCTGTCGTGCTCGCTTCCCCCATGAGTGTACCATTGGCCCGGGAATCGACGAAAAAGCGGGAACCATTCGTGGCGAAACAGCGGCGTTTTCTCAATGCTGCGAAGATGGATTCCGCAGTCAGTTCTTCCGCATAGATTCCCGTCAATGCACCACTCAGTCCCGGTGCGCGACGATGCGAATCACCACAGGCGACAAATGCCAGTTGTCCGCCTTGATTGAGGACCCCATGAAACAGCTGGGGAACCTGTTGCATATAGTTTCCCCAGCCGGAAGTCAGTTCCATCCCGACTTCCACCGGATGCCCCGAGGGTTTGAAAGCCGGATGTTGTGTCAGTGTGATCCCCCCCGCTTTTTCGACTTCGTAATTCAGGCGGTTAATATCGTTTTCCACTTCCATGAAACGAATGACCGGTCCGCCGGCAGGAGGATAGATCACACTCCGGTGATTAGGGTAAGATCGATTTTTGTAAGGATGTGTCCAGTTGCCGGGGTCGGATAATTGCGCAGTCTTGACCCCGGGAATGCGGGACGTCCACTCATAACCGGGGAGTGAGAGAAACTGTTTGGGCCTGGTAAATGCATTCGCGAAAAAGTTACCCAGTTCGTATTCGTACTGGGTTAACGGGACGATGTAAAAATCGTTGTTCGTGAAGACAACCACGTCCAGGGCACCCCGGTCGCGGGCATAATAGTTCAATTCATCGGGTTCGCCTTCCGCATCGGACGAGAGATTATTATGACAATGCATGTCCGCCCAATACAGCTGATATGTCTTTTCGCCCACCTGGATCTGCTGGCGTTCGGTGAGTTCTTGCTGAAGAGGAAGTTCGGTCGGTCGCCAACCCTGCCATTCCGCCTGCTGAAAAGGCGTATGTTGATTCACATCACAGAGCAGACGATGATACAGGCGTCGTCCTCCCGGATAGACGTTGGAAGCCAGCGCGATGAATTTGCCACCTGAGACCTGGGCAGGATGAGCTAGATGATAGTCAACCTTTCCCTGGGCGAGCACAACGGCTGGCTGGAGTTGATCCTGCAGGATTTGACAGCCGACCAGATCTCCGCGCGGTTGGGCTGTTGAACCACGATGGTCCGATTTCCGTTCCCAGAGCAGCCAGATTCCTTTCTCATCGGCCAGCAGCATTGACGTCGTGCGTCGCCCCAGGTAACCACTGGTGGCGACCGGCTGCGGTTCGATTTGAGCTACCAGGCCTTGTGTCAACTCAGCGGCAACCGGGTTCCCTGCTGCGTCAGTGATCTGTCGCCAGCCGTCATCAGTCCGTTTTGCAACATGCAGTGTATGCCACTGACTGACGACTCCCGGCCCGCCAACCACGTCCTGCTTCTGTAACCAGGCCGCGTAGAGCCCCTGATCGGTGTATAACAGTGTGGGTTGCAGGCAATGCATGTCAGTCGGCGAGATCGCTTCAATGAGGCTTTGTCCGGCACTCAAATTGCGGCCGACCACACGATAATGGTTCTGATCGTATTGATCCCAGACCAGCCAGAAATTCCCATCCGGTTTGAACGCAAGTGCGGGCCGAAACGCGTTCCCCTCTGTTTCCGATTCGGTCCGGGGCGGCAGCCAGCGAATTCCCTGCAGCGAGCGGGTCTGAATCCGAAACCGGGACTGCTGCAGGCCGCTCCAGGCGACCGTCATGACATGCTCGGAAACACGTATCGCTGTAGGATGAATTGCCTGGTACTGCTTACCGGAAATGGGAACGGTTTTCTGCCAGACCCCGGAGCGACAGAGACGCCCCAGAATTCTCCAGCCTTCGGGCCGTTTGGCGGACCAGATCACCCACAGATCTTTTTCATTCAAAGAGACCACAGTCGGATGCCCGTGCACACTGCCTTCCTGACTGACCGTCTGCAGTGGTCCGGGAGTGCCATTGGCGGCGATGAAACGCAGCAGAATCTGATCGCGACTCTCTTTGAAAGCCGTCCAGGCAACGCACGTCGTTCCATCGGACAAAGTGATCGCAGAAGGATGTGAATCGTAGGTGCTGCTGCCCGTATTGACAACGGCATCGGCAGACAGTTTAGAGAGATCAACAGACGACGGTTCTACCGCAGACAATTCCCGTGCAGTGCTTATCAAGCTTAAAAATACAACCATCGATAATACAGATTGAGTGTTCACAATGTGGGCTCTCTGTTGGTAACAGGTAGTTTGATATTCTGTTATTCAGGCATTAAACGCGTGGATCATGCGTTCGATGTTGCCTTTCCATTCGGGATACTCTGTGCTGTTTTCTGACCAGAGTTCATTCAATTCCGAATTCTTCGAAAGTACTCGATTCAATCCCAGCACACAGACTGGCTTTAAGTCGGTCACATCCAGACCGCGATGGTTCTGAACCCATTCCTGGAACTCGACAGGCGGGCTGTCTCTGACTTCAAATAAAAGTGAATACACGGTTTCCGCGGCTCCCAGGATCGAACAGCAGTCGTCGTATTCCAGGTAGTCATCGGAATCTTCAGGCGTTAAGGATTCGCGTAGAAACTGAACCGTGTTTTTGGCAGTGTACAGGTCATATGCCCAGTCGCAGGTGCTGTCATCTTCAAAGGTATTATATCCCCAGGCGCCCATTAAATTCTCCACTCCTGTTGTTTATTTTGATTTAACCATCGATGATCGTACCGTCCGCATGAACCGTACGGCTGTGCAACAAGGCTCCTTTTTCATCATACTCGTTATGGAATTCCTGATCCTGCTTTCCCTTCCAATCAAAGATCACTCCTGTCACAAAGCCAATCTTCTGTTGAACGCGATAAGCATCCTCATCGATAAGCGGATGCGAGTTGCTGTAGTATTCGTCCACAGGGAGCGATAATTTGAAGAGTGACCTGTGTGAAATGTCAAATGCTTCCAGTTGCACTGAAGCCGCAGGCCCAGACTGAGGCTCTGCAGATTCTTTTTGCGGATCTGATTTTTTCATTACGAAATGTGCCCGTCGCATCTTACTGAAAACGTGATATGATCATTCTCAGGAAATCATAACATGAACAATGAACCGTTACAGAAAAAAAAGACTGCATTTTCTACTTCGAAATGGTTTTTCCATAGCTGTTGTACGCTGGCGTTACTGATTTTTCTGGGGTTCATGATCTGGCCTGTTTATGTCTATCCGCCCTCACATCGGGAAGACACGCGTACTTTAAAAACAATCTATGCCATGACTCCCCAGTTTCTGGAAGAACAGAATCGTGATCTGGCGGAAATGAATGGGCCTGTGCAGTTTGAGGACTCTCCTGAATGGTCTGAGACTTCAAACAGCCCTTTCATCTGGTTCACTCAACCGGCGTCCGGTGATCTGATGCAGGTTCTGCATCCCCGATTAATCAAACCGGAAGCGCGAACGGCAGATTTTGTCGAACGCTTTTATGTCGCAGCCCGCGAGCCAGATGGGTACCATAGTCGCTGGGTCCTGATGAATACAGGTCAGCCACGCTATGTAAAAGATGCCTGGATCCATTGGGATTCTCAGACAATAGTAGAACAGTGACATCAAACATCTTGCTTCAAACAGAGATAAAAAAACAACCCGGACCTTGCGATCCGGGTTGTTAAATCGTGAATGCGGACTGATCCGTTTATTTCGTGGTTTATTTGTTGATCAGCGTTTTCACTTTATCAAGTTCCTGCTTTGCTTTCTGCAGGTTCTGTTCTGATTCAGCGATATCTTTTTTCTCAGCAGCCAGTGATTCTTCTGCGTCTTTCACTGCTTCCTGAGCATCTTCTTTGTCGGCTTCACTGGTTTCACTCAGCTTCTTTTTCGCAGCAGCGAGAGTCGCTTCCGCTTCGGTGACTTCAGCCTGTTCTTCTTTCAAAGCTTTTTCGGCTTCCATCACGTTTTCCTGAGCGTTCTTCAGAGCTTCCACTTTCGTTTCGGCTAATCGGTTTCGCGCTTCCGTCACACGTTCTTCAGCCTCTTTTTTTGCTTCCGCAACATCTTCTGCATTGGCTTTTTTGGCCTGAGCAAGTGACTCGTTCAGCTCACGCTGTGCTTCATTCACATCGCGCATTTCTTCACTGACTTCAGCCGATGATTCACGTTCCTGACGGGCTTCCTGAACGTCTTGCATTTCTTCTCGAATGTTTTCGGTGCCGACACGCCTGGTTTCGTGCATCTCAGCAGTTGCTTCCTGTTCGGCCTGAGCGATCTGCTCCTGACCTTCCATCCTGGCTTCGTCCACATTCTTGCGGGCCTGCTCAATGGACTCCGAATTGGTCTCACAACCGACGAGAACCAGAGCAGCCAGTGCCGATGCAGAACTTAGTTTCAAAAATGACATGTTTTTCTCCTGTAAATTGTTCAATTGTATTTGGCTGGGGTTTATTTGGCTGAGGCTTCCCCTCGTGAGCCTTGTTTGTATCTGGTGATATCTCCTATGACTCACTTTGTTGTGAATACTGTTATGCAGATTCTATGCCAGTATTCAGCAACACCTCAGAAACAGGGACTAAATACATTTCAGTACGTCAAAAGGGCATTTCTGACGAACGATCAGCGTTCAGTCAGGTCGTTCAGCATACACAGAAAACGTGGTTTACCCGTCTGCAGAGGAGGTGAGCTCCTGTCTAATATGAATTCCCGAAGCGCTTTCTTGATTCGTAATTTGACATGTAATACCATTTCAAAACCTGAACCGTCTCAGATCCGCCAGCGACCGAAACAGATATGCTTTGAAAATGGACTGAACCACATGCGTCGAACCCAATTCGCCAGTCTTCTCATCCTGCTTGTTTTAATACTGTTCGCATCCCGGGTCGGGGCACAAACAACCCTGATTCCATTTGGTAAGGAAAGCACATGGCGATACCAGGATGACGGCCAGCCGTTGCTCCCTCATTGGATTGAACCGAAATTCGACGATTCGAAATGGAAATCTGGCACTGCACCACTGGGATATGGAGAATCGGATATCAGTACCACATTAAATTTTGGCAGTGATCCACAGAAGAAAACGATCACAGCCTGTTTTCGGCACTCGTTTGATATCACAGACGCCAGCCAACTCAAACAGCTGGTATTCATGATTCGCAGCGACGATGGCTGTGTTGTCTATCTGAACGGGAAAGAGGTCATCCGGCACAATCTTCCCCAGGGTCAGATCACAGCAGACACGCGTGCCTTGAAGCGATCCGACGGCCTGGAAGAACGGCTCTACCAGTATTTTAAAATCGATGCGGCTCATCTGGTATCCGGCGCGAATGTGATCGCGATTGAAGTTCATCAGGTGGATTCCCGCAGCAGCGACCTCTTTCTGGATCTGGCTTTGCGTGGCTACCCTGATGATGATTCCTTACGTCCCAAAATGCGGGAACAGGCGCGCCAGGCGACCGTGGATTATCATTCCACACATTTCGTCGGGCCGAAAATCAAAATCCGGGACGGATATGTAGACGGCGGTCGGGGAATGAAGCTGGATGAAAAGGGACAGGCATTTTCCCGGCGCGAGCTGATTATCGTCGACCGCCAGCGTGACGCCGCCCTCAAACAACATCTGGATTTCGCTCATTCCGAGGAATTAAAAGCATTAGTGCCACTCAAACGGGCGACTCGGCTGGCCAAATATGTGGACCAGAATATGTCGCTCGACAAAAACAACCGCTGGAGCACGCCCGCAGTCGTACTCCTGACCAGAGAATATGCGAATGAGGGGGTCATGCTGGGCGATGTGACTCGGCTGTGTGGCGCGGGTGTCTGTCGCCATCGGGCCCTGCTGTTCAAACTGCTGGCCGACGAGGCGGAACTCGACGTGGCGCTGGTCCGCGGCAATTATGGTGATGCCAGCCGTGTGGGCGGACATGCCTGGAACGAATTGTACCTGCCCGATGGCAGACGTTTCATCATTGATACCATGCAGCGACGGATCGTAAACCTGGGATCGGATGGCGGCCAGACCAGCAGCCGCTACCTGACGGTCAAAAATAAACCCTGGTATCCAAAATCAAAACCCGCTGAAGCAGAACAGCCCCAGAACTCTGCGAATTAAGCTCCCACGCTTCAATACAGGTTCTTCTTCAGCACATCCAGGGGATAGATGGTATCCCTCCAGCGGACGCCGCCGTTTTTGAGCGTGATATAAGCCGAGCGCCAGATGGCAAAGGCGAGTGCCAGCGACGAGAAGAACAGCAGCGGCGTCACGCGGAGCCCTGAAGCGAATAGAACGGCAATCGTGGCATAACAGAGATGCAGCAGGCCGACAGTGATCAGAAAGCCGATCGTCTGTGATAGCGGGTACAGAAACGGGACGATAAAGGGTGCAATAAAAAACAGCAGAAATGCCAACGTTGCCAGGGAGACTAACGACAGGGAATAGTGAAATGAGGCGAACGAGTTTTTTTCAACGCCGGTAATCACACCCCACGCAGAAGGCTGCCAGCGGACCTTGAGCTGTTCGATGCCCAGATAAAAGTCCTGTTTATAATAATAGTTTTTAATCAGTTTGCCGAGTTTAATGTCATCCAGTACATCCAGTTTAATCGCGGCGTGCCCGCCGATCTGCTGATAGACTTCGGTACGGACCAGATTGAAGGCGCCGATGCCGATATAAGCGAAATGCCAACGAGTCGGTACCAGCCAGAGAAACATGCCGCCAGTGAGCAGGAAGCCGAAGAATGTAATGAATGCCATTTCGATCAGCCCGCCCCGCGCCAACTGAGGCAGCAGGCAGAGGTGATCCAGTTTCTGATGCAGGAAGACCCGCGTCGCTTCTGAAATCGCGTTTGGATCGAAGATGATATCGCCGTCCGTAAACAACAGCAGTTCGCCGGTTGCCTGCTTGGCGGCCTGATGCATGGCGTGTGATTTTCCCAGCCAGTCCGCAGGCAGTTCTGTGATGTGGACGATCTGCATGCTGGCGCGATCCTGGTTTGCGGCCTCTTTCGCCACACGTTCCATGATCGCACCGGTTTCATCAGCGGAACGATCATTGACGGCAATGATTTCCAGATGCGGATAGTCGGAAGCCAGTAGTGAGTTGAGGGTGACTTCGATGGTTTCGGCTTCGTCTTTGGCGGGAACAATCACGGAGATCTTAGGCCAGACCTTAGGAATATCCGTCTCGGGTAGACAGCGGGTAATGCGCTTGCGAATCATCATGATAAGCGAAGGAACCAGCAGGATCGTCCAGAAGACAATGGTGGCGTAGCCCCAGTAAGTGATGATCGATGCCTGCATGGAGTGGTGTTCTTTCCGTTATTGAATGCGGGTTGCAAGCAGATCCGTGATCATCGAGCCGATCCGCAAAGAGGATGTCGCAGCCGGCGATGGTGCATTCAAAACGTTAATCATGCGGTCGGATTCATCAATCAGAAAGTCATCCACGAGAGTTCCATCGGGGGCGAGCGCCTGGGCACGCACTCCCGCGGGAGCCGCTTTCAGATCGTCCGCTTTGATTTCGGGAATCAGTCGCTGCAGTTCATGTACGAATGCCGGTTTGCTGAAGGACCGCCACATTTCTTTCAGGCCGGTCTTCCAGTATTTGAATGCCATCTTGCGAAACCCGGGATAGGTGGCCGCTTCGAACAGATCCCCTATGTTAACATTTGTCTTCTTATATCCTTCCCGCGCAAAAGCCCAGACGGCATTCGGACCGCATTCGACACCGCCGTGAATCATTTTGGTAAAATGCACGCCGAGAAACGGGAACTCGGGATTGGGGACCGGATAAATCAGCGCTTTGCAAAGATGTTCCGCCTCCGGTTTGAGCACATAGTATTCGCCACGAAAGGGGACGATTTTGGATTCCGGTTTCGAACCGCCCATGCGCGCCACGCGATCGCTGAACAGTCCGCCACAGTTGATGACCTGCTTTGCAGAAAAGTCACCCTGTTTTGTATTGATGGTGATTGAGTCGGCGTGATGCTGAATGCCTGTGACTTCCGCACCGGTCAGAATCTGATTCTCTTTCTCCTGAATGCGTTCGGCGAGCCGTGCGGAAACCTGTTTGTAATCGACAATGCCGGTCTCCGGAACATGGATGCCTCGAATGCCGGCAACGTGCGGTTCCAGTTCTTTGACGCGTTCTTCCCCAATCAATTCACAGGTAACGCCATTTAGTTGTCCCCGTTCAAATATGCGATCGAGGGCGGAAAACTCCCGCTTGTCGACAGCCACGATGACTTTTCCGCATTGATCTCGGGGAATTTCTTCCGCATCGCAGAATTCTTCCATCGCACGTTTGCCTTCACGACAGTTGATGGCTCTGAGTGACCCCGGTTTGTAGTAGATGCCGGAATGCAGCACGCCCGAATTATGCCCCGTCTGGTGTTGGGCGACCTGACTTTCTTTCTCGAGGATCAGAATCGATTTGTCCGGGAACCGCTGACTGATCTGCCAGCCGGTAGCCAGCCCAATGATTCCCCCTCCAATTATTGCGACATCTACTGTTTTCATGGACGACTTCTATACTCAAATGATCCAAGGGGAATTATACTCAAAGTTCACGACGTCATTCGCAGAGTCTCTCTCACCTTCAATGATATCATAACTTAGCAGGATCAAGGTTACAGGAAAACAATGGTTGAGCAAGTTCGCAGTTATTTAGAGCAACATCAGGATCAGGCTGTCAGTGAGCTGATCGAATTCTTAAAGATCCCCAGTGTCAGTGCCGACTCAACATTGAAATCGGAAACAAGACACGGTGCTGAGTTTGTACTGAAACAGCTGGAAGCCGCTGGCATCGAAAGCAGGCTGGTGGAAACCGCCGGACATCCGATTGTGTCCGGTTCCTGGAAAAAAGCAGCCGGAAAGCCGACGGTACTGGTATACGGCCATTACGATGTGCAGCCCCCCGATCCGCTGGATCAATGGACGACGCCCCCCTTTGAACCGGATATTCGCGACGGACACATTTACGCCCGGGGCGCGACTGACGACAAAGGGCAGATGTATACACACATCAAGTCGGTCGAAGCCTGGATGAAAACACACGGCGAACTGCCTGTGAATGTGGTCTTCGTGATTGAAGGCGAAGAAGAAGTCGGCAGCGACAACCTGGATCGTTTTCTGGCAGAGAACAAGGATCTGGTTGCCTGTGATATCGCGGTGATCAGTGATACCAGCCAGTATGCACCGGGCATCCCTGCGATTACTTATGGTCTGCGGGGTATTCTGGCCTGTGAAGTAATTGTGCGTGGTCCGCGTCAGGATCTGCACAGTGGCGTATTTGGTGGTGCAGTGACAAACCCGGGCAATGGTCTGGCGAAGATGGTTGCAGCGTTACACGATGATCAGGGACGCGTGCAGATTCCCGGCTTTTATAATGGCGTGCTGGAACTGACCCAGGAGGAGCGCGAGCAGTTTGCAGCCCTGCCTTTTGATGAAGCCACGTTCATGAGCAATCTGGGTGTATCTGAGGTCGCCGGTGAAGCAGGCTTCTCGACGCTGGAACGCCGCTGGGCACGACCCACGTGTGATGTGAACGGCATGATCTCAGGATACACGGGGGAAGGTCCCAAAACGATTGTACCAGCTCAGGCGCGCGTGAAGATCAGCTGCCGCCTGGTTCCCGATCAGGATCCCAAAGCCTTGACGCAAGCGCTGGAGCAGTTTCTGCGCGATCAACTGCCGCCGGGACTGACGATGGAATTCATCGACTTCCACGGCTGCCGCGGTCTGGTCTTTGATTTCAACAGCCCTTATATGTCAGCAGCACGGACGGCCATTGAACAGGCATTCGGAACGTCACCTGTGATGATTCGCGAAGGGGGATCGATTCCCGTCGTCGAAACATTCCAGTCACTGGTCGGCGTGGAGACGCTGCTGCTGGGCTGGGGTCAGAATACGGACAACCTGCATAGCCCGAACGAACGCTTCTCGCTGGAATCGTTTCGGCAGGGGACCCTGGCCAGTGCCCTGCTCTGGCAGGAACTGTCGGAAATTCAGGTGTGACTTTCACGACCATGAAAAAGACGAACGTGTATGATTCATGGATAAATAATATTTGTCTTGGGTGGGAATTGAGTGAGGAATATGTATCGAAAAAGTGAATGAGTCTTAGCTGATTGTTCTCAAAGGGTCACTTCGCGAATCCACTGATCACTCCGGTCGTTTCGCAGGCTGCCCGCTTTGCGTTCTTTGGAATCATCCATCATTTCCGGGTACTCAATGAAGACGGCTGCCAGTAAGCGTTCCTGTTCTGGAATGCCCAGATAATTGAACATCTCTGGTCCCCGGAGTTTTCCGCCACTCGACCAGTAGTTTCCCATACCATGGGCAGTCAGCATCAGTAACAGATTCTGGACCATGGCTGAAGCCGCTGCCAGATGCTCTTCGTCACGTGCCAGTTGCGTTTCACGGTCGATTTTTGAAGTTTGCTGTGATTCAAGGTCATAGAACTCTGGCAACCATGTTACAAGTACTAACGCACTACAAGCGGCTGCCAGCCTGGGGCCTTTTGAGGTGACGTGTAACTCATCACGCAGATAAATTGCAGCCTGTTTTGCTTCCTCATGCCATAAAACATGTGCACGCCACGGTTCCGCTAAACCATCGACTTTCCGCGGATAGTGAAAAGGAGCCCAGCCCGCGGTCTGAATTGCCTGGAGTACGATTTCTCGATTGCGTTCTGCTACGTCAGCGGGAACAGGCCGGATTGACTCAATATCACAGAGTACTTTTTCCGTTCTGCGAGCTCGGATGATGGTTTCTACTGTCTCGGGTGTCGATTTGTCGGGCATCGTCGATCCTAAAAGTCACTTCGCTTGGCAAAGCAGACGTATGTAATTTCAAAATGATGATCACTGTGGTTTGAAAGTGTATTTGGCAGAATTTTCAGAGACAAGTACAGCGTGATGTTTTTATAGATTGATGTCACTTTTCGTGCGTTTTCAATATACCTGCTCAATTCCCTTTTTGAAAACGCTACTGCAGGGTGGGGAAGACTGTCCCTGCCCCCTGCTCTGGCAGGAACTGACGGAAATTCATGTCTGAGCTTCTGTTGCTTTCTGGTAGAATTAATAATCAGTTCCCGATTTATTGCAACGTTAAACCGAAAGCCATGTCAGCTGCCTGTAGTGCAAACTTGAAAAAAATGATTTTATTTGAGTCAGGCGCAATGCTGGCGTGAATCGGGTCTGAAATCGCAGTTTTGGACTTCAAAATGGAAAGGAATGCGTATTAAACCGGTTGATAGATAGTGAACGTTTTGAAGGAAAACCAGGGAGTGACACAAAAACCCCGTAAAACAAGGATCTTATAAGGTACTGAAATCAACAGGGGGGGAAACTGTTCCCTATCTGAAAACGGTGCTACGCGCGCGACGCATAACTCGTAGTTTTGGAAAGAGCACGCAGGCGTCAAGTCGAAAAAATGCAGTGCGTAGAGGTATCCCTGTTGCGGGGAGCTTATTTCTACCATGCCTGCTTCGAAAAGTATGAAACAGGGGAGTATTGAGCATTCTGGGAAAAGCAGAAATAGAAAGCTTTATTTTTGACGGGCAGACACATGAGTCTTCCACGACACTGCCTGCAGAACTCGCTGAAAAGTTCTTACAGCCCCGCTCAGACGAGTTCGGGCATGACTTTGTACTGGTTGGTATCGACCAGATAACGGGGACGTCCCTGCAGGTCATCGACAGTCGCGGTTTCGACATTGATGCCCAGGTTGTGATAGAGGGTCGCGAAAACTTCCTGGAAATGAACCGGGCGGTCTTCTGCAGATTCTCCCAGTCGATTGGTGGAACCGATAATCTGGCCGGTCTTCATGCCGCCACCAGCAACGACAGCAGTAGAGACGCGCGGCCAGTGATCGCGGCCGGAGTTGGCGTTGATCTTGGGGGTCCTTCCGAATTCGCCCCAGACGACAACAGTGACATCGTCCAGCATATCACGATTTTCCAGATCTTCAATCAGTGCCGTCACCCCCTGATCGAGCATCGGCATGTCTTCGCGACCGCGTTTAAAGTTGCCGCCATGCCAGTCCCAGCGACTGAAGGCCAGCGTCACACAACGGGCACCCGCTTCAATCAGACGACGGGCGGTCAGAAAATCATCGAGCAGTTTGGGGCCACCATCGGCGCGAAGCTGTTTGGTCCCCCGACCGTATCGATCGCGAAGTTTCTGATCTTCCTTGGAAAGATCAAGAGCATCGGCGAGTTTGCTGGAAGTGAGAATGCCAAAAGCCTGTTGGTTGAATGAGTCGAGACCTTCCATCATGCCGGACGCATCGACCTTACTGCGGAACTGATCGAGCGAACTGAGTACTTTTTTACGGTTATCGAGCCGATCAAGGGTAACGCCATTCAGCGTCATATCAGCCATGCCTTCACCGTTCGGACGGAATGGTGCGTGAGCCAGACCGAGGAAACCAGGATCTCCGGCGCGGGCCCATTCCATGTGCCCCATCTTGGGAGAGAGGCCGAGGAACGGCGGTATCGACGGATCGACGGGACCGTATTTTTTCGAAAGGACCGAACCTAAGCTGGGCCAGCCACCCAGGGGCTGGTTCCTAAAGCGTTGACCGGTGAGACACTGAAAGGCATCGTGTCGACCATCGGAACCAACCATGGAACGGATGAAAGCGAACTTGTCAGCCATCTGCGCCATGCGCGGAAACTGATCCCCGATTTCGACGCCGGGAACGTTTGTTTGAATTGCGTTGAATTCGCCGCGAATTTCGCTGGGGGCATCGACTTTAATATCCCACATATCCTGATGAGGAGGACCTCCCGGCAGGAAGATCATGATGATCCCTTTGTGTTTCTTCCGCTGTGGGGAAGAATTCTCCGCCTGTAGAATTTGGGGAAGCGACATGCCGCCTAAAGCGAGGCCACCAATCTGGAGAAAGTTCCGCCGTGTAATCTGATCGCAAAACTTACTTTTTTGAGAACCCAGGATCTTGAGCATCGTGTCAGGTCTCCAAATTCGAAAAGGTGGGAGGGCAAAGGCAGGTAAGACTGACTCAATCAAATCGTCATTATCTGATTTCGAGCAGCCCTATTAAAAATATCGGCGAGCCCTTATCTATAAGTATAGACGATTTTTACTGGAAATCCAGCGCAGATTGCAAAACATGAACGATCCGTTCACTGTTTTGCTGGTATTCGGAGAGGTTTAGCCGGGGAATCAGGGGTAAATCTTCAAATTTTGTGGGTGAAGCCGGAGATCCGAGCCAGGCGATCAATGCGGGTTCCTGTGAGGTTGGAGCGACTGAACCCTGAGTTTCCCAACTGGAAAACTGCACCTCAGGATACTGTTGCCGCAGATTTTTAATCAAGATTGCGGCTTCTTCAGACGGGAGCCCCGCCAGTACAAATTGAAAGGGTTTTGCCAGCAGACGCTGGCGTAATTCCTGAATCGTAATCTGTTTCTCCGGATGAATGACATCGGCGGCGATTTCAGCCAGGGGATCCAATACGAACCGTCGATACCAGCAAGCCGGATGCGGGACCACCAGATCTTTCGTGTGAATGATTAACTGGTCAAAGAGCAGCAGATCCAGGTCGAGCGGACGAGCGCCCCAGCGGACTTCTCTGATGCGCCCCATGTCTGCTTCCAGTTGTTGTAACACGGAAAGCAGAGATTCGGGGGAAAGTGTTGCGGAAAGATGCGCAGCGCCATTCAGAAATGGATCGGCCGTCTGATCACCCACGGGTGCGGTTTCGATCCATTGGCTGGTTTTGATGACAGAAATTTCCGGATGCTGATCGAGGTGTTCCAGCGCCAGGGAGAAGGTTTCGCGGACAGGACCCTGATTTCCACCCATTGCAATATAGCAGTCAGGCATAGCGGTTCCGGGAGTGTTGAATCAAGAACGGAGGTTAAAACTCCCTGCAGTGTAATGGAATAGCGTAGAAGTGCAATTCTGCAGAACGCAGAAGAATCAGGTGGGCACAGGATGAATGCTGGATTCAGAACAGACGATTACATGCCGTGATTTTGCATCTCGGTCGTCGCATTTTCAAACAGGGCATTCGTACGGGTTCCAACCGCGGCAATGGCGGCGATACAGACCATCACAATGGCAGCCAGCATGACAGCATACTCGACAGCGGTAGGACCATCTTCTTCTACAAGAAATTTTTTGAGATACTGCATGACTACAATCCTGTCAGATGTGTGACAATCTGAAAGTCGTCTTCCAGATTAACGGACCGACAATTGATGTGACTCATTTTCTATAAGCAGAGTCCGATTTAATAAAGCGTACCTCACGTTTGACAACTGATACCGAAAAAACTCTTTCTCCTGCTCAAAAATTCGGTGAATTGTCCTTTCTGCACGGATTTCCCTGTCTGAATCAGAGGTTATATGACTTGCGGGTCTGTTCAGACTGGCATATTTGACGTCTCCCTGTCACAATAAGGGGCACAGAGAACTCCCGATTGTCTTTCATCAGACTGACACTGGAGTTAGGTTTATGCGAGATGTATCGCTTATTCCCGTTTTATGAATCTTATTGGACAGGATATAATTGTTATGGCCAAAGAAGAGGCCATTGAAGTCGAAGGTACAGTGACCGAGGCACTGGCAAATACTCAGTTTCGAGTCGAACTGGAAAACGGACACCAGGTTCTGGCGCATGTGGCCGGCAAGATGCGAAAACACTTTATTCGTATCGTCCCGGGCGACAAAGTCGTGGTCGAGGTATCCCCTTACGACCTGAACCGTGGACGTATTGTCTATCGAGAACGATAGTCGCAAAAGAGCGACCCGCTTCTTTCCCAGAATCCACCAGGGGTGATTTTACGCTCGTTTGTAGCATCGCCTTTGTTTGCCGTTGTACCGGGACTCAAATTCGAGTTATCGTTAATTCTTTGCCAGGTGTGCGTTTTTCATTATTATGACTGATGATGCAGCAAATCAGAACGCTCTTCCATTTGTGCAGATCTTTACCGATGGTGCCTGCAGGGGAAATCCAGGACCGGGAGGCTGGGGAGTGATCCTCAGACATCCTTCCACCGGAGCGGAAAAAGAGTTCTCCGGAGGCGAGGCAGTCACCACCAATAATCAGATGGAGTTGCAGGCGGTGATTTCCGGACTGGAACTGCTGAAACGACGTTCTCGTGTGGAAGTGATTACGGACAGTGTTTACGTTGCCAAGGGATCAAAGGAATGGATGCCGAACTGGAAAAAAAACAACTGGCGCCGACGGGAAGGTAAAAGCTGGAAACCTGTCAAGAATGAAGAATTCTGGCGGAAACTGGATACCCTGCTGGAACAACACGAAGTTCACTTTACTCAGATCAAAGGGCACAGTGGTCATCCGGAAAACGAACGCTGTGATGAACTGGCAGTCGAGTTTGCACTCAAGTTACAAAGTGAGTCTGAATATTAAACTGTGTCCCGTTTTACTGTAGCGTCTCCAGGGGCATTGGGACCCTGAATGATACTACGAGAGACGCGATGGTAAAATGTGATGCATCTGTTCTGTCATCAGACATCACATCACGATCCTGATTCATATAACTCGGCTCGAACGGTTGCAGAATACGATGACCGCATCTCCCCTGGAAACTCCTGTTCAATTTCTCAATGGGGTGGGCTCAGATCGCGGCGAACTGCTGGGAAAAATCGGGATTCAAACGGTAGAGGACCTGCTGTGGCATCTGCCCCGCAGTGTTCTGGACCTGACTGACGTCCGCCCCGTCAATGAACTGGAAGAAGATCAGCCCGCATCCGTCTGCGGCAAAGTCGTGGACCTGGATGCCCGCACGATCTCACGCGGTCGTACGATTACGGCGATTCTGCTGGATTGTGGCACCGGGTTTCTGAAGGGAACCTGGTTCAATCAACCCTGGGTCATCAAACGTTTTTTCCAGGGCCAGTTGCTGATGTTTTCGGGTAAACCTAAACGCCGCTCTGGAAAATGGGAAATTTCTCATCCGCAGTTCCAGGTCCTGGAAGAAGATCTGGATGATCCGCAGGGACTGATCTTACCCCGGTACAGCCTGACCGAAGGTATCAAGATGTATCAGATGCGGCGTTACATTCGCGCTGCGGTGGAAGAATACGCTCAGCTGATTCCCGACTATCTTCCGGAGAATTTTCGCGAAACGCAGTCGCTGATTCCGTTGAGTCAGGCCGTGATCCAGATGCATAAACCCCAGACGATGGAGGAATATCATGCCGGCGTGCATCGTGTGATCTACGATGATCTACTGGAATTTCAGCTGGCGCTGGCGATGCGCAGACGACTCTGGACTTGCGTCGATAATGCCCCCTTGCTGAAGGTCACTGCAAAAGTCGATGCCCGTATCAGGCGACTGTTCCCTTATGATTTTACCGAGGGACAAAACCAGGCAATCGAAGAGATTAAAGTCGACCTGGCTTCAGGTCGGGCTATGCATCGCATGCTGCAGGCAGATGTGGGTGCCGGCAAAACCGCCATTGCGATTTATGCAATGCTGGCCACCATTGCCGGCGGAGACCAGGCGGTGTTGATGGCCCCTACGGAACTGCTGGCAGTACAGCACTGGGAAACAATCAACCAGATTTTGAAACACAGTCGAGTAAAACGCTGTATCCTGACCGGCAGCCTGTCTCCCTCCGAACGCAAGACGACACTGGAAAAAATCGCTTCCGGAGAACAGCAACTGATCGTGGGCACGCAGGCGGTCGTCCAGAAAGATGTCCAATACCACAACCTGGGACTTGTGATTATCGACGAACAACACAAATTTGGTGTGATGCAGCGGGCACACTTCTCCAGCGATCAGAACACACCACACATGCTGGTGATGACGGCAACGCCGATTCCCCGTAGCTTGTGTTTGACACAGTTCGGTGAGCTGGATATCTCAATCAACACCGATCTGCCCCCGGGAAGGCAACCGGTCATGACAAGTCGCGTCTCAACAACGCCTCAAAGAAAAAAGGCCTGGGAATTTTTAAGAGCCCAGATCGATGCAGGCAGGCAGGCTTATATCGTCTGCCCACGCATCGATTCCGAAGACGAACAGAATATTCGTTCGAGTGCCGAGGAAGTGTATCGTAAACTGCAGAAGAGCGAGCTGTCGACGGCATCCATCGGACTGGTACACGGTCAGATGGATCGTGGAGAACGGGGAGAAATCATGAAACAGTTTCACCAGGGAGCTATTCAAGTGCTGGTCTCGACGACGGTCGTTGAAGTCGGTGTGGATGTGCCCAATGCGACGCTGATGGTCATTCTGCAGGCGGATCGATTTGGACTGTCACAGTTGCATCAGTTAAGAGGTCGCGTGAGTCGCGGTCTCCACCGGGGAAACTGTTTTCTATTTTCTTACACGGAAAGCGAAGACGCCTTGAATCGACTCGCGGTGATGGAACAGACCACCGATGGCTTTGAAATTGCCGAGGCGGATTTCCAGGCACGAGGACCGGGGGATATCTTTGGAACCCGTCAACATGGCGAATTGCCTCTGCGGGTTGCAGATCTCAAACGGGACGAGTCCATTTTACAGCAAACGCATGCGATCGCATTACGTCTCGTGGAAGGAGGCGAATTTGACCAGCCCCGGTTCGCTCCCTTAAAGATTCGCGTGCTGGAGCGATTCGGACAACTGATGGATCTGGGACAGAGCGGTTAATTCTGTGCGGTTAGTTCTATTTGACTCAAAACTCAGGTCTGAACCCGGTTCGTGAACCAGGCGGCAAGCGTTCCGTTCGTAATGACGGGAAACCAGGCGGCCTGATCGGGTGAAATCAATTTTGTTGCCCCCATATAATGGAAACACTGCGAAACTCCAAACAGGCCTCCCATCACACATGCGCAAATCGCGATATTCAAGATCAGACTGCGACTCTCTTTGCGTAGTACAAACGGGATCGAAATCAGTACTGCGATCAGATTCATGATCGGACGTGTGAGTCGGGAATGCAGATCCAGTTTCTGTTTACGAATCGATAAATCGCTAAAGGAAGGATTATTGATTCTGGCAATCAGATCCGGAGTTGAGATCAGCGAACTGAAATTGCGATTACAGAGCTGATCACAGCCCACATCCGTCACGATAAAGATTTCATTTGCCTCAGTACCGGGCAGGATAATATCACGTGCAAATTCAGCAATTTCAAGATCCTGATATTTCGGAGATGCCTGTTTGAGTAACCAGCCTCCCGGACTGGTTCTGGTCTGTGTCTGATAGATCGCGGTTTCAGATTTAACGGTGACGAAATCGTGAACCATTGGTTTAGATAAAACAAACTCTGCATTTTTCATTTTCTGCTCAGTCAGAAAAACTTCCTGACCGTTGATCATAATCCGGGTACTGAAATCATAAACCGGTTCAACAAACTGAGCTGAGTTTCCCATGTCTCCGCGCTCCGCCTGAAGCTTATCCGCAATGGATGGAATGATCACTTCCTGATTCACACACATCACACAGTTGACAATAATCGTTGCTATCGCCAGTGGTATGGCCAGTCGGTATGTGGGAATACCGGCGGAGAGTACGGGATTCAGTTCCCCGTGACGCACCATCAGGGAAAACACAACGACTCCAGCCAGTACGGAGAGAATCGGGCTGATCATGTCGAAAAAGATGGAAGATTGATAGAAATAGAACTCAAGCATGATCCAGAGCAGACTGGTCGATGAGCCCTCTTCTACCTCAAGACCGGTCGAAGAGACTTTTTCTGCCCCTGCCTGAAAGCCGTCGATGTTCGTAAATCCGTCAAAAACCACGTACAGGCCGTAGGTTGCGATGAAGCCGATCACGAACACATGGAAATATCGTTTGAGTAAATAGCGGTCGAAGGTGGTAAACACGTTTCCCAATCGTTGTCGGTAACTGATCTAAGGTTCTGCCCAAAGGCAGGTTTCAGGGAGCGCGTATTACACCGCAATCTGGTAAATGGGTCAATATCAGGAGGCAGCCCCTGAGCCCTTGTATACATGCGTTACATCCCTTATAGTTTGAACGTCCAGTTCGCGAAACGGGCTTAATCTCCAGAAAATCGGAAAATAGCAAGAAAAGGCGCCAGCTTAAGTTATTGTAAAAATTTGACTTATGTATTAATTTCTTATTTTGAAAGTTTCCAACTCTCGACATTTAATTCGCGTAGTGAATAATACCCATGAGTAGCTTTGATATAAAAACAAAAATATCTGGTCATGTTTCCAAATTCTTTAGCCAAATTAAAAGCTATGTTTTGGGAGATCGACTTTATAAAGTTGCGCACCGAATATGATCTTTATGAGGGGACGAGAGAGTGGTACGAAAAGACGCAATAATCAGGTTGCACAAGCAACTACTAGATAGACGTGATGAGCTGAAAAAACTGGTAAGCGACAGTTCAGAAGGTTCGTCTGGCAGCCAGTCGTCCGTTGAGGACAGTGGCGATGCTGCGATTCGTGCACGCCGCCAGGATCTGGAATCTCATCTGGCCGAGATCGAATATAATGAGCTGATGCAAATCCGCCGCGCGATCGCGCTGATTCAGGAAGGCCGTTACGGTCACTGCGAAAGCTGCAATAAAAATATACCGATTGCACGGCTTAAAGCAGTTCCCTATGCGATGTTTTGTGTCAGTTGTGCACAACAGCGCGAATCGATGGGATTATCCACTAATGCTGTTCATGGCGATTGGGAGAACGCATACGAATTCGAAGGACGGCTTAACGATCAGGAAGTCAGAATTCATGATTTGGATCTCGAAAAATAAGATCCCCTACCGATAATGAATGCCAGAGGGTTCCACCAGACTGATTACGGTTTTTCTTCTCTCCTGAAAAATATACAGATCCCTCATCACTGACATTGATTGTGGAGAGATGCATCGCATTCAGTCTCGTGGTCCCTGGTATTACCGGTGTCCGCTGCCAGTCAGTCTGCCACTTGTAATCAAATCGTCCGGCACTGGCGAAGGATTGCCTTATTTTGCCGTAGCTAGGAATAGCTAAAACGCAAAAAAGATCCTGGGTCACGCTGAGAGATTTGCAACATGAAGAATCGATACCCCCTGGCATTCGTATTAGGTCTGGTTGTTTCTGTTTCACTATGGAATGCCTGCTTTGAATCCCCGCTGTCATTCAAACAGCTGGAAGCTAAAGTTCCTTCACAGTCGAACCCCCGGCAGGAACATGCCACACTGCTCCCTTCTACGTCTCCATTGCATGAAGGCAGCAGACATCTGGCGAAAATAGCCAAACTGGCAACACCCAGCGTCGTTCATATTCAGTGCGAGCGCCAGACGCCCCGTGGCGCGGTAGAAGAGACCGGTTCGGGAGTGATTGTCAGAGGTGATGGCGCTTCCGGTTTGTATATTGTCACCAACCGGCATGTGGTACGAGATTCGGAAGGCACCTCGATTTCCATCTCTCTGCATGATGGTCGGGTGATACATCCCCAGCAGAAATGGGAAGACAAAGATACCGACCTGGCAATTTTAAAGATCAATGTCTCCGATGTGTCTCCCGCTGACTGGGGTGACAGCGACAAGCTGGACATTGGACATATGGTACTGGCGATGGGAAGCCCTTTCGGTTTGAGTGAATCGGTCACTCTGGGAATCATCAGCGCCAAAGGACGACGTTCCCTGCAGCTGGGCAGTGGATCAGAAGTTCTTAATCAGAACTTTCTGCAGACCGATGCCGCCATCAACCCTGGTAACAGTGGCGGACCGCTGATCGATCTCGAAGGAAAAATTATCGGCATCAATACAGCCATCGCTTCGAATAGTGGCGGTAATGACGGGATCGGTTTCAGTATCCCCAGCAAGCTGGTCCGCCACGTGTTCAATCAGCTGGTGAAGTATGGTCAGGTTTACCGGGCTTATCTGGGTGTGCAGCTCGATCCGGAATTCAGCATCGCGACTGCCGGCCGATTGAAAATGGACCGCGTGCGGGGTGCCCGGGTTGTGAAAGTCATCTCCAATACGCCAGCGTCGCGTGCTAACCTGAAGTACGATGACATCATTCTCAGTTTTGGTGGCATCGATGTCCTCGATCAGAACCATCTGATCAACCTGGTCAGTCTGACTCCCATCGATAACAGAGTCAGTGTGGTCCTGTTACGGAGCGGCCGGAAGGTTAATGTAATGGTAGAACTGGCAAACCGTCGCATTCTGGACGAACTCGAACGGAAACAGAAAGAGACACAACAGTCTCGACGGCCGGGAACCTCGGCTGCCCCCATGAGCTTTCAGAAAATGAAAAACACAACCGCGAACGATGTATTATCTGGTCTGCAGGTGCATGCCATGAACGCAGACCTGGCCATTCAACTGGGGTTTGAGGCCGTTCAGACCGGGTTACTCGTGATGGATGTGGATCAGCAGAATTCACTGTCAAACGTAGTCAAACTGTACGATGTGATTGAAGAAGTCGCCGGCACCCCTGTTAACAGCCTGAACGACCTTCGAACGGTTCTTGAGCAGACTGAATCACTGGAGAACCTGGTTCTGAAAGTCTCGAACGGCAAACCGGGACAACCACATCATCAACTCGTCATCTGGAAGAGAAAGTAAATCTCTGACAGCAGACTTCCCTGGAACCATCTTTGATGGAAGCGGTCTCTCTCAACCTGATTCGCTTCAATAAAAAAACCCGGTCAGCAGATCACTGACCGGGTTTTTATTTTTTAACAGCCTGAAGTAGATTCGCTTAGTCTTTGTAGAAGCGAGTCAGTTCTTCGAACAGCAGAGGATCGCGGATCGAATCGCTGGCGAGCCGTGCCCGGAACCGCTGATTTCCTTCCACAGAACCCCGTACGAGTACCTGATACTGTACCGAATCACCAGGTGCCAGGTCTCCCAGAGATTTGAAGACGACCACACCATTTTCAGCAATATGCTGAGTCGGGCCGGTTGCAGAAATCAGATCCACACCAGGAGGCAGTTCACAGGAGACAGAGACATTCTGTGCTGACTTACTTCCATCATTCTTAACAACCACTTTGTAACCGGTTTCTTTGCCGATTTCGACAGGATCGTCCAGATCAGCGATTTCCAGAACCAGCTGAGCAGTCCCTTCAATTCGTGTTTGAATCTGAGCGTCTGATTTTACATTGTGTTCAGAGATCGCTCGTACGTGATGTACGTAGTTACCAATGGTTTTGGTTTTCAACTCCAGATTCACACTGGCGGTTTGACCTGGTTCCATCCGACCGAGAAACCAGCTGATGGTGGAATCTTCCGGATTGAACTGTCCGCCATGATCGGCATTGACGAATTCAAAACCTTCTGGAATTTTGTGTAGGACGCGTACATTGTTCGTAGCGGCAGCACCATCGTTGAGTGTCGTGATGGCGTACTGAGCACTGCGTCCTTTATAACGCAGTCCCGGACCATCAATGGCGACTTGAACTTTAGGAGCAATCACATTCACACGAGCCTGTGTCGCTTGAACCAGACCACCTTCGGCTTTTGCCTGAACCTTCACAACCTGCTCACCACCCATAACAGCGGCTAAAGCCAGACGAATTGTTCGGGTTTCACCCGGATTGAGTGAGCCAACCTGCATCTGCAGAAATTCGGCAGTCACGTGCTCCAGTCCTTTGGGGATTTCTGCTTCCAGCACAACATTGTGCAGTGTACCAGTACCCGGGTTGGAGATGGTGACCGACTGAGAAGCTGGCTCACCAATCATAACATTGGTGGGACCTTTAACGGCCACCTGCAACATGGGTTCTGCGACCATGAACGACTCAGTCAGAGCACTGGTTGAGCGAACATGAGCAGCAGCCGTAATGGCTCCCCGCTGACTGGGAATCATGGAAATCCGGATTACTTTTGTTTCGCCGGCTTGCAGCGATTCAAATTTCCATTCCAGATGATCACGGCTGGAACTGGGACGAGGTTCCGCATTGGTCAGTCGCACTGAAATCGGAAAGAATGCTTCAACCAGCAGGTCCTGAGCTGTCTGTTTTCCTTCGTTTTTGATTTCCAGTTCGAATTCACATTCCTGACCTACGTTAATTTCTGTTTTCTTGATCCATTTGTGGGTCAGTTTTGCAGCAGCTTCTCTTGAAGCGGTACCCACTGGTTTCACAACAGTTTCGTTCACACGACGCCTGTTGGGAGTCGCACTGACTGTAATTCCGGAAGGTTGCTCTGTTTTTGGTGCGGTAGCAGGAGTTCCGAAAGTCAGATGATGTTTGTTTTCCACTGTCTTTCGATCCGGAATTCGAGGAACGGAAAGACTGGGAGTCTGTGGAGCCGACTGACTGAACTCAGTTGGCAGACGGAACTGATTTTCGCGTGTGTCCCCTGCGCTGATCTGCTGAATATTTCCCTGGGCAGACTTCTGGTTGCCCTGCTGAAATTCGGCATGAACAATGTTCTGCCTGTCAGACTGGTCTGAATTGAATGTTTCGACATGGTACTGTTTTTTACCACTTTGTGGTTCCGAATGACCAATCTGCTGGAACTGAGACTGGCTTGGCGCGGGAGTCTCTGTTTTTGTTTTGTTATCCAGACGGCGATAAGGACGTTCCTGCCCGAACAGTTCCTTGTAATAATTAGGAACCTGCGAGAGACGGGCCTTATCAGTAGGCTTATATTCTGATGACTGTTTTTTCACAGCCGCGTTTTGACTCGGCTGAGAAATCGTGATCCGACCAGTATTCGTATCAGGAGTCTGACCGGAAAAGTACTGGCTGGATGAACGGGAAGTGGAAGTCGAATCAAAGGGTGACTTCGATTCTAAAATGCGATCATCGGCGGTGGCGATACTCGCACTCATTACCATAGTTGAAAATATCGCGAGCATCTTTTTTCCGCGTCGCATTGGGTTTCTCCTTACCGATTGGAATTTACTGCTGGATCGGAACTGATTTGAGGTTTGATTTGACATGAAGAGCTCTGAGAGCGAGAGTGTTCTGATAAATTGCAAAACGGTGTATTAGTTTTATCCATTTCTCTCTATCGGATCTGCGGATCCAAGGAATTGAATCAGATATGCTGATTTTTTAAAATAAACCGGAATTGCAAGAGATTCCGGTTATGACGATTATCTTCCAGAACGGCATACACCTCGAAACAACACCACCTAAACACATTCATAACAGATACTTACCACATGACACAGTTCCTGTTCTCCAGACACTGCTTGCTTTAAACAGTAATACTGGGGATCAGGGAGCTTTCAATGTGATCTGCTCTCTGGATCCTGGACAAATCAGGATTTCCACGTTCTGAAGATTGACTCTCTGAGAGAACCGCTGAAAATGACGGTGTCGCTGACCGTTATCGAACAGCAGTTTTATCTCCAGGTACCTGTAGACAGGATCATGAATTCACCTGCCCCTGACATGAACCAGACAAGCCCTCGCAATTCCTCAATCAAGGTCTATATGCTGGGCTGCGTCGATTTTGACTCGTTTCTCACACTGCAGGAGCGGGCACTGCAGGAAATCAGGCGACAGGATACTGATCAGGCGACTCTTTTTGTGTGTGAGCATCCCCCCATCATCACCGTAGGTCGGGAAGGAAGTCATGCCCAGCTAGCCGAGTCCAGGCAGGAATTTAAGGCGAGCCAGCTGGAGGTCCGCTGGATTAACCGGGGGGGAGGTGCCTTGTTACATGCCCCCGGCCAGTTAGCCGTGTACCCCCTGCTCCCTTTAAATCGGATGGGTCTGGGAATAGATGACTTTCAGAACGGGCTGGTACAGTCCCTGTTGCGAATGTCAGCAGAACTGGGGATTGAAGCAGCCCAGCATCCTGATTCTGTAGATATTTTCGGCCGTTGTGGCCAGTTTGCCTTTCTGGGGGCTGCGATCAAATCCTGGATTTCTTACTATGGTTTGTATATTAATGTCTCACCCGATATGAAATTACAGCGACTGATTGATGCCAATCAGCATGACCATCGTCTGACATCACTTTCAGCGACACTCACGCGGGAAGCCAGTATGAGTTCGGTCCGCGAAAGCATCGTCAGGAATCTGGTTCAACAGTTTGGTTATCAACAGACCCATATATTCACACGACATCCCTTACTGCATAGAGTGAAGAAAAAAGTATATGTCCACCCTTAATATTCTGACAGACACCACCCCCGAACCCCGACAGCGACTTCCCAAATGGCTGAAGCGTCCTTTGCCTGAACCGGGGATGGCATTCACCAGTAACGTAATCGAAGATTTGAAACTGGTGACAGTCTGCGAAAGCGCCAAGTGCCCGAACCGTACCGAGTGTTGGTCCCACAAAACCGCGACTCTGATGATTCTGGGAAATGTCTGTACGCGGCCTTGCGGGTTCTGTTCGATCGCCAAAGGAAAAACAGAAACCGTACAACTGGATGAACCGGAACGCGTTGCTGAAGCAGCAGTGCGACTGGGGCTGGAACATGTCGTGATCACCTCTGTCACGCGTGATGATCTGCCCGATGGTGGCGCAGAACACTTTTATAATTGTATCCTGGCAATCCGCGAGCGGATGGATGCTGACATCGAAGTCCTCACTCCCGACTTCCGTGGCGACCGCAAAGCCATCCATCGCGTGATCGAAGCGCATCCCGATGTCTTCAACCACAATACGGAAACCGTGCCTCGCCTTTATCACCGCGTGCGACGTAATGCCGTTTATCAGCGTACACTGGACCTGTTGATTCAAGTCAAAGAAACAGATCCGACCATCATCACCAAAAGTGGAATCATGCTCGGCCTGGGTGAAACCCGGGAAGAAGTTCTGGAAGTCTGCGCAGATCTGCGGGCTGTCGGCTGCGACATGATTACCATCGGTCAGTATCTGCAACCCACTCCACAGAACCTGCCTGTGGAACGCTTCCTGCCTCCCGAAGAATTTGACGAAGTCGGAGATCAGGTCCGGGCGATGGGTTTCAAACTGGTCGCCAGCGGTCCCTTTGTACGTTCCAGTTACAATGCAGGTGAGATGGCGTCTGTCCTGGGAAAAGATTCCTGAATGTCGACACCGATCCTTGTTCCCCCGGTCAACCGTTCTCCTCAACCATTAAAAGTCAGTCTGTGGCTGACGCATGCAGGCGAAGCAATCGCCACCGGTGATCGAGTCGTCGAACTACTGTTCCCCGGTGTGACTTTTGATGTGGAAGCCCCCTGCGCCGGTACGATCGTATCTTGCGAATGCCCGGCGGGCGTCGAAGTTACCACAGGTATGGTTCTGGGCTGGATCGAACCGCTGGATTCTGAAGCTGAAGCGGACTGAAACTCTGAAGACTGATTTCTGAAAAGAGATGGGATGAGCACGACAACCGAATCCATTCGAGGGCACCACTCAATTCTGAAAATGCTGGAGCGTGCGCTGTCACGCAGCCGCCTGCCTCATGCGCTGCTGTTTGCAGGTGCAGCCGGTATCGGTAAGAAACGGGTCGCATTGCATCTGGCGCAATGCCTGTTTTGCCTGCGAACTCCCCCGGACGAGTTAAGCTGCTGTCAAACCTGTGACTCCTGCAAACAGATGGCCGCGGGAACACACCCCGACCTGATTTCAGTAGAATGCCCGCCTGACAAAAACATTCTGCCTCTCAGTCTGATTATTGGCGAGGACGAACATCGAGGTCGAGAAGGCGTCTGTTATGAAATGTCGCTGCGTCCGATGGTAGGCGACCGACGGATTGCCATCATTGATGATGCGGACAAAATGAACGCCGAAAGTGCCAACGCTTTGTTGAAGACGCTCGAAGAACCCTCCGCAAACTATTTAATGGTTCTGATTGCAAGTGAACTGGATGCCATTCTGCCCACGATTCGTTCCCGCTGCCAGCTGATTCGATTCAACCAGTTGCCGCTGGAAGATGTTGCCGCACTGTTACTGAATCAACAACTGGTTGAATCCGAAGACCAGGCATTGCAGATCGCCCGCCTGTCTGAAGGCTCCCTGAAAATTGCAAGTCAACTTCTGGATGAGAATCTACAGTCTCTACGGGGAAATATCACAGGGCTGCTCAGTCGACATCCTTTTCAACCGCACGCATTTTCTGAGGCCGTGATTCAGGCCATCGACGACGTTGGAGGCAATACGGCAGCACAGCGTAAAACAGCGCTCTGGGTCATTAAATTCTGCGCCGATTTCTACCATCAGTCATTACAGTTTGCCGCCGGCTACCAGACTGCTCCTGCTGCGGCTCATGTCGAACGATTTGTTTCCGGATTGCCTGGAGAAACGGAAGACCGGATTGAAACGATCGGAAATCTGCTGGGCCGGATGCTGCAGACAGAAGAACAGGTCAATCAGAACGTGTCGCTCCCCTTATGTATCGAAAGCTTAAGCCAGGACCTGCGGGGAATTCAGACGAAATAAGCTCCGTTCGCAAGCCTGAATCGGAAAACAGTGAACGGTTTTCAAATAAATGTGTTTTCCCGTGTTTAATTAGAGATTGCCAGATCGAGTCCGGCTATAATAAACTGATCTGAGCAGTCATTCTGATTCCGATGCTGTTTCTGACTTTTGCTGCACGATGGCTGCTGCATCCAATCTCAAATCGATGAAATTGTAATATATGACTAACGAAGCTTCCGGATATATCGTTCGCTACGGTTCCACCCGCCTCATCGGAGAATTCACCAGCAAAGGTCTGGCAGAGTTACCGCGTAACGCTGCGGTCATTATCAAAAGCGACCGGGGACATGAGTGGGGAGAAGTCCTGTCGCCTGCAACCGAACGTGTGAAATCCTTTATGAAGGACACATCGACAGCCGGGCGAATTATCCGCATGGTCACCGATGACGACTATCGCCAGCGCGATCAGAACCGGCATGAAGAACGAAACGAATTTCTGGGATGCCAGGAACTGGTGAACGAACACAAACTGCAGATGCAGCTGGTGGATGTCGAACACCTGTTCGGCGGAGAACGCGTCGTCTTCTATTATCTGGCGGAAAAACGCGTTGACTTTCGCGAGCTGGTCAAAGCGCTGGCAAGAAAATATCGATCGCGGATCGAAATGCGTCAGATCGGGGTACGCGATGAAGCGAAGCTGCTGGCGGATTATGGCGATTGCGGTAAAACCGTCTGCTGCGGAACACATCTGACTGAGATGCCTCCCGTCTCGATGAAGATGGCAAAACTGCAGAAAACTTCGCTTGACCCCAATAAACTTTCAGGACGATGTGGACGCCTGAAGTGTTGCCTGCGTTATGAATACGAAACCTACAAAAGCTACAAGAAGGAACTACCTCCTGTCGGCTCGACGATTATCACTAGCCAGGGAGAAGCGAAAGTCACTAACCAGGAAATACTTTCCGAATGTGTACAGGTCATCTATCCTGACATGAAAAGAACGATCGTACACAAAAAAGACATCCTGGAAGTCATCAAAAAGAAGCGCGGGGAAAACCCTGCCAGACAATAACGGCGACCAACCTCGTTGTCTGGAGGCAGTCTGAAATGAACGAAAACGAGGAACTCGGGATTGATTTTCCAGAATCAGTAATCGATAATTTTCCAATAACTGGCGGGTTATGCTATAATAAAGTCTTGACCCGCCTTGTCTGATTCGAAACACTAGACTGTGTCCACTTTAATTATCGGGTCTCCAGGGGCATTTGGACTGAGTATCATAGTACGAGAGACGCTATGGTAAAATATGATGCGAGCCAGCCTTTTGAAAGCGGAATGACAGTGTTTTCAGGGCCATTTGAATCGAATATAAAAGAGTAGTGGCGCAGGTGGTTCAATTCCTGCGACTTAGATCAGGAATTCTTCAGCGCCACTATTATTAAAAAGTTTTAGACAGGTATGGGTGAAAATATGACATCTACCACAAATCTTTCCCGCCCCAAATTGCAATTTCACCCCTATGCCTACGACTTTATCTTTGAAGCACTCCAGCAGGCCCAGGAAATCTACTCACGTCAGGTTGTGCAGGAAGGTGAGCAGGAAGAAGCACATGTCTCTGGTCAGGAACTGCTGGAAGGGGTGCGAGAGCTCGCTTTAAAACAGTTCGGGTTACTGACGCTGACAGTCTTCAAACAATGGGGTGTTCAATCCACCAGAGACTTCGGCAAGATGGTGTTTGAAATGATTGAACATGGGCGGATGCGAAAAACAGAGAACGACCGCCTGGAAGACTTTGTAGACATCTATGATTTCGAACAGGCTTTTGATGTTGAGTATGTCATCGACACAAGCCAGGTCTTTAATCAGACTCCCGCCAAAAACGTCTGATTCAATCTGTTAAACAGTGCTTAATGTTCCCTGAAAGTTTCTACTCTAGCCGCGTCAACTGCTGCGCACTCAGGTGAGCAAGTTTTGTGTTAAACGAAGTTTGTTAAGTTACTGTTATTGCAATCTGAACCCCAGATGATACACTCCCCCGATAGAGTTTTCTTGAGTTTAACTAGCGTATTTTCAGGATTAACATAGCGTCTCCAAGACAGTTTGGAACGAAGAAAATAGTGCAAACGACACTCTCGTTTAACGAGATACGTTTAGTATTTTTTGAGCATACAAGTTACGTGCTGACTGTTGCCCGGAATCAATTGAGGTTTTGAGGTTTTACATCAAGATTTACAACGGCTAATTTCAATGGAGTTAACTCTAAGGATGAGGTTTTATCCCCGCGCTCGACTCACTCCCGTACGATTTCTCACAACTCTCATCACCTCTAGTTTCGCCACTCTCTTATGCTCAGCCCCGCTGATGGCAGCAGAAGCTTCCACCGACCTGGTAGTCGAAGCCGATAATTCGACAGTGGTCATCAGCTGGTGCATCGCCATCGCGGGAGCCATCTTTGCCCTGTTCACTGCTTATCGTTTCTTCAGCTGGATGGTCAACCAGAGTGAAGGCGATCCCAAGATGCGAAAAATTGCCGAGCATGTCCGTGAAGGCGCTCGCGCGTATCTGGACCGTCAATTTAAAGTTGTGACCGTCTTTTTTGCCATTGTCTGCGCCCTGCTGGCGTTCATGGCCTTTGGTTTAAAGACACAGTCCCACTGGGTCCCATTTGCCTTCTTAACTGGAGGTTTCTTTTCTGCGCTGGCAGGCTGGTTCGGGATGCGTACCGCAACCCTCGCCAGTGCCCGTACCGCGCATGCCGCCAAGGATTCATTAAATAACGGCTTACAGGTCGCTTTCCGCAGTGGTGCCGTCATGGGCCTTGTGGTCGTTGGCCTGGGTCTATTGGATATCACACTCTGGTTTGGTGTATTGCACTGGGTCGTCAAGATGCCTCTGGCGGAAATCACCGTGACCATGCTCTGCTTTGGCATGGGAGCCAGCAGCCAGGCGCTGTTCGCCCGTGTGGGCGGCGGTATCTTTACCAAAGCGGCCGACGTTGGTGCGGACCTGGTCGGTAAAGTCGAAGCAGGCATCCCCGAAGACGATCCCCGCAACCCGGCAACCATCGCTGACAACGTTGGCGATAACGTTGGTGATGTCGCAGGCATGGGAGCCGACCTTTACGAGTCTTACTGCGGCTCGATCCTTGCCAGTGGTGCCCTGGGCGTGGCCGCTTATCATGGTTATCCTAAAATGCAGATGATGTGCCTGCTGCTGCCGATGTGCCTGGCAGGTGTGGGAATCTTCCTGTCCGTCACCGGAATCTTTATGGTGAAAACGGAAGAAGGAGCAACACAGAAGAACCTGCTGAAAGCGCTGGCTAAAGGAATTGACACCAGCGCCTTTGGCGTCATTGTCGCGGCGCTGGCGTTGGTCTGGATCATGCTGGTCATCCCTTCACAGTCTTCGGGTATTCCCGCAGATTCTCCACTACTGGTAGGTAACAAGCTGTTTGGTGTGTTTGGTGCAATTGTCTGTGGACTGGTCTCAGGCTGGTTGATCGGCAAGTGGACCGAATATTCAACCAGTGATGAATTTCGCCCGACCCGCTTTATTGCAGACCAGTCATCTACCGGACCGGCAACAGTCATAATCGCGGGTATTGCAGAAGGTTTTTACAGCGTCTGGGTTCCCATTGTCGTGATCGGTGTGGCCATCATCATGGCGTTTGGACTTTGTACCGGATTCGATTTTGCGAATTCCGCTATCTTTGCGATGGGCCTGTATGGTGTCGCCATTGCTGCAGTGGGAATGTTGAGCACTCTGGGAGTGACCCTGGCAACAGACGCTTATGGTCCGATTGCTGACAATGCCGGTGGTAACGCGGAAATGAGCGGACAGGAACCATATGTCCGCCAGCGAACCGATGCCCTGGACAGCCTGGGGAACACAACTGCTGCCACCGGAAAAGGATTTGCCATCGGTTCTGCCGCTTTGACCGCGCTGGCCTTGCTGGCCGCATATGTTGAAGAAGTTCGCGTCGGCTTTGAGCGCTGGGTCGAACACTCAGCAATTGTGGAAACCATTTCTGATGACATGACTAATGCCTCGGCTCTGAAACTGAGCCCGAACTGTATTGCCTTACGGACCCCAGGCAAGGATGGCCTGGAAGTGAAACATAATAACCAGGGATTCCTGCTGTTTCCTGCTTTGAATGTCGCTCAGATTACTCCAGGTCGGGAAAAAATCACCAGCGCAGACGTCGGTTCAATCATTCGAGGCTTGAACATCAAGGAACTACTGGAACGGGGAGAATGTGTGGATGTCAAGACGGCAACCGTACCAGACTTCTCCCGGTTTTATAACTTTTCTATATTGAACCCCAAAGTGCTGGTCGGGATCTTCTTCGGCGTAATGGTAGCCTTTGTCTTCTGTGCCATGACCATGAAAGCAGTCGGACGGGCGGCGGGGGCAATGGTGGACGAAGTCCGTCGCCAGTTCAGAGAAATTGCCGGCATTATGGAGAATGAGGCCGAACCAGATTACGCGGCCTGTGTCGAAATCAGTACGGCAGCTGCGCAACGGGAAATGATCCTGCCTGCGATGCTGGGCCTGCTTTCACCGGTCGTCATTGGAGTCATTCTGGGAGTCCCCGGGGTCGTCGGTCTGCTGGTGGGTGCCTTGACGAGCGGGTTTGCAGTTGCCATTATGATGGCTAATGCCGGTGGTGCCTGGGATAATGCGAAAAAGTACATTGAAGCAGGCGCACATGGCGGCAAGGGAACTGATGCACACAAAGCCACAGTAGTCGGTGACACCGTTGGTGACCCATTTAAAGATACCAGTGGTCCGAGTTTAAACATCCTGATCAAGCTGATGAGTATGGTTTCTGTTGTCATAGCCGGGTTTATCATTCAATACGCACTTGAGTTATTTTAAACAGGCTAAAGGTCACAAAAATCAACACCGAACCTTCTCAACAATCTGATCCCATTGAAAGTGCGTCCAGCCTGGAACGCGCCTGTCTGTGTGCAAAAACCTGTGAAGACTTCAAAGGTAAAGACATCGTTGTGCTCGATGTCGCTAAAATTACGCCTTTGTTTGACTATTTCATTATCGCCACCGCCAGCAACCAGAGGCAGAGCAATGCGATAGCAGAGGAAATTCGCGTTCTAATGAAACGCGAGAGCACACGCCGTCGTAACATTGAGGGTAAGGACAGCGAATGGATTCTGGGAGACTATGGAGACATTGTCCTGCATATCTTCACAGAAGAAGCCCGGGAACTGTACGACCTCGAACGCCTCTGGGCTGACGCTAAAAAAGTGGACTGGCAGTCGATCACCCCGGATTCCAACTGATAGAACCGCTGTTTCTACCAATCTCGACTCACAGTCGGTATTCTGGGCGTAGATCAATCTGTGTCCGTATCTTTCCCGCAATCAAGGAGCCTGGTGTCTCTGCCCCGGGCATGTGTAATGAATATTCTCGCAGAACTCAGAAGTCGATTTGAACCCGTATTAAGCGAATGGACGGATGACCCGTCTTCGGTCATTGAAATGCTGAAAGCATCGCAGGATGCGAAGTTTGGTGACTACCAGGCAAATTTCGCCATGCCCCTGGCAGCCAGAATACCCGATCTAAAACCACGAGATCTGGCAACGCAGATCGTGGAAAAAGTCGATCTGTCAGATTTCTGTGAACCCCTGGAAGTAGCGGGTCCCGGCTTTATCAACATCAGACTCAAACAGGACTGGCTGAATACCCAGACCCAAAACCTGGTGAGAGATGAACGGCTGGGAGTCATACCTGCGGAATCGCCTCAAAAGGTGGTCGTCGACTTTTCCGCCCCGAATGTCGCCAAGCCAATGCATGTGGGACATTTACGAAGTACCGTGATTGGGGACGCCAATTACCGGGTTCTGAAATTTCTGGGACACGATGTCGTGGGGGACAATCATATCGGCGACTGGGGCACCCAGTTCGGCATGATCATTTTCGGGTACAAACACTTTCTGAACGAAGCCGCTTTCGCGGAAGCCCCGGTCACTGAACTGGCGCGGCTGTATCGACTGGTCAATCAGCTCTCCGATTACCATGCCACCCAGACCAAAATACCTCGACAGCAGGCTGAGATTGAACAGCTCGCAGAGAAGCTGAAAACACGGGAGAGCTCTGCTGATCTCACCAATAAAAAAGTCCAGAAAGAAATCAAGAAGCTGAAATCCGATCTCGGAGAACGAAAGTCTGAACTACAGGAAATGCAGGAGAAACAGGCTTTACTGGAGCAAAATGAAGACCTGCACAGCAAAGCGGTCTCGTTTCCGGACATCGCCAGACAGGCTCGAGAAGAGACAGCACGACTGCATGCCGGAGACGCCGACAACCTGGCACTTTGGAAACAGTTTCTGCCCCAATGCCTGGATGCCATCCAGACTGTCTATGACCGGCTGGACATTCACTTTGACATGTCACTGGGCGAGAGCTACTACAACCCCATGCTGGCTGATGTGGTATCTGACCTCAAAGCGCGGGGCCTGGCTGAGGAAAGCCAGGGCGCGATCTGTGTTTTTATTGAGGGCTTTAAATCCCCGTTCATGATTCAGAAACAGGATGGTGCTTTTACTTACGCCACGACTGATCTGGCGACGATTAAATATCGGGTCGAAGAGCTGAAAGCAGACCGTGTGCTCTACGTTGTCGACTCGCGACAGAGCGAGCACTTCCAGTTGCTGTTTGCCACTGTCAAAGAATGGGGGTACTCTAACCTGGAATTGCAGCACGTCAGTTTCGGTTCTGTACTAGGCGAGAATAAACGCCCCCTGAAGACCCGCGCAGGAGATAATGTCGGTCTGGAAAGCCTGTTGGATGAATCCATCCAACGAGCATATGCCATCATTGCAGAAAATGACGACGTCAAACCCGAAGGCCCGGAACTGAGTGAAGACAAACGCCAGGAGATTGCGAAAATCATCGGACTGGGAGGCATCAAATACGCCGACCTGAAACATAACCGGGACAGCGACTACATGTTCGACTGGGATAAAATGCTGTCATATCACGGTGATACTGCAACCTATATGCAGTACGCCTATGCTCGTGTTTGTGGCATTTTCCGCAAAGGCCAGATCGACCGAATCGCATTGCGAGACCAGCAGGTTTCACTGAACCTGGTTGACGCGAGTGAGCGGGCACTGGCCTTACAGATCAACCGCTACTCAGAAATACTGGAGAGTGTCGCAATTGAAGCACGACCAAACTACCTGACCAACTATTTATTTGAACTTGCCAAGATATTCAGTACATTTTTCAATGACTGTCCTGTTCTCAAAGCAGAAACGGAACAAGTCAAAACCAGCCGACTTCTGCTCTGTGACTTAACAGCCCGTACTGTGGAACATGGCCTGTCCCTGCTGGGAATCAAAACCTGCGAACGGATGTAATTGATTCTGCAAAGACAACTGGAAACAAAAAAAACGCATCCCGAACTGGAATGCGTTTTTTTATTGAATATTACCCGGCAAGGGCTCGAACCTTGACTAACAGAATCAAAATCTGTTGTGCTACCATTACACTACCGGGTAATGTAAATGCTGTTTTTTTAGACACAGTAGCCCAACTCGGGTTCACTGTTTTACCAGTGCTGCCCGGCGAAGGAAGTGTATTGGATCTCTCAACTTCTGGCAAGAGTTTCTCAGAGAGAAAATCGGCATCTTTGAAATTCACAGGACGCGGACTGAGCCTTCACATGTCTTACACAATCCGCAGTTCCTGAAGTAGCTGTGAACCTCCTGCGTCCCGACTAATCGTTTCGCAGTTTGAGGTTCATTTCAGTCAGTTTTTCCCGAATTTCGTTAAGCGAGGTCACGCCGAAATTGCGGCTGGCCAGTAACTCATCCGGACTGCGACGCAGCAGTTCGCCAATGGTTCCGATACCCAGGCGGGACATACATTTCCTGGAACGCACAGAAAGTCCCAGATCGGAAATTGGTTTCTCGGTGGCAGGGTTGTCTGCCAGTTCGGGAGGCAGAGCAGCATAGCCGCCATCGGTTCCCAAAGATTCATGCAGGTTCTGACCGATATGCAGGCCAAATGACGAAAGCATTTCGCGGATTTCATCGAGAGATGTCTGACCAAAGTTCTTACCGGCCAGCAAATCATTTTCGCTGACCCGTGTCAGATCACCCAGCGTATGAATATCCATCGCGTGCAGGCAGTTGCGGCTGCGGACAGACAGCTCGAAGTCGGTTACGGGGCGATCCAGCAGTTGCTTCATACGGGCTTCGTTGCGTGCTGTCTCCTCATCGTAATACATGTTATCTGCAGCTTCGATGTCTTTGAGGTACATCGCTGCCATTTCGTTGCTTGGATCTGCTTCCAGAATACGGCGGAAACAGAATGCTGCTGCCGGATAGTTTTCCATATCCTCGTACAACAGTCCCAGATTCAGGATCGCCCCCAGATAGAAAGGAGGACTGGAAAGTGACTGCTCATACAGGCGAATTGCATCTTCATCGTTTCCTCGAGAAGCGTTTTCGCCGGCCAGACGGAAAATCGCCCGTGAATGGCGAGGATCCATATCAACGGCACGTTCGAAGTACTCGATGGCGCCGTATAGATCGCCTCGGTCTGAGCGAATACATCCCATCTGGAAAGAATATTCAGCACGCCCGGCTGCATCCTTGGAAATCGTTCCCAGAACGGATTCTGCATCATCCAGTTTTCCAACCAGACGTAGCGTTTCAGCGCGACGCAGAGAACATTCAATGGAGTCATAGCCCAGCTTGGATGCTGTTTCCAGTTTCTGATCTGCTTCGGTATATCGTTTCAGAGCAATCAGTGAAACAGCCTGATAAAAACAGGCGGTCGCGTTGTCTTGCACTTTTTCAAGCTGCGTGACAGCTTCTTTGTGTTTTCCCAGCAGATGCAGTGCAATACCAGCCCGGGCACTCAGTCCGGCGGATGCCTGGCCTTCTGAAATACTTCGGATCAGCGCCTGCACTTCGTTGTTCAACTCTGAAACCTGGTCAGAGCAGACAATATGTGACAATCGCTCGATGTCTGAGTAGCCTACACTTTCAGAGCTTTGCAACACATTTTTTACGTCAATTAATTCGTCGACACTCACACTATTTTCCTTTATTGCAGCAGGCGCGCAGATGGAAGCAGACAATAGAGTTTATTCACACAAGCTATTGCCAAATTTCATAAACCCGAATCTTACAATCTGTTTAGGGAAACGGCAACCATTAAGGCCTGTTTCACCTGTTTTCCGGCTGGCATTATGCACATGACAACCGTAAATCACTAAAAACATATACACATAAACACATATTAGGGATTACTGAATCAATGCCTGATATCCGCCATCACAAGGACTGCCGGGTATATGTCGATTTGCCTGGACCAGATTACGGCTGGAATAGTTCTGCAGCACTTCCTGAAGCAGTTCTTCGTTTTCCCGTGGATCGAATGAACAGGTTGAATAAACGAGCCTGCCTGATGGCTTCAAACGCTGTAACGCCTGCTCTAACAGATCGCGCTGAATCTGGTTCAGTTCCTTTATTGAAACTTCATCCAGGCGCCAGCGGGCTTCAGGTCGTTTTCCCAATACTCCGGAATTCGAACAGGGTGCATCGACCAGAATCGCATCAAAAGGTTTCTCTGACAATGCTGCATGGGGTTGATTCGCCAGGTGTGTCTCGATGCAGGTCAGCCCCAGTCGGGAGGCATTCTGTTCAATTTTCTCAAGCCGATGCGCGGAGACATCGGTGGCGATGAGCGTTCCCCGGTTATACATCAATTCGGCCAGATGAGTCGTTTTCGTCCCGGGAGCCGCACACATGTCCCAGACGGTTTCTTCCGGTTGTGGATTCAGCAGATTTCCCGCAGCCATGGCTGACTGGTCCTGAATCGTAAATTTTCCAGCAGCAAATCCCACGAGATTTTCTATCGCGACCGGTTCCTCCAGTCGGATTGACTGCGGCTCGTCTCCCGGACTGACTTGAATTCCCTCTGTCTGCAGTTCTTCCAGTAGTTCATCACGCGTGGTCTGTAAGGCATTGTTACGCAGATAAAGTTTATTGCGTTGATTGAACCACTGCGCCATCTGCATGGTCTGCTGCATACCAAAACGATCCAGCCAGTCTGTGATGACCGGTAACGGGAAACTGAAGGCTTTTGAAAGGTAACTGGCTGCATCGGCGATGGGACTCGGAAACAGGCCGATCGAAAAACAGCGGAAGCGGTCTGTACTAAGCGGGATCGCATTGGACTGCGGTTCAGTCGCGATGTCTGTTGTCATCAAACGTGTAATTGATCGCAGAATGGCATTCACCATTTTTTTCCAGCGCACGCGATGCAGTTTGCCCGCCAGCTCTACAGTTTCGGATACGGCAGCGTGATCAGGAATCTGGTCCAGCATCACCAGCTGGTACACGCCAATCTGCAGCAGAGTCCAGAGTGGCGCTTCGACTTTTTCACGTGGACGAGTTAGCTGACTTTCAATAATGGTATCCAGTGTCAGCTGCCGGCGAACCACGCCGATACTAATCTCCATGGCCAGACGCCAGTCCGCTGAAGACAGGTCGATGCGTCGTTCCCACTGCTGCATGGAATCAGAAATAAACTGATCACTGCGGCGATATTCTTCCACCAGAAAAAATGCCAGTTCCCGCGCTGAACGAAAATACTGCGGGATCGGTAATTCATCAGCTTCTGTGGCTGCTGCGTTCTGCTGCCAGACATTTTTCTTTTTCACGACGACTGACCACACAAGCGCTCAAGGTCAGTAAAGAACTCGGGATAGGTCTTGATCGTACAATCCGGATCAGCAATCACCATCCCGGGAACTTTCAAACCGACGAGAGCAAAGCTCATCGCCATCCGATGATCATCATAAGTTTCAATGGTCGCGGGTTGAATCGGACCGGGATGAATCGTGACCGAATCCTCAGTTTCTTCCACCTGAATCCCCATGCGTTTGATTTCAGTGGCGATGGCATACAGCCGATCGGTTTCTTTATGCCGGATATGTGCCACATTGCGAATCGTAGTGGTTCCCTCTGCAAATAAAGCCACTGCAGCCAGTGTCTGTGCAGTATCACTGATATCGTTCATGTCGACATCGATTCCGTGCAGCGGTTTTCCCTGTACGGTGATACTGTTGCGTTCCCGTTTGATTTCACAACCCATATCTTCGAGAACCCGAATGAAATTGATGTCCCCCTGCAAAGCATCCTGATTCAAACCGTCGACCGTAACGCGGCCACCGGTTATCGCGGCTGCTGCGAAAAAATAACTGGCGGCAGAAGCGTCGGGTTCAATGTCATAGGCCACTGGACGTTGATACGTTTGTGGTTGAATCTTCCAGACTGACTCTTGAACTCGATCAATGGTCACGCCAAATTGAGCCATGACACCCAGTGTGATATCCAGATAGGGTTTTGAAACCATCTCCCCCTGAATGGTGATTGTGATGGAGCTTTGTGCAGCAGGAGCGACCATCAGCAACGCGCTCAGATATTGACTGGAAACGTTGCCAGCGATGGAAGTTTCTCCGCCCGGCAGTCCATGCGCCTTCACGCAAACTGGTGGACACCCCGTTTCCTCTGCACAGTCAGCATCGACCCCCAGCTGTTTGAGAGAGTTCACCAGATCCTGAATCGGACGTTGCCGCATGCGTGTGTTTCCATCCAGTACAAACTCGCCTTCACCGACAGCACACAAAGCAGTTAAAAAACGAATACTGGTTCCACTGTTTTCCAGCCAGAGCGATGCTTCGTGCCTGGGAATCTTTCCTCCACAGCCTGCCACTTTGATGGAACAAGTCTCTCGATCGTGATCGACTCTAATTCCCAGGCGGTTCAGACTCTCGATCATCACTTGCGTATCCTGACTGTCCAGGACTCCTGTAAGATGAGTCGTGCCTTCTGCAAGTGCAGCAACAATCAATGCGCGATTGGTAATGCTTTTGGAGCCGGGTGGTTTGACAGTACCTTGAATAGGACCTGAAACAGGAGTGACTTCGTATTTTTTGGGCATAAGTAAAGAGTAATCAAGGGATTCCGAGAACTTCAGTAACGGCGAGAACAGAAAATAGTTTCATGCCTACAGTTATGCCACAGCATACACTGTTCACAATCAAACCAAAAGTGAGCAGCGAACGGGGAAAGGCTCACTCAGCCGTTTTCAATGGCATCCGGTAGACCTTCTGCGATGGTTGGAAAAGTCAATGAAATCCCAAGTTCCTCTCGTAACCTTCTATTATCACAGCGTTTATTTAGTCCTGATGCACGTTCGGTACTGTTGAAGCGAGTTGATTTACTGCTATTTTCCCCCGGTACAGCGGAGGCAAACCGTGGCTCAGGCGCCTTCAATAGTCGCGCCAGTGTTTCGTAATATTCCTGCCTGGTGATCGGGCGACAGTCGCACACCAGATAGCGGTCATCCAGGTGGACATTCTTATCGCACCTGAGGATTGTCTGGATTATATCCGTCAGATGAATCAAATTTAACCAGGCATCGGGACGCCCCGCCAAAGGTTCTCCTGCGTTGATCTGTTCCATCCGGGCCAGCAACCTGCCTGGTCCATAAATGCCTGCCAGCCTGAGTATGACGGCCGTCGCCGTTTTTGTTTGTGTCGCCGCAGTTGACAGGAAGCCGTGCTGATCGAATAACTGTTCGGCTTCCAGACAAATCTGACCATTTTCCCGTTCCGGCTCACAGATCGATGTTTCATCGACCCACTCCCCGGCGGTCTGTCCGTAAACGCTCGTGCTGGAAAGATAAATTACTTTTTGACTTCGTTGTTTAAGGACTTTCAAAACAGAATCCAGCCCCGTCACGTAAATCTCCCGCCGAGACTTGTCCGCGGTACGATCGAAGCCGACGGCGTAGAGCACGGTATCCGCTTCCGGCAGTCTCTCCAGTGATTCTGGTTGAGTGATATCGCCGAGTACCGGCTGGATGCCTGCTGCGATAAATTTTTCTGCATTGTTTTCCGAGCGAGTCAACGCAGAGACCTGGTGTCCCTGCTTCACCCATTCGCGGGCAACAGCCAACCCGACATACCCACAGCCAATAATCAGTTTCCGCATGTTTCAACCATTTTCCATTTTCTGTTTCAGCGTTTTCCGCGAATACGTGGTGCCAGCTGCTGGGAGTGCTGCAGGACCTGCCTGATCTGCTTGTGAATCAGATTGCGTAAATCCAAATCAGAACATTCTGCTAATGACTGCACCATTTGTACTTTCTGAGGATCGAGCCAGACCAGATCCAGTTGCTGAAAACGCTGCGTCATTGCCTGCAGACAGGCTTTCAGTTCCGTTTCTGTCAGATCATACCGCTGAAGAATCGACTCCGCAGAATTATGTACCCGCGTTAACCTGGCCAGTGTACTGCCCTGAGTACGGTAAATTTTTCCATCGATAAAAGCACGACGCAGCTCTGCATTCTGGTCAAACTGATAAACCGGATCACTACCGAAGTAAAAGGCAAAATGGCCGTTTTTCTTCTGTCCCCAGAACAGGGGGGCCTCTGGTAGTTCCACCTGAAATTCAGCACGAGGGAATAATGCCGTCGCTTCCCGCATCAGGTCTTCGCGGTCCTGTTCATGCAGAGCCATATCAGTCCCTTTTCTGAGTCGAATCCCTCGACACCGGATTTCTGCTCACGCTGGAAATCAATCGAACAGATGGCTGACCGATTCGTTTCGATGAATACGGCGAATGGCTTCACCCAGCAGTGGCGCGATGGAGATCGTTCTCAAATTGGAAAGTTTGTCCTGATCGGGGATTGGCAGGCTGTTAGTGACCACAATTTCTTTGATCGGGGCTTCGCTCAGCAGCTTGATAGCAGGTCCGCAAAAGACTGCATGCGAGGCACCTACATAGATTTCTTTGGCACCATGCTCTTTCACCACATTCACTGCGCCCACAATGGAGCCGCCTGTTGAGATCATGTCATCAAACAGGAGTGCTACTTTGCCTTCAATCGGCCCGCCAATTATATTCGCCTGCTGTGTTTCGATCGCATTTTTGCGGCGTTTATCAACAATCGCCAGGGTGCCGCCAATATTATTGTTATGCTGCAGAGTTCGTTTGATGCTCCCCTCATCCGGACTGACAACCACGAGATCTTTGTCAGGGATATTCAGTGATCGGAAGTAGCGATCCAGAATTGGTGCGGCATACAAATGGTCGACCGGAGTATCGAAAAACCCCTGAATCTGTGCTGCATGCAGATCCATGGCCAGGACACGATCAGCGCCTGCTTCATTGATCAGATTGGCAACCAGCTTGGATGTGATCGGCACACGACCTGAGTCTTTCCGATCCTGCCGGGCATATCCGAAGTAGGGAATGACCGCTGTAATTCGTTCTGCACTGGCACGCCGACAGGCGTCCATCAGAATCAGCAGTTCCATCAGATTGTCATTCACGGGAGGCGAGGTTGGCTGTACGATAAACACATCGCGGCCACGAACATTCTGGTTGAGCTTCAGACTGATTTCGCCATCTGGAAAATTTGATAATTCGACGGAAGCAAGACGAATTCCCAGATATTCTGCGATTTCTCCGGCCAGCTGAGGATGAGCTCGTCCACTGAGAAGAGTCAGATGATCATACATTGAAAACGATGCCTGCAGTAATGCAATACATAGAGTAGCGGGAACAATAGTGAGCGATGCCAGACAAGGGTGGTCCAGCCTACATCCCTATTCACGCTTATCACGTGCTAGAAGTCAAGCATGAGCTTTCGATTTCGTATGAAACAGCTCAAATGCCAACAGGCAGAGAATATTTACTGACAATGATGAAGGCAGAAACAGGGAAAACCCTGTCAATTATTCCACAGACTCACTTTGCAGAATCTCAGCCACTTCGGCGAGTTGCTCCTGTGTATTGACACCCATTGCTTCCTGAATATCAAAGACGGGAAATGCCTTGACCGTCTGGACTGCTTTCAGCAGGATCTCAGCACAATCGGTCAGATAGTATTCGGCCTGGCTGTTATCGGGCTTCAGCCGTTGTAACGCGCTAAATAGCTGACGTCCGTCAAACGCGAAGCAGCCTGTGTTAATCTCTTCAATTGCTGCTTCTTCGGGTGTGGCATCTTTTTGTTCCACAATTCGCAGGAACTGTCCTGCTGCGTCACGCACGATCCGTCCTAAACCATGGTTGGCTTCGGTAATCGCCGTCCCGACGACACAAGCCGCCTGATTTTCTTTCTGCAGTCCGAGCAGTCTCGAGAGTGAACTGCCTTTCAACAGAGGAGTATCACCGGCTAAAACCAGCACGGGACCATCATGGTCCGCCAGGTTTTCGGCACTCATCATGACTGCATGGCCGGTCCCCTTTTGTTCCGACTGCAGGGCAAATTGGATATCACTGTGATGGGCGAGGGCCGCTTTGACTTCATCAGCCTTGTGCCCGACGATCACGACCAGTTTTTCACAGTTCGCAGCACGAGCAGCATCCAGAACGTATTCGATCATGGGACGGCCCAGAACCGGATGCAGAACCTTGGGAAGCTCCGATTTCATCCGGGTACTTTTACCGGCGGCAAGAATCACAGCGGCAGGACGACTCAAGGTAGATTTCCTTTACTCAGCAGTACAATGGGTGTGCGACAGGCAGCATGGTATAACCACTGGCTGACGGCGTGTCGCTCAAGATGATTTGATCGTTTCGATTAAAACTGCACACCAAAGCGGGCGATGAAACCATCTTTGATGTCAAATCCGCCACCACGTCTGAAGTCAGCTTCACGTTTCAAAACACCCCCTGCTTCGAGGAACAGAGACATGCAGCCATTGTCCCCACGTATACCGAGCATCATGACATAATCTTTGAATTCGACCTGATCGCGGCCATTCACACCGGCCCGTTCGACTTCAAATGCTTCAATATCATATTCGAAGGTACCGTAAAGCCAGACGCTCTTATCACCGACATTACCCATGAAGCGGCTGACGCGCGATTTGGGGAACATGGCTCGAACTTCCCACAAATCGTTGGGAGTCCAGACGACACCTGCATAAGGAATGACATAATCGCCGACCCGGTCCCAGTATGCGGCACCAGCGGCAAACATCCAGGTATCAGAAGGTCGGAAGAACAGAACGACACGAGCATCAAACTGCCAGGCATGTGAACTCAAACTCTTGCCAAAATCGGAAGCCAAAGCAGGTGTGAAGCCTAACTGTACACTCCACAGACCATTGGCGGGTGTTGACATCTGCAAATCACTGCCGAAACGATACCCCGCTCCTGGTAACGAGACGAACTGGGGACCATCCCAGCCACGGTAATCAAACTCGGGAGTCGCTGTGAAAATCCAGCCATTCCGGGTGGGAGTCGTATATTGCAGATCAACGTCTGTTTCGAACACAGCAAAGTTTCCGCCCGGTGCTCCCCCCGGCTGGACGTAGGTTCGTGCCTTTGGCAAGAAGCCAAATTCAAACTTCGAAGACCAGCCAAAGCGATAAGGCTGCGGACCATTGATGCCTGCAGGATAGCTGCCTCCGGGCATGCCTTGCGCCGCATAAGGATCAACGCCGGCACCTGGCGACATAAATGGATCGTAGCCCTGTTGTGGTGCTCCATACAGATTGCCGCCCCCCATATTCGGGTCAAAAGGCTGCGCATTCGGATCGATAAACTGGCCACCATTGGGAGGCATGGTTGTGCCATACGGGGCCGTTTCTTCATAGGTTGGCGGCGGACTTTGAGCACGAATTACAGCCTCAAAGTCTTCTGCGGGCGTATAAATAGTAGTTATTTCAGCCGCATTCAGGTTCATGCTGGCGGAGAAAACAATGGCAAGACAAAGAAGGGAAGCTTTCAATGTTCAACCTGCGAATATAGGATTAATCAGTTTGCGAGCAGAAGTGCTCTGTCTGAATGGGGAGTCGGTAACACGCTGTTACTCAACTCTTATGTGTTGGGGTGGTGCAGTGAGGGGATTTTCCAAATGCAGGCGATTAGGTCAACATCAATCTGAAGGCATTCAGCAGTAAACTTGAGGAATAGTTTGATTTTTTCAGAGAAATTCAAGAGATATTTTCTGCCCGGCAGAGCAGGAGATCAGAGAATTCTGTTACGTAAGCAGAACACAAATTCTTCAGTGGGCAAGTCTTACGTAATGAAGATCAGCTCGGGAGAATAAACCGGATGACGTGATCCGTTCTGACAGGCAGACAGGAGTGCCCTAGATACCGTGTGTGTGTAATTACACAATTCAGTAATGCAGATCTGTCGTCGGCGACTACGACAGTCTGCCGGATGACTGAGAATCCAGGGATGAGAAATGAGTGCAGTCTGTCTGTCTGTACCTGTTCTCTGTCAGGCGAACTCTTCTGGAGTCTTGAGAGCCGTTTCAGTAAGTGCTGAAATCCATTCCAGACTGTATCCAGTGATACTGTCGCATCTCCAGGTCCATTTGGACCGAGTATAATATACCAAGAGACACTATGGTCAAATGTAATACGCTCTGGAGACTCGGTTATTTGTGATAACCCAGACCGGTAACCACTGAATGCAGTTCTTCGAAGGTGATAAAGCGCCGGCGATGACGTAATTTGTACTGGTCGATTGCTTGTGCCAGTTCGTTGACGTCTTGATTCTCGGAGTTGTAGGAATTACTGAACTGACGTCGTTCACCAATTCCGTCAGGACGACTGTCATCCCGACCTTGACGTCGATCCTGGAAAGTAGCGGACTGTTGCTCGGTGACCTGTTTCATGAGATTGCTCCTTGATGATTGACTTACCAGTAAAACCTTAAGTTACGTTTCCTGGTAAAGTGTAAAATTTTGATATCTGCAGGGGTTATTTCTGTCATCCGCTGCCAAAAATATCTACTGTTCTGGTTATGAGAATTATATGAGACTTTCGGCAAAACTCGTTTTTGCAGGGTAAATGGGGAGTCAATCTCGGCCCGGAATGTTCCTGTCAGAAATACAATCGACTGATATTCCTGTCTTCTTTGGCTTACCCGGCAATTCTCGTTATATTACAAGTATTAGGATCATAGGTATTCTGCCTGTCATGCAGCACATGTCAGGAGGGATTTCGATCAATAGTCACGAAGTCAGAATTTCATTCTCTGAATATGAAAGATCAAATTTTTATGAATACAAAAGTGGCAATCCTGGGTGGCGGTGGTATGGCAACCGCCTGCGCGACACTACTCAGCGAATCATCCGATATTGCAGTTTCCATGTGGGTCCGCAAACCTGAAGTAGCAGCGGATATGCAGAACAGCCGGGAAAATAAACGGCTACTGCCTGGAGTCTCTCTGGCAGAATCAATCCGGGTAACTTCTGACGTTGACGAAGCAGTCGCTGATGCAGATTATCTGGTTGTGGCGATCCCAACCGAATTCCTGAGGCAGGCCTTAACAAAACTCGCCCCTCATTTAAAAAACGTCTCACCGGTCATCAGTGTGATTAAAGGGATTGAACAGGATACTTTTTTTCGCCCCAGTGAAATCATCGCCGACGTGCTCGGCCCCCGCCCTGTCGTGGCGCTGGGGGGACCCAGCCATGCGGAAGAAATCGCCCGCCGTCTGCCGGCCAGTGTGGTCGCCGCCAGTGGTGATATCCAACTGGCCAAGCAGACACAGAAGCTGTTCAGCACAGACCGGTTTCGCGTCTATACGAACGTGGATATTGTCGGTGTCGAACTGGCAGGCGCTTTGAAAAATGTGATTGCGATTGCTGCAGGGATCTGTGACGGTGGCAAATACGGTGACAATGCCAAATCAGCGATCATGACACGAGGCCTGGTGGAGATGAACCGTTTCGGTTCTGCCTATGGTGCAGAGCCATCCACGTTTTCCGGGTTGGCCGGTGTGGGAGACCTGATCACAACCTGCATGAGCCCGTTCGGACGTAACCGCCGCCTGGGAGAGCGCCTGGGACAGGGAGAAACACGCGAAGAAATCATTTCCAGCATGGATGCCGTCGCGGAAGGTGTCAACACGACACGCAGCGTGTACGATCTCGCGGAAGCAAAAGGCCTGGATATGCCCATCACTACGGAGATTTTCCGCGTGCTGTTTGAAGGTAAGTCCCCGGAAGCGGCGACGCAGACACTGATGACTCGCCCCCAGCGAGAAGAGTAAATCATCACTGAGTTTTTTCTATTAACTTACCGGTTCAAGCGGCTCAACTTTTACTATCAATTCCCCTCGGAGTGTTCGATGCGATTATCAGGACTGACCCTCACCGTTTGCCTGTTTCTATTTTTGATGTCTGACTTTTCTCAGGCAGAAACCTGGCCTCAATTTCGTGGTGCCAGCGGAAATGGCGTTTCGCAGGAAAAGAATCTGCCGGAAAAATGGTCTGCCGCGCAGGGGATTCTCTGGTCGGTGGCCTTGCCTGGTCGTGCAAATTCTTCACCTGCCATCACGGATCATCGTGTTGATATCACCACAAAAACGGACGATGACGGGCTCTGGATCGTGTCCTTCGATCGCAAAAGTGGCCAGCAGATTCGTAAGGTCAAAGTGGGAACCGGTTCCCTGGCGGCCCCTGGTCCCCGGAATCTCTGGGCTCATCGACACAACGCAGCCACACCCTGCCCCATTTCTGATGCAGAGCATATCTGGGCTTACTTTGGGTCAGGTTTACTGGTCTGCCAGGATGTGGAATCAGGAGAAGTCGTCTGGAAACGGGATCTGGTGAAAGATTATGGAGCGTACGATATCACCTTTGGCATGGGTTCCACACCCCGCCTGTGGGGCGACTTACTGTTTGTGACCTGCATGACCAAAGGTCCCTCTTATGTTGTCGCCTTTGATAAACAGACCGGCAAAGAAGTCTGGAAACAGAATCGTAAACTTCCTGCTGAAAAAGATGGGGCCGACGCCTATTCGACCCCCACGATTTTTCAAAATGGCAATCAAACGGAACTGCTGGTATCGGGCTCTGACCATGTGAACGCCTATGATCCCCAGACAGGAAAACAGCTCTGGATCGCCGGTGGCCTGGATATTCCCAGTCCCTTTGGCCGTATCATTGCAGCCCCGGTAGCGGATGCCAGTACTGTGATCGCGACTTCCGGAAATCCGGGTGGTGGCGGCCTGGGATATATCAAAGCATTTCAGAATGGTAAGTCGGGTGATATCACTCAATCGGGCCTGCTCTGGAAATTTGATGTCGCGACTCCCGATTCTTCCACGCCGCTCGTGCTTGATAACAGACTGTATATGATTAGTCAGAACGGCGTTGCTACCTGCCTGGATTTGAAGACAGGCAAACCGGTCTGGAAAAAACGGATGAAGGGGCAGTATTTTTCGTCCCTGGTTGCCGGCGATGGAAAGGTTTACTTCCTGAGCATTGAAGGTCTCTGCACCGTCGTTAATGCGGCGAATGGAGATATCATCGCCGAAAATCAGCTGCCGGGCACCTTTTATTCAACGCCTGCCATCAGTCACGGCGTGATCTATCTGCGTTCCTTTGACCGCCTGTATGCGATCTCGGGTAAACCATAATCAAAAAAACGCCTCTCAGTATGATTGCTGAGAGGCGTTTTTCGATCTGAATTGAGTCTGTCAGCAGAATCAGCCGCGGCCTGTCAGTTCGGGAATGGCATTCCCATGCATGACAATCGGTGTGGGACGACCTGAGAAATCGGGTAAAAACGTATTGGCGTAATCGATGCCCAGATGTGAATAGATGGTCGCCAGGAAATCATGGGGGCCTACGGCACGTTCGATGGGTCCTTCCCCTTTTCCATCTGTCGCACCGATGATTTGCCCGGTCTGAATATTTCCACCAGCAAACAGCATCGAATTCGCGTTCGGCCAGTGATCGCGGCCCGGCTGAGTCGTTCCCGCGCTGCCGCTGCCAATTCCGCCTCCCGTACTTTTCGAGTAGGAAATGCGAGGCGTCCGACCAAATTCACCTGCCACAACAACCAGTACACGTTTATTCAAACCCCGCTGGTAGATGTCTTCAATCAACGCCGTCACTGCCTGGTCATAGAACGGCATCCGATATTTGATGGCGTCAAACACATGGTGATTGACGGCGTGATCATCCCAGTTTCGTACCCGACCACATAGTTTGCCGGAAAGTTCGGTTGTGATGATTTCCACGCCCGCTTCCACCAGTCGCCGCGCCATCAGACATTGCTGCCCCCATTGATGCATGCCGTATCGCTCACGAATATGTTCGGGCTCGCGGCTTAAATCGAAGGCATCGGCAGCCTGTTTGCTGGTCAACAGATTCGTCGCCTGGGCTTCGAACTGATTCATCGCTTCCATTGAACCATCCAGATCCAGGTCGCGCCGGTATTGATCAAACTGCTGACGCAGAGAAATCCGCTGCGCCAGCCGCTCTGTCTGTTTGGTATCGGTCAGGCCAATATTGGGAACCTTGAAATCAGGTGCACTGGGGTCTCCACCAATCTGGAAAGGACCGGCCCCCGGTCCCAGGTAGGTGGGACCGGCAATCTGAAAGCTGTCGTAATTCGTGATGGCATTGATACCCACATAATTGGGTAAAGCATTGTTTGAATCGCGACGGAGAAAATTGGCAACCGACATGAAGTCGGGCAGTTTGGGTTTGCGCTTATCAATGCGATCCGGATCGCCTCCCAGTACCTGCAGCGAACCCGCCGGATGGCCGCCGCCAGTATGAGTGATCGAACGCAGAATGGTAAATTTATCCGAGATCTGTGCATGCCGGGGAAGCAGCTCGCTAAGCAACAACCCTTCTGTGTTCGTAGCGATCGGCGAAAAAGGCCCTCGATAATCGGAGGCAGCATCTGGTTTGGGATCGTAGGTATCCAAATGACTGACGCCGCCGCGACACCAGACCAGAATGACCGCAGTCCGCTCTTTTTTCGGCTTCTCAGGTGTCTTTCCCTGCGATTCTGCGGCGGCCTGCAGTTGATATAATCCGGGCAGAGACAGGCTGCTGAAGCCCCCCAGGCCGATTCTCATGAATTCGCGCCGGGATGCTCCTGTTGGCCGTTGACTGGCCTGACGTCTCTTCAACTGCTGTTTCATCTTATGACCTTAAAATCAACCAAAATCACTTCTGGAAGTGAGGCGCGAACCTGTTCCCTGATTGTTTATATCGGCAGTATAGCATGCGATCCCCTGCTCTGTCTAATATAATGAACAAAACTTAGTATCAAGATTTCTTATACTGAGAATCCCGATCTGCAGCTTACTGTTGACGACGAGTGTTGTTTCCGCCGGGGCGAGTCTTTGTCCCCGTAAGCCGCCTGAGCTTTTGTCTGATACTGTTGATGGCAACCAAAGAGGGGGAATCCGGGTCGTATTCCGCCAACGGTTGCCTGGTAAGCTGTCGCAGGAAATGAATCGAACTTTGACGGACAAACAGATGCTGCCTCGCATCCAGACCAGCGGAAAGCTCGGCCACTAAACTTGGGCCGGCTGGAATTTCGCCCCGTGCGACCTGAAACCAGGTCTGTATGGCAGGTGAGACAGTGTTGGCCCCCATATTCTGAGCAATCTGCTTCCAGACAACTGTTAAGCGCGCAGTGTCTTTTGTCGTCAACAGCCAGTCGATGGCGGCAGTTCGCTGTAACTCAGATCGGGAAGACATCGCTAATGGAACCGCTGACAGAGGATTGAGGGCCATTCCCAGATTGATACCAGACTGTTGCTCCCTCCTTGAACGATCAGGCGAGACCTGCATCAGAGCAGCCAGTAGATCTTCGCTCTGATTTAACTCCGCGACAAAAGTGCCATTCAACGGAAACGATTTTGCAGGACCTGTGCGCCAGCGTTGATTTCCAGAAAGCTTCAAAGGCACGCTGATTCGCTCTGCTTTCAGTTTCAGCATCTGCTCAGACTTGAGAGCCAGCTCTTCGCGCGATGTCGTATCACTGAGCAGCAGTGTTCCCGAGAATACCTGGAGTTCACTCTGATCGGGCTCCTGTTGCACAAAAGCGATTGCCGTATCATCCTGTTGAATTTCCAGCAACCAGTCTCTCGAATGTGTGTGGTACTGAATGACAGTACCGGCGTGAAGTTGAGAAAAGGCAATCTGACCGGACTGCAAATTCAGGTCCACTACCACCTGCAGGCCGTGAGCAGTACGCTGGCTTGCTCTGTTCATCATCAGATCGACTTCGGTATCGGCATCCAGTACAACCTCTGACAGAGTCCCATTCTCTCCCAAAGAAATCTTCGTCTGCAACCAGCTTAAGGGGAGTGTGCGAATCCGAATGTTTGAACCTGCTTTCAGATTAGTTTCCTGTCCTGCTGCCAGGATTCCCTGCCAGTCCGAACGGGTCTCATTCCGAATACCGGCGATTCCCACCAGCTGAGTCCAGTTGAGAGTCATTGAGTCTGCGAGCTGCTGTGGTCTTGCCATTTCAGGTTTCTGCGCTGCCACAGGCGACGCCTGTAGCTGATCGTCGACACCAGGAGATACAAGGGGGCGTCGTTCGCGATGCTGATGTGAGGGAATCACGACCAGTTCAGGAGGGGAATTCAGCTGATGTGTTTGTAAAGGAGTGGGAGTGACAAGTGTCTGTTTTTTCTCGGGACTGACCGCGATCGATTTTTCTGCGACTTCAGTAGATTCCCGATTCCATAAGAAATAAGCAGGCAGAACCAGGATGAGCAGCACCACGGCCAACCCGTAAATGATTTTCTGATGATTGATATCAGTGGGCAAAGTCGCCTCGGACGATCTCTCCAAACGGACTTGCTCTGCAGGCAACTGTATTTCTACTGATTTTGCATGATCTTCGATGGAACCAAGATAGTTTCCAGCCGAATATAGTTCCGTATTCTGTTGCAACTCCTGCTGGACGAACTCTGACATTTTTTGTGTTGCCTGCGTTACCTGTCGCGAATATTTTTCCGGTATGACTGCTGCAGACTGTTCAAACCGGTCAGCCTGGTAAGCGGCGATCACCTCGCGGATCAGCGTCCCCTCTTGCCAGCAGGTTGATTCAAACGCCTTTTGTTCCGCGGGAGTCATGCGTTCTTCTACATAGGCGGCAATCAATTCCACATTGAGTCCGGAATGATCAAGTGTGTCATCCAGTATCAGTTTCTGATCGGTAATTTGAGAAAGTCGTTTCCAGCGTCTGAGTAACTTGGAATCCGCCGCCAGTCGTTCGCGCACTGCCACTCCTGCTGCCGGGGAAAATTGTCCTTCCCGCAGTTTGATCAAAGTCAGAAGTGAAGGCATACCTGTTTTCATGATTCCCGTTTTCCAGCCTGCATGATTTTCTTCAACCGTTGTTGTGCGCGATGTAATTTAGGGCCTACGGCATTCTCCGAAATGCACAGTTGCCTGCCGATTTCTGCATAGCTCAATTTCTGATCAAAATACAAAACCAACGCCCGTCGATCCCCGTCTTTCAGTTGATCCATGCAATGCGCCAGGTGCTTGTATTCGCTTGACGGGTCTTCCCGAGCGTTTTCCGGCAGCGTATCCGGAACGGTGGCGATATCGAACTGGCTGTCATTGGGACAAATCTTCTCGCTGGCCTTCCGCTGACGACGTAACACATCCAGTGTAGTCCGGCGTACAATGACGGCCAGCCAGGTAGAGAGTTTACTGCGACCTTTAAACTGTCGCAGACTACTGAGATCACCCTGAAAGAGTACCGCCATCACTTCTGCACCGCATTCTTCAACCAGATCGGGTCCAGGTGAATACCCACATTCGCGACATGACGCGAGAATCCGACTGACGATCAGTTTGTTGTAGCGGCCGAGAAATTCATCCCAGGATCGCTGATCCCGTTGCAGAAGCTTCTCGATAAATTCGCGCTCGTTATGATCCACGGCCTCTCGGTTACTGCCGGATTTTGAATGGTCGTTGCCTGACTTTCGAGCCTGCTGTTTACCTCGTTCTCTATCGGCTTGATGTACCTGTGGCGCACGTCTTGTCGGCGCATCACTGGGTGGATCATCAAGTATAGAGAAATCGGGGACGTTCATGCAGCTTGTTTCATCAAGTTATTTTCAGAAAAGAAAGAGAGGCTTTGTTTCAAAAGCGAGATTGAAAAGCCCTGATGTGAATAAGAATCTGTCAGCCGCATGTTTTATCTTATGCAGCTGACAGACCGGACACAAGAATTTGTTTTCAGTCCTTAACTGTCAAACGCATTCTGAATCGCATTTTTCTCACGTTGCAGGATTAAACGAATGTCTGAGATCGCATCTTCACAGACCTGATTCACCCGCCGCGCCAACTGCGTTGCGCCCAGGCTGACGAGCTGTTCAATACATTCATGACACAGCCGTTTAATATATTTTGCACATTTCTCTGCGCGTTCTGTCGCCGATTCAATACAATTCGACGCCACACGTCGCGCCGCCTGTTCCTGTCCATCAGCCAGCAGTCGACGAATCTGATGCAGGCACTCTGCGGTTTCATCTGCGGCCGCATTTTCACAGCGATCGACGACCTGATCAAGCTTCGCCACACTTCGGGCTGCCAGATCTTCCGGCGTGGTGTGTGCCGAAACGGTTCCCGTGACGAGCATCAGCCCCAGAACAGTCGCTAAAGATAATATCAATTTCATCAGTGTTCTCTCCCTCAAGTTAAGCCAGACTGAGCCGGGCCCACAAACGGTCAGCATGCGATAAAACAGGATCAGTGTTGATCTTGTCGATTTACGGTTACATTTCGGTAATCAAACAGGCCTGATCGTGTTTACCGTCTATTAGATTAGTGGGGGAACTGATTCTATCCGTGCAGGAAAAAAAGAAAGATAATCGAAAATTCTAGAGAGACCATAAAAAAACGCCGTCCTCGTCAAAGAGAACGACGTTTCAGTTTAATCAATTTTAGAAGTCTCTACATTAGTGAGCGTGTTTTTCGTCATGTCCATGATCGTGGTCGTGATCATGGGCATCGATCTCGCCGGTAAACGATTTACCGTCGATCTCCAGAACCAGTCGGGCAGTCGTATCTTTTTCATCTAACAGTTCACCCAGTGTTTTATCCTGAGTGGTGAATTTGGAAGACTTGCCTTCGGGGTCACCCTGCTCAGGAGCAGCGGCCAGCGTAAACTGTTGCCCTTTTCCATCGTGCTTGACATTGACCTGCACGCTTTCTGCAGTACTGGGCACACTGGCTTTGGCAGCGCCATCGAGAATATAAATGGTAATTGCACCACTTTTTTCATCGTGTACAAGCTCTGCATGATAAGCTTCTTTGCCCAGTTCAATTAATGAACCATGATGAGGGCCTTCGCTGGGATGATCATGGCCATGATCCTGATCTTCCATGGTCACATCTTCCGGGGCTGCTTCGTCAAACGATTTCGTACCCTGCTCTATACCGGAATCACAACCCACTAAGGTCAATCCTACGACACAGAGTGTTACCGTAAAATAATTTGCAAATCTGTTTTTCATCGTTTTAATCCTTTTTCATTAATCAATTCATGTTGTCACATGCAACTCGTTTCAATTACGTTTTCATTTTCTCCCGTTCACGCGACGGGAGTTGTCTCTTCTTCCCGCTCTTCGATCAGCGGAATCTCTTCATTCGTATCTGCAACAATCCGCGCCCCGGCTTTACGACCGTAGCTCCAGAATAAAGCAGGGCGAATGAAGAATTCCAGGATCGTACTACTCAACAGACCGCCGATAATCACAGTCGCAACGGGGTACAGAATCTCTTTCCCGGCTTCTCCCTGCGACATCGCCAGTGGAACCAGTCCGATCCCAGAGGTCAACGCCGTCATCAATACCGGTGCCAGCCGTTCCTGACCGGCCCGGACGATCATTTCCCGCGTCCAGCCTTCTCCCTCATACTTCACCAGATGCAGATAGTGGTTTAACAACAGGATTCCATTCCGCGAAGCGATGCCTCCCAGTGAGATGAAACCAACCATCGCGGCAATCGTCAGTGTCTGCCCGGTCACGACCAGTGCGATCACTGAACCTATAAAAGCCATCGGCAATGCGGCCATCACCTGCAATGAAAAGTTCGCGGAACGGAACATGGTGAACAGTACCAGGAAAACACCCAGCATTGAGACCAGAAACAATGCGGAAATCATCCGCGATGCTGACTGCTGACTCTCAAACTGACCACTATACTCTACAAAATAGCCCGCGGGCAGCGCTTCAATAATCGGCTTCTGTTTCGCCTGGATTTCATTCACCACATCGACCAGTCCACGCCCCGTGACATTACACTGCACAATGATCCGCTTCTGTACTTTTTCCCGATTGATTGTGTTCGGCCCCGATGCATTTGTGATGATATCTGCAACCGAAGAAAGCGGGGTGGTTCCTCCACCTGGAAGATCTATCGACAAGCGTTTCAGCTCCTGTAGATCCTCACGGTACTTTTCATCCATGCGAATCAACAAGTCGAAGGTACGCTGCCCCTGCAATACCTGTGAAACCACCACTCCGTTCATGGCCGTTTCCACATATTCATTCACATAAGCCGGCGTTAAGCTGTACAATTTTAATTTGTCCCGGTTCAACTTGATCTGCAGTTGCTTGATTTCGACCTGTGGTTCGACCAGCACGTCTGTGACGCCGGGCACACTCTGCATCGCCGCTTCCATCTTTTTAGCAGTATTACGTAAAACGGTAAGGCTTTCGCCATAGATTTTAATCCCGACCTGGGCTTTCACGCCGGAGATCATATGCGAAATCAGATGTGCCAGAGGCTGTTCCACCGAAATCACAATCCCAGGAATCGCCTCCATCGATGTGCGGATGTCGTCGAGCACCTGTTCGCGGCTGCGTTCCGATTCGGGATCAAACGAAATGATATATTCTGAAACATTCACCCCTTCGGCGTGTTCATCCAGTTCCGCCCGTCCGGTTCTGCGGGAAAAAGCTTCGACCCCCTTGATGTTCTTCAGCCGGTCCATCACGGTTTCTGATATTTCATTGGACTTTCTCAGTGAAGTTCCCGGTGGCAGCACTACATTCAACTGGGCAACGCCTTCATTGAACGGCGGTAAAAAGTCTCTATCGAGTTGTAGCAAAATGACACCTGCGAAAAACACACCGGTGGTTCCCGCGATCAACATTGGTCCTGAAAAGCGAATACTGAAGCTGATCACATACCCGGCAATCCATTTTAGTAACCGCAGGAGCGGGCCATCCAGGTGAACGTGCTGTTCTGAATTCAACCTTTCTTCTGGACTGACCGGCGATCCGAATTTTTTCCCCAGCAGCCAGTAGGAGAGGACCGGGGTCAGCGTCAATGAAACCAGCAGGGACGACAGAATCGAAACGATGTAGGCGACACCCAGCGGCGCAAACAGACGACCTTCCATGCCTGATAATGCAAACAGAGGCAGAAAGACCAGTACCACAATCGCAGTTCCAAAGACAATCGAATTCCGAATTTCACAACTCGCCTGGAACACGACCAGCAGTGTGTGTTTGGGTTTTTCTGCATAGCGGTTTTCCTGCAGGCGACGGAATATATTTTCGACATCCACAATCGCATCGTCTACGAGTTCACCGATCGCAACGGCGAGCCCTCCTAAGGTCATCGTATTGATTGATAATCCGAAAACCGCAAAAACAATGGCAGTAATTGCAATCGAGAGGGGAATCGCGGTTAGCGTGATAAACGTTGTGCGGAAATTCATCAGGAACAGAAACAGAATGATGACCACCAGGATACCGCCATCCACTAGCGCATCGATCACATTCTCAATTGAACGGTCAATGAATGATTTCTGTGAATAGAGTTCCGGTTGAATGCGGATATCTTTAGGGAGGGACGGCTCAAGATCTTTTAAAGCCTGGATCACATCATTGGCCACGCGTCGGGTATCGGCGTTGGGTTGCTTATTGACGGTAAGAACCACCGCAGACCCGCCTGCAAACGTGCCATCATCCTGTTTTACGAAAGCGGAGCTGTCCCCCCGTTTGACCTGAGCACCTTCGATGACTTTGGCGATCTGCGAGAGAATCACCGGGCGTCCTTTGCGGGTTGCTACGACTACCTTTTCGAGATCTTCCAGAGTCTGAATCCGTCCCAACGCGCGCACCAGTAATTCATTCGGCCCCTGCTGGTCCAGATAACCGCCTGTCGCATTTTCATTACTCTGTTCACACGCCAGTCTCACTTCATGCAATGTGAGACCATACTTCAACAGAGATTGCGGGTCCACCAGTACCTGAAACTGTTTGCGACCGCCGCCCATGGTAAAGACCTGGGATACGCCGGGGATGGTCAGCAGGCGTTGACGAACGACCCAGTCCGCCAGTGTGCGGACTTCGAGTGGGGAGGTTTTATCACCCTCACTCCACATGCCGAGCATCATGATCTGCCCCATGATCGAGGAAATCGGTGCGAGCTGCGGCTTGACGCCATCGGGCAGTTGTTCGGTGACCAGTTGCAGTCGTTCGTTGACGACCTGTCGGTCATTATAGATGTTGGTGCCCCACTCAAACTCCACATAGATAATCGAAATGCCAACCCCTGAGGAGCTGCGAACCGCCTGCACGCCCGTCGCGCCATTTAAGGTCGTCTCCAGCGGAAAGGTGATCAGTGATTCGACTTCTTCCGGCGCCATGCCCGGCGCTTCGGTCATCACTACAACCCGGGGACGGTTGAGATTCGGAAATACATCAATGCCCATATTCAGAGCCTGCCAGCTGCCGAAGCCGATCAGAAACAGTGAGAACGCCAGTGTGAGATGGCGTTGTTTAAGAGCAAATCGAATAATCGCATTTAACATGGTAGTTGTTCCGGGTAGTGACAGAGAGCGTAAGAAACCTCAACAGTCGAGGACTGGAAAACAAATCAGTGACTGTGTCCCGCATGGGGATCGACGGCGCCCCCAGCCTTGTTTTTCAAAGCCATCTGCAACTGATGCGCTCCCGCTAATGCAATTTTGTCGCCAGGAAAGATTGATCCATCATTTTCGATCACCGCCCAGAGTTGATCCTGATACAGAACATGTACGGGCCGTCGGTCGAAATGATCTCCATTTTCCTGAAAGACAAAATGCTCTGCCCCTTCACTGGCCACCGCTTCCACGGGCAGTACGATCTGCTTCTGCCAGGTCTCCACCGGAATAAGTAACTGCATTCGCTGTCCGATCTTAAACCGCCAGGTAATATAGCGGTCTCCGTCTTTGCGAAACGTATCGTGTTCAATTTGATTTGGCAGATTCACAAATACAGAAAATGTTCTGGATTCGGTCTCAATCTGATTATTGAGATAATCGATTTTCAGATCTTTGATCAGCTTTTTCGTTTTGTTATTTTCTTCCTGGATCGCTTCGACGGCCCACTGGTTTTCCAGGCAGCGTGTAATTTCGTCAGTTTCCTGCTCAAAGGCCTGACCTTTAATATACAGGTTACTGTAATCTGCCAGCACGCAGAGCGTGTCTCCGGCCTGCACGAAATCTCCCTTATTGACATCTAACGACTGAACGACCAGCAGAGATCGTTGAGAATTGACCCGCTGATCAAGGGTCGCGGGAGCAGGGGCAGAGATACGTTGAATTTTCATATTCGGAGCCGAAACTTCACCGGATTGATCATGCACGAGCGGCGCATAAACCAGATGCTCTTTGATCAAACGTCGAGTTTTTTTGATCTGATCCACTTGAGTATCAGTGAAGCCATGCAACAGGAGCGCCTCCCGCTGGGCTTTCAGAATGGCTTCCAGCTTTTCTTTGGCGTATTCGCGTTCCAGCAGTACTTTGCCGGCAATGACCCCTTTATCGGTAATTACCTGAATCCGGGCAATTTCCTTGAGTTCCACATCAAGTTCCCCCAGCGTTTTCAGATAAGCAGTCTGAGCCTGCACCAGATCCTCATGAGTAAGCCGAATTTTGAACAGGGCGCGTCCAGGCTGAACCGCTTCCCCTCCGGTGACATTCACATTCGTGACAATGCCCGTCATCGGTGCCACCACCCTGATTCGAGTTTTGCCGGGACGCTCGACCACCAGGGCGGGGATCGTAATCGTACGGGTAAACGATTTCAGCTTCACGGGAACTACTTTATCAGCTGTCAAGCCGACGTTCTTTCGTGCCTGGGGTGAGAGCTCCAGCGAACTGGTCTCATCATGCCCCGCATGGTCGTGATCGTGATGATCCTCTTCGGAATCCGCACCAGCGGCCGCTGTCTGATCCGACTGCGTCTGCCCGCTGTTATTCACATAACTTTTCAGTGCAGGCATCCACTGCTGCCGGGTTCCCCAGAGCAGAAATCCCACAATGCTCAGGACCACAATTGACAGTAACATTTTCCAGTTTTGATTCAGTTTTGAATGATTCATCACAGGCCTCGAATCGGGTTGCGCATAATTTTCCCGAAGTGTGCATAAGGTTAATCGTGAGGTATCCGATCTGCAGAAGGAAGACATTACGGAACTTAAGAATCCGGAACTCAGCGCAGAATCGGAGAGACAATCAGAGAAGAGGGGTCTCTAGATCAACCAGACTGTGGTCAGTGACTGCGCGCGCACGCCCGGCGACAGAAAGACCGCAGCGGTACTGAAAAACGGCATACGATCGACGTACTGTTTTTCGCGGGCAGAGAATAAATCATCCCAGAGCGGCATCAAACTGATGAGTTGGGGAGATTCTTCATGCACTTTGACAGAAGTCACCACCAGATAGGAACATCGACCTTCCTGGCAGGGATCCGAATCCTGGTGAACCGGATCCTGCTGATCGGGCTCTTGAGAACATTGATCTGACTGGGCATGCGAATGCTTGTGCCCATGCTCCGCGTGGCCGGACTCATGCTGACAGAGATTCATGGTCTGACAGGTGTCCTGTTCGCTTACACGACAGTCGTGCGCATGATGCCAGCCACATCCCAGTACTGTGTGGGACAGCATCGATATCAGCATCAAAATTACTGTCAGATGTAAATACATGAAAAACCTTTGAATCCAATGAACTTCTCTTGAATCATGTCACTTAACCCCAAATGTGTCAAGCTCTCTCTCCATAAGAAGCAAATGCAAGGCCATTCAACATACTAAACAGGGAATTTGAGTTAAGTGGTTTCATTTTATCACTTTAGAGTGACGATTTCATACACGGAATGATAAGATTTCTACCTCTTGCTGTCGCAGGACTGATCCTGCTGTGATCAATCTGACTCTTGAGTTCTGGTAATCATGAGTTCCGTATAGAATTGCAGAAAGTCAGACTTGTAAACAGAACTTAAAAATAAGATGCTGAATAAACAGAATCCTCGAAACGTTCTCACAAAATAAAGGGAGTGATTTGTGTCTGCGAAATATCGTGTGTTAATTACGGATCGTGCGTGGCCTGACTGTGAAGTTGAAAAGCGGGAACTGGCGCGCGTTGATGCGGAAGTCATAGAAGCCCCTCCGGGAGCCGATGAAGCAACGTTAGTGGAATGTGCCTCGGGCGTCGATGCGATCGCCACCTGCTGGGCCCAGGTCACTCAGGCAGTCATCGATTCCGCCCCGGACTGCAAAACGATCGCGCGGCTGGGAATCGGTCTGGACAACATTGATGTCGCTCATGCCACTTCACTGAAGATCCCGGTTACGAATGTGCCCGATTATTGCATTCCGGAAGTAGCCGACCATGCGATTGGCCTGATGCTGGCCAGTTTGAGGAACATCGCCTTTCTAAACCAGCAGACAAAACAGGGGATTTATGATCTCTCCGCAGCCCCGCTGCCTCGTCGGGTGGGAACGCTGACTCTGGGCCTGTTCGGATTCGGTCTGACAGGACAGGCAGTCGCTGAGCGGGCACGGGCGTTCGGCATGCAGGTAATCGCTACGAACTCGTCGGGTAACGATTACGGGACGGGCACTCGCATGGTTGCGTTCGAGGAGCTGCTGGAAGAAAGCGACGTCATCTCGATCCATGCACCATTGACAGACGCGACAGAGCATCAGTTTGACGCGGCAGCTTTTCAGAAAATGAAGTCGAATGCGATCATCGTCAATACGGCTCGTGGTGCATTGATTGATTTCGATGCTTTGAAAACAGCGGTGAAAAATGAGGACATTTCGGGAGCGGCGCTGGATGTCTTTGACCCGGAACCCCCTGACCTGTCTGACCCGTTTTTTCAGCATGACCGGATCATTGCCACACCCCATGCTGCCTTTATTTCCAAAGAGTCACTGGACGAACTTCGACAACAGGCGGCTTGTCAGGTGGCAGATGTTCTGGTGGGCAAACAGCCCAGTAATGTAGTAAATCCTGCAGTATATGAATAATCGCTACCACCCGCAGAAGGATGTCGGAAAACTGCATCACCGAGGCCGTGTATCCCGCTGAGACTGCTTTCACATAAGCTAGGCTAACCGTAGCTGTCCTTTATTTTTAGCTTAAAACATGTGAAAGGTTAACAGACTCAGGTACGAATGGATGGAAGCCGGTCAAGACGCTCCTCAACCTGATCCGCAGACACCGCAGATCGATTCACTGTCTGAACAAGGCTCTGAATCTGATCGTCAGGAGGAACGTACGCGCATCGCAGCAGAGGTCGAAAGACAGGAAGCTCAATTGATCGCCCAATGGGATGCTGAAAAGATTCAGCACATGGCGGAGTTGGAAACCGAACTCCTGGAAAAAGAGGAGCTGGTAGAGAGACTCACCGAACAGCTGACTCAAGTCGCAGAACGCCTGGAACGCAGTCAGCATACCAGCCACGAGTTGAAAGCCGCGGACAACCACCGGATTCAGGAACTGGAATCGATTCGACGGGAAGAAGAGGCGTTGATTGCGGCGCTCAAGGACCGCTTATCGCAGGTGGCAGAACAACTAGAACGCAGCCAGCAGAACCAGCATGAACTGACGGAATCGGATCTGCAACGTCTGCAGGAACTCGAAACGGAACTGCGGGAAAAAGAAACGCTGGTCAGCACTCTTACCGCACGGTTGTCGGAACTTGCGGAACAACTCAAAGTCACCCAGCGTGAAAAAGAAGAGCTGAGTGCGGCAGATCAGCAGCGAATTTTAGAACTGCAGACGGAACTCGAAGAAAAAGAGCAGTTGGTCGTTATCCTGACGGAACGCCTGGAACAGGTCGCCGAACAACTGGACCGCAGACACCGCACGGGTGCTGATCGTGGCATGACCATTTCCAATGGAATTCCCCCTGAGGTCATCGAAGAACAACAGAAACTGACACAGGATCTGCATTCACTGCTTGAACAATGGCAGGGCATGGAGACGGAATCAGCCCTGACTCAAATTCAACTGCAGATTGCCGAGCTCAAACAGGTAGTACAAGCTGGTTTCGAAAAGAGCCCTGCTGCCCCCCAACCTGCCAGCCTGGTTGATTACCTCTCTTCACCAACCGTTCCCGGCACCGAAGAATCAGAGGTCCATGAAGCAGAAACCGTCGAAGAAGAATCTCAGGCTTCCGAACCCGAGGAAACGAATCCCGGTGAAGTCGATGCAGATTCGACAGTCAGCGGCTGGGAGGCCATGAAGCAGAAACTGATGTCAGGGCAGGGAGTGGATGTCTCCATGGATCTGGCACGCAAGGATGCCCCCAAACCGAAACCACAAGTGAAACCGGAAACTCCCGCCAGCTTGCTATTGAAATCAGAGCCAGCTGATTCTGTTGGTCGTACGCTGGCAAGCTATAAACCTCCGATTCCAGAAGCCCCTTCAGAAATTGATGAAGAGTCGGCCTCACCAGATCAACTGGTCGCAGCGATTCGTGAACGAGATCAGTATATCAGCGCATTAATCAAACGCTTGCGCGAAGCAGAAACAGCCGTCATCCCCGTCAACTGGGATCAACTGAATAATGCCCCCGCTGAGCTATTGGAACAGTTACAGACCTTGCATCACGATCTGGAACACAGTCTGGGGCTGGCCGAGGTAGAGATTTCCATTGAGCGCGCCCGTCTGTCACGCACTCAGTCGATGTTGCAGAGCCGTGAAGAACAGATTCGTAAAAAAGAAAAACAATTGGGTCTGAACCTGGAACGCAGCGAGCAAGAAGAAGTCCCGGCGGAAAAGCCTTTGAATGACGACCAGAAAAAACGCTGGCTCGGCTTTCTAAACTAGTGGAGTGTCATTTTTAAATTTTGGGTTGATCGATATCAAGAGAGTGCGACAACGGAGCACGTGAACAACACACCCCAACCCTCCATTTGTAGCTTGACAAAGCACTAGAGAGCATCACATTTAACCATAGCGTCTCTCGATCTATCATACTCGATCCAAATGCCCCTGAGACGCTACAGTAAAACTGGACACAGGCAAAAAGTGAACTCGCTTGGTTCAAACGCGCAAACCATTGCCCCTGAAGTTCTGCTTCAGGGAACCTGTTTTCCCCGTTGATGTTTTTGCTGCGCAACACCGGTTTTTTCGGCCCACTGCAGCCAGTCTGCTTTCATCTGCGCGACACGGTCGGGGTATTCCGATGCGAGATTCTTGGTCTCGGTACGGTCCTGTTCCAGATCGTACAGTTCCCAGCGATTGATGGTACGGTCTGCTACCAGTTTCCATTTCCCCTGACGTACAGCCTGATTATTTCTCAGTTCCCAGAACAGGGAAGCATGGGGCTTGCGTGTTTCTCCCCGAAGGATGGGCACAATACTTTTTCCATCGACGGGGAGGATTTTGTGAGCTTGAAACGTCGTCGGGTATTCGGTTTCTGCCAGTTCGACACAGGTGGGCATGACATCGATGATATGAGCCGGCTGACGAGTGAGGGAATCTGCCTGGATCTTGCCGGGCCAGCGCACGATTAACGGCGTCGAAATGCCCCCTTCGTGCATCCACGTCTTAAAGCGGCGAAACGGTGTATTCTGCGGAAAGGCCCAGCTCGGACCACAGGTGGTATAATATTCTTTGAGACCGGGAATCTGCTCTGGATTCGCTCCGCCGGGCTCGCTGGCATCGGGTCCATTATCGGAGAGAAACATGACAACCGTATTGTCGTCCACACCGGTCTCTTTCAATGTCGCCATCAGGCGGCCGATATTCTGATCCATACAATCAATCATCGCTGCGTAGACTTCCATGCGTCGTTCCTGCCAGTCGCGCGGATACTTGTCCTGTTCCCAGTCGGCTGATTCCGGGTCGCGGGCCGGCAGTTTCCAGCTGGGATCGACGAGCCCCATTTTTGACTGTCGCTGATAACGTTCATTGCGTAATGTTTCCCAGCCGGCTGCATAACGTCCCTTATATTTTGCAATATCTTTCGGCTTCGCATGCAGGGGATAATGCGGGGCGGTGTAGCAGAGATGCAGGAAGAAAGGTTTGTCAGTCTCGGAATAGGTTTTGATTTCCTGAATCGCGTGATCAGTAAAGGCATCGGTTGTGTAAAAGTTTTCGGGGAACTCGGTGATGCGCGTGGTGTTTTCAGCGAAGAAGCGGGAACCGTCTCCTGTGATCCCCCGTTTGAATTTCGGGTCGCGATAGTAGGGATCAAAAAAATTACAGCAGCCATCCAGCAGGCCATAAAAATCCTGGAACCCACGATAAACAGGGTGAGTCGATTCGGTTCGCCCCAGATGCCATTTTCCGCTGAGTGCCGTCTGGTAGCCCGCCTGCTGCAGAACTTCGCCGATCGTCACCATGTTGCGGTTCAGATGCGGTCGGGGATAGCGGGGATACAGGCCGGTCACCAGTGAAGCACGCGTCGTCCAGCAGACAGCATTGTTATAGAACTGGGTAAATCGCAGCCCCTCTTTCGCCATGCGATCCAGGTTGGGTGTCTGCACTTCACCGCCGTAACAGCCGATGTCCGACCAGCCCATGTCATCGCACATAATCAAAATGATATTGGGGCGTTTATCTTTTTCTGCTGCCTGAACTGTCGATTGAAAGTCAGACAATAACAGTAAGGCCAACAGCAGAGCAGTACACAACTTCATCAGTCAGAACTCCATGGGTTAAATCATATGCTTATGGTTCCGGTTTGGGATCCTGTATCCATGATCGTGGCTGACTGCAGGTAATGCAATACTTCTGCAGTTCCAGAAAGGCTTCTTTAATCGCATTCACCAGCTGTTCCCCGTTTTCGGCATCCGGCAATGCTTCCCCGACAATCACATCACAGTTGAAGGGAACCAGTAAGGCTTCTCCCCGTGGTAAAGCTCGCCCCAGACCATGCATCATGACCGGTGTCACTCTGGTATCAGAGCGATCGTGTACGATATGATAGATGCCGCGTTTGATTTCACTGAGTTCTTCCGGATTCCCGCGGCTCCCTTCGGGAAACAGAATCAGAATGTGTCCCTAGCCCCAGAACCACCAGCATGACGTTAAAGGAGTGAGGCGGGATATTGAACATTTTCAGGCTTCCAGGAACCGGTAGGCGGAAACAGTGCGGCGAATGCAGGTGATGACGCAGCCAGCGATGATGACAATCAAAGCGATCAACAACGTATAGTCTGTCTGTTGGAAAACCACTTCCAGCGCGGTGATCACACAGGCAATCGTGAGGACTGCCATGCGATGCTGCTTGGCCATTGGTCCTTTGAAATCAACGGGAGCCCCGATACTGGCATTCAAGGTGCGAATGTAAGCCGTCATCACGGCGAGCAGACCCGCACACCAGCCGAGTTCGCCCCCATAGCTGACAATGTGAATGGCATAGCCGGCGGAAACCAGAATCAGCGGGTCGGCAATGCGATCGGGGATATCATTAAATAATTCGCCGGACTTTGTACTTTTGCCCCCTTCGACGGCGACCATGCCATCAAACAGGTTGCACAGCAGACGACACTGAATCATCAGCCCCGCCAGGATCAACAGCCACCAGTAAGCATAGTGCGCAAACAGCAGAAAACAGGCTGCTGCCAGCAGAGCAAAAAAAACACTGGTCACCGAAATCTGATTCGGCGTGATATTTTTGCCGCTCAGATAACGGGCGAATGTATTGACCAGTTTGACATCGCGGACTTTAAGCGGACGCCGTGCGCTGGGTTCATTCATATTGACTGCTTCTCTGCTGATGAATTCGGAGTAATTTAAACGACGTAAACAGGCAGAAAGAAAAGGCAACCGTTAAGGCAGGTAAAATTGTCGCCAGGATGCGGGGCGTGCCCATCACTAAGTGAACGGTATAAAGAAACAGACTGGTACAACAGACGACGACCACGGCAGGCAACAGCACCTTCGTAAATGGATGATGAAACCGGTGAAACAGTAATGTGACGGCGTGTACCATGAACAGGGTGATCATGAAACTGGCGGTCCCCTGTGTCAGCCCTGAAACGAGCCCTGACTCTGCCAAAGCCTGTGAATTGATGTGATAGGCCCAACCTCCCCACAGCATAAATGCCAGAACAGCAGACAGCAGATTGAAAAAACGTGACGTTCGAGCATATTGATCCATAAAATAACGTAATCCACACGATGTAAATGATAATTGTGATCTTTCATGACCCGATGGGAATCAGATCGGACCGGAATGAAGTCCTTCTTCCTTGAAAGATATACTGGCAAGACACAATCAGTTAAGCAAGTAGGAAATCATGAGATGGCAGACAGATTTACCACCCTGTTTTCAAACAGGCGCTTTGATTCGGTTGTCAAGCTGTTATGATCGTGCCCGGTAACAACTTTTTCACTTCTAAAAACCACTGAAAGCGCAAGAATTCGCATTCATGTCAACCACCACATTGCCTCCGGAATCGCGCAGAATTACGCCGAAATTTAATCTCGTCCTCTTTACTTTAATTCCCTGGCAGGGATCATCAAATTCAGCCTTGTTGCTAAAGTGGGCTTCGGCGGATTGATGCTGGGGCTGAGTTGAGTATTCAGTTCTGCATTAATCAAACTCTCACTTAGACTTCCCCTAAGATTCCTTTTAAGATTCTGTATTTTCTTCCAGCACTGCAATCCGTGTTTCCAGGGCTTTCACCAGAGTGGAGAGTCGATTAGCTTCCGCCAGAGCGCCCACCCCCAGTGAAAACCCCATTAACCCAAATATCCAGGTAAAGCCTTCCATTACATCTCCTGTCCTGCTTGAGCAAGCACTTCATTTTGAATCGCGAAGAATGTGTTACACAATAAAATAAGCGAACAACATCAGAAGGATGGCAATTACGAATGCACAGACGATAGAAATACCAATGGGAGTGCGAAAAAAGGATTCCACACCCAGCTGAGTAGAATGCACGGTTTGAAACTCGAACCGATAATTACCGGCGGTGACCGGGTCCCGACTGAAGGGAACTTCTACCAGTGCATCGGAAATCAGTTTATCCTGATCCTGCAATCGGATGCCGACAATATCATCGATGTTAATCGGTTTTTTGAGCCTCCAGACCAGGCCTTCAGTGGCAGAAGTATCAGGTTTGGCTCCCAGTTTGTAGCCAATCAGTTCCTGGGTGATAATCAGCAGCTCATAATCGGGCAGTGCTTCTTTCTGTTTGATCAGTGGAATGTCATGATCGCGGGGTTCCGCGGCGGCATCAAGGGCCGTGACTTTGACCTCTTTCAAGCCTTCACTCTGCATCGCAGCGATAATCACACAAGACAGGACGCTGCCAATAATGACGATACAACAAACCCAGCTGGTTAATTTCCAGGGAGAGACTGCGGTTTTCACCGCCTGTGGATCTGGCTGCTGCGGATCTGATTCCGGTGCGTCTGTCATGTGATTTCACTTTATCATTTATCAGAGTTGTGCAATTCATCGATCCATCTTATCGGTCAAACTGGAACGAGTACAGATCACACTCGACTAATTGGAATTTCAGGCGAACCGGCTGACCGGCGAGTGCAGTTAGATCAGGGTTATTTTTCCAGCGTACGACGCCGTCAATTTTGTCTCCCATCACAGGTTGGCAGTCCTGTATCGTGAAGCCGGGAATCGGGCTGCCATCCGCTTTCTGAATTTCTACCCTCAGGCTGCCCGTAGCACTGGCACTGAAGTTCAATTTGAGCTGACTACCTGAAAACATAAGTGGCTTCGTCAACAGACTGCCCGGTTCTGAACCGGCATTCACTGAGACAAAACCATCGGTTCGCAGCACGTAACGATCGCCGCTGCGATGATAGATTGACATTTCTGCGGGTCCGGTGGGCAAGACATTTAACGCCACGTAATTGGCACGATTCTTCCACTGCCGTGGATCAAGGCCCGGCCTGATGAATGCGTGCGTGAAGAGCCGGTCGTATTTTGAGGAGCCGGCGCGTGTCGTCATAAACAGGATATCGGTCGCGTTGACGTCCTGTTGATCGTACTCAGGTGCATCCCCGCGACCGGGAACAAAACGCGTCGGTAGTGCAATATAAATATGCGGTGCGCGGAAGTAAGGATGTGTCTGGTTCGTATAAAGGTGCTCGCCCGGTCGATTCGGGTTCAGAGCGACCGGTTGACTCCAGTGCTGAAAGTCAGGGCTCGTCGTGCGACTGATGCTGCGTAAACGATCGGGATCAGTCCAGGTACGGAAGTAGCAGACATATTTCTGCTCCGCTTCAGACCAGAACGCGACATTGGCCGAATCAAAGGCGTGCCGCCACTCGGGTTGATAGGGAATCACTTCTCCCTGCTTCGTCCAGTGAATTCCATCAGGAGAGACAAACGCGAACAGTCCCCGCCCCTGCTCTTTCAGCCCCCGCTTATCTCCCGGCCCGGGATAACCCGCCAACGCTTTATATCGCTCCGCAGGTTTCACGCCGGTACGCGTGTCGAGAAACGGTGTGAAGTTGGTCAGAAAAGGAGGCTGTTTGGCGAGGATCACATTATTTTCACGAGTGCCTGCGACTTCATGCAGGCCCAGTTCCGGAAACTCCCATTCGTGACCGTCCTGACTGACGGCGTAATGCACGGTTTCCCCCGGGTGCCCCGTATGTTTATCCCCTTGATAAGCCGGATCGGATCCCCGCCACCAGGCCTGGAACTGGTCTCCTTTTTTAATGACTGTCATCATGTGCCGTATGGGGAGTGGAGACTGAGGGCGAGGTGCTTTGACGGGATGATGCAGTTTGAGAGTCACGCCGTCCAACTGGTCAATCAATAGCCGATCCACAAACAGTTCCCGCCGGGAACCGATGTCAACAGGCTCTGCTATGGCTTCACTGTTCAAGCCGATTATCAGTGCAAGAGTGATTAACTTCATTGCATTTCCAGCGTGAATCCGTTTCATAAATCACAAAACCTTTCAAACACACTAAGCCATCGGGAAAAACTGAACTCCCAGCAGGACGACGATAAAGCCAACAATGCCCATCAGAGCGGTCATGGGGCTGATAAATTTCAGGGTTTCGCCTTCGGTCATGCCGCTCATTTTTCCGATGACCCAGAAGCCGCTGTCATTCATCCAGGAGATCGGCTTGGAGCCACAGCCGATAGCGAGCGCCAGGTAGACCGGATGAAAGCCGAGTGTCGTGGACTCGGCAATGCCCCCCAGAATGCCGACGGTGGTGATCATGGCGACTGTCGATGAGCCCTGTGCAGTGCGGATGGCGGTGGTAATCAGAAACGCCAGGGTGACCAGCATCAGCGGAGAGACCTGCGGCAGAGATTCAATGAGGAAACTCACGCCTGTCTGTTGCAGGACACTGCCAAACGCGCCGCCAGCTGCCGTAATCAGGATGATCACACCCCCCGTATACAGAGAGGTCTGGATCGATTCAGACAGCGCTCCCATTGAGGATTTTTTCTGGCGAATGAGTGTCCAGAGCGCAATGACCGTCGCGATACCCAACGCGATGTTTTTGTTCCCCAGTGTGGTGATCAGGGTTTGCATCTGCTCCGAAAGCTGGCTGCTGATCGTTTTAAATTTTAACAGCGTGGAACCGGCGATGAGGACAACAGGGAGCAGAATTGGTAGCAGCGACAACCAGAGTGGCGGCAGGTCTTCTATTTTTTTCGATGCGAGTTTCTGCAGATCCTCTTTTGTCACATCGGCTGAGTCACGAAAGGGGAGTTCACAGTGTTTATTAATCAACGTGGCATAACCGAGTCCAAATAGAGCGGCGATACTACCCACAATCAGGCCGCCCATCATCATCGTGGCGATATCAACATTCAACTGTTCGGCGACAAACAATGGACCGGGAGTCGGCGGGACCAGGGAATGGGCCATCGTGCCTCCGGTGACAATCGCGAGGACATACAACAGATAGTTCTTACCGGTACGGATCCGCATCGCTTTACCCAGGGGGATGAGCAGGTAGAAGACCGTATCAAAAAAGACGGGAATGGCCAGTAGAAAGCCACTGGCCATGAAGGCAATAGGCGCCAGCTTCTCGCCGACAAACTGAATCGCCGAGCGGACAATGCGTTCGGCGGCACCACTTTCCAGCAGACACATGCCGATGATGGCGGCGAGTGCAATCAGAATGCCGATCTTGGCACAGGTGGAACCGAAGCCGGCAGCAACACGTTCACCGACTGATTTTTCGCCTTCCGCGATCGCAGCATTGTAATGTGTGGGTGTGATCGCAAAGTCGTCCAGGCGGATCGGACGGCTGGCACTGTCATCGCGGACACTCAGCTCGGCAATGATGATGCGTTTGTTGTCCTGAGAAAACCGGGCGGTGACCCGCTGGACTTCCGTCTGGGCAATGGGAATCAATGGGAAGCGGGGTTGTTCAGTCCCCATAATCAACAGCATCATGCCGGGCTGCAGACTGCCTTTTTTGTCGATCTGGATGACAAGACTGCGATTGTCTTCACTCACCTCCAGGATTTTGAAACTGCTTTTCCTAAGTGCCGTCTCTTCAATCTGTTGCACGGGCGTCAGCACGCCTACACAAATGGCACCTGCCAGCAATGCCAGAAAGGCATGCAGACGGAAAAACAGGACACCACCAATGACGATGGCTACCCCGGATAAAATAACAATAATGACCCAAGCGCTCAGTTCCATTATTCAACCAGTCCGGCTTTTAGTTCAGATTAAATTAATTTACGAAAATCACCTTTTTTTCGACACATTCAAAGTTAAGAAGGGTTTAATAGCCAGTATCAAGGATTGCAGTCATGTCACCCGGTCGAATCGTTTCCAATCGCTCGGCCCGGATGAAATGGTTGTAAAACAGGATGCATTCTGGAGATCAGCAGCTTTTGAGTCTCTCTGACTCCTGATCGAACACAGGAACCATTTCCCTGACTATTTTAACAGGTCAAACGCCATGATGAGTTTTCCCCGGAAACGAACGATTCAATTTGCCTGCTTTTATCTAGTGACATTATCCGTCCCATTATGCCAGTCTTCGGCATTCGCAGCAACAAAGAGTGCTGCTCAAACAGACAATCGGCAGAGAGTGGATGCCGTTTCCATGGCAGAGAAGATCGATCAACTGCTGGAAGCGGAACTCAAAAAGGCGAATATCACACCGACGGCTCTGGCGAATGATGAAGACTTTCTCCGTCGCGTGACATTTGACCTGGTGGGTCGCAAGCCTGGTACTTCGGAAGTCATTCTGTTCGGTCTGGATGCGAACACAGGCAAAAGGCAGGCAGTAATCGACGAACTGTTGAAGTCAGAAGAGTACGGTGTTAACTGGGCACGCTACTGGCGGGATGTCATCTACCTGCGGGCCACTGATGCCCGGGCGCGGATCAATCAGAATGAATTTGAAGAGTGGATGATCACTCAACTCAATCAGAATAAAAGCTGGGATCAGATTACAACCGACCTGCTGACCGCCACCGGCGATGTTCGTGAAAACGGAAACACCGCTTTAATCTTTGCCCATCAGGGTGATCCGGCTGAACTGGCTGCGGAAACATCGCGTATCTTCCTGGGAATTCAGATTCAATGTGCGAACTGTCACGACCATCCGACAGACAAATGGAAACGTAACAGCTTCCACGAGCTGGCAGCATTTTTCCCTCGTGTGCGGGTCCGCCCGGTACGCGATGCGACGCCGCGGACTTTTGAAGTCGTTTCTATGGATCGGGGTACGAACGAAAATCAGTATGCTCAACGCATGAAGATGCTTCAGGATCCGACCATGCTGTTCCGCTTGTACGACAGGAACCGTGACGGAAAGCTGACCGAACAGGAAGTCCAGCGCACCCGCATGGCACGTGGCTTTGAACAAATGGTAGCCCGTGCGGATAAAGATGGTGACAAGGCGCTGACAGCAGAAGAAATCAAAAGCATCCCTGCTCCCGATAACATGCGGCGATTCACGACTGAATATCATATGCCCGATTTAAACGACCCGACTTCGATCGGTAAAGTAATTCAACCGGTACTGTTTGTCGGCACGAAAGCGCCGGAAGGACTGGATGACATCGAACGGCGTGAAACACTGTCGAAGTTTTTAACGACGCCTTCCAACGTCTGGTTCTCCCGGGCCATTGTGAACCGGCTCTGGGCAGAAATGCTGGGGGAAGGATTCTACACACCTATTGATGATATTGGACCGGAACGCAGTGCCGTCTACCCTGAAGTTCTGGATGCGTTATCGGAAGGTTTCACCGCCAGTGGCTACGATCTGAAATGGCTCTGCAAGACAATTACCAATACACGGGCATACCAGCGTGAAATGCAGAAGAAAACCGAGCAGCAGCATACACCGTTCGCATCACAATCTCCCACGCGGTTGCGAGGCGATCAGATTTTCACAGCAATCACACAGGTGTTCGGTGTGGATGATCTACAGGCCAATCGCAACGTTGGCAGTCGACGCTATCAGGGAAGCCGAACCGCCCGCGGGCAGTTCAGCACACTGTTTACTTATGACCCTTCAACTTCGCAGGACGAGATCACCGGTGATGTTCCCCAGGCGTTGTTCATGATGAATTCAAAAACCTTAAATGAAATGCTGGGGACCGACCGGAATACCAAACTGGCACAGATCGCCAGAGACTTTAAAGATGACAACGATGCCATTCAGGAACTGTATCTGCTGACACTTTCACGAGTGCCTACCAAAGCAGAATTGAAGATCTGTCAGGACTACATCCAGGAAGCAGGCAATCGGAATGATGCGCTCGAAGATCTGATGTGGAGTCTGTTGAATTCCAGTGAGTTCATTACCAAACGCTGAACGATTCTCATCAGACTTTTTGTGACCAGTTCATTTTCCAATCTATTCCCCCTCAGTACGAGGAGTTTGTTATGAGTCTTTATCACCACCAGCAGGTTCATTCAGTCCGAGGCGGTTTTTCACGTCGCAGCTTTATCCGCAACGTTTCGCTGGGAGCGTTGGCAGCCGGCACACTGAGTTTTCACGATCTGATGAGCGTGTCCGCAGAAGAACTTCGCAAACAGGGTCGTTCGATGATCCTGTTATGGATGTCTGGTGGCCCCAGTCAGTTTGAAACGTTTGACCCGAAGCCCAACACATCGAGTGCCGGTGACAAACAGGCGATCAAAACTACCGTTTCCGGAATTGAGATTGCTGAAGACTGGAAAAACACCGCGAAGGTCATGCAGGATATCGCGCTGATTCGTTCCATGACCAATAAGGAAGGGAACCACCAGCGCGCCACTTACCAGATGCATACTGGCTATGTACCTTCCGGAAGTGTAAAACATCCCAGCCTGGGTTCAAACATTACCCGTGAAATCGGCGACCGCGAACTGGAGATTCCCTCGATCGTCTCTGTCGGTGCAACGGAAGGGGCCGGTTTTCTGGGCGTGGACTACGAACCGTTTAACATTAACAACCCGGGAAACATCCCCGACAATGTCGCAGCCACTGTGACAGACAAACGCTATCAGAAACGTCTGGGACTATTAGGACGCCTGGATACGGAATTTGCCAGCCGTGGAGGTGAAGTGGTCGTAAAAAATCACAACAAGATTTATAACAAAGCTTCTTCACTGGTATTAAGTCCTCAGACCAGGGTATTTGATCTGAACCAGGAACCAGTAGAACTGCGTCGCGAGTACGGCGAAAACAACTTCGGGAAAGGCTGCCTGCTGGCGCGGCGACTGGTAGAAGCAGGTTCGACATTTATCGAAGTCCGATCCAATGGCTGGGATAATCACGCTGATATCTCAGAGACTATTTCTCCCCGCTCCCAGGAAGTTGATGCCGGGATGGCGGCGCTGATTTCAGATCTGAAACAGCGTGGTATGCTGGACAAGACTCTGGTGGTCTGGATGGGTGAATTCGGCAGAACCCCGAAGATTAATGCCCGCGGCGGTCGCGACCATTATCCACGCGTCTTCTCAGCCGCTTTAGCCGGTGGTGGCGTCAAAGGAGGCCAGGTGATTGGCGCTTCGACCAAAGACGGTTCCGCCGTCCAGGATCGACCGGTGGCGGTCACCGATCTATTCTGTTCGATCTGTCAGTCATTGCAGGTCGAGCCTCGAAAAGAGAACATGAGTCCGCTGGGACGCCCGATGAAAATCGTCGATGGCGGGAAAGTCATCAACGAACTCTTTTCATGAACTTCACCAAAACACCTCTCAGTCCAGGCTTATGCTCCGGAAGCGGCTGCTTCACTCAGGGCTTTAGCCTGGGCTACCGAGGTATCCATCGAAAGTGTGATGGTGACGGACCAGCGTCCATTTTCGTCAGCGACGAACTCCCAGTGTGGGATCACGACCGAGCTCTGATGCACGAGTTCGTACCCGCCTTCCGACTGGCTGATGGTTTCAATCGGAAACGTCCAGATACTGGCTGGTGAGGAAAGATCCAGGGCCGCATCCAGTCCGAGCCATTCATCGACGAGTCCGATGCGATCGGTTTTTTCCAGATCCAGTTTTGATTCGAGCTGCCCCAGTTGTTTACCCAGATGATTGTAGTAGTAGCGGTCACTGGCACCGGCGGCCATACCGGCAAAGTTAAACTCGACGCCAAAATTCAGTGGAACTTCAGCGGGCAGATGTGAGAGTTCGTAATGAATTTCCAGCGAACCCGAGGCGTTCTTCGTCAGGCAAACCGTTTTGGTGAGTTCAATTTCGTAAGGACCAACATACCCTTTGCGAATCATACGCACTTCGCAGTCTTCATCGGTTCGCTTGAGCGAGCTGAGATAAACGCCATGCACAAAATCGCCGACTTCTCCGCCGCCCTGAATGACCGTTTCCAGATCGACGCCCGGCTGGAAGAAGTGATCCACCAGTGATTTGCGGGGGGTATGATCGTACTGCAGTTTTTTCTCAAGGCCGGGTTGTTTGAAACGGACGGCATTATGAATTTTGCCGATATCCTCTCCGTTCTCTGCACCTTCTTTCTGTTCGATGGCCGCCTGGCGAATGATATCGTGATAGGGCTCAGGACGTCGATCGAGGGTCGCCAGTAAATTATGTTTCGCGCCCCGCACATCCAGTTCATACAGATGTCCGCCTTGCGCTGGAGCGAGATAAGCTACCAGTCGATTACTGGCCAGTCTGACTTCTTTTCGGGCATCCAGATTAAAGTCAGCCACTTCCACTTCCAGCCAGCTGGCATCACGGTGCGTAATTTTCTCCAGCAGCGTGTCCGCGGAAATCAGATGTTTGTAAATCGCATTCCGCAGATGAGGCAGATACAGGCCACCGAAGGCACCATGCCAGTAAGGGCAGTTGCATTGCGCGCGGTATAGCTCGGTGCGGGCTTCGTGCAGCGTGGGCAGGTCTTCTGCATCGACGCCGGTCTCTTCCAGGCTCTGCAGACGGTTACTGACCTGTAACATCCGGGTATACATTTCATTCAGCTCGGCATATTTCACACGGAAGTTCCGCCAGAACCCGCCTCGCAAATAAGGTTTGAGCCGATCAAAGCCTTCGGTCTCTGCAAATTTTTCTTTGAGTTCGGCCAGCTCCAGCTGTCGTTCTGAAGAGAGCGCCCACTCATTCATTTCACGATAACTGGCGTCAGGCAGATAGCAGCTGCCCAGCGGGGAGACCGTATCGACTGATTCAGAAAGGGTCGTTACTTTTAACCAGTCACTGTTCTGGCGCAGGAGGTCCAGGAACTTTTTCAGCCAGCCATCGCGGTAAACATGGTCGAAGGTGCCCGGCCAGGCGCCAAACTTTTCGCCGTCATCACCAAAGACAACGACTGAATGCGGATGATGGTCGGCAATCTCTTTCAGGTAATGAATTGTTTGTACGGGATCGGTAAAGGGAATCTGGTAGCGGAGCGTTTCATTATCCGGGAAAATCTTGAGCAGTCGACCTTCGTCTTCTGAGAGATAGTAGCCATGCATTTTTTCTGCGCGAACGCCGGCGGCACTGAAGTGGGAATCGTCCAGCAGGGTGAATTCCATGCCAGCATCGACCAGATCAGAAACAAACGATTGTTCCCAGACCCGTTCAGGCACCCACATTCCGCGGACCGGGGTGCCAAACAGTTTTTTCAGATAGTCGGAATAGGCGGTAATCTGTCCGATGCGGTCACAACGGGGAATGCCTGCCAGAATCGGCTCGTAAAAAGGCCCTCCCAGGATCTCGACCTGCCCGGATTCCGCCAGGCCGCGAACGCGATCAATGTACTCCGGATGCGCGTCGACGAGCCATTCCATCAGGCTGCCTGAGGTATGCAGAGAAAACGGGATATCCGGGTATTCTGATAAGCCGTCGAGAAATGGTTGATAGCTGTTTTGATAGGATTCTTCAAAAACGCCTTCAAAATTCCCAACGGGCTGATGGTTGTGAATGACCAAAACAAGCCGAAGTCGACAGCCCATGGGCCGCATCCTTTCATCCGTGTAAACACAGAACTTTCGATTACGCTGTAAAACTGAACGGTATCAAATACGTGGCGGGTCGCTTCGCTGCCTGCGTTAAGCGATGTGCCAACAGGACTTGAAACGATTCTGGCTTATCTTAAAGCCAATCTTTTTGTAATCATAGAGGACTTTTCCGGATAATAAAATCCAAGTCCCCTTAAAATCGACACGAACGATCTTGAAATACCGCTGGAGGAAGGTCAATTGTTAAAGCAGGTAAGCTTTCTCCAGTTTGATTGACCGGGACAATTCATAACGTGAAACTCAACTCTCTATTTTCCTGAGTGATATCCCTGTAGCTCAACCAACAGCTGATTGGATTCGTAAGACGGTAAAAAACGTTCAGGGACTCAGTTGCCGTCTCAATTGCTCAATGGCCTGCTCGGGATAAACCGGGTTGATGAAGGCATTGGAGGCGATTTCGAATCCAGCCAGATGGGCCAGCCGTGGATAGATCCTCAGGCTCCAGGCATAGCCGTCCTGTTCACTGGTCTCATAAGGGGGCATCTGAATCACATAATTGAGATCGTGACGTCCGAGCAGCGACTCCAGACTACATAACAGACGACGAGTGATACAGGACAGATCATCGAGTTCCTGATCGCTGGAGTGGTCGAAATGTGTTTTCAGGGAACGGGGAATGACCCAGGTTTCATAGGCAAAGCGACTGGCATAAGGACAGATGATGTCGAAATATTCCGTGGACATCACCCGTCCCGAAAATCCGTCCGTCGAGTCCCGGGTGAAAGTTTTGAATAAGGAACAGCCCTGCTCTGACTGATGCGTGCGAGCCGCCTGTAATTCCTGCTGGAGCGCCTGTGGGATCAGATGACTGACGAGGAGTTGCGAGTGCACGTGTCCCAGTGAGGCGCCACCCAGAATCCCCTGATTTTTAAAAATGAGCGCGTAGTGGGTGTGGGGATCATCGCGATGGGCGGCGACGCGCTGTCGGTATGCTTGAAAAATATATTGAAACTGTCTCTGGTTGAGACGCGATACGCGGGTCTCAAACTCAGGGCACTCGACGATGACTTCATGTACCCCGTAATGATCTGAACCAGAAACCGGAGACAGCGCAGGATACTTATTGGCCACCACACGCACATTCCAACCTGGCTGATTTGCTGTTGTAGCCGACGATCGGATCGCAAACAGTTCGGGTGTTGTCTCGGCTTCTTTCCCTTCCGCAAACGGATCGGAATCGATCTGTTCCTGCGTGGCGACGTACTGACTGGCATCTTCTAATATTTTGATGGGCCGTCGAGCTCGTTCCGGCGCGAAGATGGTAGTAAAGCCGGTAAGCGGGTCGGTTCTGATCTCTGACATCGATTCCCGTCATCACTAGGGGACAGAAGAAAATAATGGGATTGAAGAATTAATTGACTCTCTGCCTGTTAATGAGTGGCAGACACTGACTCGCTGCTCTTATTTCGATAACTGCTGGCCCGCTGATAGACGGACAGGTAGTTTTGAGCGCTCTGTTTCCAGGACCAGTCTTTTGTCATGCCGTTCTGAATCAGCTGATTCCAGAGTGGTTTGTCATGATAGGCGGCGATGGCCCGCCGCATCTGTCGATAGAGTACCGTGGCATCAAAATGCCAGAAAGAAAAGCCGTTGGCAGTCCCGTTTTCCAGGTTCTCTTCGTGAGCATCCACGACGGAATCAGCCAGACCTCCTACTTCATGCACGATGGGCACTGTCCCATACAGCAGGCTATACATCTGATTCAATCCGCACGGTTCAAACTGGCTGGGCATCAGAAAGATATCCAGGCCCGCTTCGATCTGATGTGCGAGCCCTTCATCAAAACCGATAAAGGTAGCAACTTTATCCGGGAAACGTTTCGCAAGTTCAGAGAAAGCAGCTTCATGTCGGGGATCACCGGTTCCCAGAAAGACCATCTGGACGTCAGTGGCCAACAGGATTTCGGCGGCATCCAGAATCAGGGAGAAGCCTTTCTGATCGGTCATCCGGGAGATGGCTCCCAACAGAGGGACATCCGGTTTTTGAGGCAGCCCCATACGTTCCTGTAACGCTGCTTTACACTTTGCTTTGCCAACAGACAGAGAATCTACGGAATAATGAGCGGCCAGATGCGGATCGATTTCAGGGTTCCACTCGCTGGTATCGACTCCATTCAGGATACCGACCAGTCGTTCGGCGTGCGATTCGAGTACACCATTCAGGCCGTAACCGAACCGCTCAGTGCGGATCTCTTTCGCGTAGGTAGGGCTCACCGTGGTAATCATATCCGAGAAGACGATCCCGGTCTTGAGCAGGTTCAACTGTCCGAAATATTCCATCTGATGCCGGTTAAAGTATTTCCAGTCAATGCCTGTCAGCAGCATGTCCCAATGCCAGTACTGTCCCTGGAAGGCCATATTATGAATCGTATAGACGGCAGCTGTTTTCTCAAATCCGGGCCGATGCTGATATTCAATTTTCAACAGGGCGGGAATCAGTCCGGTCTGCCAGTCGTTGGAGTGGATAATATTCGGCTGCAAATTGAGTTGTGCAGTGAATTCCATCACCGCGCGACTGAAGAAAATAAACCGTTCGCAGTTGTCCTGATAATCACGGCCATTTTCATGATAGAGTTCAGGACGATCAAAATAACGAGGCTGATCGATCAGATAGACGTTCACTTTTGAATCGGGAAAAGAGGCTTTCAACAGGCTGGCTTCCACCTGCTTGCTGCCGACAGGGATCATCACCTTTTCAGGGCAGGCTTCGAAATCGTCAGGAGAAAATCCTCGTTTTGCTGTCGACTGGGGATAGTAGGGCAGAAACAGGCTGACTTCGTGTCCTTCTGCTGACAGTGCTTTCGACAATGCTGAGGCCACATCGGCCAGTCCGCCTGTTTTGGCAAATGGAATCGCTTCTGAACTCGCTACGACGATTTTCATAAATTCCCAATCTATTCGGATCATTAATCCTGCTGAATGTCTACAATGTTCTGTAGCATTCTATACGTTATCGGCGCTGGAAATAAATGGATCTGCTCACGGGAGTCACAGTGATTCCTGGAATTCGCCCCACTCTTTCCGAGATATCTTTGAATACATAAAATAATAAGTGGATTGTGTTTACGAATCAGACTCGGACTTACGATGAATTTGACTTCTACCGGGTTCTGGTTTTACCTGTTTGTACAGTAAAATTCGTCGACTTCTCGTTCAAAATAGCGAATGTGTAATTGCAGATCAATTTCAGTTTCGTGATAGTATAGCTTCATTGATGCTGTGCCATCGAGTCTGGCATTCACATTTGAATTGTCGCATTCTGTTTACCAAACATGGTAGTCAGTCAGAATCTTATTTTTGCAGCGAATCAGTAGCACGACACAGAATTTCCATTTCTACCATGAATGACCCATTAAACGTGGAGAATCAGAGCGAACCAGGCGACGTGATCCAGGATCGTCTGGCGGAAGCCCCTGCTTCAACGACCGCTCCCCGCATCCACCATGACGCCTATACCTGGGAACTGCCGGCGGAAGAAATTACGCTGCGAATTCGGTGGTTCGGGCTGTGTGTCGGGTATGTGCTGGTCAATTTTGGCGGTAACAGTTCTGCCATCCAGGTTCCCCAGTTGAACTGGATTCTGACTTTAGGTGCAATTTATGCCCTGGCAGATACCTACTTCAGCTTTCGAGGTCGCGTCTTTCTGGGTGAATGGCCGCTGATCATTTCGGTGATGGAAGCGTTGTTCATCGGCCTGCTCTGTCATTATGACGCCGGATTGAACAGTCCGTTTCGGTTTTATTATCTGTTATCGTTAATTGTCTGTTCCATTCGGCACGCGCCGCAGATTGCGTATCTGACGCTGGGACTGCATCTGATCAGCTATTCGACGCTGCTGCTATCCAGCCCTCCCCTCCCCAGTGACTGGCTGACCCAACTGCTGTTAATGATTGTCTGGATGGGTTGGGTCGCGTGGGCGAGCATCGCCTTTTCCCAGCTGGTTAAACGCACGAGTATGGAGCTTTCGCTGGCTAACTCGCAGTTGAAGATGAACCAGGAACTGCTGGAAGATCGTATCGCCCGCCGGACCAGCGACCTGCAGGAATCGCAGGCGCTGCTGGTTCAGCAGGAAAAACATGCGGCCTTCGGTCTGCTGGCAGCGGGTATTGCGCACGAAGTGGGAAACCCGCTGGCGGGAATCAGTTCACTCGTACAACTGCTCAACCGCCATAACAATGATGAATACACGAACAAGCGACTGGATGAAGTCGATGCCCAGCTGCGACGGATTCAGCGGATTCTCCGCGAGTTGATCGATTTCAGCCGCCCGGCCACGACCGAACGGAATCGCTGTCAGATCAATGAGCTGATTACCGAATCGTTGAACATTTCCAAATATTACAAACGCAAAAAGGGTAAAAATATCATCACCCGCTTTGCAGAGGATCTGCCTGTGGTGCAGGTGGTGCGCGATCAGCTGGTGCAGGTATTTCTGAATCTGATCCTGAATGCCATGGATGCGACCGAAGAAGGCGAGTCGATCGAGATCACCACCGAAGCCCGAAGGGGTCAGATCATTATTTCGGTTAATGACAGTGGAGAAGGCATTCGCGAGGAAGATAAAGCCAGGCTGTTTCAACCCTATTTTACGACAAAGGCTAAAGGAACGGGACTGGGACTGTTTGTGTGTAAAAATATTCTGGAACACTCCAATTCCGGTACAATTGAAATTGATGATACAGTAAAAGATGGTGCCAGGTTCATTGTCACCCTCAATTGTGAGGAGTTACAGGGAGAAGCAGACATTCCTCCCGGACCGGCAAAAGAAATTAAATTTGTAACGACTTAAACTGAACGAAGAACAGGACGAACTCCAAGGTGCAACTCAATCGATCCGTGCTGATTGTCGAAGATGAAGAAGTCATTCGGACTTCGCTGGCGGAATTTCTCACCCTCGAAGGTTATGAAACCATGCAGGCTTCCACTGTAGCCAAAGCACTGGAACTGGCCCGTGATCGAGATTTTAACGTCGCGATCTGCGATGTTCAGCTGCCTGATGGAGATGGCATTGAGCTTCTGCGACGGCTGCAGAACATAAAACCTAATATCTTCGTACTGATCATCACCGCTTATGCGACTGTTGAAAATACGATCTCTGCATTCAAAGCGGGTGCCTTCGATTACCTGGTCAAGCCAGTCATTTTTGACGATCTGTCTCACAAGCTGAATCGTCTGTTTGAGTACCAGAAAATATTCTACGAGAACCAGATTCTCAGAAGAGAACTGGCCCGCAGCCCGGGAATTGAAGAAGTCGTTGGCAGCAGTAAAGCGCTGCTGAAACTGCAGAGTACGATTCGAAAAATTGCAGCGACAAATTCCAATGTGCTCCTGTCAGGTGAATCGGGGACGGGAAAAGAGCTGTTTGCCCGGTCGATTCATTCGAATGGTCCCAATCGTGAACAACGCTTCCTGGCGGTCAACTGCGGCATGCGACCGATTGAACTCCTCGAATCTCAACTGTTTGGTTCCGCCAACAGTTCGCTGCAGTACCCCGCTTCCGAACAGATTGGCGTCTTCAAAAATGCCGATGGGGGAACCGTATATCTGGATGAAATCTCTCAACTGCCGCTGGGAACGCAGGGCAAACTGTTGCGGGCGATTGAATACGGCGAGATCCTGCCGCTGGGAAGTGCCGAGCCGGTGAAAGTCGATGTGCGACTCATCGCTTCAACCACCCAGGATCTGGCAGAAATGGTCAAGTCAGGTGAATTCGAACAAGATCTGTTTTATCGCCTGGACGGTATGAAAATTCATATCCCTGCGTTGCGGGAACGCGTCGATGATGTTCCGGAACTGGTTGAATACTTCATCTCCAAGCACTCCCGTAAAATGGGAAAACGGGTCACGGGAGCGACCAGTGAAACCATACGCACTCTCATGTCTGCTGAATGGAAAGGGAATGTCCGACAGCTGGATAATGCCATCGAACGCGCGGTAATGATGTGTGACGAAACGACGATCTGCCTGAATGACCTGCCTCCGGAACTTCACCAGAACGAACCTCCGTTACCGGATGTGGACGATCTGCGACTGGCACTTCGGCATTACGAACGAATGCATATCACACGCGTATTGAAAGACAGCACGGATAAACGGGAAGCCGCCAAGAGATTAAAGCTCGGTTTGTCCAGCCTGTATCGAAAGATTGAAGAGCTGGACATTGAGCTGGAATAATCCAGGTTTTTCTGCTGAAACTTAATAACCGGTTTATTGGGTAATTTTTGTTTTCGCAGTAGCGTCCGCCTGCTTCGCTTGTACCTGTGAGGGGACAATATAATAGTCGCTGTACCCGGGCCCTGAACCGTAGTCGTAGTCGCCCAGTTTTCCGGACTGAACGCCGTTCGCCAGGATGCCAGTCACTTTGATCCCATTGGTCTGGATAATCTGCTGTACCTTACGGATCACGCCACGTCGGTTCTTGTCGATTCGAACGACCAGCAGCACGCCATCCACGATAGAGGCAATCACCGATGGATCGCTGACAACTACCAGTGGTGGAGTATCAATGAGAATATAGTCGTAATCATTGCGCAGCTGATTTACCAGTTCAGAGAATCCTCGTGACATCAGCATTTCGGAAGGATTTTCAGGCAACATCCCCGCTGTCAGAATCGAAAGATGACTGACACGCGTTTCTCGAATCGCGGTCTGCGCATCGATGTCACCGGACAGTACATCTCCCAGGCCAACAGAATTAGCAAGTCCAAACAGTTTATGAATGGTGGGTCGCCTGAGGTCGGCATCGACAATCAGAACTTTTCTACCGGTCTGAGCAATCGCCAGCGCCAGGTTGGAAATCGAGGTGGTTTTTCCATCGCCGGGTTCGGCACTGGTCATCTGCAGAACTTTCGCGCCGCTACGATCTGTTTTCAACAACAGCGAGGTCCGCAGTGAGCGGAACGCTTCTGCTTCCCTGGACGCAGGACGATAGTAGTACCATAACGCGGGAGCGAATTCGCTGTCATCAACGACTGCTTCACTTTCTGCGAAGGAAGGTACTTCTCCCAGAACAGGCAGATGCAGCTGGTTACGAATTTCATTGACGGACTTCATGGTGGTATCCCGCATCTCGCGGAAGTAAGCAAACGCCAGGATCAACCCCAGTCCTGCTGCTGTACCGGCCATCAGAAATTTCAACTGGCGTTTGATGACCAGTTCATCTTTCACAGGTGCCAGTTGAGTCAGTATGTATCCACTATTGCCTTGTGAAACTCTTTCGACCAGTAACTGCTTGAAAATGTTATCACGCTGTGATTTGAGCTGGGAAATTTCTTCATTGTAAGATTGATCAACTACCTGGAAATTACCGATTTTCTTGGCGAGTTCGGTTTCCTGGTCGAATATTTTTGTCAGTTCCAGTTCCCGGTTCTCGAGCTCTTTAAACTGTTGCTCCATGGACTTGAGATACACGTTCACAAAATCCACGTCTTTGGTCTTCGCGACCTGAAATTCACCTGATTCCAGATTCTCTGCAGAAATATCGAGTCCCTGACGGCGATAGAGATTGATAATCGTTTCGATGCTGCGATTGACTGCGTCCAGGTCGGGATGGTTTTTCTGAAAGTCACGTTCCAGTCGATTCTTCTGAATCAACAGAGGCATTAAATGCGTTTCCAGAGCCGTACGGGCCCGGTCCAACTGGCTTGTCGCCGGTGTGGCGATACGACCTTCGCTGGTATTTTTGTTGGCAGCCTGCCCGCGTGTTTGCCCCATGAGAAACTGCTGAGCCAGCAGTTCAAGTGTCTCTTTTGATTCACCGCTGGCAATCGCTGCTTTCAGTGAATCGATTTTTGATTTGAGTTCCGTCAGTTTCAACAGGTTCAGGCGGCGTTCGTTATCGATGGCTTTCACCCGTTCCTGATGCACATTGGTGCTGCCAGCGACAGCCGCTTCCGAACCAGGAGTGCTCTCCCAGTACAGCGGTGCATTTTCGCGGAATTTCTGGTATTCGTTTCTCTTCAGTTCCAGCTCAGTGGCAATCTGCTGTTCTGCATCCTTCAACTGCTGAATAATGTCTTCGGTATTTTCCTCGCGGACTTCGCTCAAATAACGCTTATAGGCGTCAACGATGGCCTGTGTGACAGCCTGGGCATCTTTGGCATTCGGGTTTTCATAGGTAATCGTCAGGATATTGAGGAACGCGCGATCGTTACCGGAAATCCGCTTCACTTTCAGGGTATCGATAATATCCTGGGTCGGATCTTTTTCGCCCGCCAGTGACGACAGCTGATTGAGTTTGGCTTCTTTGACCGCCTCACCGACGATCCGCGGACTCTTGATCACATCGATATGAGCAGTCAGTTCACCGAAGGTTTGAATTTCGCCTTCTTTGATCGGTACCGGGTTTTTCTGCGAGACCTGAATTTTCGTGGTTGCCGAAAAGATAGGACCAAGCTTCACATAAGCCGCCTGTCCCAGTATCAGACCGGCTACCAGTCCAATCACCAGCAGATACTTATTGCGCAGCAGCAGCCGTACGATATCCACACCAGGTCCGGAAGAGTCGAATTCTGCATTCTCTTCCATTCCGTCGAGGGCAAAATCGGATTGCTGATCCAGAGGTTGAAAGTCTGTATTCACGACAGCGGGTCCTGATCAATAAATATCTGCGAATGCATAAATAACGTAAGAAGTGAAGAAATTGTTTTTCAAAGCCACAGGCGGTCTGATTAACAGCCGCCCAGACATTTTTTAGATTCGGCTTTGGCAGTACCCGCGTACCAGTCAATGGTTCTTCTCAGGCCGTCTTCGATTTCCACAACAGGTTCGTAACCGAGGTCTCGTTGTGCTGCGGAAATATCTGCCCAGGAGTGTTTGACATCGCCTGTACGTTCAGGCTGGAAATCGGGATCATATGGTTTGTCCAACTGATCACAGATGAATTTCAACAGATCAATCAGATTCAACGAACTGCCACAGGCTGCGTTATAAACGTTTCCGGAGACCTTGTCCGCCGGTGCCTGCGAAGCCAGAATATTCGCCTGAACCACATTGTCCACGAATGTAAAATCGCGAGATTGCAGGCCATCACCGAAAATCATCGGGCGGCGTCCTTCCAGCAATGCGGATGTAAAGAGTGGAATCACAGCTGAATAAGGACTGTTGGGATCCTGGCGGGGACCAAAGACGTTGAAGTAACGAATGCGGACGGTTTCCAGGTCGTAAGAATTGGCAAAGGCCTGACAGTATAATTCGCCCGCCAGCTTGGCAGCCGCATAGGGGGAAAGGACTTCAGGAGTCTGCCCTTCATGTTTAGGCATCTGGATCTGGTTGCCATACGCACTGCTGGAACCCGCATAAACGACGCGCTGCACACCGGAGCGGCGGGCGGCATCGAGAACGTGAACCGTTCCGGTCACACAGGCTTCATGTGTATCGAGTGGATGTTCCACGCTACGGGGAACAGAGGCCAAAGCGGCCTGGTGGAAAACAATCTCGACACCAGCGGTGGCCTGTTCGACGGCTGCCAGATCCCGCAGATCTCCCTGCACGAACTCGACATCGTCTTTAATGTGCTCCAGATTATGCAATGCGCCGGTACTTAAGTTATCGAAGACGCGGACACGATGACCGTCTTTGACCAGACGCGTCGCCAGATGAGAGCCAATAAATCCTGCGCCGCCGGTCACTAGATAATTTGTCACGATTGATTTTCCTGCATTGATTTTGTTCGGTGGAACCCACGCTCTAGCAGCAGACATCCGCGTCTGTCAGACGGAGTTCCCGTAACCTGTACCTTCAATGTAGCACTCAATTCGCAAGAAATCCGTAATGAATTCCAAGGATTGCTCTTTGAAATGCGCAAATCCGGTTCGAGGTCTGTATCTCAATTCATTATAAGCACGTAATTCTCATACAACCAAAATAATCGGCAGGCCGCAGAGAATCGCAAGGGGCGAAGGTCAGAGGGGTTCAGACAAAAAAAGCGTAAATCTGCTATAATCGCCACCTGCACCGGAGCTTGTAGCGATTATAGACATTTTGCAGATACTATCTTTTATTGCATGAAAATCGCACGAGCCTGATACAGAAACTTATTTTGTACCAGGGCCAAAAGGAGAAAAGCGGGCGATCATGATGCCTGCTGCGACAGAAGCATTGAGCGAATCCACAATCCCGGTGGGGGTCAGTCGGGTTACGACATCACACTGTTCCAGGGTCAGGCGGCGGAGCCCTTTCTCTTCATTGCCAATCACGACCATCCAGGGTCGGTCCTGTGAAAAAGCGGAGACATCCTCTTCGGCATGTTCGGAGGTGCCCATAATCCAGACACCGGTTTCTTTGGCCTGGGTAATTGATCGGCTCAGATTTGTTTCGACGGCAAAAGGAACCGCTTCCATCCCCCCGGAGGCGACATCATATACGGTTGCATTAATGGGAGCGGAACGGTCTTTGGTCAACACAATCCCCCGAACCCCAAAGAAAGCAGCCGTTCGAAAAATGGCACCGATGTTGTGCGGGTCCTGAATGCAGTCCAGCGCCAGCCAGAGTCCGCCTGTTTCAGCGCCCTGTTCTGAAGCGGGAAAGAGTTCACTGAGTACCGCAGGGATGCGTGGTTTGACCAGTCCAACGGAACCCGCGGTGCGACGTCCCTGATCTTCGGACTGGCGGCGTTTCATTTTCTGTGGCGCCGATTTTTTGATGACGACAGGAATCCGCTGACTGCGTGCTTCGTCGGCAACATCTCCCCAGTTACCTTGCGCTGAACCCGCAGTGAGACGAATCTCAGTGACATCAATCGGACGGGTCTGCAGAGCCGCCATTACACTATGTGGATTTTTCAGCTCCAAAGCCACGAAAGCAGATTCCTGAATCAAGTTGGGGAGTATGTAAGAGATCCGACAGCCCGGTGTGCCGACCAGAAAGCAAAGGGTAGGCGCTCACAGTGATAGATTCAAGGAGTGCGCGTCTCAGAATGTTCGTTCTCGCTGAGTTTTTCCTGGGAATAGTTCTTGAGATCGGATGTTTTGATGCGATTCATGCCCACAGATGTATCATCCAGATCTGTGAGAAGCCCCTCGGGTGACAGACTCATGCGGACAGGCAGGCGTGCGGTAAACGTACTGCCTCGACCAAATTCACTTTCCAGAAAGACTTCGCCGTCGAGCAGCTTGGACAGTTCGCGAATGATCGATAATCCCAGCCCTGTCCCTTCATAAGAACGGCTCATCGTATCCCGTGATTCGGAAGAAGATTTCCCCTGGCGGAATTTTTCAAAAATATGTGCCTGCTCATCCAGGGGAATGCCGATGCCTGTATCCTCTACAATGAGGTCCATGAGTTTCGGATCCTGTTCGCAGAGTTTTGCTGCGACATGGACTCTACCACCTTCCGGGGTAAACTTGATGGCATTCGAAAGCAGGTTATTAAGAATCTGTTGAATTTTGATGGAATCCTGAAACAGAATCGGGATCTTCGGATCAATTTCGGAGGTCAGCTCGATATTCTTTTTATCGGCCAGGGGAAGCATATTGCCCACCCGACGTTCAATCAGGTCAGCCACGGAAATTTCGGAAAGCTGCAGCTCCATTTTGCCGCTCTCGATTTTTGCCAGATCGAGTACATCATTGATCTGAGCCAGCAGGTTTTTGCCAGACATCTGAATGTTACTGACATAGCGTTTCTGCTTCTCACTAAGATCTTTGGAATTTGCCAGCAGATCACTGAATCCAAGAATACTGTTCAGAGGCGTGCGCAGTTCGTGGCTCATGGTCGCCAGGAACTCGTCTTTGAGTTTGTTCATTTCATAAAGCCTGAGGTTAACCTGCGCCAGCTCGTCGACTTTGGTATCGAGGTCCGTATTGACGGTCCGCAGTTCCTCCTGCACGGTGACCAGGTGACGGAGCATCCGGTTAAATGCATAGCTCAGTTCTTCAAATTCGTCACCCGTGCGGATGTCAGCCCGCAAATCCAGATTGCCGTGCGCAATTTGATCACTCACATCTTTCAAGTGCAGCACGGGTTTCACAATCACATAGCGTACAATTGCATAAGCGGCGAGCATCGCCAGCACTGCGGTCACGAGGGCTGAAGCCAGGTTGATGGCATTGTTCCAGTTCTGTGCCTGTTCGACCTTCTGTGAGGGAAAGCGAATATTGACTATTCCGATGAGCCCCCCCAGTTCCAGGTCGGGATCATCGCGGAGTCGATGGCAGGAGACACAGGATTCCGTCGCGTGAATGGCACCGTAATACTGAAATTTCCCTTCCGTTTCATCGCGGTAAAAGATTTCGTTCTCACCCTGTTTGATGCGTTCGAGGGCTTCATAGCCGGCACTGTCGATAGGACGTTCTTTGGAATCCGCATTGGATGGATTCGCTTTAAAGACCGCCCAGCTGTAGTCGCCGAGATCTTTAGGTTTAACCGATTGCGCAATTTTTTCAATCAGCATGCGGTACTGATCGTTCGATTCGGACCATTTCCAGTGCTTTTCCAGAATGATTGGCGCGACCAGCAGACGGGCGGAGGTAATGTTCTGATCGTTCAGCACCTGATTATTCAACCAGGTATTCAAAGAGAAGCTGGCCGTAATTAATACGAGCAATCCGCCACCAAACAGGTAGCGACACTTGCGTTCGAGGTTGGTTTCCCCCAGCAGTTTTTTGAAAGCACGATACGACATGGATTACCAGCGGGTACGAGATCCGAATCAGATGCTGCGAAATCGCTTTAACATCTCTCAGGTGATCTTATTCCAAAATTGTCTGTATAGAAAAGCATGATTCGCGAATTCTCCCCGCAAATCAGCGAATTTTCTCAGATTTATAAGATGCAAAACAGGCATGTAGTCTAACCTGATCCGAAAACAGAACAGACGATACTGTTTACGACTGCATGACCTGACAACAGGGGCAGTAAAACGTGGAACGCTGGGCCTGGACGATTCTGATGATCTGCGCTCCCTTACAGGAGGGACAGCTTTTATCTTCCTGGCCATACACGCGATGCTGGTTCTGATAGCCGCCCGACTGATTGAGCGCATTTCGATACGTCCCGTCACCCAGAGTGGACCCTTCATAGCGAATGGCGGTTTTCAGAATCTGCAGCATGGCTTTGTGCAGCGATTTGATTTCTGCTGCTGACAACCGATCTGCTGTCCGTTCGGGATGAATGCGGCTCTGGTGCAGCATTTCACTGGCATAAAGATTGCCGATTCCTGCGACCATTTTTTGATCCAGCAAGGCGACTTTAATCGCGCGACTGGTCTTCGCCAATCGCTGTTTCAGCTCGTTGACGGTAATCTCCAGGGCATCAGGTCCCAGTTTCTGCGGTCCCAGAACTTTTTCCTGTTCCGCCTGACTGAGCAACTGGACGGTTCCCAGCCCCCGTCGATCCCAGAACCAGAGCGAGCGCCGGGACCGCCCTTTCTGCAGTAGCCACTCCAGCCGCAGATGACCAGTATCAGGTGGATCAGCAAGTAACATCAGTCCAGTCATCCGCGGTTCGATGACAAACGAAAAACCATTCTCCAGATCCAGGATCACCCGTTTTGCACGACGCCTGACGCGGATCACAGTTTGATTTAAAGCTTTTGAGTGAATGGTTTTAATGCCCGGCTTCATGGAAATGGGTTTACACGGGCAGGGACAGGTACGAAAGTCCTTAATTTTGCGGCCTTCCACGGCTTCGCGAATTCCGCGGACCATGGTCTCCACTTCAGGCAGTTCTGGCACGAATATACTTTCTGTAGCGATTGCAGGAGTTCTAAGGCGTTTCTGAATTTGAACGAAGTGTTTCTATTCTACTACTTGTAACTGTTCTTTGGATGTCAGAGCTGAGCTGAATTAGGAAGACCAAGAAATTTAAGATTATGCTTGACGTCAGGGCAAAGTTGGACGATCCTAGTACATAAAGCCCTTAAACTTCCCATCTTGCAGTATGTGTATATCCGAACTGCAGGTTTGTCCGTTAATATGTTGTGCCAATTGGAGAGCGTCCATGCGCCCTAATCACCCTCGTGTCGGCTCCAGTGTTGTTTCAGTTCTGGCAACCGTTGTCTGTTTAGCTGTTGTCCTGGGAGTCACTTTTTATGTGGTGAATCCCCAGCCTGAAGTGACTGTGGAAAAAGCATCAGAAGAGTTTCAGACTCCGGCCGAAACGCCGCTGGTACTGGAAGAACAGGAAACCGTCGTGGTTACTCCTGCAGCGGAAACAAAACCAGTTGAAGAAACGCCACGCGTCTCAACTGAAGAACAGGTTGCCGCGCATCTGTCAGCAGGGGAATTCGGACAGGCGATTGAAGTCGCTGAAACAGTATCTAACCTGCAGGAACGCACTCTCTTACTCAGAATGGTTGTCAAAGCCCAGATGGACTCCGGCGACTTTATCGCAGCCTTGGGAACCATCAACCGTATTCCTCTGGCTGAAGAACGCACGAAAGCCATGGGCGAACGGACTCAGGCCATGTCGCTGGCTGGTGGATCTCAGCTGGCTGACTTCACCGAGTTGATTGACCTGATTCAGTCACAGACTTCAGGTGGCTGGATTGATGACGGAACTGGTGAAGGTTCACTCCGTCAGTTCTCTGCCGGGGTCCGCGTTGATCCTCACGGAATGTTGCATCATATCAGTAAACAGGAACTGAAAGGCGAACTGGAAGCATTGGGTGCAAAAGCCCGTAAAGCCAGCCTGAATAAGAACGTTGCCCAGAACAGCCAGCTGCGTCTGATTTCTTTAACCCGCCTGGAAAAAGAAGTTCAGCAGTTGGTTGAAGAAGGTCGTTCCCCCGTTGAAACCATGAAAATGCTGGCAGGATTGACCAGAGTCGAATATGTCTTTGTCTATCCGGAAGATCAGGAAATCGTGATCGCCGGTCCTGCAGAAGCCTGGATTTATAATGAGCAGGGTCTGGCTGTCGGCGTGGAAAGTGGCCGTCCTGTTCTGCAACTGGATGACCTCGTGACCATTTTGCGAACATTCTCAGATCAGGGTGAGGAAATCTTCGGTTGCTCCTTCGATCCACGTGCTGAAGGTCTGGCACGGGTGAAAGAGTTTGTCACACAGTCCAATGCCCGTGGTCCACTGAGTGCGGGTGCCGGCGTGCGAAATTATACCCGACAGCTCAAAGAAAAACTGGGAGTACAGGATATTACCCTGTACGGTGTTCCCGATACCTCACGTGTCGCCCGTGTGCTGATTGAAGCAGACTACCGGATGAAACTGATCGGCATTGGTAAAATGGATGCTGGCAAAAACATCCCCAGCTACTTCGATCTGCTGGCTCAAGAGAGCAATGCAAGCGGCATGAACCTCGAAGCACTCCGCTGGTGGCTGACCATGAAATACGATTCCGTACTGCATAACCCGCAACGCACCGCCTACCAGGTGGTTGGTTCATCGGTCCTCTGCCAGTCGGAAAATCAGATCGTCACCAAAGAGGGTGAACGATTACGAACGGGACAGGCTGAAAAGCTGAACCGCGAATTCGCTGCCAACTTTACAAAGCATTATCAGGAACTGGCAGATCAGGACCTGGTTTACGCCGACCTGCAGAACATTTTCGACCTGGCTCTGGTAGCCGCTCTGATGAGAAACGAACAACTGGCGAATCGTGCCGGCTGGGAAATGACTGCTTTTGCTGCCAACGGTGCCTATCGCCCGGCTGAATTCGAAGCAGCTCATACGGTGGATACCGTAGTGAACCATCGCGTCTTCAACGGTAAAGATGTGGTCGTACAGGTTGCTGGTGGCGTGCGGGTTGATACGAACTCTGTTGTGAAAAATCAGCAGAACCTGAAAGTATCTCCCGAAGTCGGAACCGTTTCCGCTCAGTCCAAAGCACCCGCATTGCCCGTGGGTCGCTGGTGGTGGGACTTGGCTAACTAACCAGAAGTAAATTCTGAATCAATTAAAAAACCGCAGCCTGATACCGGGCTGCGGTTTTCTTTTTGTTCTCCCTGAAGTTTCACAGCGGTTTACTTCACGTAACCTTTGATGCCAACCGGCTTCAGTGTCTGGGGGAAGTCCCGCGGCTCAGAATGAGCCTGCTGCATGATCTGCTGCAGATCTTTGATCTGTTCCGGATGCTGTTTCGCGAGATTTTTAGTCTCGCCAATATCTTTACCCAGATCGTAAAGTTCTATCGGCTGATTCATACGGTTCTGGACGGCTTTCCAGTTTCCCTGTCGAATCGCACGCGAGCGAATCTTCCCTTTGGTGTATTCCCAGTAGAGGTATTCGTGTTTTGGCTGCATCGCTTTTCCCAACAGAGTAGGTAGAAACGAGATGCCGTCAATATCGACACCGGACGGAACTGTAGTCCCCGCGACCTGAGCCAGTGTGGGCAACACATCCCAGAACGCGATTTGCAGGTCTGATGTTTTTCCGGGAGCGATTTTCCCAGGCCAGTTTGCAATGAAAGGCACACGCAGACCGCCTTCATACATCGAACCCTTATGCCCTTTGAGCGGCGCATTGCCGTTGAAGAAATCGGTCATCTCTTTCCAGGTTCCCCCCTGTCCGCCGTTATCAGAGGTAAAGATGATCAGCGTGTTATCACGAATTCCCAGATCTTCCAGCAGCGTGACGATTTCCCCCACGTGGTCGTCCAGGCGGGAGACCATGCCGGCAAATGTCGTGAGTCCATCTTCCGAACCAATATAGCCGGGACGGGGATCCAGAATTTGAGTTTTGGGAAACTGACCGCGATACGGTTTTTCAGACTCCTCGGGAACCACCAGTTCTACGTGGGGAATAATGTAAGGCAGATAAGCGAAGAACGGCTGTGCTTTATTTTTCTGAATGAAGGCTTTGGCATCTTCGTGGATCAGATCGTGGATGTAGCGCCCGCGCTGATTGTTTTCATTTTCAGGCAACATGAGTTTTTCTTCATTCTTCCAGATCCAGAAGGGATAATAGAAGTGCGCGTGAACCTGCAGCAGCTGACCGGTGAAATCATCGAAGCCCTGCTTTGCGGGTGTGCCAGGTGTTCCTGCATAGCCCAGTCCCCATTTGCCGAACGCGCCGGTAGCATAGCCGGCACCTTTGAGTACTTCGGCAACGGTGGTATCCTCTTCGTACAGCAACTGGTTCAGGTCATTGGCACGCACAGCGGTGTGTCCGGTGTGCTGACCTGTCATTAAAACGCTGCGTGAAGGCTGGCAAACCATTGAACCCGCGTAGGCCTGCGTGAACTTCATTCCTTCTGCGGCCAGCTTGTCAATATGCGGGGTTTTGATTTTGGTCTGACCGTAACAACCGAGTTCCGCATAGCCTAAATCGTCGGCCATGATGAAAATGATATTCGGTTTCTGTTGCTCTGCTGCGACCAGTTTGACGGGAGTCAGCAGGCTCAGACTGCAAATGACAGTCAGAAGTGAAAAGAGTTGTTGAATCATGATGCCAGATCCTTTCAAAGTTTTTGATTCCGTGTTTTTTTGAAATATTTACACGCTGAATTCGCATTCAGAATGCTTTTTAAAAAATCGTTTGAGATTGGTATTGACCGATTCAAAACGACTTTCTATTCTCCCCGCACCATTGGCGTTCACGCTGATATTGAAAACATCAAACAAACCATTCCTGATAACATCACACCTCAGAATGACCGTTATCAATCCCTTTTACAACCTTCAAGAATACACTAGTGTCCGCTGAGCGATTTTATTCTCTCAGTGGAAAGATCGAATGCCAAAGGCACGGATGCTGTGGCATCGATCTTTTTTGAAGCCTTTAAAATGGAATGTCATTTGAGGCGCGTCTATCAGGCGTAAAAAGACAATGGCGAACAATCGCCTCCCGGAAGTAGTACAAGTCCTTCCCCCCCCTGGGCTACTGCTTCCGGGAATTTTTATGCGCAGCGCCTGAAGCGTGCTGTCAGGGTTCAACCCGCGCGGGAAACCCGTCCATTTTGCCGATGACAACAATCCCGGATTCAGAAACCGCAAAGCCACGGCTTTTATCTGCTTCCAGGTCGTAGCCGATCTCGCAACCTTTGGGGATGGACACACCTTTATCAATGATCGCATTGCGAATTTTTGCATGCCGCCCCACATTCACGCCCGAGAACAGGATCGAATTATCGACTTCTGCCCAGCTGTTGACGCGTACGTTGGAGGAAATGATCGACTGGCTGACGCGGCCACCTGAGATAATCGACCCTGCACAGACCATACTGTCGACGGCCTGACCAACACGCGGTTTATTACCTTCACTCTGGGCAAAGACGAACTTGGGTGGTGGATCGGGTGGCTGATAAGAGCGAATGGGCCAGGTGTTGTCGTACAGGTTTAACTGCGGATGTACCGAAACCAGATCCATGTTTGCTTCATAATAAGCGTCGATCGTCCCGACATCGCGCCAATAGTAACCATCGCCTGTATTTTTATCCTGGAAGGGATACGCGCGAATCAGATGGTCGTCAATAATTGACGGGATAATGTTCTTGCCGAAGTCGTGTGAGCTGTCGAGCTGCGTGGCATCGTAACACAGGCGTTCGAAGAGAAAGTTCGTATTGAAGACATAGATGCCCATGGAAGCCAGGCTTTTATCGGGGTGGTTGGGCATAGGAGCGGGATTGGCCGGTTTTTCTTCGAACTTGACCACGCGCATATCTTCATCGACGCCCATGACACCAAACTGGGTGGCTTCGTCACGATCCACGGGAATGCAGCCGATGGTGACTTCCGCGCCGGATTCCTTATGGTCACGAATCAGTTTGGAGTAATCCATTTTATAAATGTGATCACCTGAGAGGATCAGAATGTGTTCCGAGCGCGCCCGTTCGATGGTGTAGATATTCTGATAGACGGCATCCGCAGTTCCCTGATACCATTGTTCGTCGATTCGCTGTTGCGGGGGTAGAACGTCGATGAATTCATTCAGTTCTCGACAGAGAAATCGCCAGCCCAGATTGATATGCCGATCAAGGCTCGCTGCTTTGTACTGGGTCAGAATCAGAATCCGACGCAGCCCGCTGTTAATACAGTTCGAAAGTGTAAAATCGATGATGCGATAACCGCCTCCAAATGGCACAGCGGGTTTTGCTCGATCTCTTGTAAGTGGTTCCAGTCGTGATCCCTTACCACCGGCCAGAACCAAGGCCAACACATTTCGCATAATTGTTCCTTCCTCAGCATGGAATAAGATCCTGGCGGACTCATTCCCTGATCCATCAATGTATTCAAATGAGGTTTTTTTAAAGCGCTAGATAGAACAATTCGAACAAACCACATTCACAGACAGTCCGTGAAGGCTTGATTCCCTGCGATATGAGTTGTGCGAACGCTCTCACTATGTTGTAGCATGCTCCGGCAATGAAAGGAATTCAAAAAATCAACGTTTTGTGTAAGATCTATTTTCTTAACCTTCCTGACGCCGACAGTTTGGCAGTACTGGTGCAGCTCACTGTTTTGACCGCTGCAAATTAATGAAGTTCCGATAGTTTTCCTGCTTGCGGCTTCTCTCGTTCTATCGGCCCATTTATAATTTGCGGCATGAATCTCTCACCATCCAGACCGGAGAATACCCCATGAGTACCACCGACGAAAAACTGACCAAATCGTTTTATGACCGTATCAGCCATTCTTATGACACGATTGCTGATTCTAATGAACATGTGGCCCGGGAAAAAGGGTTGACGGCGCTGGCGATTCGCGAGGGAGAAACGGTTCTGGAAATTGGTTATGGCACGGGTCATTCGCTGGTAGCGCTGGCGAAAGCGGTTGGAACCACTGGAAAAGTAAGTGGCGTGGATATTTCAGACGGGATGAAAACCGTCTCGGAAAAGCGGGTCAGCGAAGCCGGTCTGTCCGACCGCGTGGAGTTGATGGTCGCCAACACACCTCCCCTGCCCTTTGAAGAGGGAAGTTTTGACGTTGTTTCAATGAGCTTTACCCTGGAACTGTTTCCGCTGGAAACCATCCCCACCGTGCTGTCCGAAATCAAGCGCGTGCTGAAACCGGGAGGCCGCCTGGGCGTCGTCTGTATGGCGCTGCCTAAAGAGGGGAAAAAAGACAGTTTCCTGGAAAAAACCTACAAATGGATGCACCAGCACTTCCCACACATCGTCGACTGCCAGCCCATCAATGCGACAGGTTTCCTGGAAGAAGCAGGATTTACCCTCACCGTCGATGACACAATGGAAATCTGGACGATGCCTGTCGCCATCGTGGTCGGCACAAATCCTGCCTGAACCGTCGTTTTCACCACTTCCAATTCTGACTGGACAGGGGACTGCATTCCACATGCCCGCAGAACAAAGTCAATCTGAGCCGGTTTCCACGCCGGGCGCAAGCTTTCAGAAACAGCTGAGTCTGTGGGATACCGTGAATATCATCATCGGGATTGTGATCGGTGTTTCGATCTTCAAGTTGCCAAGCCTGGTCTTCGGAAACGCGGGTTCGATCGAAGCCGGCTTTGTGATCTGGGGTCTGGGTGGCCTGCTGATGCTGGCCGGGGCCCTGTGTTACGCCGAGCTGGCGTCTGCAATTCCGGAGACGGGAGGCGACTATGTCTTCCTGTCCCGGACCTACGGGAATGGCTGTGGCTTTCTGTTCGGCTGGGCGCAGTTCATCGCCATCAACCCGGGCAATATCGGCATCATGTCGTATGTGTTCGCGGATTATGCCATCGAGTTTCTGAACGCCTCCGGTTATGAAATCCCCGAGGGCTGGTCAGTCATCCTGGCAGCGGCGTCTGTCTGTATTCTGATTTTCCTGAATCTGCTGGGACTGATGGTCGGCAAGTGGGCACAGAACATCCTGACGCTGGCTAAAGTTATCGGTCTGGCGGCGATATTTGTGAGCGGCCTGTACCTGGGATTGCAGGGAACAGGCGAAACTGTTGTCGAACCAGTCATAAAGAACCCGAATTCGGAACTGCATTTCGGTCTGGCGATGGTGTTTGTCCTGTATGCATTTGGCGGCTGGAACGATGCCGCCTTCGTCGCTGCTGAAGTCAAAGAGCCGGGCAAAAATATTCCGCGGGCACTGATCGCGGGCACCGGGGGAATCCTGGTCATTTACCTGCTGATCAACTTTGCCTACCTGTGGGGCCTGGGTTCCACCCGATTGCTGAAGTCATCCACACCGGCGGCAGAACTGCTGGGAAATGCCTGGGGGGATTACGGCACACAAATCATCAGCCTGATTATCATGATCTCCTCACTCGGTGCAATCAACGGTTTGATTATTACCGGTTCCCGCGTGAACGTGCGGCTGGGCATGGACCACCATTTTTTTGCGGCTCTGGCACGCTGGAACGAGCGTGTGAACGCCCCGCTCTATTCGCTGCTGTCTCAAGGCGTGATCTCGATCGTCATGATTTTTCTGGTGGGAACGGAAACAGGCCGCGGCCTGATCGATGCGCCGTTTACGCTGATCCAGGGCGACTTCATTAAGTGGGAACAATACCAGGACGGCTTTGATACCCTGCTCGTCGCAACAGCTCCTTTGTTCTGGACCTTCTTTCTGTTGACGGGCTTGAGTCTGATCATCCTGCGGTACAAATCGCCGCAGATGGAGCGACCGTTCCGCGTTCCCCTGTATCCCGTCACGCCGATCCTGTTTTGCCTGACCTGTCTCTACATGCTCTACGCCAGTCTCGAATACGCCCGCGGCCTGGCATTGCTGGGACTGATCCCGGTGCTGATCGGCGTGCCACTGTACTGGACGAGCCGCCGGAAAGGCCGATGATTCCAGTTCTAATCAGAGGCTATTCTTCAGTTCGAAAAGTGGAATTCATCTGCTGTCGATCATAATCCAATAACCAGTTATCGAATCGGTGATAGAGTGTTTTCAGCAGTTGATGATTCGAACCAACCACATCCATTCCACGATCATCATAAGGTAAGATCATGATTTGTTTATCGAGACAAAAAAGATAGAAGTCTGCTTGCGGACGCGGACTGATATCGAAATCCTTCGCTAAAGCACACCACAGGACATTTTGAAGTCGATCAACGGGAATGGAAAACGCAATGGAATGCACACCCCCGGGTGATGCAAAATTCTCATCCTCATGTAATCCTTCGGTTTCACTCCAGTACTCGCGATCTGATGTCGGATAAAGATCGACAGACTTTAATTCCCGCAACACTTTGATTTGATCCAACAGACAGGATTCACTGTAAATACGCAAACAGAGAATCATCTCATCTGAATCCTGCAGGATTTCCCGACAGATCGTTTCTGCCTTCCAGAGAGCCGTCAGGAACTGATTCAGTATATGCCCTCCTTCAGACAAAGAAAAACGCAATCCTCCCGGATATTGATAGAACAGAGGTCGATCAAATGCCTTGCCTGCAAACATTGAATTAATTTGAGAGCGGATATTCATGACGCTTCATCTCAATCGAACCTGATTCTGGTATTCAAAAAAGTGTTTCGGATTTTTGTGTCAACTTCATTGATATTATCTCTAACAATAACATTTCATTGTAAGTGAGCAATCAGCAAGTCAATTACCGACTCATTATTTACAGAATTGGTTCAAGATAAAGTTTCACATGTTGCACTTCTGCCAATCGCTGGCAGGAATCATTTATTTTTCTTACCATATAAGTTTGAAATTGCCAATTAGAACAATCATATTCAGGATTCTCGATTATGAAATCACGCGTCCCTCTGATATATCTGGTCGCTCTGTTCCTGCTGCAGACGCTTGTCTACTCTGTCTCAGCTGAAGAAACCAAAACCATTGCACCGCTGGAGCTGCCGCGGGTCGATGCTTCGTTTCAGCCGCCGTATTACAGCACCACTTACGAACAGCCTAAGGAGCCAAAAGAGGGTCAGCTGCAGATTGGCGTAACCTACACGCTGTGGATTCCGGAAGGACTCAAAGAAGTGCGGGGCATCATTGTGCATCAGCATGGCTGTGGTTCGGGTTCGTGTACGGGCAGTGTGACGGCGGCTCACGACCTGCACTGGCAGGAGTTGGCACGGAAGAACGGCTGTGCCCTGCTCGGCCCCAGTTTTCATCAGGCCAAGGAACAGAACTGTCGTCTGTGGTGTGATCCGCGAAATGGTTCGAGCAAAGTGTTTGTCGAGTCACTGCAAAAGCTGGCAAAACTTTCAGGGCATCCTGAAGTCGCTACCGCGCCCTGGTGTCTGTGGGGGCATTCGGGAGGCGGGTTCTGGTCGAGCCTGATGCAGATGGAGTACCCGGAGCGGATTGTGGCGATCTGGTTTCAGTCGGGAACCGCCTATGGTTACTGGACCAATGACGAAATTACGGCGCCCGAGATCCCAGCTGCGGCCATGCAGATCCCGATGGTGGCCAATCCGGGCCTGAAAGAAAAAGAAAACAAACGTTTCAGCCGCGCCTGGACGGGCAGCCTGGCGATGTTCAAAGACTACCGCGCCAAAGGGGCACCGATCGCGTTTGCCCCCGATCCCCGCACGGGCCACGAAACCGGCGACTCACGCTACCTGGCGATCCCCTTCTTCAACGCCTGCCTGCAACAGCGTCTGCCGGACAAAGTGGGGGCCCCTTTAAAAGCCGTCGAGATCAGCAAAGGCTGGCTGTCGCCGCTGCTCAGTGAAACCATGCCGGTCCCTTACGACCAGTTTGAAGGAAACAAAGCGGAAGCCAACTGGCTGCCCGACAAAGCGGTCGCGATCGCCTGGCTGGACTTCGTCAAGACCGGTGCAGTCAGTGACAAAACGCCGCCCCCTGCACCCACCGAAGTCAAAGTCGATGCTGCGACAGGTACGATCACCTGGAAAGCGGGAACCGACTTTGAGAGCGGCATCCAGGCCTTCCTGATCGAACGCGATGGCAAACAGATCGGTCAACTCCCCGAGAAACCGACCAACCGTTTCGGCCGCCCCCTGTTCCAGAACATGAGCTACGGCGATACCCCCGTGCTGCCACTGCAGAAGTTCGAATTCGTCGACAAAACCGCGAAACCGGGCAAGACGTATCAGTACAAAGTGATCGCGGTCAATACCGCGGGGGTGAAATCGGAGTAGTGTTTTTACTACCACGAAAAGCACGAAAACACACGAAAAGGGAAAAGTCTGATACGCGTTGAGTCTGCCGGAAAAGCTTAAAACTGAAAGATTATGGCAGGCATGAGGCTGTGATTAGTATAAAATCGTGATTGTTTCCCAGGAGTAAAGAAATGCCCGATTTTTTGATCACTGACTAAGTTGAACTGGAATGATGACAGAGGAAACTCCAAATCAATTTATAAAAAAGCCATCCCGTCTGCAGCATTTCAGGCGCTGGTTGATCGCCGTCGGAACTGGATTACTGTTACTGGTGGCAGTACTCGTCTGGATTACCCCACCAGTAATCGAGGCGGGACAGGTAGTCGATCAGTTCGGGAGTTTTCGTTATCCTGCTGGCGGGCATCGTCTGGAAATCAAAAAAACTGACGAGGGAAATGTGCAGATCACCATTTTCCGTCGCAGCACCAGATACTTTTTCATTCCCGTCATGACGAAATATTCTTTTCGTACGTTTGAAGCAGAACGTGACTGGTTTGTTAGCGTCGACCGGAACCAGCGGCTCTGGTTATTTCAGGGACGCTGGAAAAAAGAATGGGGAAAACTTCGTAAAATGCCCTCTGGCGAGACGATCCCTTATGGTCAGGGGATTCTCATGGATGGCATCTGTTTTCTGCCCACTGGTCAATTAGCAAAAGGAACGACAGTGGTGATGAATAACAGCGACTGGACAGGTTGCCCGCCTGAATTCTTTGAACGGATTCCCGGCAAAGATCAGGGACAACCAGTCTGGGGAGGGGAAATCCCACAGTTCCCCCAGTCTCCACCTGCATTAACAAAGCAACAGGAAAAACTGATTGCCAGCCTGCCCCAGTATTCAAGATAGAAACATCTGACTGCAACTCAGCTTTAACGCAGCAGAATCACAACCAGAATGCCCCTTTCATTTTCGTGTGCTTTCGTACTTTTCGTGGTAGTAAATAAAAAGTAAGGTGCGTCGTGTTCATCTGCAGGCTCTCAAATCACATCTGGTAGAATTCCTGCAGGACGAAAACTCGAGTTCCCTGCCTGCTTTTTAAATGTATCGGGTGTGGTGTTGTCACAGCAGTCTGTCACTGAAAAGCATGTTGCAGCTGCGACCTCCTGCTCGCTGCGCTCGGCCCGAATTATATTCGGGCTTACCCTTTTTTCTTTGTTATCAACCGTATGACATTAGCCGCGGTTCATGCAGACTTCGGTGTTCAACCGGGGTTAAGGCCCTGCTGCTAATTAAGGATGTTCAATGGTTAAACGTGGGAACACCATGATTAATATTGGCACTTTCATTTTATGGTTGCTTGCGAAAACACCGAATTCTATTTGTGGCTCTCCGGTTTCTGTCTGGTTCAGGATCTGCATTAGGGGTTGCCTTGTTTTTGTTGATTTATTCTCTGGAAGGACAGGCAGGAGTCAAGATGTGCTGAAATGGTTTTTCTGGCGATACTTGATGATAGAGAACCGGTGTCTGGCTGAGAACTGGTTACTTCGCTGCGAACACGGGGCGAAGTGCGTCGACCCGCAGTCGGTTATGCGCTGTTATTTTGCAAATCGTGCTGAAACCAGCGGGTTTTGTAGTGCTGATTTTCGCAGTGGTTCACGTGGTTCACTCGATTTTTTCTCGCCAACGCGCGCGACACACTTGAGAGCAACAGGATGCTCATCGGCGGGCAGCAGTCAAGGCCGGTTTCTTCAGTTGTGGAACGGATACGCAGTGCGCCGTTTATTCACCGGGATAGCGATCCCAGCGGTAAGCCAGCTTCGAGTTTTGCCAGAAGACTTTGTCGAGCGCCGCCTGTCCTTTGTCCTGCAGATAGTCGACCAGAATTTTCTGCAGCGTGACATAGTCGGCGGCCCGTTCGGAGACCGGCCAGTTGCTGCCGAAAATCATGCGGTCGACTCCTATATTTTTCCAGATGACATCCAGGGTCGGACGGTAATATGCAACGTCGGCAGGGACGGCATCGGGACGGTGGCGCGAAGCCCCTTCCACCAGGGCCGAGATTTTGATGAAAACCTGTTTCTGATCGGCAAGGGCTTCCATATATTCTCTCCACCGCAGATCGATCTCATCCCCTTTGATAGCAACATTGCCGATATGATCGACAACAATCCGCAGGTCGGGAACCTGCTCGGCCAGCAGACGTGCTCCATTCAGAGTAACCGGGCCGCCATTCAAGTCGACCTGCAGTCCCTGGTCGGCCATCAGTTTCAGGTCGTCCATAAACTGTTTCTGTTTCAAGCCAAGATCGAGCAGATCGTAATTGATACGAATCCCTTTATAGAGGGGATTTTTCGAAAAGCGTTTGAGGTGTTTGCGAAAATCGGGTTCACCCGGAGTGAGGCGACCGACAAAGCCGATGATGACGGGATTGTCTTTCGCCTGATCGAGAATCCACTGATTGTCTTCGACCAGCTTACTGGCTTCGACGACGACCGTGGCATTGACCGGCTGGTACTTTTTCAGTTCAACGAAGTCTTTTGGCAGGACAGTCCGATAGAGAGACGAACCTTTTCTCGGCCAGGGAACGCCTTCGGGACGAGTGGGATCGTAAAAGTGGGTATGGGTGTCGACTACTTTAGCGGGTAGGAGTTGTTTGGATTCGGCAGCTTCCGTTCCATAGATTTTCAACTGAGAGGCGAGTAATCCTGCGGAAGCAGTTTTGAGAAACGTACGACGGTTGAGCGATGACATGTCGAGAATCCTCTGGGCTGGTTAGGTCTTATCATACCTGAAAGGCAGGGTTGATGGACCATTAGTTACATTATGTTTATGTCGACGCATTACAGGATATTCTCAGTCGATATCCAATTCTATCTATTTTCACAAAAACTTGCTGTATTCCGGGCGAATTTAAATCGCACTTCCCTTTGCGGGCTCTTTTTGCTAATTTTCACGCACTGTGTATCTTTACTTTTTTTGTTTTGGGACGGTTGTTGCCAGGAACGGCGACAGGCACAAGCAACGGATTTGATTTTGTGATGCCCCCAGCTGATGATCAGAACTCAGATTTGAGTCACCGCGCGTTTTCAGATGCCGCGTCTGAAGAGAACGGACGCGAGGTATCAGAGGAGATCAACACAGAACAATCCAGTGAATCGGACTGGTATTCCGCAGAGATCGAAGACGACGCCGTCGAATATGATCTCTCCCTCAAGTTTGAAGATTACGCTCCCGTCTGGTTAATCAAGTTCAAAGCTCTGTTTGGTAGTGCTCCGGAATGGTCGGTCGCGTCGACACTGGGCGCGATTGCCATCATCCTGACGGTCCTGCTGTTACTGGCGATGCCCGCCGATGAACCATCTGACATCGAAGTTGCGGAAGAATTCACACCCGCTCCCCTGGAAGTGGAATACGCGGAACCAGTAGAAGACAACCTGATAGATTCACGAATCGCGGTAGAAATTCCAGATGCAGATGGATTTGTGCTAGCAGAAACGGACCCGCTGTATGTTTCCTTTGGTGAACTTCCTCAGCATATCGCAGCGACACCCGCGCGCGACGAATTCATGTTACCGCGTGAACAACCGATAGTGTTACCAGATTTCGAACTGCCACCCGAGCCGTCGACTGCTGAACCAGAGCTGACGCTGGATGTTCAGCGAATCCGAATTATTGAACGGGAAATGCGTGACCCGGGAATGGATGAGCCGTTTGTAGTCGAAGCAGTGATCACAGCAGGTGACCAGGTGAGTCGACTGGAACCGGGAGACCGGTTTCTGTTTGATGAAAGCTGGACCCTGGTCAATCTGGAACGAACTCAGGCACAGTCCCAGGCCACCATTCGCCCCACGCTCTACCATGAACGGATTACAGGCAACGAACATCTGCAGGTCGGTCAGGAACAACCTCGCGCGCCAGATTTGAGGGAGCCCGTTCGTCCCGATCCCGAACAGCAGGAAGAGCTACACGTCGAAATCAGAAAGACGATTCCCCAGCAGGGAACCGCCGCGGATACGCTGACGTATTCGATCATTGTGAAAAACCGGGGCAGGACAACCGCGTTTGACTTGGATGTGAATGAGACACTTTCCCCCGCCGCAAGCCTGGTGGATTTGACTCCGCCGGCTGAAGTCAATCGTAACCAGTTACGCTGGAAAATCGCGCGACTGGAACCGGAGGAAGAACGGGAACTGCAAGTCAAAGTGTATCTGGCGGATGAAGGAAGCGTGGAAACCAGTTCCCTGGTGAAACTGGTTTCGAATGTCGCTACGACCACAGAGATTTCAGCTCCGTCGCTGGAGTTGAAGCTCAAAGGACCTGATGTGGTCGCAGAAGGAGAGGTCTTTCCTCTGGAGATTCAAGTGAGCAATCGTGGTCGTCAGGCTCAAAACGGAGTAGACCTGCATCTGGATCTGCCCGAAGGACTGATGCATGAACAGGGACGGCAGTTATCATTCCCGCTGGCGCAGCTGGCAGCGAATGAAACGCGAACATTGCAGGCACGTGTCAGAGCGGTTAAAGCGGGTAAGGTGACCTCACAGGCAACCTTGTCTTCAGACCAACTGTCCCTTGATGAAATGATGCTGGTTCAGAATGTGATTCCCAAACCGGCAACCCAGAAACAACCAGTTGCACCGAAACAGCCGGAAACCAAGGCGACCAAACCCACGGCGTCTGCACCGGCCATCACTCCCAATCCCCCTGCCACACCCGGACAATCCTGTCCCTGCCAGGTACCCGTCTATTATTATACGGTCCCTTATCTGCTGCCGTGATAGCCGCTGGAGTTGAAGTCCACTCTCGACTTCGGTTAGCCTGTATTCCAGCCAATACCTGGTATTCATTCTGCTAACCATTGATGAGGAGAGAACCAGATGAGCGTGCCCGCTCCCGTACGAGTCCTGAGTTTCTGCTTGATTTTCTGTCTCACACTCTTCGTTTCCCTGCCAGACGCAGTCGCTGATCTCCCGGATCGAAAACAGGGGGAAATGGCTGGAGAAGTGAATACGGATTCCGCGATCTTACAATCGCGTCTTACGGCGAAGAAGCTGGATCAAACGGGAGATCTGCCCGGCATCGCAGGTGTCGGACGCTTCGAGCTTTCGACACATCCGAATTTTTCTGGCTCCTATTTTACCGACTGGCTGACAGCGGAAGCAGAGCATGACTATATGCTGAAAACGCGGGTAAAAGACCTGAAACCAGGAACGCGCTACTACTATCGTCTCCAGTACGGACCGAATCAGAATACGACACAGAACGGACCGGCGAATACCTTCGAGACGCTGCCTGCTGCTGACCAGGCGAAAGAGATCAGCTTTGTAGTGGTAACCGGTATGAACTTCAATGCCTTTCATCATGGGCTGGGGAAACGTCCTGCTTACCAGGGTGAAGACAAAGAACTAGGCTACCCGGCTCTGCTGAGTATTCTGAAACTGAAGCCGGACTTCTTTGTCGGCACGGGTGACAATGTATATTACGATCACCCAGCCAAACCGGCCGCCCAGACACCCGCTGAAATGCGAAAAAAATGGCATGAGCAGTTTGTGCAGCCGCGGTATGTCGATCTGTTTTCGAGTGTGCCTACTTACTGGGAAAAAGACGATCATGACTTCCGCTATAACGACTGTGATCTGACGGGAAAACGTGAACCGAACAATGATCTGGGGCTGCGCATCTTTCGGGAACAGGTACCGATCGTGGATCCACTTACCACCGATCCTATCACATACAGAACGTATCGCATGGGAAAACTGCTGCAGGTCTGGTTTACCGAGAACCGGGATTATCGCAGCCCGAATCGTGCCGCTGATGGACCAGATAAAACAATCTGGGGAAAGAAGCAGCGTGACTGGCTGAAGACGACCCTCAAAGAGTCGGACGCCACATTCAAAATCTTGATCTCTCCCACGCCGATGATTGGTCCGGACGGCAAAAGCAAAAAAGACAATCACACCAACATCAAAGGTTTTCGTCACGAGCGCGATGAATTTTTCCAGTGGCTCAATCAGGAAGGCCTGAACCAGCGCGGCTTTTATGTGGTCTGTGGTGATCGTCACTGGCAATATCATTCCATACAACCGCCCGGAATCGAAGAATTTTCAACCGGTGCGCTGGTGGATGCGAATTCCCGTCTGGGAGTGAATCCGGGAGACAAAAAAGGGACCGATCCGGAAGGCATCGTCAAACAACCTTACACGTCTCAGCCGGCATCCGGTGGTTTTCTGTATGTGAAAGTACTACCAGAAGATAAAGGGCAGAAAGCTGAATTGCAGTTTCGCTTCTATGACGAACAGGGAAAGCTGCTGCATGAAGTCAGGAAACAACGTCAGATCGAATAACAGGGGCGTGTTCTTCAGTCCGTTTCCCGATTATCGGCAAAGCCAATATTGCATCTGACACAAGTGGTTCGGTAGCATGGATTAACGCTTACTGAAAGTTACAGAGCGACGCTCTGGCCTTACCGAGAGTTTGAAATGACATTATCCCAAAACTGGTTACAGATTCCCCTCTTTTTAATATTGATTCTGATTTCCTCTGCAACAAATCAACTGGCAGCCGCTGAAGAGACGCTGGGAACAGTCCGCTTCACGGCGGGGAAGTCAGCACTCGAAAATGAACCCGTCAGTGTGGAACTTCCGGAGACGGGATTCACTGCAGAGCAGGTTTTTCTGATTGAGACAGCAGATGCGGAGAGGACCGCGATTCCCGCTCAGATTGAAAAACAAAAACAGTCTGCAGATTTACTCTGGTGGATTCCCCCTGGTAAAACAGCCGCTGGTAAAACGCGCGTATTTCAAATCCGAGCCGGTTCTGCTTCCCCGCGACAGGAACTGACGATTAAGGAGACCGACAAAGCCTATCAGATCATGATCGGTGATCGCCCGGTTTTGAGCTACAATTATAAACACATTGAGCCGCCCAAACCCCTGGATCCGCTGTATGGTCGCAGCGCTCATATTCATCCTCTCTGGACGCCTGGCGGAAAGATCGTGTCGGATGAATTTCCCCCGGACCATGCCCACCAGAGCGGACAGTTCCTGGCATTTACGAAAGCCGTCTTTGAAGGACGCCCGACCAATTTCTGGGAAATCAAAAGCAAAAAAGGCCGGGTTCGATTTAAAAACCTGGTCACAAAACAGACGGGGCCAGTCTATGCGGATCTCATAGTAACACAGGAACATGTGGATCTGACAGGCGAATCAGAAACTCCCGCTCTACTGGAAACGTGGAGCATTCGCGTCTGGAATCAACCAGTGAAAGACCCTGACTTCTGGATGTACGATATTACTTCGGATCTACGGTGCGCGACCGAATCTCCGTTGAAGCTACCTGAATATCATTACGGTGGCATGGCCATCCGCGGAGGTCGGGGATGGACGAAAGAAAACTGTGCGTTTCTGAATTCGAACGGCAAAACCCGGGCGAATGGCAACCATGATCGAGCCCGCTGGTGTGACATTTCCGGCAGATCCGATCCGAGTGCTCCCTGGAGTGGGTTTACCATTCTCACCAGTCCCGATAATTTTCGCTTTCCGGAACCGGTAAGGATTCATCCTTCCATGCCTTACATGGTATTCACCCCCTGTCCCCTGGGAGACTGGGAAATCGATCCGGGAAAACCACACATCAGCCAGTATCGGTTTCTCGTGCATGACGGGCCTGCACTCGCCCGCACTGATGCGATCTGGCAGCAATATGCCAACCCGCCCAAAGCGAGCATTCAATTAACTGCTCCCTGACTGTTTGACATCGGAAAGAGTTACCTATGATCTGGGACTTACACTGCCACCTGTCCGGGGTGGATGGCAAAACCGTCGATGAGCGCATTGCGCAGTTGATGGTCTACGCCGACCGCATGGGCGTGGAACGACTCGTTTTTTTCATGGGCTGGCCGTTTGCAACCGATCCCACGCCGGAACAGTTTCGCAAGCAGAACGATCAGGTTCTTCAGGCAATCAGTCACTGGCATAACCGGGCCTTCGGCTTTGTGTATCTGAATGCAAAGTATGTAGATGAAAGTATTGCAGAACTGGATCGCTGTGTGAAAAATGGCCCGATGATCGGAGTCAAATTGTGGGTTGCCAGTCGCTGCAATGATCCCTCGATTGATCCAATTATTAAACGGGCTGCCGAGCTGAAAGCGTTAATCTACCAGCATACCTGGTACAAAACCGGGGGCAATCTAATTGGAGAGTCGACGCCCGGTGATCTGGCGTTAATGGCAAAACGGCATCCCGATGTCCCACTGATCTGCGGTCATACCGGGGGTGACTATGAACTGGGGCTGCGGGCGATCCAGGATTCTCCCAACGTGTATGCTGGCATTGGTGGTTCTGACCCGACTGCCGGAATCACGGAAATGGCGGTCCGCACGCTGGGCGCCGATCGCATTTTGTACGGCAGTGATATCGGCGGTCGCAGTTTTTCTTCTCAACTGGCCAAGGTTCAGGGAGCCGACATCCCTGAAGTTTCCAAACGTCTGATTCTGGGAGGCAATCTCAAACGCCTGTTGACTCCCATCCTCAAAGAGAAAGGGATCAAGGTATGATTTGCGATGTGAATGTGTATCTCTCCCGCTGGCCCTTTCGTCGGCTGCCATGCGACACGACATCGGAACTGGTGAGCAAACTGAAACGCAACCAGATTTCCCGCGCGTATGCCGGCAGTTTTGACGGGCTGCTGCATAAAGATATTCGGGCTGTGAATCAGCGACTTTATGACGACTGCAAGTCACAGGGCGCTAATCTGCTGCTACCTGTCGGAAGTATCAACCCCGCGCTGCCAGGCTGGGAAGACGATGTCATCACTTGTCACGAACAATGGAAAATGTCCGGCATCCGACTGCATCCCAATTACCATGAGTATGAATTGAACAGTCCGGAAGTAAAAAAACTGTTCGCGATGGCTGCGGAACGGGGGATGTTTATTCAGATCGCCATGCGGATGGAAGACAACCGCACGCATCACAAATTAATGCAGATTCCCGATGTGAATTTTGAAGCGCTACCGGGACTGATGCAGGAACAGCAGAATCTGCAGGTCACGATTCTGAACGGTATGAAGTCATTGCGGGGGGCGAGCCTGACCCGACTGACCGAAAACCCGAATCTGACCATTGAGATTGCCATGCTGGAAGGCGTAGGCGGGATCGAGAAAATCATGCAGCAGGTCCCATACGAACAAATCCTGTTCGGTTCCTATTTTCCCTTTTTCTATCTGGAGTCCAGTTTGAATAAACTCAAAGAGTCACAGCTGGGAATGGAGATCGAAAAACAGATCACCTGGGAGAATGCACAGAAACGGTTTACAAATACTTAAGGATCAGAGTGACTACTCGGTCCATTCCAGATAGGGGTCGAGTCCCATTTTGTGGAACATCTCGATACGATTCTTTTCCTGTTTGAGCATATCGCGACGCTGTTTGCGATGCAGCTTCTCCAGGAAATCCTGCGTATTCTTGAAGAACGACAACCAGCCCGCTGGGAGTTCCCCGTTCTTGTCTGCCTTGGCAGATTTCGCAAGTTTCTCGATTTGGCTCATTTCCAGGCAGCGAAGCAATTCGTCTTCCAGTGAGAGAAAGAACTGATAGTGTCCGGGATCGCCTTGCCGGGCGGATCGACCGATCAACTGACGGTCGATACGGGCCGAGGTGTGCATCTCTGTTGCAATCACGTGTAGCCCGCCATTCTCACGCACATCATCCTTCAGAAGAATATCGGTACCGCGACCGGCCATATTCGTGGCGATGGTTACACGTGCCGGTTCACCCGCTTTTCTGACGATTTCGGCTTCCTGTTCATGGTATTTTGCATTCAGGATCTGATGGGGAATAGCCTTCATCGCCAGCAGGTCGCCGAGTGCTTCTGACGCTTCGACAGAAGGTGTACCCACCAGAATCGGACAGCGTTTTAACCGTAGACGTTCAATCTCTTCCACGACAGCCATCCGTTTGGCCTGCATCGTTTTAAAGACCCGCGCCTTGCTCCCTTCGCGAATACAGGGGCGATGCGTGGGAATCGAAGTCACGGAGACTTTGTATGTTTTACGGATTTCTTTTTCCGCCATAGCAGCGGTACCGGTCATCCCCGCCAGATGCGCGTAGTTCTGGAAAAAGCTCTGTACAGTGATACGGGCCGCCTGGCCGGTAGCTGCGGTGATGGGGACATGTTCCTGTGCTTCGATAGACTGATGCAGTCCATCCTGCCATTTACGCCCATCCATCATACGTCCCGTTGATTCATCGACAATCACAACTTCATCATCGACGACCACATAATCACGGTCTTTCAGAAAGCCGAATCGAGCGACCAGCGACTGTTCGACCTGTTTATAGATGCGTTCTGTATCAATCGAATCCAGCAGAGAAGGTTTCGCCATCAGCAGAATTTTGCGACAGCCCGAGTCCGTAAGATAGGATGAACGTTTTTTGGGTTCGTAGACGTAATCCTCTTCCGATTCAAGCTGATGAGTGGCCCGGTTACTCCAGCGGAACAAATTCACGGAGGCTGCGTCATTCGGCTGAATCAGCCCGATAATCAGCGGGGTTCTGGCCTCATCAATTAGTACGCTGTCTGCTTCGTCAATCAAAGCAAAATAGTTTCCACGCTGGACCAGTGGTTCTTTTCCGGAGTTTTTATGATTGGTAATAGCCTGCTCCAACTGACCGGGGGCAGAAGCTCCGATACGAATCCGATCTCGAAGGAAATCAAATCCCATTTCATTCGCCGTACCGTAAGTCACATCCAGACCATAAGCGATCCGCCGATCTTCGTCTTCCATATCTGATGTGATACAGCCCACCGAAAGCCCCAGCTTATTGAACACCGGTCCCATGATTTCGGAGTCACGCTTGGCAAGATAGTCGTTGACTGTAATCACATGACAACCTTTTCCCATCAGCGCACGCAGGTAGGCAGGCAGAACGGCTGTCAAAGTCTTGCCTTCACCGGTCTGCATTTCGGCAATGCCTCCTTCGAACAGGGCAATTCCCCCCATGAGCTGCACGGGGAAGTGCTCCATCTTCAAGGTTCGCCAGGCGGATTCCCGTACGAGGGCATACGCTTCCGGCAGAATTTTTCGAAGCGGCTCGCCGGATTTTGCACGCCAGCGTAATTCCAGCGAGTAGCGTTCCAGTTTGTCGTCGGTCATTTTTTTCAGCGATTCACAACGTTTCATGATCTGACCGGATGTAGCGTTCCAGCGGGAGAGACGCGATTTCGCCGGGCGAAAACCTGTCTTCATCCAGTGATAGCTGTGTGATGCAATGCTCAAACTGCCTCCAGGAGCGGAATAAAACAACCAGAACGAAAACACACTCAAACTTAATCGTTCGATGTGTCAGGAAATCAACGGACGCTGCTTTCAGTACTATGACGCTCAAAACACTGAAAAGTAACTTAGAAGAACAACTTAACGTATTCTAAAGTGAATGATCACAGACTTGCCGACAGACATACAGACAAAAACTCTTAAACCATTCATATGATATGACTTACATTCTATACCACACCATAATCTGACTGCTGGTGCTACTTATTTTAATCAGTCAGTGAAGCGACAACAAAAACTTTTTTACTGATTCTCACCAGACGACCAGAAAATGAGTAGATGCAGTAAGTTGTTACAGTTTGTTGTCTTATTTAAACAGATCACGTTGTCATTCTGACCGTTTTGTTAGGAATTTTGCTCCCAAACGTCATTTTCGGTGCAGATTGTTTTATGTATATGTCAAACACAAACAAGTCACCCATACCACACATTTTCACCAAACATTGAAAACATTCCAATTTCCCTGTTTTGTTACGTATGGTTACCGCTTTAAAATCATTAACTGAACAGTCAGGTTGGTTTCTATACAGATGGAAGCAGTTGCCTTTGAATCAAGTTCGACAACAAAGATATATGTAATATAAAGATACCAGTTTAATGATCTCAAAACTCATCGATAACCTGTGGCGCCCGCGGCGAAGTAAACACCATCGTCGGCTGAAAGCCACAACCGCTCCTCTCACAGCCACAGAAAAGCTGGAAGACCGCACGCTGCTCAGTGGCCAGGATCTGGTCGCCTTCGCCCAGGCGTTAACAGCCGCGAATGTGACACTCTACGGTGCCGCCTGGGATGCCAACACCACAGAACAAAAAACGATGCTGGAAGATGGCGCTCAGTTTCTGCAGTTTGTGGAAATCACTGATGTGAATCGTGAATTGAACGCCATAGCTGATGCTGAGGGAATTGAAAGCGTAAGCCCTGTCTGGAAACTTGACAACGGAACTCTGATTGACGGTAGCACGATCAATTCAGCAGCAGATCTGGCAGCAGCAACCGGCGTTGCGATTCCTCTGTCAGACGATCCATTCCTGAAAGCAATAGACGACCAGAATTTTTATTCAGGAACAGCACTGCATGTCGCCCTGGATGGATATGATTCGGAAAACAGTGCGCTGACCTACACAGTCGAAAGCAGCAATAATCAGATTTCAGCACGGGTCCTGACCGGTAACCGCAGTATCCGAATCTCGGTGGAAGGCTATGGGGACATGGTCTTCGAACTGTTCGAAGGGCGTTCGTCCCGTGCCGCAGAGCGGATAATCCTACTGGCCGAAAGCGGTTTTTATGACGATGTCATTTTTCATCGCATTGTCAATGATTTCATGATTCAAACAGGCGATCCCACCGGAACGGGATCAGGAGTTACCACCCTCGGTTACTTCAATGATCAGTTCCACCCTGAACTGCAACACGTGCAAACCGGGTTGTTATCAATGGCAAAGACTCTTGATGATGACACAAATGATTCCCAGTTTTTCGTTACGGAAGGTCCCTCCCGGCACCTTGACTTTCAGCACACTATATTTGGCTATCTGATTGAAGGAGAAGACGTACGCGAAGCGATCAGTAATATCTCGGTCACTGGTCAAACCCCCAATTTTTCCATCACGATGGAAACAGTCGATGTCTTTTCCGACCTGGATAATGGTACGCTGGTCCTGACTGCAGCAGAAGGATATACCGGCTCCACTACGATTACCGTCACAGTCGCGGATCAAGACGGGAATACTTCACAGCGGGAGTTTCAGGTCAATGTTACGCCTGATGCGATCAGCGAACTTTCAGATTCCGAAAATGCCAATCCTTATCTCTCCGATATCCCCACATTGCAGGTAAGCCCCGGTGCGACGATCACTTACCAGCTGGAAGCGACCGATATCGACCTTAATGCAACGAACGGGAATACCTATTTTGTCTTTATGGACCAGTCATATCTCAACGCCTATGAGCTTTACGTTCCTGTCGACGCACATCCCGAGCTGATCTATTCCGTCCACTCCAGTTCCGGCCTGCTGACTGTCAAACCTGCTGCAGGTTTAGCCCCGGGGACCTATAGTATTACTGTGGCAGTCGGAATTCTCCCTAACCGGAGTGATATTGACTACCAGGTACTCACCGTCCTTGTGGGCAATCCCCCCGTGGCCAACGATGACTTTTTTGCCATGCAGGGTGAGACCCCCACTACTGGTAACCTGCTGACAAACGATACAGACAGTGGCGGAACCGTGGATGAAAACACTACTTCCATTGAAATAGTCGAGCAGCCTGAACATGGAATTGTGACCGCCAATGCCGATGGCACGGTCAATTACACCGCAGACGGTTCCGGTTACATGGGACTGGGGTCATTTACGTATCGCTTGAAAGACAATCTGGGGCTGGTTTCAAATACGGCGACCGTGAATTTCTCGATCGCTCCGGAAGGAGTGATCCTGGTCACCACACTTCTAGACAAAGTTACAGCGGATCAAAAAGTCTCCTTAAGTGAAGCATTACATGCGGCTAACCGTGATATCATTTTTGACGCAGCCCCGAAAGGCAATGGGGCTGACGTCATCATGTTCGATCCGGAATTATTCAATGGTGAGGAAAACACGATCAGCCTGACAGAGGTGCTTTCCATCAGCGACGACATCACTATCATTGCCCCCACGTCTGAAGCGGGTGCGCCTCTGCTGACACTAAATATGACCACGGAAAACCGCCATTTCAATATTACAGATACAGACGCAAATGTTCTGGAAGTCAGCCTGCAGAATCTGAAACTGACGAATGGACAGGGCAATACTGACGGGGGTTCGATCTCTAATGCGGAACATCTGACTCTGATTAATAGCCAGTTGGTGAATAACCATTCCGTAAACGGCTTCGGCGGTGCGATCTATAACACGGGAACCCTGGAAATCAGTAACTCCTTGTTTCAGTCCAATAGCTCGCAGAACTCTTCAGGGGGAGCTATCGCCAGCATCTCCGGATCGGTCACTTTGACAGACACCACACTGGACGACAATGACGTGGAAGGTAGTGGGGGTGGCATCTATGCTTCCAATGCCAATGTTTCACTCATCAACAGCACACTCTCCCTGAACTCGGTCTCGACGGGTAGTGGAGGCGGACTCTATCAGTTGAATGGTGAGCTGACCATCAACGGTTCCCTAATCGTCAACAATACTTCGCCAAGTCAGGCGGGCGGGGGAGGCCTTTATATTGATGGGGCAACGACTCTGATTACTGGTTCTACCATTCACGACAATCAGAGTGCCGGAAATGCCGGTGGCCTGGCCCAGACTGGGGGAGACCTGACGATACACAGCAGTACGATCTCACGGAATTCTGCGGAACTGGGGAGGGGTGGCGGAATTTATAATGGTGCCTTTACTTCACTCATCATCAACAGCACTATCTCCGGAAACTCAGCGAGTGTGGACGGCGCGGGGATTTACTATTCTGACCCCTTCGACTACGTCAGTACCGCCATTCACAACAGTACCATCGCTGACAATCATGCCGGCGAGAGAGGTGGTGGAGTTTTTTCTGCCGGTGATTATGCCCCCGTCTATAACAGCATCATTGCTGATAATAGTGCGTTATCCGTTGGTGCAGACGTGTATGGTTATCTGTCCGGCAGTTACAGCCTGATCGAAAACACGGAAGGAGTCGACATAGAATCCGCAACGAATTTTATTGAAAATCAGGACCCGTCATTACTCCCTCTGGGTGATTACGGCGGACTTACACAGACCCATGCTTTGAACTCCACCAGTGTTGCGATTGACGCGGGAAATCCTGCCTTTGATGGCAGTACCTTTGATCCGGCACTCACGCTCGACCAGAGAGGCGTCAACCGCGTTATCGATGGTAACAATGATTCAACCGTCCTGATTGATATGGGCGCTTTTGAAGCAGAAGGAATTCAGGGGAGTGCAGATCTGACGGTAAAATGGCAGGCGACCAATGTCGGTATCTCAGGTCAGACAGGATCACTTCCGACCAATGCCAGTTTTATTGATGAGTTTAGCCCGGTGATTGTCGAAATCTGGGTCAGTATCAGCAATTCCTCGGACTACGGCCTTGCATCGGCTCAGGTCGACTTCAGTTTTGATGCGACGTACCTGACGGCAGACTCGATTGTATACGGCCCTGGTTTTACTTTGAACCAGACAGGCAGTATCAATAATGAAACAGGAGCCATCACCGGACTGGGCGCTGCCACAGACCTGGCTGACTATGGTGCTGAAACACTGGTCCTGCTGGCGCGGGTCCGTCTGACAGTCAACCAGATTCCTTTAAATGCAGAGGGAGAATACATCCATCCGGTTGCCAATCTGAATTTTCTGATCTCGAACACAACTCTGCTTTCCTCGCAGGGAGCTGCCACGGTTACCGAAGGAGCTGCCGTTGATTTAACTCTGGTTCCGGCGCTTTATGACCTGAATGATGATGGAGTCATTAATTACCGCGACCTGATTGCCTTTGTGGGAGCGTATAACAAGACTCCCGGAAGCCCAGGTTCAGAAATTGCCTGGGCCGTTGACTACGACCGATCGGGCAAAGTGGATTACCGCGATCTGATCCTGCTGGCGTCGAATTACGGGAAGGTCCAGGGAGGCGCAAACTTAGTCGTTTATCCTGTGAACTATTCAGAAGTCTGGCAACAGGATTTTCTGCTGGCCTCGTTGATCAACGCTGAAGATTCGAATGCTCCGGCCCTCACCACGGATGAGGCAGAACCGGTTCTCGAAGCGGCAAAACAGCAACTCGCCGCGGTGTACGATGATTCTGTGAACGAAACACTCTCCGATGTGAAAATCGAGATTGTGCAGCTGCCTCAAAATCAGCTGGCCAAAGCAGACGCGTCAAACAACACAATTTACCTTGATATCAACGCGGCAGGCTGGGGCTGGTTTGTCGACCAGACTCCACTACTGAATGAAGAGTTTGATGTATCAACGGCAGGCCAGTTTGATGCCCAGTTGTTTAGTAATGCCTTTGGACGTATTGATTTATTGACAGTTCTACTGCATGAACTAAATCATCTGCTCGGCTATGAACACTCGCCTGACAGCCCACTGATGCAGCCAGAATTAAATCCGGGAGAACGTAAACTCCTGACAGATACAGATCTTGAATCGACAGACGACTTTTTCGGTGGCTTTCAGACCACCGACTTTAACGGGATCAATTGAACATATAAATAACTTTGAATTCCCCCTTAACTATGGTGAGAAATTTCGGTTTCAGACGTCCAGAACGTAATAGACACTCCGTAGCAGCGGGAACAGCCGCTAAAACCAGTACGAACGACCTGTTTTCAATTGATCTTTTTTATCTTTTGCTTGACATACATACTTTTGCTGCTGCACAATCTATCTTGAATCTACCCATTTTAACAAATAGGTCGGTTTGTTGAATTTTGTCAACTACCATCGCAGCGTATTTTTATTGAGTACCACACTGCGCCAAATAGTTCTAAACAGATATAAATTAAAGAGTTAATCACTCTTCAAAGACACGCGACTCGCTGAAATAGAGTTCCCTGTTTTAGCATGATATGGAAAGATGCAAATGATGTTTACGAGAACTAAACGTCGTCACCAGCCTGGTCGAATCGGTTCTTTTCTCAATCAGCTCCTGAAAGGGCGCAATAAACGATTAAGAAATCAACGTCTGAACTCTTTCAGCAATTCTTATTCAACGGTGGAATTTCTGGAAGACAGGACGTTGCTGTCAGCGACGAATGCCCTCTTGAATACCACTGCATATGAATCTCCCGGTGCCGTACAACCCGCTTTGCCTGATGATGATGCTTCAAGTCAGCCTATCAATCAGTTGAACTATAAGACTCCCGCCCAATTGAATGTGCAGAAAGCATTTAGTGATGAAGAACTACATCACATGCTGAACGATCCCGGGCAGATTGATATTCCTTCCAATCCATTGGGTTTCGACACCAATGAGAATGAAGATATTTTTGATAACGGGGATAATAATATCCCGGAAAATGCTGAGCACATCGATAACTTCGGGACGGGTCAGGGTGATGAATTTGATGTCAATGTTCAGGGGTACCTGTCAAACGCCACAACCGTCAACCGTACAGCCTCTTTTTATTTTCCTGAAGACAATGATTCCATCCCCCAGGCAAATTTTACCGCACTCTCCTCTGGTGAATCAATCAGTATCCGAAATGCAACGATTGGAGATGGCCTCAATGGCAGTGATGGTACCGGGACGGGAGACTTTGATTTCTATGAAATATCTGGAGTGAAAAGAGGCGATATCATCACTGCACTGGCAGAAGATGTGACTCAGTTCAATGGCTTAAACACGCTCGTTGCCATTTATTCCAGCTCCGGGACCCCCCTCTTTGCAACCACCACAGGCGGTTTCGTCGGCACTGACAGTTACTTGAGTTATACAGCGTTATCGGATGGTACGTACTATATTCTTGTCTCAAGTTCCAGTACCGGGTTACCATCTGATGCCAATGACCCCACCAGTGGAAACGGGGTTGGGACTGCTTCCAGTGCAGAAGGTGACTACCATCTGACCATTGGCTTGAATGCAACCGACGTGGACTACTATTCTGTCGATCTGGAAGCGGGAGACATCCTGGGTGCCAACGTGTTTGGTGCCGGACAAATCGTTTCCCTGTACCAGCCTGACGGGACGCCGATCATGCGGTCCTCGCAATATATGACTGGTTTATATCCTGAAGACAGTCCGTTGCCCGGTGATGGGAATGCTGCGGCCTCCTTTGTCGCGCCGACTGCTGGAACTTACTTTATCTCAGTCAGTGGTAATGAGGGATTCTACGATCTTGAATTAAGAGCATTTCGCCCTGTACTGGAAACACAACCAGAAGATTCCGGAGCGGTTCAGACTCTGTATATCGACTTTGATGGTGCAGAAGTAGATCCATCGATCTTCTATGATTCACTCTCTTCCAGAACAGCCACTCTGTCTTCCATGGACGCATTCCTCAGCAATTGGGAACTCTCAGATACCGATGAAGATGTAAAAAATGCGGTCATTGATGCCATCATGGCCACCATTAAAGAGAACTTTGCTGACATTGGAGCAAATGGAAACAATGGTGAATACTTTGATCCGGACACCGATGCTGTCATCGGTACCCCAGGTGATTATGGCATTCGGATTTTGAACAGCCGTGATAATCCGGGACTGGATGAATTTAATACCCCCCATTTCACACGCGTTATCGTGGGTGGTACGATCAATGAGCTGGGAATCGGCACACTTGGGATCGCGGAATCCATTGATGTCGGTAATTTTGATACGACTGAAACAGCTGTGGTACTGCTTGATCAACTCAGCAGCACAGATCCAGGTAATCAATTCTCCTTGAATAACGTCCCCCGAAATTTTGACACAACGATGACCGAACTGATCGGGGTGGCAATTGGGAACATTGTTTCACATGAAGCAGGGCATTTGTTCGGCTTATTTCATACAGGCATCGGCTTCAATAGTTCCCCCCAACTTGCTGATCATGGAGGATTCACTGATGTAATAGGCCTTTCCTTTGGCATCGCAAATATCATTGGCATCGGCAATGATGGCATTTTCGGCACTGCTGATGATACTACTGATGTAGACTTCGGAACAGATCTCCTGACCTCACCATTCTCTGGTACGCAGGACAGTATCAACACGCTGGCATTTGGTTTATCGACGGCTGCGAACTATGGTCTGGATTTCGGCGATGCTCCCTCTAACTACCCGACACTGCTGGACGACCCGAACTATGTTGAAGGTGGTGCCCGTCACACCCTCGGAGGAGGACTGACTCTGGGCGCCTCGGTCGACTATGAAGTCGACGGCCAAACCAGTCTCGATGCTTTGGGAGATGGAGCCGATGAAAACGGCGTGACCTTCCTGGATGCTCGTGGTAACGAGACCACAAGTATTGCTGCCGGTGATGTGAATGGTAGAATCAGGGTCAACGTTTCAGGGTCAGGCTACCTGCAGGGCTGGATCGACTTTAACCGGGATGGCGTCTGGGATGTCAGCGAACAGATTTTTGTAGATGAGTTCGTCACAGATGGCGATAATCCCCTTTCATTTACGGTTCCAACAGGATCTGACTTCGTCGTCGGAGAAACCTATGCCCGCTTCCGTTTAAGTTCAGTGGCTGGTATCGGCGTAGCGGGACTGGCACCGGATGGGGAAGTCGAAGATTACCAGATCACTCTGACTGAAGCTCGCGATGGTGAGATCGTCTTTGATGCTGTAGAATACGAAGCCGGTAATCTTATCAAAATCACAGTGACCGATGGCGACCTGTTTGGTGCTGGTACAGTGAATGTCACTGTCACATCCTCTGGCGGCGATTCGGAAACCGTTGTCCTGACCGAAACCGTTTCTGGCAAATTTGAGGGTAGCATTCAATCGTCACCGGGTACACTCGTTGTTGGAAACGGTATACTCGAAGTCGTGTTCGGCGAAACGATTACCGCTGCCTACGCAGACGCTGACTCTGGAGAAGGCCAGCCAGGTAATTTCCTGGATGAATTTATACCGGCAGGGTTATTAAACGGTCCACGTGGATTGATTTTCATGTCAAACCCCAATGGGGACGAAAACCTCTTTGTCAGCAATGGATATGAAAATTCGGATGGTACAGACCATACGGTAAAGCGATTCGATGGTGAAACCGGAAATTTCATTGATGATTACATCAAATCAGGAGGGGTGGACGTTCCGAATGGTCTGGTTTTTGATGCTGATTATCTCTATGTAACCAGTTCAGGCTCTGGAGAAGTTCTCCGCTACGACCGATTTCTCGATGATACACTGAATGGAGTATTTATTGGCGCTCATACTGTGTATCCAGATGGGACAGAGCCATTGGTACCCGTAGTAGCGCCATTATCTAAACCTGGTTCCATTGTCAGGAACCCCACTAGTGGTGGTAACTTCTATGTTGCCGACATTGGCTTCACAAAAGGACGTGTTTTAGAATTTGGGTCTGACGGTAGCTTTATCAAAGAATTAGTGACAAGAACAGAACTTAATTCTCGCACTCCTTCAGGCTTAGCCTTTGATGAAGCCAATAATACGCTATTTGTCTCCATCTTGGAGAGCAATGAAATACTGCGATTTGATCTAGACGGTAATGAGATAGAAAATACAAATGGCGGCGCCTTTATACCTGCAGGAACAAACGGCCTGGCAAATCCTCGGGGATTAGCGATCGGGCCTGACGGAAATCTCTATGTTGCCAATGGTACCACAGAAGGTATTCTGCGATTTGACATGACCGGTAGCCCGGTTGAATCTGGCAATTATACTTTCGGAAAGACTATCCAACTTCCATATAGTTTGACTTTCGGTCCGGATAACAACCTGTATGTTGTCGATTCCGACCTGGGAACCGTCTTGAGATTTGCAGGTCCCGACGGAACAGAAACTCCAATAATCAAAACTATAACCGCAGATATCGTAGCTGAATTTGTCGACTTTGGTGATGCTCCGGAATCTTTCCCGAACCTGGCGGTTGATCCGAACGGCGAAGGGGCACAACATGCCATCAACGATAACGGTCTGCACCTGGGTGCTAACGTCTCAGATGATTTGGCTGATCCTGATCAGGAATCACCGGGGGCAGAGCTGGACACCTACGACGATGGAATCCTGTTGAGCCCGATCGTGGCAGGTGACAATGCTGCAACCGTCACGATTATCTCTTCCGGTAGCGGTTTCATTGATGCCTGGATCGACTTGAATAACGATGGTGACTGGAATGATCCATACGAAAAAATCCTCACAAGATACGCAGTCGTTGCGGGAGTAAATGCTGTTTCATTTGACATCTCCCACGCCGAGGTCGTTACCTCTACTGACACAACTCAGGTAGCCGCCCGGTTTCGATTAAGTTCGGCAGGCGGATTATCAGCAACGGGTAAGGCAGCCGATGGTGAAGTGGAAGACTATCTGGTCTCGGTGATACCTCAAAATTCCATTGATTTACTGGATAACGACCCGAATCGTCCGGGTAAGACAGCACTGTTCATCACAGGGACACTAGCTAATGATAATATCTTTCTCTCCCAGACCTACGGAACCAATATTATCATGGTCCGGATCAACGGCGTCAACAAGGGAGAATTCGCTCCTACGGGCGGTGTCTATATCTGGGGACTGGCTGGAGATGACACCATCACTGTCGACGACACCTTCTATAACCGGGAAACGATGATTTTTGGTGGTCTGGGGAATGATATCCTGCAGGGCGGCCGAGGAAATGATGTTCTCGTCGGCGGCGACGGACATGATACCCTGGAAGGCGGACCTGACGGATTCGATATTTTGATCGGCGGTAAAGGTTTAGACTATATCCGCGGCCATAACGAACAGCTTTACACAAACTACGGCTCGAATGGCGACATTCTGATTGGTGGTTCCACTGTTTACGATAACGGAATGACCCAGTTATTTGCTATTTACAAAGAATGGATTTCCGCTGATCCGTTCGGCGATCGCGTTAACAGTGTTCGTACCCGTGTGCAAAATACTGCCGCTGGTGTGAATAACATCAGACTCGACAGTACAACCGTCTTTGATGATGGTGAACTCGATCGGTTGTACGGAGCTGTGGCCCGTGGGGACGACTGGTTCCTGCTTGATCTGGGACTGGATATCAACAACGCCGGTGGTAACGATATTCGTGAGTAATTTCACTTGAACATCATCTGTCCCCTGAAGCATTAACACAAACAGCCTCTCTGAATTATTTCAGGAGGCTGTTTTTTTACTGACAAATCAAATCACCAGCGTTCGACCGGACCATTTGGTGTTTTAATCAATGCGGTCGGTACAGAAGATTCCCGCTCGCCGTGCCGCAGGCGAATCTGTTCGACGATGTCCTGAAACTCCCCGTCTGACTCCAGTCGCCGCAACCGGTCTTCCAGATCTTCCGGAATTCCCAGGCGGGCACCATACCAGGCGGCAAACTTGCGAATCAAGCGACAGCCAAACAGTTCATGCTGCTGAAACATCAAAGTGAAGTGGCGTTCCAAAAATTGAATCTGTTCTTCCCTGGTGGGCTCGGACACTGGTTCTTCACCTTGAACCACCTGGGAGATCTTACGAAAGATCCAGGGGTCCAGCATGGCTCCACGGCCGATTGACACCGCAGCACAGCCGGTCTGTTGACGCATGCGAAAAGCATCTTCCACGGTACAAACATCACCATTACCAATGACGGGAATGTGTTGAACGGCTTCGACCGTCTGCCTGATTCCCTCCAGATCCACGGTTCCTCCAAATCCCTGATTGCGGGTGCGTCCGTGAACTGTAATCGCCGCCACGCCCGCCTGCTCGAATTCGCGTGCCAAAAGCGGCGCGGTAATCGAATCACGATCCCAGCCCAGTCGCATTTTGACCGTCACTGGAATCGAGACCGCGTCAACGACTTCTGCCACCATCTGACAGGCTGCGTCGGGGCTACACATAATGCGGGCGCCACCTCCGTTGCCGTTAATCTTGGCCATCGGACACCCCATATTCAGATCGACGGCAGCATAACCATGCTGATCCAGCCAGCGGGCCGCGGCAACCAGCTCGGCAGTGACACCGCCAAAGATCTGAATCGTCAATGGTTGGTCGGCGGGAGAAGTCGTCAGCAGCGCCTTCGATTTGCGACTGCCTGACAGCAGATGAGAAGCGAGCACCAGATCCGTGGTGCAGAGTCCGACGCCCCCCAGTTCGCGGATAGCAACTCGGAACGCATGCTGCGTGTAACCCGCCAGAGGCGCCAGGAAATAACGTGAGGCGAGAACCCGATCCCCGATCTGGATTTCCGGAGCTTCCGTGGTACTCCACTGGATCATTGACATAAGCTGTTTTCGAATTTGTGATTTATACGGTTTGTGAACGATTCAACATTTCGAACACAGTTTCCAATGGCAATCCTACAACATTCGACAGGCTGCCTTCAATGCGGTTCACAAAAATACTCCCGGCTCCCTGAATCGCATACCCCCCTGCCTTGCCGCGCGACTCCTGTGTCGAAAGATACCAGTCCAGTCGCTCCCGCACATACTCCTGATCGTGAAAGGTCACCTCTGTTTCTGCGATCTGTATCGTCACCCGCTGCTGGTATCTCAGGCAGACACCCGTCAGTACCAGATGGGTTCTCCCTGCGTAGTCGTTCAGAAACCATTCCTTGACAGTTTCCTGCCAGGCAGATTCAACAGGAGGCTGTCCCAGCACAACCAGATCACCTGTTTCCCGTTTGACAACACCGATTGTATCTGCGGTTAAGATCGGAACCGAGGCGTCAGCCGGCCTCTGCTGAAAGACATCTTCATTTTTGGCAGTACAGATTGAGATCAGCTGCTGTTGTATCGCATCCCATTCGTGCAGCTGTTCAAATCCCGCTTCCTCCGGATCAGCGGGAGGCACAACTTCAATCTGAGTTTCTGGCAGAAGCTGTGTGAGCAGTTCTTTGCGGCGAGGCGAACGGGAACCGAGAATGATGCGAGACAAATTCATGCAGCTGTTTCTTTAAATCATATTACGAAAGAAAAATGAGAACAAGAATGGTAGCAATGACTCCCAGGATTCCCAGGGAGACCCACCAGCGAGGTCGCTCGCTGAACGGGTGAGTATTCACGCCTATATATTCTCCACAGACCGGGCAGGCAGGCGCTTCTTCATATACGTCTGCTCCGCAGTTGGGGCAGACGATGGTTGAAGTTTCCTCATCGAAGTCCGATTCGTCCGGGTAATCTGTATCATATTCTGATTCCCAGTCATCATTCACGTCCTGCTCCTTCACCCTGATATAAACCATCACGTCCTGAGAGTAATGTTCAGTAAACCAACACGATGCACCGTCTAAAATTCTACGCTGAACTCAAATAGTTAGCATTACACATTCAATCTGAAGAAAGTGAATTTTTCTGCGTGAGATTCGGTCCATTTTCGGTATTCAACACTGGAACGTCAGTGTGCAGAGTTGAAATCTGTTCTACAAGCCGCTTCCCGCTTCTTTCACATCGGTACTCATTGATATCGACTCCACGAAAGAGTACCAGAGTTCCCGCAGTTTATTATTTTGCAGGCATCCGTGCGTGCATTCTATTTTTAATCCGATAAACAATTTTAACGACTGGAGAGTCAAGATGCAGCCTCGGAGCAAATCCGCACTGGTCCACAGAACTGGTTTTACCCTGATTGAACTACTTGTTGTGATTGCCATTATTGCAATCCTGATTGCACTATTACTACCGGCGGTCCAACAGGCCCGGGAAGCCGCTCGACGCAGTACCTGCAAGAATAACGTGAAGCAGATGGGACTGGCGCTGCATAATTACCATGAAACGCATCGCAGTTTTCCTCCCGGCTGGGTGCAACCATCCACTTCAGCTTCCTGTCAGCCAAGTGTTACCAGTCCCAGCGGCTGTAAACCAGGCTGGGGCTGGGGAACCATGCTGCTCCCCTTCATTGATCAGGCCAACATGTATAATGCCTTGAATGTGAAGAGTACTCAACTGGTCGCCACTCCCTCTCCGGAATCAAAAACGACCATCCCTCTCTTCCGCTGTCCTTCCGACACTGGCAGCCAGCTGAATTCCGATCGAGGTGGCCATGCGACCTCCAACTACAAAACCATCTACGGCAGCCGCGGGACGGGCACATCGATTAACACCAGCCCGCATAATGCAGCCGGCGGTAACGGCTCTTTCTGGTCGAACAGTAATACTCGACTACGTGATCTCACCGATGGTGCCAGCAACACCGTGCTGATTGGCGAAACCGCACGGGGACGTGTGGGTTCGATCACTTACAATGGAGGCGTCTGGGTTGGTTACTACGATAATGGCAAAACAGCATCTGTCGTCTGGAAAACAGAAAACCATTCTGGCTCCCTCATAAACGGAACGTTGGCCTGGGCTTTCAGCAGTCAGCATACCGGCGGTGCCCACTTTCTGCTCGGCGATGGTGGCGTCCGCTTCCTGAGTGAGAATATCGACGGAACGACTTACGAAAACCTGGGAAAAATCAGCGACGGCAATGTGATCGGCGAATTTTAATTTCGGCGGATTTGAATCCACATAAAAACAAAAACTCCCCGATTCTGTTTGAACCGGGGAGTTTTTTTATGGATCCATTCTCAAATTATAGGATGAATTTGCTAAGGTCTTCATCTTCCACAATCGAATGCAGTTTCTGTTGAACATACGGCGCGTCGATCACAATCTTTTTCGTTTTGAGATCGGGTGCTTCAAAGCTGACTTCTTCCAGGAGACGTTCCAGAATGGTATGCAGACGGCGGGCACCAATATTCTGCGTCGTCTGATTCACTTGAAACGCAATTTTTGCCAGCTCTTCCAGACCATCCTGTTCGAATTTGATCTTCACGCCTTCGGTTTCCAGCAAAGCCTGATACTGCATCGTAATCGAACTGGTTGGCTCAGTCAGAATTCTGAGAAAATCATCTCGCGTCAGTTCCTGCAGTTCGACACGAATCGGAAAACGTCCCTGTAGTTCGGGCATCAGATCGGAAGGTTTCGTACGATGAAAGGCACCGGCTGCGATAAACAGCATATAGTCTGTTTTGACAGACCCACTGCGAGTCTGTACTGTGGTCCCTTCCACGATGGGCAGCAAGTCGCGCTGCACACCCTGGCGGCTCACATCGCCGCCTCGACTGCCACCTTCTTCTGAAGTACAGATCTTGTCAAGCTCATCGATAAAGACGATCCCGCTGCGTTCGGCCAGTTGCACGGCTTCTTCGGCAATGGCATCTTTATCCATCAAGCCTTCAACTTCCTGGTCGAGGAGAACTCCGCGTGCTTCTTTCACGGACATTTTACGATGCTTACTCTGCTGCGGCATAATGCGTTCAAACATGCCCTGCAGATCGACGTCCATCTGGTCCATGCCCATATTGGAAAAAACCTGCACGGGAGAGCTTTTCGGGTCGATCGAGATTTCGACTTCTTTCTCTTCGAGTGCCCCCTGGTTCAGCATTTTGCGAAACTTGTCGCGGGTTCGTTCGTAGCGTTCCGATGCGTTTTCTTCCTTACCTTCTTCGGTGGATTCAACGTAGGAAGCTTCCCATTCGGGTCGCGGAATCAACAGATCCAGCAGGCGTTCTTCCACACGGACTTTGGCTTTATCTACGACCTCCACGCGTTTGTTTTCACGGACCAGATTTTTAGCCGAGTCAACCAGGTCGCGGACCATGCTTTCCACATCGCGACCGTAATAACCCACTTCGGTATATTTGGTCGCTTCGACTTTGATGAAGGGTGCATTGATCAATTTCGCCAGCCGTCGTGTAATTTCGGTTTTCCCGACCCCCGTCGGCCCGATCATGATGATGTTTTTGGGCGTGATTTCATTCCGCAGTTCATCGGGGAGCTGCTGCCAGCGCCAGCGATTTCGCAGCGCGATGGCGACAGCGCGTTTCGCGTCATCCTGACCGACGATATGTTTATCCAGTTCCGCGACGATCTGTCGGGGTGTTAACTCTTGCACTGCAGCTCCTCCACGATGATATTATTATTCGTATAGATGTCGATATCTGATGCGATTCCCAGCGATGTTTTCACAATTTCCGCAGCCGACAGCTGGGAATGCCCAATCAGCGCCCGGGCTGCTGCCGTCGCAAAGTTGCCTCCGGAACCGATGCCGATGACTCCATCTGAGGGTACAACAACATCTCCCTGGCCGGTAATCAGTAGACTATGTTCGTCATTGACGACGATGATCAGTGCTTCCAGTTTTCGCAAGACGCGATCGGTGCGCCAGTCACGCGCCAGTTCAGTTGCCGCCCGCGGCATATTACCCGGGTAATCCCGGGCTTTGACTTCGAAGCGTTCCAGCAGAGAAAATGCATCGGCGGTCGAACCGGCAAAACCACAGATAACGTGGCCGTCGAGAATCTTGCGAATCTTGCGGGTATCGCTTTTCATGACAGTATCACCATGGGTCACCTGTCCATCTCCGCCGATGGCAACCTGACCGTTATGACGCACTGTTAATATCGTTGTGGAACGCCATTTCTTTTTATCTTTGGAACCCATATCTCTGATTTCATAAAAATAATTGCTGATGATTTGAATCTTTACCCTTCGCGGCAAGATACCATAGAACAGTCCCGGAAGACATGCAAGCTTATGCCGAGTGATTCAACGCTGACTCACTGTTCATTGTAACGTGTTTCAGATGATTGGAAACCAGCTGAATGGAATGCTTTTTCTCCCGAATACGCAACCTGCGATCATAGTCTTTCTGGAACGCGGTATTCAATCGCAGCCCGGTCGTATGTTTTTGTTCTGATGGGTGAGAAAACGTATTCCACAGCGGTTGAGATCAGAAAATCATCCATTTCGTGGACACAAGCTTGGCGTGGAAGCAAGGAAAATTCACGGATTCCTCCCTGTATTCGCTCATGCCTTGAACTCAAAAGATCGGGTTCAGGATCATTTTCAGCTAAAATATAAGCAGTCTGCACCGCCAACATCCAGGACATTATCCCCCTTAATAACAATGTCCACTCCGTGTTCTCGGTCCCACTTACAGACATAAGAGAATCCAACGGCCAGCGTATCGTTATGTAGTTGATGTATAGCATGTCATCTATCGCTTCCTTTCCAGTCAAGACTGTCATGTTCGCAACCCATTCTGGACCCGCTTTCTCATATTGAGACCTGATATCGCAATAATACCTGAATAATCCGGTGCGCACCAATTCGGCATAATGCGCATTCTCGCCGACGATACGCTTCCATAAGTCCACTTGAAGATAGTGAGGTGGTATTCGCTCCTCATCCTTCGTCTCTACGGGGTCTTCCATTTCCCTCCCGAGTGAACCAAGGTCCGCGACATGCCCTGACCAGTGGAACTCGTCCCACTCTAAGATCACATCTGTAAGCAATGTTGGTTTGTTATTCATACCTCTGACTAACGCTTGAATTAAATCGCGCCACGAAGCGGCGTCGGCTTGAATGAATTTTGTCAGGCCGCACCTTCTGCGCCATTTCTATGCTGCCCTCAGGACTGCGGGTCGAACCCAAAGCCGCGTAGCTCCTGGTCACAACGACAGGCCTTCGCCATGCGCGCGGCCCACGCGATGGCCTCCTCGCGCGACGGTAGTTCGAGTACCGTGAAGCCGCCATTGAGCGGAGGCGCCCACGAGTATCCTCCTGCGGCAAACGTGCCATCAGCCGAGACGAGCACCGGCGGGACTGCTTCGTCGATTACCGCGTGTGCGTCGCGACCAACCGCCTCCAGTTCGCCATCGGGTACGACCATCGCTGCGCCTGGAAATGGAAGACAGTCGTATGCGATGTTCTTTGCCGAACGCCACACTCGGTGGAAATTTGCGAACGCCAGTGTATAAATCTCTGTAGCAGCGCCTTGTCAGGAGCCATTCAACCACCCTTGCTCAACAGCATACTCTACCTTTGAAATAAACCACCCATATATTTCGTAATTTTCTTCCTCGATAAATTGATGCATTTTCAACACTTGATTCTTGTGTATTCCGTTATCCTGCCATGATCGACCTTCGCTATTGATGTTATGAAGAAAAGGCAACAAGCGATCAATCACTTTTAAGAGTTTCGCTTCCTTACTCTTTCCTGCCTCTTGTTCCTCCCAAAGTTCAATGATATTTCCTATAGGATTTCCTGGGTGCAAAGCAATTTTTTCTACACATTTGCGTTCTTCAATATGCGCATCACTTCTATTGGTACTGTAAAGAAAGGTATCTCCCGCTTCGATTTCACCAAGATCATGGAGTAACGCAAGCTTGATGAGCTTCGAAATGTCATAATCTTCCGGAAACAATTCTGCAAACGCCCAGCAGGCCATAGCTAAATGCCATGAATGCTCAGCCGAATTTTCCACTCGCTCGCCGCCATTGATGTAAGAGCGTCGATTTATCGACTTCAAAGCATCTAATTGTAGTAAAAAATCAGAGATATTTGAGATTCTCTCGGACAAACCTGGCCTCCTGACTTGTATCTCATCGATGTTAATAAGTGGTTCTTTTCCGTGATTGACATTGCATATCACGCATAACGCTCTGGGCGGGAACAATCGCTAAGCCATTCGTATTCGGGAATCACTTGTTGTGAGTTCTTCTTTGGCTTCTCCGCTTCTTGTTGCGCGTTATGCCGACGAGTTATCTGGGCGGGATCGGGGAATTCAAATAAAGTCCCAGCGGCCGACAGTCGGTGGCGACGGCCTGTACTCGCGTTAGCTCTGGAGGCATGGAGATCGCCCCTTCGTAAAATACCAAGCTCTCACGTGATGGTCCATCACGATCTCAGGGAAAATGCATCCATCTTACATAGACATAAAGCTATCTGAAATATTTTCGATGTCAAGCAGTATGTGAGGGGATCAGGGCTAGGCTGTGTCCAGTTTTACTGTAGCGTCTCCAGGGCCATTTGGACCGAGTATAATAGATTGTCAGACGCTATGGTTAAATGTGATGCGATTTAGGCTGCTTCACTTCGAACGCACACTGGTCAGATCAGAAAACCACCCACTTTTCTGGAAAGTACAAATTAAAAAACCCTTCTCCACAGGAAGAAGGGTTTGATTTAACTAACTGTCGTGTTGATTCAGTTTATGCCAGTATTCCGTGGGCGACATGACCGGCGACATCCGTCAGGCGGAAATCACGGCCCGCGTATCGGTACGTCAGTTTTTCGTGGTCCATTCCGAGGAGGTGCAATAGAGTGGCATGGAAATCGTGGATATGCATTTTATCTTTGGCGGCATAGTAACCGAACTCATCAGTGGCGCCATACTTGATTCCAGATTTCACGCCACCACCGGCGAGCCACATGGTGAAGCCTTCGGGATTGTGGTCGCGGCCATTTTTCCCTTGCGCAGTCGGAGTCCGACCGAACTCGCCTCCCCAGACGACCAGTGTATCTTTCAACAGACCGCGCTGTTTGAGGTCTTTCAATAACCCCGCGATCGGTTTATCAACTTCTTTGGCATTTTTGCCATGCCCTTCCAGCAGATTCCCATGCTGATCCCATTGGACTTTCTGATCGCTGTGTGAAACCTGAATAAAACGCACGCCCCGTTCCGCGAAACGACGGGCCATCAGACACTGTCGACCGAAATCAGCGGTTTTCTCTTCATCCAGTCCATACATTTTCATGGTGGCTTCGGTTTCGCCGGAGATATCCTGGATCTCGGGAACTTCTTCCTGCATGCGGAAGGCCAGTTCAAACGAACCAATGCGATCGTTCAGAATCTGGTTCGGGCCGGTCTCTGCCTGATGCATACGGTTCAAGTCATTGAGAAAATCGACCTGTTTCCGCTGAACTTTGCGGGAGAGAAAATCATTTTTGATATATTCGATCTGCGCCTGTTTTGCGGCGACCGCTGCATTCCCCAGTGGCGTTCCCTGATAAGGAGCCGGCAGGAATGCGGAGCTCCAGTTCTTCACTCCCCCATGTGCGAGTGTCGGACAAATCGTAATGAAGCCGGGCAGGTTCTGGTTTTCGGTTCCCAGTCCATACGTCACCCACGATCCCATACTGGGTCGCACAAAGGCATCGCTGCCGGTATGCAGTTTGAGTAAGGCGCCGCCGTGGGCCGCATTGGTTCCATGCAGTGAGTTAATGATACAGAGATCATCCACGCATTCTGCCACATTGGGGAACAGTTCGCTGACATGAATGCCACTTTCGCCGTACTGCTTAAACTTCCAAGGCGACTTCAACAGGTTACCGGTAGGGGCAAATTGAACCCGTGGTTTATCAAACGGGAGCGGTTTACCGTCATACTTCTGTAGCTGCGGCTTGTAATCGAACGTATCCATGTGGGAGGGGCCTCCCTTCATGAACAGAAAGATGACCCGCTTGGCCCGGGGCGTGAAATGGGGTTCTTTCGGCGCCAGAGGATCTTTCAATTGGGAGGCTTGCGCTTCATCATTCAACATAGAGAGTAAGGCGAGGTTTCCGAAACCGACGGCTGATTTTTTCAGCAGTTCCCGGCGGGAATATAATGATTGAGGTAGGATACTCATAACGTGTCTCGTTTATTATTGAACAGTTTCAAAATTGATTCTGGTTATTACATTCAGTGACTCTGTGCCCGATTAGCGGAGATAGATAAATTCGCTCGATGCAAAAATGGACTGACAGAGTATCTGCCAGGCACGGGTGATTCGTTTCTCGGAATCAACTTCTTTTGCCTGCAGTTCTTTTTCCAGTTCTTCCAGGAAGTGCAGGGACTTGCTGACTTCCATCTCGTTCGGTTGTCGTCCATAGGATTTCAGGAACAATTCCTGAATCTTCTGTTCGGGTGATAATGCGGTCTGATGTAACACTGTTTCCGCCATCCGATGTGATGCTTCTTCGACCAGTTCGCTGTTCAACAGAAACAGTGCCTGGGGGGCGACAGTGGTCGAGGCCCGATCACCGTTTAATACACTGGCGTCCGAATAATCAAACAACATAAACATCCCATACAGGTGATTGCGAATCACGGGCAGATAAATCGAACGCCGATTGAAATCGTAAGTGACGCCATCTTTAGATTCGTGATTGAAGACAAAGGCACGGTTATCCACATTCAGGAGTGAGCCTCCCAGGGCGGGATCCAGTCCGTCACTGACGCTGAGAATAGAATCCCGAATCGATTCTGCATCGAGTCGACGAATATCGGCACGCCACATCAGTCGATTATCAGGATCGACCGCGGCGGCATGAGCGTTAAATTCGCTGCTCATCTGCCATGTATTGGAGAGTAAAATCAGGCGATGCAGCTGCTTCAGAGACCAGTCTTCCTCCATCAGTTTGGCTGCCAGCCAGTCCAGTAGAGGTTGATTGCTTGGTTTGGCCCCCAGTTTTCCGAAATTATCGGGGGTAGCAACAATTCCTTTACCGAAATGCCAGCGCCAGACCCGGTTTGCAATTACGCGTGAGGTTAAGGGATGCTGTCTGTTGGTCAGCCATTCTGCGAACTTCAGACGGCCGCTCTGTTTCTCGGGAAACGGATTTTGTGGCTGCTGACTCAGTACCACAGGCACATGGCGGGGGACTGTTTCCCCCAGTGTCAGGTGACTGCCACGAATATGAATAGGAACGTCTATGGTCTCCCGTTCGGCTGCTCCCATTGCTGTGGGAACTTCAGGCCGTTCTTTTTTCAGTGATGCAACCTGGTCGCGCAGCGCTTTCAATTTTGCCTTGACCTCTTTGGAATAAGAGGGTTCCGGCTTCTCGGGCAGTTTAAATTCTTTGCCCCCCTCTGTCTGGAGCCGTTCATTTTCTGATTTGACCAGCGCGGCAATTTGATCTTCTTCTGCCTTGATCTTCCGATCCCAATCTGCCTGTACTTTCAGTTCCGCTTCTGTCGCGAGCGAGTTTTCGTTCCAGCGGCCAATTGTCTTGTAACTCTCCATGATTTTGGTGCTTTTCAAGATCCCCGCCAGTCCATAATAATCGTTCGCTGAAATCGGATCGAATTTGTGATCATGGCAACGGGCACAGCCGAGTGTCATGCCCATCAGCGAGACGCCAATCGTATTGATCTGTTCGTCGATGATGTCCATTTCCATTTTGGTTTTATCGACTTCGGCTAGAACTTTCGGACCTAATAACAGGAAACCGGTGGCTGTCAAACGCTCATTGCGTTCGACAACATCTTTCGCTGGCTCCAGCAAATCACCGGCGAGTTGCTCTTTGAGGAATAGATCGTAGGGCTTGTCTTTATTCAACGCATTCACGACATAGTCGCGATATTTCCATGCGGTCCCATACGCCACATTCTCGTCCAGGCCATTTGAGTCAGCATAACGGGCAACATCCAGCCAGTGACGGCCCCAGTGTTCGCCGTAGTGAGGTGAAGCCAGCAGCCGATCCACTACTTTTTCGAAGGCATCGGGAGAGGAGTCGTTCAGAAAGTTTTCGATTTCCTGTGGAGTCGGAGGCAAGCCGGTCAGATCAAAAGTCGTCCGTCGAATCAGTGTGCGTTTGTCTGCAGGGCGGGCGGGCGTCAATCCAGCCTGCTCCAGTTGCTGTAGAATAAACTGATCAATCGGATTCTTGACCCACGACTTCTGTTTAACTTCAGGCAGGACCGGTTTTTTCACTGCCTGGAATGACCAGAACTTGCGTTCTTTTTCCAGATCGTATTTTCCTTGGTCGCTGGGTGCACGCAGCAGACTTAAATCCGCATTAGGATAGGGTGCTCCCATTTTGACCCAGTTAGTCAGGTCTTCAATTTCCGCTTTACTCATTTTTTCGTCGGGAGGCATCTGCAGATCGTTGGACTGATAGTTGACCGCGGTGATCAACAGACTCTGCTCCGGTTTGCCTGGAACAATCAATGATCCCGCTTTGCCTCCCTGAGCAATACCTTTGAACGTATCGACGCGTAAATCAGATTCCTGAGTATCTTCGCCATGACAGTCATAGCAGTGCTTGATCAACAGCGGACGGATCTTCGCTTCAAAAAACTGGATCTGTTGCTGATTGGGTTCTTTCTCAGCAGCCTGAAGTGATGTGACACTCACTGCAGCGAGGGCGATTAATAATCCGCATGAACCCTGTGTTACGAAAGTACAGAAACAATCTCGTAAACGAGCAGACATCTTCATGATTTTTCCCAGCAGTTTCAGGTAGGAACCACACATTGATATTAGTGGAGCGAGAGTCTCTCTCACCAATAATGAGCGGCTATTGAGTGAAGGTAAGAACTTTTGAAGAATGAGCTTATGCCTTACCCTCTATTATATGATCTCTGGTTCAGAAGTCAGCAAAAATACCAACTTAAAACAGTTTCTCAGCGACTTTTTAATCGTTTGGCAGCCATAAACCGCCTAATTTCCAACAAAACTCTTAGAGAGTGCATGGTTCAATTCACTCAGGAATGTCTCGACATTTTCCATTGTATTATACCCATGCAAGGCCACGCGGATGCGTCCGGCATGGTACATAGGGTGAATTTGTTTACTGTGCAGATGCTGATAAATACGTTCTGCTTCGGGGTGACGAAATGCGATAATTCCAGCCAGATGTTCGGGACTGCGGGGCGAAATCAACTCAACGGACGTCTCTTTCAAGCCTTCCAGGCAGGCTTCGACCAGCGGTGTGGTCGCTCGATTGATCTCATCAACGCCGGTGGAAGTAATGTAATCCAATGCTGCCCGGATGGCATAGACGGCAGGGTAATTGGGCATACCCACGGTAAAGCTGGCAGCACCAGGCAGACTTTCCGCTGCTTCAAAACGCTGATCACCAAATGCGTCTTTCAGATTGAACCAGCCTCCGGCGGGAACCGTCCAATCGCGGGCTTTAGCGGAAGGGACGCCCACCAGTCCGCCACCGTGAGAAGCGAGAATCCATTTATGCGTACTACTGACGATTAAATCAATGTCAGTCAAATCCAGAGGAATCCGTCCCAGGGCCTGTGTCACATCCAGAGCGATCAGAGCAGAAGAGTTCGCACGAATGGTCTGAATCACATCCTGCAGAGGTATTTTATAGCCATTAAAAAAGCTGACCAGCGAAATACTGACCACCCGGGTTTTTTCACTGAGCAGCGACTGCAGATCTTCGAGGTTCAACTCCCAGTCTCGAGACTTCCAGACCTTCACGGTCGCCGGGCAACTCTGCTGCAGACCATAGGTATAGCTGGCAGGAAAATCCAGATCGCTGACAATAATTTCATCACCCGTTTTCAGTTGCAGTGCCTGGTATGCAAGATTGAATGCTTCCGAACTGCAGGAGCAGATACTGACTTCTTCAGAACTCAATCCGTACATCTGAGCCAGCAGTTCTTTTGCTGCATCCCATTGAGCTTCATGCAGCTTTCTGCCATCCATGCCCAGCAGTTTATCCTGAAAATACTGCTGAAACGCATTCCCGACGGATAACGGGGGAATGCCTTCAGCGGCCGTATTTAAATAGACGCGTTCCCCCAAACTGGGAAAATCCTGATCTCGCGTAGACTGATCTAACATGAAAACTCCGTTCGATTCACCCGTTAAGTTTTATTGACGCCATGGGCCGGGGCATCCTGTTGACTGATCATTGTCGGCCCAAACTCACTGGAAATTGCCTGCGAACATTCGAGCATGGCTGAAGAAATCCGGGCGCTGTCATCGGCTTCCCCGACCCGTAGAATATGGGAAACACATAAGACTGCCAACAGTCTGCCATCGGCGCCCAGAATCGGCGTCGCTGTATCCTGAACGCCTACAATCAGAGTACTTTCCATCGTGCGGAAACCGGACTGCCTGATGCTGGCAAACTCGCTTTCCCACTTGTTGATCTGCTCTACAGGCGGATCGGACTGCTCCCAGTATTTCTGACGCTGATCGGCCGTGTGGAAGGCCAACGCGACGTGACCGCTGTTGCGTTCGTGTAACTTGAAACTGGCACCGATGCGGACCGCCAGGGAAACGTCCGCGTCGCAGTCCACGCGGGCAATCACCAGCATCTTATTGCGGACGACCAGATTCAGATGACATGATTCGTTCAGTTCGTTTGTGAGCGATTCCATGTGTGGCGTGGCACGGGCGATCAAGGCTTCGGTGCTGGCATGTTTCGCCCCCAGCTCAAACAGCTTGGTACTCATGCGGTACCCCTGGTTGGCATCCCGGATCAGGTAACCCTGCTCATTCAGACACGCCATCACCCGGAACAACTCCTGTTTGGTGCGACCCAGACGTTCTGCAATGTCCGTTAAAGAGAGTGGCTGAGAGATCCCGGACAGGAGCTCCAGCACTTCCAGACCCTTTTCCAGAGCCGGTACCCGGTATGACAATCTTGATTCGGTGCGCTCTAATGTTTTACTCATGAAATATGATTTTACATATAAAACACCATTCGTCAAGCACGAAATCTGAATTTACAATGTAGACCTATCATCAAAAGAGAATACACCTTAGGTCTGTAGTCCCTAAGGTGTCTGGGTGGAAATCGTCTATCGATTATTCTGTCCCGGGGTTTATGGAACCGTATCCACAAGGTCTTCGACGAGCTTTTTGAGAACCTCATGAGTGACCTGCAGATCAACCTGGGTTCGACCCGTCTGGCCTTTCTGCGACTCAAAGCGTTTCAGACTGAAATTGCCATTCGCATGGGAGGACAGAATTACCTCATAAAACCGGGTGCCGGTCGGTTTCTGATCGGGGGGAGTCGATCGAATGAGTACCTGGGCTGCATCCTCGTCATATTCGAGTGGACCGATATTCTCAAGCAGGTATGTGATCCGCTGACAGAGTTTCTGTCCCCACTCTTTGAGTTTGTCAAACGTGGCCTGTGTCAGCGCTGGGACATTGACGCGGATTTCCTGAAAAGAACAGCTCATTGTGTCAACCGAAGTAAAATCGAGAATGACTTCGATCTTACCTTTTGCAGCCAGCGTTACCGTGCGCGGCTGAGCTGAATGAAAGCCGACCAGTTGAATCAGTTCATGATTGAGTTGGTTTAATACAGTCATAGGAGAATCCTCCTGACGAGGATCTTAGTTTTTTTCTTTGGAATTCGTGGAGTGTTTTTTGCCATCGTAGCTCAAAATCGTGGGGCGATCGTCAACGACGGTTTCGATATTCACGGGGCGTTTCCAGATGGTATGCAGGTTGACCAGTGTGTCCTGAGCATAATCCAGTTTGAGCTCTACTCCCAGGTATTCATGTTCCAGGTAGAGTTCGCCTCGATTTTTATAGTTTGCATCCTGCACGTAAATCACAGGACGACCATGATTGCTCAGGCTGTTCAACAGCTGCTGTTTGATCTGTTGAAATTCTCGTGACTGAATTTCATAAGTCTTGTTGGAATCGTTATAGGCAAACGAAAACATTTTCTGCTTATAACAGAATTCGGGGGTCAGAAAGGTATCGATAAAGGTAATATCATTATGGATCCTTCTGACCTCAAAGATCTTTTCGCGGCCTAAACCGAGATCCTGATCCCAGTGTTCCTTCTGATACATGTCGGTGCAGTTCTCGTATTCCGGCCCGAACTGTCCTTTATTCCAGCGTTCTTCAATATCTTTGAGTAGTTCAATCCCCAGTTTGTAGGGATTCAATCGATTGGGACTGGTTGCCATCGTGCCACTGTGATGGTCGGCATAATTGATGAGTCCTTCATCCGTCAGACCGTGCCGGGTCATGATGGTGGAGTGCCAGAAACTGGCCCAGCCTTCGTTCATAATTTTAGTCTGCCCCTGGGGAGCAAAGTAGCAGGCTTCATCGTGGATGATAGTCAGTACATCCCGCTGCCAGTCTTCCAGGGGCGCATATTGTATGAGAAAGTACAGAACATCCCGCATTCGCTCTTTGGGAAACTTCATTTGATCAGAGAGTTCCCGCGCTTTCTGCCGTTTCTGGCTGGCTTCTTCCTCGAGCACTTCTTCCGGATTGATATACCGATCCATATAATACTTGGCCGGAAAACGTCCGCCGGTACTTTCGCTCTCTTCGTCAGTACGTTTCTTCGTCTCTGCTCTGGTTTCTGTTTTCTGTGTTCTGCGAATGTGTGGTGAATACGGATCGATGAGGCTTTCGAGTGACAGACAGGTATCGATGAACGTCTCGACCACTTCGTAGCCGTGGTTGTCAATATGCCGATTCATGCGGGTGGCATGGTTGGCCATCTGATCCAGCATTTTCCGGTTCGTCTGCGAGAACCAGGCATTGTTCTTAAAAAAATCACAGTGACCATAAACGTGGGCAATCACCAGTTTCTGGTCGGTAATATCATTCGCACTGAGCAGATAGGCGTAACAGGGATCGGTGTTGATCACCATTTCGTAGATTTTCTGCAAGCCGTAAGAATAACCTTTCATCAACTCATCATACTGTGCCCCGAACCTCCAGTGCGGATACCGAACCGGGAACCCGCCATACGCGGCGAACATGCTCAGCTCTTCATAGTCCAGGACTTCAAAGATGGTTTTAAAGAAGTCCAGGCCGTAATCGAGCGCATGCTGTTCCATCTCCTGCTGGATATCGCTCAACTCTTTTGGCAAAGGTCGATAAGTTGTCACTACCATAATATTCTCCGTCAGCTCTTGTTGACTATTGAATGATACGCTGACTGGCTGCTGTCAATCACAACAGTTTTTTATTTCCCTGTTCCCAGGAATGTTTTAATGGAACCGTAAATTGCTTCTTTGTCATCAATTTCCGAGAGGATCAGATTATCGAACTCCTCTTCCACTTTGCGGAGTTCTTTTATGAAATCACCCGATCCATACGGACTGCGGACCTGCCCGTAACAGAACAGGTTACAGATTGGAAACAGATTTTGCTTAAGGTTTTCGATACAGTCCGAATTGTCTTCACCCCAATTGTCTCCATCCGAAAATTGAAAACAGTAAATATTCCATTGGGAGGGGGGAAAGTCGCGTTTGATAATGTGGTCGGCAGCCCGGTAAGCGGATGAGATACGTGTCCCGCCACTCTCTCGAATGCGGTAAAACGTATCCTCATCCACTTCATGAGCCACAGCATCATGCACAATATAACGGCGTTCAATGCCGTCATATTGCCGCTTGAGCCAGGTATCAATCCAGAAGGCTTCCGTGCGGACAATTTCTTTCTGCACATCGGTCATCGATCCGGACACATCCATCATATAAATGACCGCAGCATTCGTATGCGGCTCGGTAACGGTTTTCCAACTGCGAAAGCGTTCATCATCTTTCGTGGGAACAATAAACGGATCTTTGGGATCGTAATTATTCGTGGCAATCATCCGTCTGAGTGCGCGTTTGTAAGTACGTTTAAAATGGCGCAGTGAATCCGGACCTGTCGGACGGATCGAAGTATAACGGTCTTTCTGTGATGTAAGCGCATCTTCCCCCTTGGGTTCAATCCGCGGAAGCTCCAGCGCTTCGCCGAGCATGTCGGCCAGTTCTTCGAGCGTCAATTCAACTTCGCGAATATGCTGCCCGCGTTCGTTACCGGCCTGACCGGGACCATCGCCCTCCCCTTTACCGCGGCCAATGGGCTGTCCGACTTCGCCTTCTCCCTGCCCGACACCGCCGCTCCCTTTTTCGCCGTGCTGAAAATGGGGAATCTCGATATTCGGAACGGGGATACTGACAGTCTCGCGGCCTTTACGACCAATCATTTCACCATGATTGATATATTTCCGGAGCTGTTGTCGGACCTTCCCTTTGATAATTTTATCGAACCGTTGCTGGTCACGATCTATTCTTCGCACCATGGTATCGAGCCCCTTTCAGAACAGGGAATCAGAGTGAGTCGGCTCTCATTTAATTCCTTCTTATCCCGGGTTGAATCGTTCTATTCAGACCTGACAATGAATCAGGCAGCGTCACTGTTCTTTTTCGTATCGCCGCGAGCAAAAATGCTGGCAACGTACTGCAGGACGTCTGTCGCAGATTCTTCGTCGTAACCGTAATTTCGAATGAGCCGTGCTTTAACGATGTCGATCTTTTCCTGCGTTTCGGAATCGACGACATTTGAAACCAGACTCGTCAGTTTGATCGTATCCTTCTGGTCCTCAAACAGTTTCATTTCGAGGGCTTTCTGCAGACGATCATTCGTTTTGTAGTCGAACGATTTGCCATCCAGTGACAGGGCACCAATGTAGTTCATGATTTCGCGACGGAAATCATCCTTCCTGGTGTCCGGGATATCAATTCGTTCTTCAATGGATCGCATCAGGCGTTCATCCGGTTCTTCATATTCGCCGGTGAATTTGTTTTTCACGCGTTCTTTCTGCGTGTATGCCTTCACATTATCCAGATAATTGCCACACAGTCGCGTGAGTGCTTCCTCGTCGGCGGCAATCGCACGCTGAACTTCGTTCTTCACGATGTCGGTATACTCTTCCTTCACAACAGTGATAAGTTGACGGTAATGATCACGCATATCATCGTTGGCAATCAACGAGTGATGCTTCAGTCCCTCTTCAAGTTCATTCAGCAGCATGAACGGATTCAGGTTGGAACTATGTGAGTTGACCACCAGGGCGTTCGAGATTTTATCCTGCACATAGCGGGGAGAAATTCCAAACAGCCCTTCGGACTTGGCTTCCTTGCGAAGCTGTTCCACATTTTCGGTGGTGAAGCCCGGCAGGGATTTTCCGTTATACAGATTCATTTTCTGGATTAACGTCAGTCCGTGATGTTTGGGAGTTTCCAGCCTCGTGAGCACGGCCCACATCGCGGCGATTTCCAGCGTATGCGGGGCGATATGTTTACCACGAACGCGTTTGGTATTGTAGTCCTTCTCGTAAATCTTCACTTCTTCACTGAGTTTCGTGACATAGGGTACATCTATTTTTACCGTACGGTCGCGGAGTGCTTCCATGAATTCGTTGGACTGCAGTCGGCGATATTCCGGTTCGTTGGTATGACCGATAATCACGGTATCAATATCAGTCTGCGCGAATTTCTTCGGCTTGATTTTATGTTCCTGTGAAGCCCCCAGGAGGTCGTACAGAAACGCGACATCCAGTTTCAGAACTTCAATGAATTCAATCAATCCACGGTTGGAGATGTTGAATTCCCCATCGAAGTTAAAGGCACGGGGATCGCTTTCGCTTCCATACTGGGCAATTTTGCGATAATTGATATCGCCGGTCAGTTCGGTCGAGTCCTGATTTTTCTCATCTTTCGGCTGGAAGGTACCGATGCCGATCCGATCCTGTTCCGAAAAGGTGATACGTTTCACCACGATCTGATCCATGACTTTGGTCCAGTCGCCGTTGGCTTTTTCAAGACGTTCATTGAAGATAAATCGACTGAGCGGGCAGACTTCGCCTGTAATTTCTACTCCGTAGCCCGCATCTTTATCGGGATCACGCTCCGCATTCAGATAGTCGCAGATCTCCTGACGATTCTTGAGGGGTACCAGCTGCAACGGATCGCCATTCATGGGATCCCAGAGAATCGTGCCGTCTTCTTCTTTCCAGCCAAAGCTGTACAGGGCACCATCTTCGGTACGGGAATAGCGTTCTAGCCCCTGCTTGAGCAGACGGGCAATCGTACTTTTGGAACTACCGACCGGGCCATGCAGTAACAGCACACGGCGTTCGCTGCCATACTTGAGGGCGGCCGACTTGAAGACGTTGACCAGTTCCATCAGAGGTTGGGAAAGTCCGAAGATGCCATCTTTGCCATCGTTTACGGGATCGTCAAAGAAGCGGTAGCGGATGAGACTTTTTTTGCCTTCGACCGGGTAAGTTCCATAGCTCATGATCATGTCATAAACACGCTGGAACGCCGTTCGCGTCACCCGGGGATCCTGTCGAACAATATCGAGGTACTCTTCAAAAGACCCCTGCCAGTGTTCCTGAAGAAATGAGTCCGCATTCAGCTGACCCGAGATTTGATTTAAGATTGATCGACCATTTTCCATGGGACTCCTCCTCCTGGCATTACGAGTGGCATTCCTGCCCATCGATTTATCAGCCAATAAGTTTGAGGTAATTTGATAAGGGAAATTTTTCTAAAGTGCGAGAGCCTTTCACTATGTCCAGAATATTCAGTATCAAACAGACACGCATGGCGCAGGGATAGTTCCCTCATTCAAAATAAAATTGAAATGAGGTTGTTTAACAGACCGTCCATGGCCAACACCTAATTGTAAAAAGTGGGATTATCGTGTGGACGTGACTCGAGCATTTTCAGGGCATGCCACACAGGAATGTAAGGGACCTAATATCATGTTTCGAGCATTACTATTATTTCCCACGTCTTTATTTGAGACAATACCAATATTCAAGTCTGTGATTTTCGCTACGAAAAACGGCTGCATCCATCTACCTTTAAGTGACTACTTGATAACCAGTTAGTAAAACAAAACCGAACACAAACTGTTTCCGGGAATGCACGTGGAGATGCCTGAACGGACTGGCTCTGAGTGGATTAGACAGACTGGATTCGCTCTCTTACAGGAAACACGACCTGCTTCGATCAGCACTCTTCTTACGTCAATAAAAGTGTGAACAGTAAAATAATTTTCGTGGTTTTTTACTGAAGCGTTTGCCAGTCTGCTGAAACCAGGAGCATCCACTTAAGGCTCGAGCAGGGAATGGACCAGCTTAATTACACGGTCTTCGACACCAGGCTGAAAGGGGCCATGAATGCCGAAGTACTTCATGGCTCCGCCGCCTTCATATCCTCCCTCTTTCAAGACCCGTTCCGAGGGAACATAGGCGAAGACTTCATTACAGTAGCCAGCAACCCAGACCTGTCGTCCCGACAGCTCCTCGTGGAGACGGATGGCGTAATCAATTACGGTTTCTCCGCCGAGCCCGATGAGTGTCAGGTCATTGCCGAACTCGATCACCTGGGCAGAGAACGGATACGAGTCAGGAATCGCGCCCTGCTGATCCAACTGCTTGAGCAGGTGCTTTGTCAGTCGTTGAGAATAGATATCTCCCTGCCCCTGTCTGGCTAACAGTTCCTCGCGCGGTGGTGGTTTCACAAAGGATAAATTGGTCCGCTGAAATTGAACTCTCAAGGGGCTATGCAGTGGCTTCAATGGCTTATCCAAAGACCGCGTGACTGCTGACGCCAGCGAACGACCATGCTGCTCGGCCAGTTCCCGGGTGCCTCGGGGATCGGGATTCGCATCGCCACCAAAGCCCAGCATGAACAGCGCAGTGACGCCCGGATATTGTTTTTCCAGTTCGATCTGCGCAAAACCGGCGTAGTCGCCACAGAATTCAAAATAGGCCAGCGTGGTATTATGACAGGCATAGCCAAACAGAATCGCCCGAAGCTTCCCTGCAGGATCGCTGATTTTGAGGACGGGCACGGTATGATCAACGGGGCCATCCGGGTTGATGCGGCCGCGACGGTTAATGGCAAAAGTGGCCCGGTCTTCGCCGTAACTCAGCTGGGCCGGTTTCAACGACTGACTGGCGGAAACGATGACTTTGACCAGCTTGTCTTCAAGTACCTTCGCATAGTCATCGACGTCCTGCTGCTGGGCAGGAGTGAAATCATAAGCCAGCGGTGCACAGCCGCGCACGACGGGTGAACAATGCGTATGTGAGGAATTGAGCAGAATCTGCTCGCGGGTCATTCCTGTCTCCCGGGCAACTCGGGTACCGACACTATCGGAGAGTTCACGCGTCAAACCGATCAGATCAGTGGTGACAATTGCAGCCCGGTTTCCCTGCCCGTCTTTGAAAACGAGTGCCTTGGCCCATAAGGGATGGGTTGTTCCTTCAGCGGGTTTAGTGCGTGAGGCATAGCCGGCCAGCCAGATCTTTTTTGCAGGTGTGATGTCAATTCGCGCGATGCCAACCTGCCATTCAGCCGCGTGGAGAGGAATCTGCAGACTGACAACCAGCAGTACCAGCGAGTACAGAATTGTTCTTAACATGCAGTGACCTCATTGTTGTGTACCGGAATGATTCTCGTGGGAACGGTTCCCGTTTCTCACTGGTATTTTATCCTAGCATCGAGACAGGTGAATGCGAAGGCTGGCGGGCTTCGGCATGATGTTGACAAACCAGGTTCGCAAGTTACCATGTCGCCAGCAACCACTGACTGCAGATTCCTTTCACGACGGAGAGAAGCCATGGATGAGTTTATCGCCCGCTTGCCTAAAGCAGAACTGCACCTGCACATCGAAGGGACCCTTGAGCCGGAACTGGCGTTTCAACTGGCAGACAAGAACCGGATGAAACTGCCGTTTACCTCTGTGGAAGAAATGCGGGCGGCCTTTAATTTCAGCGACCTGCAGTCGTTTCTGGACCTGTATTATGCTTCGGTGAGTGTCGTCTGCAGTGAGGAAGATTTTTATGAACTCACGCTGACTTACCTGAAAAAAGCCGCTTCTCAGAATGTGAAACATGCGGAAATCTTCTTCGATCCCCAGACCCATACGGCCCGGGATATCCCGATGGGAACGATCGTCCATGGAATTTCGGCGGCTTTGAAAGACGGGCAGAGTCAACTTGGAATCTCATCCAAGCTGATCCTGAGCTTCCTCAGACACCTTTCTGCAGAATCAGCGATGGAGACGCTAGAGCAGGCAGCGCCTTTCCGCGATCATTTTATCGGCGTTGGGCTGGACTCTTCGGAACTGGGACACCCCCCTTCCCAATTTGTGAAGGTCTTTGACGCGGCACGCCAGCAAGGGTATCACGTGGTCTGTCACGCCGGGGAGGAAGGTCCACCCGAATATATTACCGAAGCACTGGACCTGCTGCACGCGGAACGCATCGACCATGGTGTGCGCTGCATGGAAGACCCCGAACTGGTCAAACGGCTGGCCGCCGAACAGATTCCGCTGACGGTCTGCCCGCTCTCCAACGTGCGACTGCGTGTCTTTAAGACGATGAAAGAACACACTCTGAAACAGATGATGGACGCAGGCTTGTTGGTGACCGTTAATTCAGACGATCCCCCCTACTTCGGCGGCTATGTGAATGAAAACTTCGCTGCGATTCAGGACGCCTTCGATCTGTCACAAAACGATCTGATCAAACTCGCCCGGAATTCGTTCGAAGCCTCATTCCTGACCGACAAGGAAAAGCAGACTCTGATCGCCGAACTGCCGACCACTTCGGTCTGATCGATTCTTACTTGAGTGTATCCAGCACCTGATTCAGGTACTGCTTCACCTGGGGATCGACTTTTTCGTACCCTTTTTCAGAGCGGGGTTGTCCCAGCGCGTGCCGCATGGCGTTGTGCATCAGGTAGCGGCCGGTATCGGTTTTCATGTGAATTGCATCGCGGTAAATATCGGTAATTTCATCGAAAGGCGCTTTGTTGTTTTTGATATCCGTATTCACCTGGTCCAGCAGATCGATGGCATGGGTCTGTTTGAATTTCCGCTCAGGATATTTTTTCTGCAAAGCAGCCAGCAACGCCTTCATATAAGTGGGGCTGTGCTGCATTTTCCCGGTGACCACTTTGCTGGCATATTCTTCAGCACGGGTCTTACTTCGTGCCCAGCCTGTATGAATGATAAAGATTGCATTGGGCTGCATATCCACCCATTTGGAAATCGTGGCGAGATCTTCGTCCAGCGTTGCACCGTAGTGTGTCTGCACGGAGATCAGATCGTACTGTTTTTCCTTGAGTGCCTGTGGCCAGAGTGTGGACGTTTTCACACAAGGCATCTCCGGGTGTGCCATGATGTAAGGCAGACTCTTGCCACAATCAACGTGCCACTGCACATCTCCCTCCAGTAATGAAGGAACCGTATCCCAGGTCAGCGAATTCCCGATCAGGTAATAACTTTTGGCGTTCTCTTCCGCCTGGAGCACCGAACTGGTTAAGACAAAACAGAGCGTGCTGAGACAGACTGCAAACACGGAAAGCGACTTGAGCATCAGATCTGTTCCTTCGTCTAGCGAGAAGTAATACGCAGAATGAGCATTTCCTGAGAAAACATACCCCCGGCAGGGTTCGAACCTGCGACCTATGCTTTAGGAAAGCATTGCTCTATCCAACTGAGCTACGGGGGCTGAAGTGTGACCTAATATAGTAGCAGTTCAGTGCTTTCGTCAAACGTCTGCTCTGCCGGAATTGAGAGTGACACCAAAAAGAGAGGTCGGGTGCGCCTGCAGCGTTCATTTCATGGGTTCGGCTTTGACATACAACTCTTGGGGGGCAGTTTCGTAATACTTGAACATCGCCGGGCAGATCCAGCCTTCCATGTCGGAATCGGAGAAGCGGTAGTAGTTACCCCCTCCATCGCCGCGGAGCCAGACCAGCTTCTTCTGATACTGGGGAAACGGATTGGCCGAAAACAGCAGACGGAAGCCTTTGTCGGCATCCGGAATGTCTTTGACGATCACATCGATCATTTCCGGGACGCCCGCCACGAATGGTTCCTGTACCAGGCCGGCAGAACTGTCGTCGAAGACCCAGGTTCCCTGATGTCGATAGGGGGCGATGACCATGATTGCGTTTTGTCGGGGTAGACCAGAAGCAAATGGGGGCAGTTTGAGTTGCCACGCGAAACCGCCCGCAATCAGAATCAGGATCAGGGCCAGCAGGCTGAGTCGTGCCCAGTTCGTGCGCGGTAACTTCGTTCCTTGTGGTACAGGTTCCTCAGACATGGGTTGCTCCTTTGATCGGATTTATCAGTTACCCGTTTCTATCAGTTTAACCGATTGTCCGTCGATTGCGAAAAAATTGTCTCTCGGTCATCTGATTGCCGACATTAATTAAAGAATGATATCTTAATTTGAGGTGGATCAGAAAACGTGGCGAAACGTAAGTCAATCGAACCAATCAATGTGAATCAGTGGATCGCGGCCTTTTGCGGGATGATACTGGGGCTGTTACTGGAAGCGATTATCGGCGGCTATTCCTGGATGGAAACCGGACCGATGATCCGGTTTCAAAGTGGTGTCCGCCTACCTGTTATCGGACCTCTCCTGGGCGGGATACTGGCCTATCTGTTTGCGTTGCGTTTCGGCGAGGTCAAAATCCGGGGTGTGTTGAAGCATTCGATTGTCGGAGCAATCGTCGGCCTGCTGATCGGCTATTTTCTGGGTGCCTGCGTCCTGGCCCCCATGCTGGCACAACAGGATCCGTATTACAGCTTCCTCAGAAGTAAGGTCACCGCCGGCTATACACGGTTTTTCATCTTGAACGGCATGCCTGTGTGTGCGATCATAGGATGTATGCTTGGTATGATTTACAGTGTGAAACTCAAACGACGGTAATGAAATGGCCCGTATCCTGAATCGTGCTCGTCTTATTATTTACAGGGCCATTTTTTATTGCGGGATTACTGCTTTACTCCTGCTGGTTGGATATGTCCTCAGCATCGGTCCCGTCTACGCTTTCATGTTTCACCATCCTGATGTTGTTCCGATTGAAACGAAATGGCAAATCATTTCTTTCTACTCTCCCCTCTATGTCCCCTGTGGTCAGGATTGGGTCAGTTCAATCACTGTCAGATATATCGGGTTTTGTCATTCACCCACATTTTATTTCTAAACCCGACAAAGTGTTCTGGAGCATGCTGCTTCAGTATTCATCCTGACTTCGATCACCAGTTGTATTCAAACCCCACGCCGGTCACCCCTGACCAGGAAATCGGATAGACGCTCCAGTGACGATCCGGATTTTGTGTCGCATCGACGGCGTTGGTGGCGATCCACGCCATCCACCAGCCGAGAAATACCTGTGAGGGGTAATGCCGATTGTCATTGATGCGGGAGAGAGGCACCAGCGTGGAACCGGCGTAGAACGCCAGTTTGAGTAAAGGTTTATCGGTCACTTTGGCGGCATCCAGAAACGGAATGGCTCCCATGAAGCTGTGGCCGCTGACACCGTTATTGTCCTGGAAGGGCTTCCACTTTGCATTCGCAGTGGTTTCCCCCGGACGCGAGGCACCGGTGGCTAACTGCATGGCCAGCATCGGGGGTGTGCCGACAATGATCGCGCGAATCGAGCGTTCCCCCCATTCCCCGGTCCGATTCACAAGCGGGATTGTTTCAAACATGGCCCCTGCCACCCAGGCTGCAGCAAACAGCGGAATAGTATAACGGCCATTGCCCAATTCTTTCTGCGCATGCAATCCGTGCAGCCATTCATCGGATGAGGCACTGAGTACACTGGATTGGCTGTGATTCTGTATGCCGCCATCCAATGAGGTATTCGCCATAATCGCGCCGATGCCGAACCCGCCTGCCAGCCAGGTCAATGACTCTTTCGAGTAATAATTGGCATGGTCGCTTTTGACTTGACTCCACAGCGTCAGCCGCTCACTTTCCATTTCGGTTTCGAAACTGGGATTCACGCAGCCGAACTCACCCAGAGGTTCTTCCGACAGAAAACCGGTCACAACTACAGATGCCGGCAATCCATCAGGTAAGGCTTCATCAGCCTGTACATATTCAGTCAATACTTCGCGGGGTGGATTAAGCCAGTCTGAACCCATAGGGTCGTCTCCCCTCAGTACAGCCAGTCCCAATTCTTCCTCTACTGCAGCAGAAGCCTGATCACTCTTGTGCTGAATGCCTGGTTTAGCATCACGCGATGTCGCTGGTGAAAGTTGGGGTGTTGATCTTAACCATTTCCCTCTGGAGGAAGTGTTTGTCGAAATACAGCCCGTTAACTGAACCAGCGCAAGCAGGCACACGGACAGCAGAAAGATGCGTCCGAAGCCCCGACTGCGTGCGCAGTTTGTCTGTAATATCAACGTCTGAGTTTGTTTCATCGAGTGATTTAAGAAGGGAGAAAAACTGAGATGTGAGTTGCTGAACTGAGCATAATGAGCTGAAGAAGGGGGAGGCGAGGAAAGGAATATCTGCCATGATGCAGGTAAAGGTGCGAGTGAAACAGAGCTGCTGTAGCGCTCAACAACACTCAGGAGTCAGCGTTTCACTCAGCACCAGAAATTCAATTGAGGTGTTTTAAATGCTTTGATCTTTCTGCTGGCTGTTTTGTGGATCGGGATACCAGCGGTCGGAATAATAAAGTTCAAAGGCGGCCTGGAAAAATGCCACGGCATTGTGCAGCATCTCCTGATCGGGATTTTTCTGTTGATTGAGTTGATGCGTGGCGCGATCCAGTTGAAAGCCTGCTGATGACTTCCCAAACCCCAGCACGACCATGCGATTTTGTGAATCGAGTAATGCGACATCATGATTATGCTGCATGATGGCCCGGCCCCGCCTGGGATCAGTCTGCAGGACATCGTAACCAAAGAAGACCGAGCGATAATCACTGCCCAGCCGCCCCATGATGGTCGGTGCGATATCCAGCGAACAGGCGAGGGTGCTGCAGCGTGTCCCCGCGGCTGTCCTACCAGGTTGAATCAGCAATACCGGTACACGGTAGGAACTCATGGGAAACAGCTGGCTGCCGGTAACACGGGCGCCGTGGTCACCCATGACGACAAAAATCGTATTTTGATAGAAATCATGGGACTGTGCTTCGCGGAAGAAATAACCGAGTGCCCAGTCTGCATATTTCACGGCATTGGCGCGAGTCTGCTCACATTCAGGAATGCGACCTTCAGGGTAAGTATAAGGGCGATGATTGGAGACCGTGAGAATCGTGGCAAAAAACGGTCGTCCGGACTTTTGTAAACCGTCCAGTTCTGTCAATGCCTTGTGAAACAGGTCCTCATCGCTGACTCCCCAGGCATTCGCAAAGATCGGGTCATGAAAATCTGCCTGTTCGATAAAATGGTTGAAGCCATTGGCCTTCATGAAAGAACGTACGCCATCAAACAGCCCGCGTCCGCCTGTCATAAACAGTCTTTCATAACCTCGACCTGCGAGCACATTTGCCAGCGTAAAGACATGCTCCGAGTGATCTCGCTTGAGGATCGACTCGGTAGGAATGGGAGGCATGGAAGTCATCACCGCTTCCAGAGCCCGCGCGGTCCGGTTTCCCGTTGCATAAAAATTATCAAACAGCAGTCCCTGCTTCGTCAATTTATCGAAGTGGGGAGTCAATCCGCGCTTGTCACCCAGCACCCCGATGAAGTCAGACCCCAGGCTCTCCTCTAGAATCAAAACCACATTATAATCGTGTTCAGGTTGCCCTGTATGGACCACCCGGTCAACGGGATTATTCGAGGACTGTTTCAAGTCATCCCCGTCACCGACAATCTGCCGTCTTAATCTCTGTTTGACTTCCGCATCAGCAATGGTCATATAATTTTTGTTGAAGTCAAAACGACAGGTCCAGGCGTAATACACAAAGCTATATAAACCATTCCAGGAGCATTCATTGGCAACGCGATCACGAGAGACCTGACGGCTCTCGGCACTGGTAGATGACCAGAGGATGGCAATGGCAGTCAGGCAAGTGAAGAAGATTCCATAACGTTTCTGCCAGGGCATGGCTGTCGCAACCTGTGCATGGAAATTTTTTCGCAACAGATACCAGCAGTTGCCTCCACAGAGTCCCACAACCGCCAGCAGCTCGATCAACGGGTAGGATTCCCAGATGTTGCAACAGACTTCCGTGGGATAAACAATGTATTCAAAGGCAATGTAATTCAGTCGAGACTGAAATTCATCAAAGAAAACATATTCTGCAATGCAGAGAAACGGAAGAAACAGAAACGCGATGATCCAGGTCAGATCCAGCAGTAGACGGCTCATCCGACCTTGCAAGCTGTGTTCTGACAGGAATGTGATGTGAATTAACTGGGGGATCACAAAACAGAGCGCCACCAGCACATCATACTGAAAACCGACAAAAAACAGCTGCAGTTCCTGCCAGATCGAGACCTTGTCCAGACTGGTATAGCTTATCACCATCACTGTCCGCAGTAAGAGCAGATAGGCAAGCGTGATGGCAAAGATCGTTGCCAGCACGGAATAACGTCCCGACCAGTTCTGACACGAAATAAAGATACTTCGTAACGCTGTTCGCAGACCAGGATCGGTTCCGGCTCCCTGTACTGAGTCCGTCTGTTTCGCTGTATTCGTTCCTGACAGATTTAAGGCTGTCTCTGCAGGTAGCAGTATTTTAGACATAAAATGAATCTCCTTATTCTTAAAAATCTCATCCTTCATTTTTTCAGCCGCTGCTCCGAAGTTTTTAGTAATTCGCGTTAAAAAATTTTTACGGGTATGTACAACTCTGCTGCCTCAAGAATTCGGCCTGTTTTAAAGTCCGAAATTTCTAGTAGAAGCAGCGAAAATTTTTATCATTCCTGACGGGTAGGCTGTGGTATTTTTGAGCGATCGGTCAAGGTTTCCCGAGCTCCTAACAGTTCGTGTAATTCCGTATGACGACTGTAGACTTCAAAATCGTTTGCTGAAAATCCAAAGTCATGCAGTGCGCCGGCTGTCCAGGTAGGCCAGGGAGACCAGTTGGCACGCGGAGAAGCAAGCACATCAACGGGCAGCCAGATCATCCCAATCAAAGCGGCACTCAACACGAGACTGCAACATGCCTTCAGACCGGAAATTTCAAAAGGCCGAGTCATTTGATGATTTCTGGCTATCTGGGTTAACCGGCGGGCACGATGGGCGACGATGCTTTTCCCGCGACCGAATGCCAGTGGTGTTGGAGACTCATCCTGCTGCGCGGCCCCGTACTCAATAATAGTCAATAAGGTCCGCAGATACTGCGCAATTTCCTGAGGCGAATCGATGGCGGCTTCGTCGCAGGCAAATTCACGCGTGAGCGACGATTCCTGAGAGGCCCACCAGACCATCGGATGGAACCAGAAAATGGTTTCCACCAGACGCTGCAGGAATAACTGTAGTGGATGCCCCGTTTTCAGATGTTCCAGTTCATGACGCAGGATAAAATTGATTTTCTGCGATTCAAATTCCAACAGGTATTCCGGTACCACGATATAAGGGCGATGAAACTGAGAACAGAATGGCGTTTTCAGGCGGTCGCTGGATAACAGTTTGACCTGGGATTTAATATTACTACTGGCATTCCCGTTCAAAACATCAAGATTCTCCGCAAAAGCGTACTGGTGTGGATCAACACTCCGGCAGGTTTTGAGAAACTGGTTCACCTGAAATGCCCGGTACATGAAAACCAGTAGTGACAGTGTTGCTCCTGTCAGCCAGATAAAAAACAGAACGCGTCCTGCCTGCATTTCAAGATTGACGATCGTAGAAGCATTCTGAGAGTCGATCGAAGCCCAGGGCTGAAAGAATCGTGGATGGGGAAACAGCACCGCAACAACGATCAACATCAGCAGGACAACATAACAGACTGTCCAAAGACGACACTGCAGGCGTTCGCTGCTAACCAGCTTCCCCAGCCAGTGGGCGATAATGATCACAACTGACACTTGCACCGAAAGAGAGACCGCCAGTTCCAGAAACTGCGTGGACGTCATGCTTCCTTCTCCAGAGATTCGATGGCTTGTTTCAATTCTTCGATGTCTGATTGTGACATTGAATCTCCTTCGACCAGGCTGAGCACGAACGACTTGACGGAACCGCCAAACAGACGCTGCGTCAGATCGGCGGCCATACTGTTGCTGATCTGTTCCCGGGAAACAGCAGGTTCGTAAACATAGGCTCTCCCCTGTTTCTTTTTACGGAGCACGTCGCGCTGTTCATCCAGGATTTTCAGGGTAGTCATCACAGTCGTATACGCCAGGGGACGTTTCAGTGAATCCACGACATCCTGAACCGTTGCGCGGCCTTTTCGCCAGACAACATCCATCACTTCCAGTTCGCATTTGGTGAGATGAAGTTTGGGCATCACACATTTCCTTTCTTTCGATTGGACTTCAAACAAGTCATCATATTAGAAGTCAATCATAGCATTGGCGGTAATACGCTTCTTATATGAGCTTTTTTATTGCGCAACTCTGCGCGAAAGTTGCTGGTAGGTATTTGTATCGAGTGACTCTGAGAGCAGGCTGACGTGCCCGTCTCCCCAGAGGAAGTTGACGCCGCCGGGGTGACGGCTGGAAAATTCACATTCATCACAGAGTTTGCAGTTCGGGCTTGTCATGGCACTGCCAACCAGGCGGCAGGCGGCATCCTCGCCGAGAGAATCTACTCCCAGCCAGGTAGAGGGAACCAGAGCCATCGTTCTCTCGCCGACAATAATCGTGTGGGTTAACCCCCGTTGCAGATGATGGAATGAAACCGGCACTGATTCACAAAAGGTCCCGTCTCCAGCGGGAGCAGGAATACTGTCATCGGCTTCCAGGGTCCCGAACACGCCGACATAACTGGCTGTAGGCAGCTTGAGAATCGGAGTATGCGCAACAGACAATGCATGTTCTTCGTATAACATGAACGTCGGATCAATAATATCGGACGGACACAGAAAATTGGCGATCACCGTTTCGCGGGCAGTCGTATTGGAAAAATGTGAGAGTACCTGATTGCGATCGACCTGTTCGTACATCGCCCGTTGTTCCAGGTAAGGAAGTAACGGAACAGACCAGCCATACGCCGAATGCTTCGTTCCTTCCCATTGCCAGCCGGCAGGCAGACAACGGTAACTGTCATGATAAGAGTGCAACGCCAGACCGATTTGTTTCAGTTGATTTTTGCATTGCAGTTGCCGGGCTGCTTCGCGGGCTGAGTTGACCGCTGGCAGAATCAGGCTGACCAGAGTCGTAATAATTCCAAAGGTGACCAGTAATTCGAGAACCGTAAACCCTGTGCGGCTGCCTGTCTTATGTCTGCGTGTGCGCACACAGAGCAGCAATTCCCTGCCTTGCCTGCGGAGGGACTGATGTAGCACACAGTTCCTCAAGCCTATCGGTCCCTGATACATGAGTCAAAATCCTTTTCTGTCGAGCGATTTCACTCGGAAGACGCTTTTTACTAATTATTTAGTTTTTTGTCAAGTACTGATTTTCAGACTGTTAATTTGACAACAGTTTCCAGGTCCTGAAGATTTCGAAAATCGGGAACAATACATCGTCAAACCAATCGCTTTTATGAAATCCCCCCTGACTCAGAATATTGAAAATCCAGGGCTGATTCTCTTCCGTGGAAATTGTGAAGCCATTTTCAAACAAGTATTCATTGATCGCTCATGATGTATTAACAATTGATCGGTAGAGTACCCGCAACACACAGGAAAGGGACTTAGTTCCCTGTTCCTGATTAAGGTCAGTCAAGACCCACACCGGCATTACCCCGCCTGCGAAAACTGAAACGCTCACTTACATTTTATTTTTTTCACATTCAGGAGAACGGAAAATGAAGACGTTACGTCTATTTTCTCCGAAGACTACCGGTACGTCCCCACGTCCCTCACACAATCGAAACGGATTTACTTTAATTGAGCTGCTGGTCGTGATTGCGATTATTGCAATTCTGATCGCGCTACTGCTGCCTGCTGTTCAACAGGCCCGCGAAGCAGCCCGCCGCACCCAGTGCAAGAACAATCTCAAGCAGATTGGCCTGGCTTTTCACAACTTCCACGACGTTCATGATCAACTTCCCAATGGTGCCCGCGACGGCGCAGGCACTTCGTTTGCCTGCTGTAACGCGACTGAACGGGAAGGCTGGAGCTGGCTCTATCATATTCTGCCTTACATGGAACAATCCAACGTGTATGACCTGGGTACCGATGACGATCCGGGGGCCACGTATCACCTCGTTGGTCGCAAAGGAATTAAAGCCTACTACTGTCCTTCACGCCGCGGTCCAAAATCTTACAGCGGCTACTATCGCAGTGATTATGCCGGCAACGGTGGTCAGCGTTCAGGGGGAATTACCAGTTCCGTCAGTACGGGAAAACGGGGCGTTGTTGTCCAGACCACCACACGCCAAATTCGCATCAACGATATTCAGGATGGTGCTTCCAATACAATCATGGTCGCAGAGAAAGCATTGCACCCGGATCGCCATGGTGCAGATGGCGGTGATAATGAACCCTGGAATAACGCGGGCTGGGATGAATGTGTCATCCGCCACGGAGCCGGGATCACCAGTGCCGGCGTTGAATATGGCCTGACTCCCCTGCCCGATGTGAAGGCGCCCACCAACACCGTCGCTGTGGTTGACAAAGGGGGCGTCAGCTGGACCAACTGGCATCCCTTCTTCGGTTCCGCCATGATGGTGGGATGAATGCCTGCCTGGCTGATGGTTCCGTGAGATTGATCAGCTACAACATTGACCAGGAGGTCATGCGTCGGGTTAGCCTGACTGACGACCGTGAACCACTCGAGAATTTTTAAGCAAGCTGAATGGCCTGCTCTCTTTTGAAATCGTGAGCACGCAGGGCATCTGCCGTCTTCCCCCCGGAGACGAATGATGCCCTGCTGTTAACGAAGATTATCCCGACGCGCTGATTACAATATAAATCCTATTAATCGTTAAAGAGGTTTACCTGTGAAACTGCTGTCTTGTATTTTGATATTAACTGTATGCTGTCTGCTCTCTGCCTGTGGGGGTAGTGAAGATGAATTGGATTCCGGCGAGATCACTCCCGATGTGAAAGCGCAGATGGAGAAAGAAAAACAGGAAGTGTTCGAATCGGAATCAGCGCATCGTGAGCAGATGCAACAGGAGGCGAAAGGGAAATAAGCAGATCCTGGACCGTACTCACGCGTCGTTTATACTGTTTTCACAGTATTCGATGAATTGAAGTATCGTCCAGTCTCCCTCCCAGGCAAGAGAAATTGATTCGCCGGGTACATGGAGATTCCATTTTTTTGAATTTCCAGTCTCACGATCAATGGAGTTAAATCGTCGAACGGTCCCCAGAACAGGGGGCCGAACGGGTCTTGCGGATGCAGGGGAGGTGGAGCTTCAAGCGGCTTTTCCAGGCCGATTGCTTCTGAAATGATGAGCGCGATCTGTTGCTTTTCAGGTGTATTGAACCAGTTATTTTTCATTACCCAGTTATCAATCTGCCCGCGTGCTTCGAGCTGATCCACAATCTCTTTCTCAACAATTGCTAATTCCTGCGATTCATGACTACTTTTGTGAAACCTTGCTAGCAGCCCAGCCAATATCCATCCAACCAAAGGAATGTGTTTGAATCTGTTCTCCCAGCACCCTGGTGGAGGAGGTGGCGACACAACAGGTGGCCAGACCTGAGTTAATTTGACTGGAGGGTAATCTGATCCGATCAGCATGATTAAGAATTCAGTTCCATTAATTTTATTTCCTCATTGCATCCACATAGCGGTCCATAATCAGATCGCAGTCCAGTGCCTGCAGACGAGGCAGTGAGAGCTGGTAGAGTTGTTCGGCTTCTTCATTTTCTTCAAGTTCTGCCAGGGTGACCGCCAGGTAGGCACGGTTCAAATCGACAATCTGCTGTAGCAGCGCCTGACTGGTAGCGAGGGGAACCAGTTGGGTTTCGCATTGACGAAACAGGGCTTCTGCCGCCCGGTAATTGCGAAAATTCAGTTCGAGCACGCCTTTGAAATACTTAAGTAACAAGGCCACCAGATCATTCAGATGCATCTCTTCCGCTTCCGCAATCAACTCGGCCGCCAGGGGACTGTCCCGGTTGGTTTTCGTCAGGGCATACGCGTAATCAATGATGACCGTCGGGTTATCGGGAGCTTCCTCATAAGCCAGGCGCATGCATTCTATGACGTTGTCATAATCTCCGGTCACCTCATACAGTTCCGACAGGCGTCCCAGATACATCCAGTGGGGCACATCTTCTGATTCTTCGTAGGGTTCCATCAGATCCAGTGCTTCATCGAATCGATCCAGCGCCGCCAGCGCGACGGCGGCACGCGCCGCGAGTTCGAAGTCGGGAATTTTGCCGCGCAGACGATGAACCTGATCTAGAACTTCTTCCCAGTTTCCCCAGGAAAACGCGTGCATCAGTCTGTCATATTTGCGACCGAGCGAATAATAGGCATTCCAGAAACAGATGGGAATCGGCAGCAGAAGAAACCCGAGCATGATATAATCAGACTCATCCGGCCCGGAAACCTGATCCCAGCGATAGACGGCAATTCCCAGTAGTACAGGAATCACCCAGCGCAACTGCCAGTAACTTTTCCGCAGATAAAACAGGAACAGCTGAAAGTTGGTCAGGTACTGCAGCTTGACCATATCAGCGGCCGTCAGATTTTCTTCCACTTGCGGTTGCGGACCGAACAGATCGGTGGTGACAGCGTAAGCATCGTCACTATGCAGAACAATTTCCGTCAGCCCCTGCTCTTCAAACTCGCGAACGGCGTTCTGAGAATTATCCGCCTCGACCCGCCGCGTTTCCCGCTTGCCGTTTTCATTGGTTCCACTGATTAAAAACACCGGCATGGCAGATTTTCTCCCTTTCAATCCTGATGATTTGCTGATTGAATCCAGCAGTGCTCTATTGACAGACAAGCACACGAGAGCGGACTGGCAGCCGGTTACATCATGAACGATTGAGACTCTTATTCCTACCTTGGAATTCAAAATTTCATACGGCACTGAAAATCCATGTTGCCCGGATCAGAACTCACTTCCAGAGATTGATTGTGACGTAAAAAAACGCATCGCCGATTAAAAATCAGGATGCGTTGAATGTCAGCTGAATACAGTCGTGATTACTCAGGCACGACGGGTGAAACAAAGTCGGCAGGTTTGAAAGTCAGAACCGAACAGTGAACTTTTTCCAGCATGCGTTCTGCGGTGTTGCCGATGAAAAATCCACTGAGCCCCGATCGTGCCAGGGTTCCCATGGCGAGTAGATTGACTTTATTTTCGGCGATGAATGCAGGAATCGCCTCTTCGGGTGAACCATCCAGCACATGCACCTGCACGCCGTAAGAAAGTGTGCGAAAATCGGTCTGGGCCAGTTGCTCATTCAATTCGTTTTTCACTTCTTCCTGAATATCTTCAGAGCATTTCTTAAGAGTCTGTTCGTTGATACCCAGCCCTTTGAGACGTTCATCAAGCCTCGTATCAATGGCGTGAACCAGATGTATTTTCATATCAGCCACCTGGGCAGCATTGACGATGAAATTCAGGATGTCGCTGCTGACTTCGCTCATATCGCTGGCGACGACGATCTCTGGAACATCGGGTTCTTCATCAACCTTCACAGCATAAACCGGACAGGGGCACTGACGGAACAGGTTCATGACCGTGCCACCAAACAGACGACCGGTAAATCCGTGTGGTCGCGTACCCACCAGGACCATATCATGGTTGTTTTTGATGACTTCCAGAATAATTTCGCGCCAGGGGGGACCCAGGGCCACTTTAGAAGAACTGTCAACGCCCTGCTCTTTTGCCTGTTCAATCAGAGTCTGCATCACAGCAATCGCTTCATCCGTTACATTTTTATGCAGGTGATCCCTATCTTCCTGAATCAGATGTTTGGTATGTGCTGACAGATCAATGGCGGCGAAGAATTCCAGTTTTGCATTGAACATCCTGGCGACCCAGATCGCACGTTCGACAGCTTCTGCGGTCTGCTCATTCAGATCGGAAGCGACGAGCCGATCAGCGTGGGTCAGATCGACGCCGACAAGAATTGAATTGATTGATTGCATGGTTTTATCTCTTGATGCTTGCGATACATAATTCGGTACTCTTAAAACCATTATGACAAAAGTGAGACGCTGTTCCTAGCCTGAATTCGGGTTTCTCGAAACAGGTTCTGCATGCACACTTAATAATATACCAGAAAGATACCTGACGATCGCAGCGGGACAGAAAGATAAATCGGGCATCCCTTCCAGAGCGTAACACATTTAACCATAGCGTGCCACAATCTATTATACTCGGTCCAAATGGCCCTGGAGACGCTACTGTAAAACTGAATAGAGTCTAACTTTCGATTTGGAAGTATGAGTTATACAGATAACAAGACGCGATTTGCAATCGCTGAAGACTGTGGATCAATTTCACAGCCGTTTATTGTTTGGGCTTTTGCATCAGTACGATAAACTCATGGACTTTATTCACGCGAAAAACGGAGGGATATCCGAGAGGCCTGAGATTATTATATTCGGCCTGGCGATTCCAGATGATCAGATCGTCGTAGAGAAAACCAATCTCCTGCAGACGGGTAGCAAGGTCACTGTGAAAGGGAAAAAACTGGCTGCGTTTACGCAGGTCCATGACGATGGCACAGCAGTAGGCACCAGGTTTCAACGCCGTTAAAACCTGGGAAAAAACACGGTTTAATTCATCGAGAAACGCATTGTAGTCTTCGATGACCCCGAGATCCTGATCATGGTTCCCATAATGACGGACCGCCTTGTGGTCTGCTGAACGTCGCTGGTTCAAGACATTCCAGTAAGGAGGTGAGGTAATACATAAGTCGACGCTTTCCGGTGAAACGTGTTCTTCTAAATTGAGTGCAGAACCATGTATAATGCGTGACTTACATTCAGTCTGGTCGTCGGCTTCGAGATGAAGCGCCGTGAGACGTTGCCGGGCCACTTCCGCATAATCTTCTGACAGTTCCAGTCCGATCCCGGTTTTACCCATTTTTTCCGCGGTGAAAATTGTACTGCCCGATCCAGCAAATGGATCGAGGATCACCTCCCCCTGTAAGGGGAGAAACGTCTCGATGAGTCGTTCGACCAGCATTTCGGGGAAAATCGCGGGATGCTTGAGCCGGACTTCCTCAAGCGACTTGCGAATGTCACTCCAGACACTGATCGAATTCTGGATCCAGCGTTTGCCGTCCAGCGCATTATAGGGTGGAGGCAGCCGCCTGGTGCGTTTCTTTTTGGCTGGTTCATCAGAAGTCGACACGCCGAACTGGGTCCCCTGTGAAAACAGTGACAGTGATTACGAATTTATGATGTTCCTTGTGGTCCATCAATCCAGTAATGACAGATGGTCAATGTCAGGCGCACACGCGAACGAGCGTGCGGACGATTTCGGCCAACGTGGCATTCCAGGTCTGATAAGACACCAGCGTACTCAATCTACAGACTTTGTAAATAGGCATTCAGATCAGCCAGGTCGGCTGGCGTCAAATCTTTGAGTAACCCTTCCGGCATAAGTGAGCTGCTTTTCTTGCTTTCAAAATCGATTTCGTCGGCCTCAATGCGGGTCGTCTGGTTATTGGAATTGCGGAGTGTGAGGCCATCGACAGAACGATAAACGACCAGCCCCGTAAAAACTTTTCCTTCAATGGTCCCGATGACGGTGGTCTGATAGCGGGGGGAGACATCCCGGTTTGGGGCCACAATCGCAGTGAAAAGGTCTTTCCGGGAGAAACGTTTCGCGACACCAGCCAAGGCGGGACCTAATGCGCTGCGGTTACCATGGCATTGAACACAGGCGCGTTTTCTAAACAGCGCGGCACCACGCTCGCTGCTGCCGGCGTCCCAGTCAACCGTTTCCAGCATGGCGTTTAACTTTTCGGTTTCCTCGCCTCCCAGTTTAAGAATGCGTGTATAAACTTCGGGATATTGTTTCGACAACCAGTCTGCCCAGGCCTGAATCAGAGCCCGCTGCCTGGTGAGATCTGCGACATCTGCAGGATTACCGATTTGTTGCCCTGTCCATTTCTGTAAGAGCGTCACAATCCGTGACTGCAGTTTCTGTTCTCTTTTATCGCTCCCCATCCGCCTTAGTGTCGCAAACAACCGTACGGTTTCTTCTGGCGATTTCGGCGGCGCCAGTTTTTCCAGAGCCGAGACACAGGCTTCCAGAACTTCGATCTGTGACGAGCCCAGTCCCTCAAAAAATTTATCACGGTCCTGCTCTTCCGGAGCAGATGAAAGTACCGCGAGCACCGCAGGCTGCAGTGCGAAATCATCGTAAAGATCGCGAATCATTTCCCGATGTTCGGGTTTCTTCGATTCTCCGAACAGAAACACAACGTCGCTGCTCCAGAGAAAATCAGGATCCGCGTCAATTTTTCGCTCAAACGCGGCGATCGCTGTACCCAGGAACTGCCCCGGCAACTGACTCAAAAACAGTACATGCCCGGGCAACCCAAAGCCGGGCTGCTCCACAATCTGGCGGGGCAGGTCGGCGTCAATTTTCACCAGCTGTGCATAAAGTTCTTTAAAGCGATCGTCCCAGTTTGTGTCCTGTGGCAGCTTGAGTCGGAGAAGTTTCTCATCGATGGACACTAGTGATTTGGCAATTTTTTTCGACTGTGCGGTACTGCGGTCACTGGGAATGCGCGCCGCGACGATCAGATAATGAATATCGGTCACGGGATCAGAGTCGTCGGTAATTTTTTCCAGGATGCGATCCAGCAGACTGGGATTGTAGGGAGCGAGCATCGACAGTGTCCGCGCCAGTTCATAGTCGAGCACTTCATGACTGCTGGGAAACGCGTCCATCAGGCGGATGCGAATCGGGTCGAGCTGTCGTTCATATTCTGCCAGGTCAACGCCGTTGGCGTACCCATCAAAGACCGCAGCCATTTTAGTGGGTGGCCCCAGATCACCGAGCCCCAGTTGAATCAGACGTAGTGCATCCAGACGCAAATCGGTCTGGTAGTCCCCCTCGAACACCGTGACCCCGGTACGGACCGCGAGCGGCACAACGCCTCCCTGCTTGATGACATTGGCATACGCGAGCGTAATCAACGCCGCCCCTTCCGAGGCTTCGACGCTGTCTGAAAGTGATTTGAAATCTTCGGCATTCAACGTGGCTGCTGCCTGTGCCGCCGACTGTCTGACATAACGGGCAGATGCGTCCAGCGTTTTCTGCAAACCGGTCAGACACTCACTCTGATCGATCTGATCCCCGAGTTGCAACAGAGTCTCCAGTGCAAAACGGGCGACGAGAGGCGAATCGTCCTGCAGCAGTTCATTCAACCATTTCGATTTCTGCTCGGACGGTCCAGGGTACGCGAGTGACCAGGCCAGGCGGGCGCGAACCCGTTCTGATTTGTCCTGCAGCAGTGGTTCGATCACGGAGTCCGGTACACCACCCAGCAGTTCGGTGATAATTTCAATGCACCGCACGCGTTGTGCATCGGAGCGCCCCGGATTCAGGGCGGCCTGTGAAAAGGCTGCGGGCTCGATTATTTTCACCAGGGGAAACCAGTTCTCGCGCGACCAGCTGCTGAGGGGCTGCGGCGACGAGAGGCAGGCTTCCAGAGCAGGTGATGTTTCTGTTTCGTGATTCGGATTCTCCGCAACTGCTATCGCAGACAAATCTGGTTTCTGTGCTTCGACGGGCCCGGTGTATTCGATCTTGAAAACAGAGCCACGGGTACCACGTCCCCCCACGCTGACATACAGACAACCATCGGGTCCGACGGCGAGGTCGGTCGGCGCAAAGCCAAACTGCCCGACCCCTGTGATAAAATCAATGGGATCGCTGGCATAACTGCCGTTATAGTTTCTCAGTGGGATCGCGTGTACGCGGCCGAAGGTCCAGTCGGCGACGAACAGTGCTCCCTGATATTCCTTGGGAAACTGACGCTGTTGATAACTGCTCACGCCGGTCGGAGAGCCTCGATGAAAGGCGGCAATCGCGGGGGGCATATCCAGAAACGAATCGGGACGTTTCCAGCTGCGACTTCGCCAGCCCGCATTCGAACCGGGCAGTACATGAAACACACGCGTCGGCCGATACCAGGGGAGCGAAATATCGCGTTCGCCATCACTGTCGTAAGTAAAAACATCGCCGTTGGGATTGAAGGCGAAATCATACGCGTTGCGAAAACCGTCCGCGAGCACTTCTCCTTTGGTCAGATTGGGACTGAGCCGCATTAGAGTTCCTGCGTAAGGTTTTTTCACAGGTGATGTTTTGGATGTGATATACTTTTCATTAATCCCTGCGGTATTTCCGAGCAGCAGATACCAGTAACCATCAGGGCCACGCTGAATGGAATGTGTATTGTGTTCGCCGCCGGTACGAGTCTGCAGGAAAACATCCGGTTTGCCGTCAGCACGATCGTCGGCGTTTTCATCTCGATAGCGAATCAGTCCCGCGTCTCCCGTGCAGAGCAGATCTCTGCCGAGAAAATACATTCCCTGGGCACCGGTGGCGGGGCCATCCGCGTACTGCTTGAATGATTCCGCGACGCCATCACCGTCGGCATCAATCAGAATACGAACATAGCCGGGTCCGGAAACCACCACGCGCCCCAGGGAATCAATGGTCATGGAATAAATGTCGTGAGCCAGATCATCATCAGCATAAAGGGTGGCACGAAAGCCTTCCGGAACTTTCAACCCGGAGAACGGTTCGGCTGCAGCAGCGACATTCAGCCTGGCAAATAGCGATCCCGTCAAACAGACCAGTAACAGAATCAGGCGCTGGCCTGTCAAACACGAATGATAAAAAGGCATGGGACCTCAGGTGAGTTAAATAAAAAACTTTGATTGATGGAATTCAAGGAGAGTCAAAAATCAGGTCGGGTATATGGAAGGAACCCGCAGTCATCATAGTACCTGAGTGCAGGTCAAAGCAATCCCGCTGTATCAGGACAGAAGAAAGTGAGTGGGATGCGTATTTACCGTTATTTACTAACTGTCCAGAATTCAGGTAGATCCTCCAGTGTCTCAGACACGATCTGCAGAATCGCCTGTCGTTCCTGTACAGGAAACGCATCCGGATCGACGTCCCAGGACTGTTCCAGTTCGGCTAGAGAGGCAGTCAAAAATGAGTAGACGTTCTGCAAAATCCTGTGCCGCGCTGCGGAAGGCATTTTGTTGAAACTGTCCGTGTAGATCAGATAACTCAGGCGATAGCGAAACAGTTTTGTCTGCAGATCGAAGTCCTTCAAAGAACGTCCGCTGGCATCCCGCTTTCCTGATTTTTCAAACCACGCCTGATAGTCGGTGGTACCATGTAAAGGACCTGTCAGTTCTGCTTCATCGAGGAATAGCAGATAGCGTACCAACTGCTGTTCCACATCTGATCTGAGCCCCAGTTGCTGTTCCATGCTGGCACGGGTGATCAGGTTGTGTCCGTGGACCTGATGATCCAGAATGAGGTGTGCCACCAGATCCGAATGCGGATTCAGATATTTCGCAGTATCGAAGAACTGGTCGATGTGTTTGAGATTCGCCCGGAGAGCCGGATTGGTCTTTGCCGCTTCGATGGCATCCCGATTAAAGAGATTGCCCAGATGAGTCATATCAGCGTGTGTGCCTGTGACGTACCAGCCTCCCCAGCGTTTCTCCAATGGTTTGTCATGGGAGATCTGGGAGTAGCCGGAAATGGGTCGGCCGTGCCGATCGGTGAGAAAAGAGCGGACAAGTAACCCGGGAATCCGCAGACTCGAATCACCACCATGACAGGCCAGGCAGCGTTCCGAGCGTACCAGGTGAGGCTCTTTAGACGCTTTGACGGCGAGTTCATAAAAAATGGTGCCCTTCAACGGGTCGACCGAGGCAAATTCCATCTTCTTCGCCCCGGGAACCCAGCCGACATAGACATCGTCGTTAAAATAAACAACGCGGGGATTTTCCGGATTGATGATTCGCGGATTGAGCGCCGTCTTGGAAAAGACCATCAGTTGAGAGGATTCGGGGATCTGTAAAGCTTTGAGCACATCCCTTAGATAGCCCCATTGCGCATCGTAGTTCAGTTTGAGTGTCCGGGCGGCCAGCGCCTGTTCCAGTCGTGACGCAGGATCAGAGTGTTCTCCCAGTCCATATTCGACGGGAGGCAGTCCAAAAGGGATCGGGTCCTTAAAATCAATCTGCTTCAAGGGTTCAGTTGGTTTGGGGGCCACCAGCGGTTCTTCTGCTTTTACCAGTAAGGTAAAAAACAACAGCAACAGTCCCAATATCATTACCGGTTTTGTCATGTCTGAAGATCTACAATTGATCAAATATCTTTGATGGGTTAAAATAGGCAATGTCATATTATAACAGGTTTTACCAGCGAGATGCGAACAAACCGATTGTCTATGGTACCAGAATCTGTTTGCAGTCAACAGCTTAACGATATAAATCTGAGTGAGGTTGAGTTCACATCACCCGTAGAATTAGTCTGCCGGTGTTGACTGGAGTTTCTAAAATCCCTATGAATCTGTCAGGATTTGTGACTTACTTCACAGAAGAAAACAGTCCTGCAACCGATATAATTTAACAAGTTGGCTTACGGGCCCGTTCGTCTTACATCTGAGTTTTTGGAAGGGTTTCATTTTGAAAACTCCCCGCCGCTTGACCGCCTCTGTTACTATCCTCACCGTTTTAGCTGCTCTGGTTTGCATGCCGTTCGCTTTGCAGGCTCAAAATAGCAACCTGGAAGCTTTTTTAGACAAGAAGAAAGCCGCTGCTACTGATGCCGGCGTCAAAACAGAAGTCAGTGTGAGCCTGTTACCCCAGGATGCCAAAGCGGGAGAGACCGTAACGCTCTCGATTGCAGTCATTCTGCCGGAAGGCGCTTATACTTATTCCACCAACCCGACTTTCGATGGTGCGACGAAAATTAAGATAGTCGATGCCAAAGGTCTGACGGCGATCGACCAGCATTTCAACGCGGACCATCCTCCCAAGAGCGTGTATGAAGTCCTGTTGAAGAAAGAAGTCGAGAAATATTCAAAACATGTAATCTGGAGCCGTCGCTTTAAAGTCAACCAGGATGTGACCAGTCCGTCCCAGGTGATTATTAACGGACAGCTGGATTATCAGGTTTGCAACGCGGATCGTTGTGTTGCGTTACAACATCCCTTCAGTGCCATGCTGACTGGTAAACAGGAAACCGCGCCTCTGTCCTTTACCGTAATTCCTGAACGGCGCTCAAAAGCAGATCCGGTGGAACTGAGTTTTGCTCTCACTCCTGCCAGTTCCAATCCCGGGAAACTGGTGCAGTTATCCATCACAATGAAGCTGGAAAAAGGCTTCCATACATTTGCACTCGACCAGGACAAGACGCAGGCGGGGCTGCCGACCCATATTGAGCTGTTTAAACTGGAAGGATTGAAACCGGTTTCGAAACAGTTTTCTGTCAGTCCGGAACCGAAGCAGGAGTCTCACAGTGAGTACAATCAGCGGACCCACTACGACGAAGTGGTCTGGACGCGTCTCTTTGAACGAATTCCGGATGCCAAGGCCATTGGTGTGGAAGGCAAGCTGAAGTATCAGATCTGTAATGAAGGCAGTTGTCGTCCGCCGCTGCCTGTGGAATTTCAACTGGGCAGTCTGAATAACGCCCAGCCCGTGGCAATGTCTTCACTGGAAGAACTCAACGCCCCCGAAAGCGATGATGAATTCAAGTCTGTTGCTGAAGCGAGCGACCAATCCCTTGCCTCCTACCTGCTTTTTGCCTTTCTGGGTGGATTGATTCTCAACGTGATGCCTTGTGTGCTGCCTGTCGTCGCGATTAAAGTGATGAGCTTTGTGCAGCAGGCGGGCGAGAGCCGCGCGCGAATTTTCGCGTTAAACATCTTCTATTCCCTGGGTGTGCTGGTTGTCTTTTTAGGCCTGGCTTCACTGGCGGTCTTTGCGAATCTTGGCTGGGGCGGTCTGTTCCAGAGTACCAAGTTTAATATCATCATGGCCTGTATTGTGTATGCGATGGGGCTGAGTATGCTGGGTGTATTTGAGATTCCTGTTCCCGGAATGGTGGGGTCCGCCGCCAGTGGTCAGCAGAAAGAAGGACTGACAGGTGCGTTTTTAACGGGCATCCTGGCAACCCTGCTGGCAACTCCCTGCAGTGGACCGTTTCTGGGACCGGTTTTGGCGTGGTCTGTGAAACAGACACCCGGTATTACGTATCTGATCTGGCTGGTCATGGGCCTGGGGATGGCGTCACCTTATATTCTGTTCAGCGTGTTCCCCAAAGCGATCAACTACCTTCCCAAACCGGGAATGTGGATGGTGCGGTTCAAGGAATTTTCGGGAATTGTGTTGATGGGTGCGGTGATCTTTATCATATCGTTTCTGGATGAATCGCTGACAATCCCTGTGCTGATCATGCTGCTGGGAATTACGACCGGCCTGTGGATGATTGGCAGCCTTTACACCCACAATTCTTCAATTCAGAAGAAAATGACCGTACGTGTGTTTGCATTGCTATTCACCGGTGGCATCTGCCTGTTCGGATACAGTATGAGTCAGAAGTCCGCCAATGAACTTCCCTGGGTGCAGTTTAACGGGGCAGAACTGGAAAAATTGAAAACCGAAAACAAAACGATACTGATTGACTTTTCTGCCAAATGGTGTCTGACCTGTAAACTGGTAGAAAAACAGGCGCTCAATACACCAGAGACACTGGAAATGATTAAAAAGCACAATATCGTTCCCATATATGCCGATTACACAGACTACTCTCCCACCATCAAAGCGTTGCTGGATAAATATGAAAGCGTCAGCATTCCGCTGACAGTCATCTTGCCGGCGAATCGACCCGATGATCCCATCATTATTCGTGACGTCTATACACAATCAACTCTGCTAAATGCTCTCAAGGAAGCTGTCGATACGGCTTCGGTGGAGAAATCGGCGAAGCGGGAAATGGTATCGACGACCGCACACTAAACCTGATTCAAATAAGTGACTCTATCCAGGGCGGCACTCTTTTCGAGTGCCGCTTTTTTTAGTATGGTATGTTTCATAATTTATATTTCATCATTTAACCTGCCCCTGCCTCGATGATCTGTCACGATCCTGACCGGCGTACATTCTTAACTGGCATTGAGAAGAATCATGCAAGACAACGCGCCAACCCCCGCCCCGGAAGAGAATGACGAGATTGTTGTCGCAGCGCCACGCAGGTCGACCTGGTCGGAAATGAAGACCGCGGAGGACTGGTGGGCAATCTGGATCGGTGGGGGACTGTTGCTGATCTGTTTTCTGGCAGTCTATCTTTCCCTGCCTGCTGACTTTGCAGAGCAGTTGAAGGCCGCTGAAACGACCGGTGAAAAAGTAAGCGTGCACAGCCCGTTGAAATCGTGGCTGGGCAAACCGGGTTCGTGGAACCAGAATCCGCTGGACTCGCTGTTTCCGGCTGAGAAAAGCAATTTGATTCTGCCGTTATGTGTGGTATTCCTGATCAGCCTGGCAGGTTTTTCCCTGGCGAACAAAGTAATGGGACAATCTGCCGTCAAATTTGGTATCGGGTTTCTCGGTGTCTTTCTTCTGGCGGTACTGGCATACATTCTGACCGGGCAGGATGTCGTCAAACGTTATAACCTGGAATATGCGCTGTGGGCGTTAATGCTGGGTTTGATCATCAGTAATACGATCGGAACTCCTCGGTGGATGAAGCCGGCCCTCAAAACGGAGCTGTATATCAAGACCGGACTGGTCGTCATGGGCGCCAGTGTTTTATTCAGTCGACTACTGACACTGGGTTTGCCGGGAATTTATGTGGCCTGGGTGGTCACGCCCGTGGTGTTGATCAGCACGTATCTGTTCGGTCAGAAAGTGCTGAAAATAGAATCGAAGTCGTTGAACATGGTGATCTCGGCAGACATGTCCGTCTGCGGAGTCTCGGCGGCGATTGCGACTGCTGCTTCCTGCAAAGCGAAAAAGGAAGAGCTATCGTTTGCCATCGGCCTGTCGCTCAGTTTCACGGTGCTGATGATGATTCTCATGCCTATCTTCATTGAAGCTTTGGGAATTGACCCGATTCTGGGTGGTGCCTGGATGGGCGGAACAATTGATTCAACGGGAGCCGTAGCTGCTGCAGGTGAAATTCTGGGAGAGGAAGCCGGGCAGGTCGCTGTCACGATCAAGATGATTCAGAACATCCTGATCGGCGTGACTGCCTTTGGTGTCGCCGTGTACTGGGTAACCTGTGTGGAGAGTAAAAAAGAAGACTCCCAGATCAAACCCGATGCATGGGAAATCTGGTATCGCTTCCCCAAATTTGTGCTGGGTTTTATTGTCGCTTCTGCTTTATTTTCTCTGTTGTACACAACGCTGCCGGGCGGGGATCTGATCGTACCGGCGATGGTCAAGGAATCGTCGAAGGTCTTCCGAGGCTGGTTCTTCTGTCTGGCGTTCGTGAGCATCGGACTGGAAACCAATTTCCGCGAGCTGGCCAAATTCCTCAAAGGGGGCAAGCCGTTGATTCTGTATGTTTGTGGGCAGTCACTGAACCTGCTGCTGACACTGCTGATGGCCTGGCTGATGTTCTCGGTCTTTTATGCCGACGTCGTGAAAGAAGCCTTCAGCAAGTAAACGAACGGCTGTAGTGGCCGGTGTTTATCTCCAGCGAATTGCGCGGTTGGTTTATAATTGCACCTTCCAGAGCAAGCCATGTTCAGGAATACCAGCCAGCGGTGAGATCCCGTATGTCGGCCAGCGCTGGAATTCAGATTCAAACGATAACCAGTTTGAATCTGACATTACCAGAATGGCATGTTGCAGCGGGAACAACCGATATTTCTCAACTGGCGCAAGATTGGTGAAGCTATGGTTCATGACAGGTGTCGGTCAGGTGTGGGTGTGTCGCATTTTCGTGTGTTTTATGGTTCTTTTTGACCGGAAAAATGGTGCTTAACATGCAGTCTTTTCGCGTCTTTTTTTTCAAACGTGTGTCAAACCAGTGGATTTAATAATAACCATATTAACAGGGAGCCATCGATTCAGCAGGCAAGAAAAACGGCCAACGCGCGCGACGCTTAGCAGGGAGTTTCGAGAGGGGCGTGGCGGGGTCAAGTCGAGTTTGTGCATACGTAAAAAACACCCCGAGGTTGAACGCCGGGGTGGTGTGAGATGTTCAGCAGTATCTGATTATGACTGCTGCATTAACCAGACCAGGAGCCCTTTGGCCAGATGCTTCCGATTTTCAGCCTGTTCAAAAACGATGCTGTGAGTACTGTCGAGAACGTCATCAGTGACTTCGAGCCCTCGCTTGGCGGGCAGGCAGTGCATGAAGCGACAGTTCTTGTCGGCTGCGGACAGCAGGCTGTTGTTGATCTGGTAATCAGCGAAGATCTGTTTGCGTTTTTCGGTTTCCGCTTCCTGCCCCATGCTGGCCCAGACATCGGTGTAGATCACAGTCGCATCAGCGACCGCTTTGTGTGGATCGGCTTCCAGTTCAAGCTGAATACTGGGAAACTTTTCTTTCAAAGAATTAACGAGCTTCGAGCAGAGTTCAAATCCCGACGGAGAAGAAACCACGAACGGGACATTCAGCTTTGCACAGCAGTTCGCCAGAGAATAAGCGACGTTATTTCCGTCACCCACATACACCAGCTTCTGCTGTGAGAGATCGCCGGAGATTTCCTGCATCGTAAACAGATCGGTCAGCGCCTGGCAGGGATGACTCAAATCGGAAAGCGCATTGATAACAGACGCCTGGGAGTTGGCGGCGAACTGTTGAATCAGCTCATGCGAGAATGTTCTGAGTGTGATCACATCGGAATAGCGGCCGATGACCCGGGCGACATCTTCGACGGACTCGCGTCCATCGAGGCCTGCCTCTTTGCAGGAAAAGAAACTCGCGCCGCCACCCAGTTCCCACATCGCTGATTCAAAACTGAGTCGCGTCCGCAGAGATGGCTTCTCGAAGACCTGTGTCATGGTTCTGCCCTGTAATAACTGGGGGCGTTCGCCGCGGGCTCTTTTATCTTTGAGCTCCTGTACCAGGGCAAATATCTCGAGTATTTCTGACGAATCCAGATCGTGTAAGGTAACTAAATGTCTCATGGATTTCTCAATCAATGACTGGTTAAAAACAGGAATTCCTGTTCGCTTCTTGAATTAAGATTCGAACAGGAATCAGTGAAAGGTCAATAATATCCTGGAGCGGGTTGGCTGGTGTTATTCTTCCTCGGCCATTTCGCGTAAGACGGTCGCGATGATTTCGCAGCCTTCTTCCACCTGTTCCGCGGTCACATTCAACGGCGGCAGCAGACGGAGCACCGTATCGTGAGTGGAATTGATCAACAGACCACGCTCCATACATTTACTGACGGCAGGTCCCGAGGGAATATTCAAATCAACGCCAATCATCATCCCCTTGACGCGGACTTCCCGAATGATGGGGAGTTCGGTCTGCAACTGTAAAAAGAACTGACGGAAGAGATCGGACATCACCTGACAGTTTTCCAGCAGATTCTGATCTTCGATCATCTGACCGGTCGCGAGACCAGCAGCCATCGCAAGGGGATTTCCGCCAAACGTGCTGGCATGCATGCCCGGCCGGAGACTGGGAGCCACTTCCTCGGTTGTGATGAATGCTCCTGCGGCAACGCCACCGGCAATCCCTTTGGCCATGGTCATGATGTCGGGCTGTACGCCCCACTGCTGATAACCAAACCAGGTTCCGGTTCTTCCCATGCTGGTTTGCACTTCATCGAAGATCAGCAGGCAATTGGCTTCGTCAGCGATTTTTCGTAAACCGGCCAGGTAACCCTCGTCGGGGATATTAACACCTCCTTCTCCCTGAATGGGCTCGACGAGAATCGCACAGGTTTCATCGTCGGCCAGACTGGCGACCGCTTCCAGATCGTTAAACGGTGCATAGCGAAAGCCGGCGACTAATGGTCCGAGCCCCGCATGATACTTGGGTTGTGCGGTTGCAGTCACAGCGGCATAGGTTCGACCGTGAAAGCCATTTTCGCAGGTAATGATTTTCGGTCGTTTTCCATCAAAATGCAGCCGCGCCAGTTTAATGGCACCTTCGACGGCTTCCGCTCCACTGTTACAGAAGAAGGCTTTTCCGAAACTTCGCGTACAGAGGAATTCGGCAAAACGTCCCTGGGCTTCGGTGTACCAGGTATTGGGAACGTGAATCAATCGCGAAACCTGATCCTGAATCGCAGCGACCACCGGTTCGGGACAGTAGCCCAGAATATTACAGCCCCAGCCGGGAAACAGATCGAGGTAACGTTTGCCTTCCGCATCCCAGACATACGAGCCTTCGCCGCGCACGAGGCTGATCGGATAGCGACCGTAATTGGGGATCACATACTTGTCGAATAGCGCAATCGTTTCCTGACTGCTGGCATGACCCGTTACTTGCACTTTTGTACCTCGTTCATTCTGGAATTTCCGTAAATTCACAATATCGGTTGCGGGGAAAGGAATTCTGACACTAATTCCCGAACTCAAGTTCGAAAAAACAGCAAAGTTCCCGCTCTCCACTTAAAATGGCTCTCGTACTGCCGATAGGAAAGGGACCGCTGTCCGGCAGAAAGAAGCCGGAGATTATAGCAAATCCCTCCGGAAATCGCAGTAAACCGAGGAAAAGAATCGGATTCCTCACCAAATTTTCATTCAGAGCCAAACCGTTATCAGCAAAGATGTTCAGCAAATCAGAGTTGATGAATTCCGTGTTATTTCTGCTGAAGCAGTTCTGCAACCTCTTTCGCAAAATAGGTGAGGATGCCATCTGCGCCAGCACGTTTGAAACAGACCAGACTCTCCAGCATCGACTTTTGGCGGTCGAGCCAGCCGTTTTGAGCGGCAGCGGAGATCATGGCATATTCGCCACTCACCTGGTAGGCGAATGTGGGAACTTCGAATTCGGTTTTCACGCGACGTACGATATCAAGGTAAGGCATGCCCGGCTTGACCATCACCATATCAGCGCCTTCACTGATATCCAGACCGACTTCGCGCATCGCTTCATCGGAGTTGGCAGGGTCCATCTGATAGGTCCGTTTATCTCCTGATCCCAGATTTGAGCCTGAACCGACGGCATCGCGGAAGGGACCATAAAAGGCAGACGCGTACTTGGCAGCATACGCCATGATCTGTACGTGCTGATATCCGGCTTCATCCAGGGCTTCACGAATGGCGCCGATTCGACCATCCATCATGTCGGAGGGAGCGATGATATCACAACCAGCCTGAGCCTGTACGACAGACTGTTTACACAGGACTTCCAATGATTCATCATTGACGACATATCCATCTTTGACGAGTCCATCCTGCCCGTGGCTGGTATAGGGATCGAGGGCCACATCACACAGAATTCCCAGATTCAGATTCTGTTCTTTCAGGGCACGAACAGCACGACAGACCAGATTTTCAGGGTTATAGGCCTCTTCTCCCCCTTCTGTTTTCTTCGCAGGATCGGTGGCTGGAAAGATCGCCAGCGCTGGAATCCCCAGATCCGCGGCGGCTTTGGCTGCTTCAACCAGATGGTCGATAGTCAAACGCTGCACGCCCGGCATGGAGGGAATATCGGTTTTCTGGTTCGTTCCATCCTGGATAAATACCGGCCAGATCAGGTCATTCACCGAGAGCTGATTTTCAGAAACCAAGCGTCTAGACCAGTCCGTACGGCGATTTCGCCGCATACGTGTATGAGGAAACATAAAAAAATCAACCCTTGTCAGACAAATTGCATTGATTGGCATATAAATTATATGCGCGGGATTTCAGATTATGGTCGATTTCCGGTTAATTATAAAGCAATATACGATTTTTAAATCTGCTTGAGACTTGAGATTAGACCATTGCAATAGGCAGGCAAGTTCAATACTGTATTATTTAGTAGGGTACGAACCCTCCCACCTGAAGAACTGAGATCACAGACTTCGAAAGCTGAGTCTGCAATCCGACATCAGTGATACCACAATTCATAAACGAACAGTGAGGATCTTCTATGCGAAGAATAAACATGGTGCTCGTCGGCTCCGTTGTGCTGTTTCTAACCGCCTCTCTTGCATCTGCAGGCGACTGGGCACATTGGCGTGGCCCGGAACACAATGGCATTTCTCGTGAAACTAACCTGGTTGCCGACTGGAATCTGGACGGCAAAAACATTTTGTGGAAATCGGATATTGGTGGTCGTTCCGCACCGATCATTTTAGACGGTCGCGTTTATCTCAACTGTCGAACTCATCATGATGTCACTGACCCGGTAGAGAAAATCCATGCCCGGGAACAGGTTGTCTGCTGGGATGCCAAAAACGGTGATCTCCTCTGGAAAGATGAGTTCAATGTTTTTCAGACCGACATCCCCTCACCGCGCGTTGGCTGGGCCAGTATGGCCGGCGATACGGAAACCGGAAATGTTTTCGTGCACTCCGTCAGTGGTCTGTTTCGCTGTTATTCTCCCGAAGGTAAAATTCTCTGGGAAACATCACTGGCCGAAGATTACGGAAAGATCTCCGGCTATGGTGGTCGTACGCAGACTCCGGTCGTTGATGAAAATCGTGTGATCGTCAGCTTTCTGCAGCTTAACTGGGGCAAAACAGCGTCCCCTCCACCAAAGCAGGCTTACTACGCGTTCGATAAAAAAACCGGCAAACTGCTCTGGACTGCTGCTCCCGGTGGTGCTCCATTAGACACAAATTATTCGGTGCCGATCGTCACAGTCATTGATGGCACCCGCATGTTAATCGCTGGAAATGCCGATGGTGGCTGCTATGCGATGAATGCCAGAACCGGAGAAACACTCTGGGGCTTCCAGATGTCCAAGCGTGGCCTGAATACATCACCCGTAGCTGATGGCAAATACGTTTACATCTCACATGGTGAAGACAACATCGATACCGTCGACTTTGGACGTGTTCAATGTATCGACGGATCTTTGCGTGGTGACATTACCAAGACAGGCAGTGTCTGGCGTGTTGATGGCATCAAAGCCGGCTATACCAGCCTGCTGGTGAAAGACGGCATCCTGTATGTAGTAGCTGACACCGGTCGAATGTATGCCTACGACAGTAAGGACGGTAAAGAACTCTGGACCTATAACCTGGGTACTGTCGGAAAAGGATCTCCTGTCTGGGCCGATGGTAAACTGTACGTGATGGAAGTGAATGGCAACATTCACATCCTGAAACCCAGCCGAGAAAAATGTGAAGAACTTTCGCACGTCCAACTGCTGGCACGCGTTGATAAAGGGATGGATGAAATTTATGCCTCCCCGGCCATAGCCGACGGTCGCATCTATTTCGTTACCCGCGACAGAACAATCTGCATTGGTGATAAGAACAGAAAACCAAGCAGTGATCCCGTGCCTCCACTGGCTGAAGAAAAGCCGATGCAGGATAAAATCGCTTCTATTCAACTGGTCCCTTACGAGGTCGCTGTGACACAGGGGGAAAAGATTGACTATGAAATCCTGGCTTACGATGCGAATGGTCGCTTCATTAAAAAGGTCGATGCCAAACTGACTCCGGGTCCAGGTATGGAAGCGGTGAAAGTGGACGGCATGAGCGTCACAACTCCCTCCGATCTGAAAGCCCCTGCTGCAGGTACCGTTTCAGTCAAAGTGGGTGATGCAACCTCAGAAGCACGGATTCGCGTTTTCCCACCACTGCCCTGGAAATTTGATGCCCAGGGATTAAAAGGCAAGCAGGTTCCCCCAGCCTGGGTGAATGCATTTCTGAAACTGCAACCCAACGAGGTGGATGGAACAACGGCATTTAAATCCAGCCCCGGTAAAGGTCGACCCAGTGCCAGCATCTGGCTGGGGCCCTCCAATATGAGTGAACTGGCTCCTAACGGGTACACGGTTCAGGCTGATGTTTATCTCAAAGAGCAAAAACGTAAGCTGGCCAGCCTGGGTGTGACTGTGAATCGATATGACCTGATTCTGAAAGGGAATTCCAGTAAACTGGCGATTCAGAGTTGGGCTCCCCACAAACGAATGGCAAAAGAAGTTAAGTTCCGTGCAAACCCTGACACCTGGTATACTATGAAACTGAAAGTCGATATCAAGGATGGCCAGGCTGTCGTTAAAGGTAAAGCCTGGCCGCGCGATAAACCGGAACCGGAAGAGTGGACCATTGAAGCCACTGACCCCCATGCAAATACCGAGGGCAGCCCCGGGATTTATCTTTACCGTCTCGCCGATGGCTACATCGATAACATCATTGTCTCTGAGGATAAATAATGAAAAAGTCTTTAATTCGATTTGCCCTGTTGAACTCCCTTGCCTGCTTCGCAGTCATGACAACAGGTTGCGAATCCAGCGACTCGACGAAACCATCTCCCCAGGCAAAAACCGAACTGGGCGGATCTGCTCCTCTGGAAGAAGCAGGTTCGACTACGGTTGACGCAGGAGTAGATGTACCTGAAGCAGAACCCGATATGAAAAAATCGGAACCCAAACTGGACACTGATGGAAATCCCATAGAATCCAAGTCAGAAACTCCTGAACCGGCCAAACCGGCAGCAGAGCCCAAACCGGAATCAAAACCTGCTCCCAAAGCAGAGTCCAAACCGGCGCCGAAAACCGAAGAAAAACCAAAGTCTGAAAAGACTTCAGAGGCGAAACCGAAAGCAACTGGTAAATCAGTCGTCACCGGTGACTGGCCCATGTGGGGTGGTGACCCCACTCGTAACATGGTCAATAAAACCACGGGCCTCAATTTAAGCTTCAAACCTGGTGAAGGTGAAGACAAAGGCGAAAACGTCCTCTGGGTTTCCAAACTGGGTTCACAGACTTATGGAAACCCGGTTGTAGCTGGCGGACAGGTTTACGTCGGAACCAATAACGGCGGTAAGTATCGTCCTAAGTATGAGGATGACCTGGGCGTGGTCCTTTGCTTTGATGATAAAACCGGCGATTTTAAATGGCAGCTATCCCGTGAAAAACTGCCTCAGGGCCGCGTGAACGACTGGCCGGAACAGGGAATCTGTTCTGCTCCCTGCATTGAAGGTGAGCGTTTGTGGGTCGTCACTAATCGTTGTGAACTGATGTGCCTGGATACAAAAGGCTTTTATGACAACGAAAATGATGGTCCTCACAAAGACGAAAAAGAGACTGACAAAGAAGACGCCGATATTATCTGGTCTCTGGATATGATCGAAGATCTGGGTGTCTTCCCGCATAACCTCGCCACCAGTTCTCCTGTTGTGCACGGCGACACTGTCTTCCTGCTGACATCCAATGGTGTTGATGAGGCACACTTGGAAGTGCCTGCTCCCCGGGCCCCCTGTTTTCTGGCGGTCAATAAAAATACCGGAGAAATTATCTGGGAAGATAACACACCCTTCGATAACATTCTGCACGGTCAATGGTCCTCTCCTGCGATCGGTGTCGTAAATGGCAAAACACAGGTCTATTTCCCTGGTGGAGACGGGTGGCTGTATGCTTTCACTCCCGAAGGTGACGGCGAAGGTAATGGCAAATTGATCTGGAAGTTTGACCTGAATCCTAAGGATTCCAAATGGGAACTCGGTGGTCGAGGAACTCGAAATGCCCTCATCAGTACCCCTGTTTTCTATAATAACAGTGTCATTCTAGGCGTAGGACAAGACCCCGAACATGGTGAAGGCGTTGGTCATATCTATCGGATAGATGCGACTAAAACCGGCGACATCAGTCCACAGATCTCTGATGGTAAAGATGGCTGGAAAGACAACCCGAATTCAGGAAAGATCTGGCATTACGGCGGTGAAGACGTCGATGGCAAGCTGACCGGTAAAAAAGGTGATCTGCTGTTCCGTCGCACTATGTCGACGGTCGCTATCGATGATGGACTGGTCTACGCTCCGGACTTGAGTGGATTCGTACATTGCCTCGACTTCGAAACCGGTAAACGTTACTGGGAATACGATATGTTTGCAGCCTGCTGGGGTTCTCCGATGGTTGTCGATGGAAAAGTCCTGATTGGAAATGAAGATGGCATGCTGGTCATCCTCAAGGCAGGTAAAGAAAAGAAACTGCTGGATGAGAAAACATTCAACTCTTCTATCTACAGTACCCCCACCATTGCCAACGGCAAAATGTATGTCTCTGATCGATCACAGCTCTATTCGATCAAAGTGACTGACTAACAACAGGTTACAGCCTTTCACTCTGTAATAGATTACCGAAGTCTGTTCTCAACAGACTTCGGTTTTTTTGTGCGCTGCGAATCCGGTTTTGACATAAAACCATTTTTTTGATACACCCCGCTACACCAATCTTCTGGCCAGTTCAGAGCAGGTCTTACCGACTCTCTCTTGTACGTAACGGGTAACATTTTCCTTATGTCTTCTGCCATCATAGTCATTCCCTGTTTCAATGAAGAAAAACGACTGGAAGTACTCCAGTTTCGGAAATATGCTTTGGCACATCCGAAGCATCAGTTTCTATTTGTTAACGATGGCAGTAGTGATCGCACCGGGTTAATTCTTGATGACCTGCAGGCAGCAGTTCCTGAGTCATTTGACGTACTGCATCTGTCCCGCAATCAGGGAAAAGCGGAAGCAGTCAGACAGGGGATGCTGCAAGCCTTCCAGGCAGATGTCGATTATGCCGGCTACTGGGATGCAGATCTGGCGACTCCTCTGGACATGATACCCGAATTTACACAACAACTGGATCAGGTCCCGCAACTCTCTCTAGTGATTGGGGCCCGCGTCAAGTTGCTTGGCAGGCAGATTGAGCGACAGCAGTTAAGACATTATCTGGGACGCATCTTTGCAACAGCCGCCTCGACAGTATTACAACTCCCCATTTATGATACCCAGTGTGGTGCCAAACTCTTTCGTGTCAGCCATGAAAGCCGAACCCTGTTTTCAACACAATTCTTAACCAACTGGATTTTTGATGTGGAATTACTGGCTCGTGCCCGACAGCTGGAAAAGTTTTATCAGTGTGATTCGCTGGAAACCACGGTATATGAACTGCCTCTATCACGCTGGCAGGATGTAGCGGGATCAAAAGTGAAACCACATGATTTTCTGAAAGCATTCTTCGAACTCTGTTCCATCTACTGGTATTACCTGCGTCCTGCACTGAAAAAACCATTCGCCACATTGCCTGTTGCTTCGAGTTCAGACAGAGTCCGCAAGGCAGCCTAGCCTTCTGCAGGGGCTTTAACTAAGCGCGATAAAACGCATAGGCAATCATGGAGTTGACCGCTGATAACACGAATAACAGCACTGCGACGATTACCAACATCCAGTTGCGGATGCTTGCCAGATAAAGCATCAGCGCGACAAACAGGATGGAGATCAGGTACATACCTGCCAAAGCTCGTCCGTCTGAGAGATCATGAAACCATGCTGCACGTGGCAAAAGACCGGGTAATGCCGGCCACATTTTGATCCAGGTCCAGCGGTAGGATGTCCAAACCCCTTTACTTAAAATCAACCAGGAATACGGGTAATAAGTACAGAACAGAATCACCGGTATCACGATTTTGAGTGAAGGTCGTCGTACCGATTTTCGAGATCTGTCAGACATGGTGAATGTTGAACCAGCTGTTGCAGTATCCGCACTTCACGTCACCGTGAGGAGAGACATCGATATTATCGGAAAGTGGTGCATTACACTTCGGACAGGTATAAGATCCCTGACTGGAATCCTGCATTGCAGAACGGAATGATTTCGATCTCATTTTTTTCAGACCTTTGCCTGTCAAAGCACAATAGGCGGTAAAGCCACCAATCACCACGAAGGGAATCGCAATAAAAGAAGCAAAGATCCGAAAGAACAAAGGCGGTGAATGGAATCCCCCGAAAGGCTGTGACCACATGAACCCAAGTACCGTCAGGCCGATGCCAGCAAAGACGCAGCCTATCACTACTCCTACAAACCGGGCTCCTGCCGCTATATTTTTTTGCTGGTTATCGAGTTCGTTCATCTGAGTCCCAATCCCGTTTCGACGAATGAGTAGTCTGACCCGCATTAATCGACTTTAATGCCTTCGACCTTATTTTTGAAGGCAATATCCTGAAGTAAGGCATAGCGAACGATATTCAATGCCAGATTGACCGCATCCTGTGTTAAGTAACCCGCACACGCCACTGACGCTTGCTGCTCCAGAGCGCAACTGATGTCGTATTTACTGTAAATGACTGCCAGATGCCCATCGATCTCAATTCCCTCCAGTAAGGGTTCCACTACGAGTGTCTGTGCTTTCAGCGGCTGATTCACATCGTCGACTTCCATTTGACGACGCCTGACGCGGCGGACATCATACCCTGTCTGCTCTGAAAATAGGGGATGCTCAATCGGAATCCGCTTCAACTCGCGCGTCGGAAACATTTCTCGAATCATCTGACGAAAACTCTGATCAAACGGTTGTGAACCACAACAGGCATCAGCGAACAGCACGGCACCATTCTCCAGCGCCTGTCTGATATTCGCCTGTTCTGACTTCGACAGACTGAACTGACTTCGCCCATGCATATAAATCAAAGGATACTGCATCAGATTCGGATCGCTGGCGGGCAGGCTGGGAGTTTTCGTAGAAGCAATCATGCCCGCCTTCTGATTCAGCGCTTTCAACAAGTTACTGAGAGCCCGCGGTGCAGCGTCCCAGGTTCCTGTGTGCCGAATCTTGGCAATCTGCAGGAATCCGCGTTCGATCTGATTCTGCTTGCCTTCTGTATTCGCCAGCTCTTCCTGATCCAGCTTGTTAGGTGGTTCACGGCCAGTGGCATACGCAATCACGTTAGTACCAATCCGAATTGCCCGGGTGATCATTGAGGTGGCTTTGACCGAACGATCTTTTGACGGGAAACGCATCCACTTATCCCACAGACAGGCCAGATCATCAGGACAGTAAATAATCGACGTGCGACAGCCGACATCGACTCCGTACAACTCGACACTTTCTGCATCCAGGAGATACTCACAACGGAAAACGGGATGGTCGGCAGTCAGTCGCTTCAGCTGTACTTCCCCCTGGGGATACATTTTTTTTATGAGCTCGCGGAATCCCCGATCAAAGCCTGCTCCGTTACAGTTATCAACGGCGAAAATAAAGCCCCCCTGCTCCACGTACTGTTTGAGGGTGGCTACTTGCTTTGCATCGAATTTCGGATCATCCAGACCGCTGAGAAACAGGACCGGCGCCTGCCTGAGTACCGAAACGCCGGCCCCCTGGATTGCCAGATCCAGATTGACGGTTTGCCAGGTAAGCAGCTTCGGCCAGTCGGGACGGCCGGACAAAGCATCGGTCAGGTTCAATATATCATTCTGATGATGATTCCAGTTCGGAAGCGTATCCGGCTTCCGCTTGACCTGAGCATCGGAATTGTATTCCAGTTTATTGATGAGGACCGGAGCTAAACCTTTGGAGAGAAAGAGTAGTACAAAACTGGTGCCCAGTACGGGATCACTTTCCTGACCGGCGCCTTTCCAGGAACCATCCCGAACAGATTGTCGTTCTGTAAGGAATGCCGCGCCTTCACGGTACCAGTCGTGTTTACCAAAAAACCGTGTTCCACTCAGTCGGCCGGCGCGTTCGAGTCCGTACAGATAATACAACAACCAGGAGTTGACTCCAGGATTACTGCCCACGGAAAAGTGATTCGCCATCCAGCGGATAGCACGTTCGATTGACTCATCATCGTCTTTATTAACGCAACAATTGGGGGTTCCATCCGGATTGATCTCCAGCTCATCTCCCAGCATGGAATTCACGATCACCATGGTCGCGATCCCTGCAACGGTCATACTGCCCCGACTGGCTCCGACTTTCGACTGATAACCCCAACCACCATCTGAGCTCTGCTGAGTTCCCCAATACTGTTTGATCAGTTTCCAGGTATTGGTACTGACTGGAACACCGGCATGGACCGCATCTCTGAGCGCCAGAACCGCATACTGACTGTTACTGCGATCAGCTGTTCCCCCTCCTCCGATCGCCATACCAGGGCCATACCCCCAGCCGCCAGCATCGGGACCTGTTTTGACCTGACTTTTTTCGAGCTGCAGGACCAGCGACTGGATCAATGTGTGGTCGCGTTTCCCATCTTTCGCAGCAGCCAGTGCCATAATCATCAAACCGGTCTGATATGTTCCCCGAGGATCAGGAGCACGCAACGTACGCAGATACTTGAGACCACGCTGCACGGGTTCATCTTTGGCTGTCATGCCACTGTTGATGATCGCCATCAAGGCCAGGCAACTGATACCAACTTCATGGCTACCACCACGAGTCGGCCAAGAACCATCTGCATTCTGATTTTTAACCAGAAAGTCACGCCCCCGGTCAATCGAGTCGACGACGGCTTGAGCTGTCAGTTCCTGTGCAGATGCAGTCGCATTAAATGGGAAAAAGACAGCAATGCAGATGGCACCTGTCATCGTCCAGCGCAACGCCCCGTGCGCTCTTCGAAATTGCAAACATTCCATCGCTCTTCTCTTTCGATGCTCTCAATACATTTAATGGGTTAAAGGCAGAATGACAGGAATTCAATCCTGACGCAGATTCATTTCACGTCATTAGATCGATCGCGCGGCCTGTGCCCTTCCCTGTCTGGTAGAGATGATTCGCATGCTATTATAGTTTAAGAAATCTCCCTACTTACCATTTTTGTCCGTTTTTTAATAAATCCTGTACTTTTTCAGCCGTTTTTTAGATTGTAGCAGAATTGCCTGAGCAAGTCAGGACTCTCTGTTTCTCTTGTCATTTAAGAAGAGTATAATCAGAGTCTCTGTAATTCTGTTTCCACATCCACACGTACTGAACACTGGTTGTAGTGACCAGAATCTGGACGAAACCGGAACAATCAGTCGAGATTATTTACTAGAGAGAATGGGATAACATTGGCCAACGAAAAACGCGATTACGATGATTTTCTGGAGAAACTGAAACGTCACCACGATGTCATGGTGGAAGAACTGCATAAAGTCATCATTGGGCAGGACGCCGTCATTGAACAGATACTGGCTGCGATTTTTACCGGGGGGCATTGTCTGCTGGTGGGCGTACCCGGTCTGGCAAAAACATTGCTGGTCAGTACGATCGCCCGTATTCTGGACTGTGAGTTCAAGCGGATTCAGTTTACCCCCGACCTGATGCCCTCTGATATCACCGGAACGAATGTGCTCGAAGAAGAGGATTCCGGCCGCCGTTCCTTTCGCTTTGTACAAGGCCCGGTTTTCACCAATATTCTCCTGGCAGACGAAATCAACCGAACGCCCCCCAAAACTCAGGCGGCTTTACTGCAGTCCATGCAGGAGCGCGAAGTCACTGTAGGGCAGACGACATACGACCTGCCTGATCCATTCTTTGTGATCGCCACACAGAACCCCATTGAACAGGAAGGGACATATCCACTGCCCGAAGCACAGTTGGACCGCTTTATGTTTAATATTAAAGTGGAATACCCCAACCTCGAAGAGGAAGAAAAAATCCTGGCATCGACCAGCCAGAGCGAGAAACCTGAAATCCGAAAAGTCCTGTCAGCGAAATCGATCGTCTATCTGCAACGCCAGATCAATATGATTGAAGTCGGCCCGATGACGATTAACTATGTCACTCGACTGGTGAGAGCAACACGTCCATCAGATGGATCGGCTCCCGCTTTTGTGAAACAGATGGTCGACTGGGGCGCAGGACCACGTGCAGGCCAGTATCTGATTGCAGGCGGAAAAGCGATTGCCGCCATGTCAGGCCGGGCGAGCGTCTCGTTGAATGATATCAGAAGGGTAGCGGTCCCCGTGCTCAGACATCGTATCTCCACCAATTTTCAGGCCCAGGCTGAAGGTATGGTAACCGAAGATATTATTGCCCGCTTATTGGAAGAGATCCCGGAACCCAGTATTCCTAAGTATGAATGATTGTTTCATAACCCAATGCTCGAACAGCAGAACTGACTTCTCAATGAGCAGTCAGTTCTGCTGAGTCGTTAAGCTGATGCTGCAGCACTTTCTGAATTTTGGCTCGCAGGTTCCGAATTTTGATCGGTTGAACCAGAATTCGCGAACGATCCGTTTTCTGAAGTGCTTTTTTCGCGCTGGCATTTTTCTCAGAGAGCACAAGCACAGCAGCCAGATCGGCATCCATCGCCAGCGAATTATTGAATGCTTCCAGAGCACCCGCTCCAATCGAATCTTCCATGAAGACCACACAATCAGGCGCATTTTCCTTAATGCGGTTCAGGGCCCGTTCTATATCGCTGAGAATCAGTACTCGATAACCATGCTTGGTGAGATATTCTCTGAGGACATCCTGGTGTTTGGGACGGTTCTCCACACACAAAATTGTGGGGGGAGCGATCACCATTTTTAATTCCTGCTCAGCGGAGGGCTTCGATTCAGCCGGTTTATCAGCTGTGCCAGCTTCACCTAGTTGGGCACGCACTTCCAGCAGATCCTGAATGGCCTCGGTTGCTGACTGATAACGTTGAACAGGCTGGTAGGCCATCAGCTTTTCCAGCACGTTTACAATGGGAGTGGGCAGATCTGGTTCGAGCGTCGTAATGGGAGGGACCTGTGAATAGCGTGAGGGTCGCTTTCGTTCTTCAATATCTTTCGTTCTGGGGAAGGGGGGCTTACCACTGAGCAGTTCATAAAAGATAGTGCCGACAAAATAGAGGTCGCTGCGGGGATCGTTACGGGGTGCTCCCGTCGATTTTTCCAGTGTTCCGTATTCAACAGCCCGCTGGTGTGCTTCCCCGGCACCACTGGCGTCATCTTCGCCTGCCAGTCCAAAGTCAATCAGTTTAGCAACCCCCTGAATTGACATCAGGACGTTGGTGGGTTTCATATCTCGATGAGTATATCCCAGGCGATTGGCATACTCCAGACCTTCGCAGATATCCACGGTATAGTTAATTGCTTCAATGGGAGATAACTTTTTGCGGATCGTTATGAAATCTCGCAGGTTTCCACCTTCGACAAATTCCATTGTAAAGTAGTGCGTATCGTCCTGAACTCCTACATCATAAATCGACACAATATTTTTGTGTTGAAACTGTTTACAGACTTCAGCTTCCCGATGAAACATTTTGACCGTTTCGGGATCTTGAGCCCAGCGCTGCCGGAGAACCTTAACGCCGACCATGCGACCATCGTGCAATGAAGCAGCCCGGTATACGCGGGCAAAACTCCCGGAAGCATTCTGATACATGAGCTTATTATCACCGAGTACCAGTCCATCGAACTCGTTGGTTTTGAGCCGACCTGCCTGAAAAGAAGTGATGAGATTCTTACGCTCTAACAGGCGAATGAGCTGATCATCATCAGTTGATTTTTCCTGAAGCTCCTGAAGACAGGAATCCATATCCTGCTGTGAAACGAGTCGCATGCTGACTAATTCCACACTGAGCTTTTTCTTTTGTGACTTCTTATTGAAAAAAATCATTCGCGGTCCATGATCTGCCGATGCACATCAGGCAATGTATTAGATTTGCTGTAAACCAAATGGAAACAGAACAGTGAGTTCAAATTTGATTTAGCTGTTCTCTTTCGCGAAAAAGAAAAAATGAGTGCCTCGTTTACATAAAATCCAGTCGCCAGATATCATCTCTGAATTGAATGAGAGCTAAAAAGTATAATAAAACAACGGCCCTGAAATAGATACAAAATTCCAGATATGAATTTTTGAATTAGGGAGAATGACAAATTATAGCACCTGAATTGATGCAAGGGAATCAGTGAACACGCGCGCAGAAAATAATTTGCCAATTTCAGCGTTCGATGAAGCGCATTCGTTCTAAACAGAACAGACTCATGAATTCACGAGCAATGTCCCGTATTTGACCGCGCCACAGGCGAGCGTGGTCTGAATATTCATTCGGGAGCCAACTCCTTCGTAGTGGAAGAGAATCAGATCGGCCCGGGAACCAGCTTCCAGGCTGATTTCCTCAAAACCCAGCAGTCGAGCTGGATTGAGACCTGCCATATCCAGTGACTCCTGCAGGGTAATCCCTGCCATGTCAATCGCGGTCGTCACACAGGTATCGGTTTCCATACCGGACCCAGCCAGTAACTGTCTCTGGCCTGCAATCACAATCGGGCCATCTTCCAAAACTTCCATTTTGACCGAACCTTCTCCATAAATCCCGGGAGGAGATCCCGCCAGCCCGGAGGCATCGCAGGTAATGATTGTGTTCTCGACACCTTTGGTCTTAATAATGGTCCGGACAACACTGGCGGGCAGGTGATGTCCATCAGTAATAATACTGGCCATCAGCCGTGGTTCGCCTAACTGCTCCCAGATGTAATTGGGATGTCGACGCAATGTCCCATGCGCCCCATTGCCCAGATGAGTACTCAATTGAGCCCCGGCATCAACGGCTTCCATGATGTGTTCCGGCTCTGCAGCCGTGTGACCAATTGAAACCACGACCCCGGAAGCAACTGCTTTTTTGATAAACGAAATCGCATTATCGACTTCGGGAGCCAGCGTGATCAGTCGAATGCGATTTCCGGAAAGTTCCTGAAGCCGACAGAATTCATCCCAGTCTGCAGCCCGCACCTGATCCAGTGGATGTGCACCACGAGGGCCCTGCATAGGTGAAATATATGGACCTTCCAGATGGCAGCCGGGAACCATCTGCTGTGCCCAGGAGTTTTCTTCGCACGCTTCACGAATCGCAGTGAATCCACTGACATAATCTTCGTAAGAACTGGTAATTAAAGTGGGACAGAGCCTCGTAATACCATACTGATAATGCTTTTCCAGTACCTGGCAGACTTCGTCGGACGTCAATCCCGGTTTATTAAACCAGATACCACCATACCCATTAATCTGCAGGTCAAATATCGCGGGAGCAATAAAAGGCAGACCTGCTGCTTCTGAATCGGGGAGCAGTTCAATCGAAGAGATCTTATCTCCCTTGATTTTGATACAAACTGCTTCATAGGTATCGTATCTTCGTCCAACTAACTCCATCAATTGCCTCGAGCTCTTAAACAATTTGAATCAGAAAACCTGCAACGAAAATGAGCAACTATTACAGGTTATTTAAACTTAGAAAGTATAAGAATTATACTCCAAAGTCAAAAAAAGAATTTTGAGAACACTGCTTTATACCATGAATTTCATGCAATTTACAGTGTGAGATTAAATGTTTGTGTACTATGAAAAAATTCCCGGTATTTTGTGAGGAATCGGGTGTTTTCGGAAGATGGAACGAGTAAAATTACGAGTAACACAATTTTGTTCACTAAATCCGCTGCTCCCACGGAATTGAGATAATTCATGTATCTGAAAATGGCCAAACGCGTTCTGATGGAGACGGATAAAAGGCTGGTCTGGAAACTGGCTTACAACTTTGGCTTCAAAGGTGCCCTGTCCGTACACAAACATAAAAAACGCCTCAAAAGGGGTGAATTCTTTCCTCCCTTCCTCTATGTCTCGGTCATCAACAGCTGCAACCTGCGCTGTCAGGGTTGCTGGGTCGATGTCGCTGCCAAACAGGAAAAAATCGACGTCGAAGCCATGTCCCGGCTCATTCAGGAAGCCAAAGAGATGGGCAACTCCTTCTTCGGAATTCTCGGCGGGGAACCCTTTATGCATCCCCAGCTCCTGGAAATTCTCGAACGACATCCCGACTGCTACTTTCAAATTTTTACGAATGGGCAGTTTATTACCGATGAAATTGCCAAAAAACTTCGCAAGCTGGGCAACGCGACTCCCCTGATCAGCGTCGAAGGCAATGAAATCATCAGCAACGAGCGCCGCGGGCGAAATGACGTCTACGCCAAAACCATGCAGGGCATTCAGAACTGCCTCAACAACAAATTGCTGACGGGCGTCTGCACGAGTCTCTGCAAAACCAATATCGATGACCTGCTCACCGAAGAATGGGTCGACAAACTGATCGACATGGGTGTCATGTATTGCTGGTACCACATCTATCGTGTCGCCGGCCCTGAACCCAATCCCGAACTTGCGCTCTCTCCCGAAGAACAACTGCGCGCCCGTAAGTTCGTCGTTGATATCCGCGCACGCAAACCAATCGGCGTCATCGACGCCTACTTCGATCACGACGGCACCGCCCTCTGTCCTGCCGCCACGGGACTCAGTCACCATATCAATCCCTGGGGTGATATCGAGCCCTGCCCGGTCATTCAGTTCGCTACCGACTCCATTCACGATCGGTCCAAAACACTCAAAGAAAAATTCATCGGGTCTGAATTCCTCCAGGACTTCAGGCACGTCGTACAACAAAACACCCGGGGCTGTATCATCCTCGAGCGTCCTGACCTGCTCGAAGACCTGATGAAAAAACATGGCGCGAAAGATTCCACCTTCCGCAAACAGGCGATGCAGGAACTGCAGAATCTCGAAACACGCACATCGCAATATTCTCCCGGAAACGAAGTCCCCGAGAAAAGCTGGGTGTATCGCATCGCCAAAAAATTCTTCTTCAACGATTTCGGCGTCTACGCAGGCACCGATCACAGCCAGACCTCTGCACCAGGCATCCTGGCGGCCCGTGAGACTGCATCTGTTTCCTCGAACGACGATCCGCCCAACTTCATTCCGCTCGAAGCCATCAAGAGTGATGTCTGATAAAGCAGCTGTCTTCATGATTGACTCCTGATATTTCTGCATGCCTCTTTTGATCACTCACACTCTTTTGAGCACCCACGCTGAATAAACTCCCCTTGACGCCTGCGCGCCGACGACGATAAACGTTGACCTGTGTCGCGCGCGTGCTCAGTTTACAGTGCACTGAAACACGAGCCACTTGTTCGCCGACTTCACTAAAAATAAGCCTGTTTTTTCCAGATTTGCACTGCCTGAAACCACACATGTTCGCAATGTATGCCTGCGGGTCGCCGCACTTCGCACCCCATCATCCCGGCACCGCCCCGGTAACGTCCTATATCGCGCCCTTATCAACAAACATCGCCACATCATTCTGAATATCCTCTTGCTCCCTTCAGACCATTCCCTAAGATGATCCTCACACAGGAAAACAAACCCGATTCCCCCAACCCCAAGCATGACTCCCTCCTTTCGTGTCGTTTCGTGTTTTTCGTGATAGAAAAATAAAATGGCGGGTAAGCCCGGATGCACATTCGGACCGAGCGCAGCGAGCAGGAAACTGACAGATCAACTTTCTAAAGTAATCACCAGTCACCGACCCGCCTGCGAAATTGCAGGGGCTGCTCCCTGAGTCAGCCTGAAGTGCCAATATCAATTTCACAATCAAAGCCCGCCCCATCCACAGATTCTACCCGATCTCACTGCAGCCAACTGAGATGAAAATCCCGCACCACTGAAAACCAATCAAAAACAGAAAGCAAAATTAGCCGCACGGCGTTAGCCGCGGTTAACTGTGATCGAAAGTAAACCAGTGCTCATCAGAACCATCCTGCGGTAAACGACAGTAGTACCAGTTCCTGGAACCTGTCCTTCCACCCGTTTCAATCTTCCCAGTAAAACAAAGCGTCAAAATGGCGAAGCACATGCTGAGCCAGGATGGTCGGAACCTGCACTCCCGCGGGTAAGAATGTGTCCAGATCGGTCTTATGAAGTCGTGTCAGCCCCCGTTCAGTTAAGATCGTCGTCACAAGCGGAACCAGGTCTTTCAATACCGGCTGCTCGATCACATCAACGAAATCATAATCCGGAAGATAAAAAGCCCCACCTGTCCTGTCCCAACTCCTGCTTCCCTGACCAAGCACATAAAAGGACGACAGTCGACTGAAGAGGATCACCAGTCCATGATAATGATTTCCGGGACTGATTCTGAAATCGTCGTCGGGGCGGTAGAGCCAGCAATCCACATAGCTCGCATAGCCCGAACCATAGTGGCCATACTCCGTCTTGTCTTTCAATCGTGCCCTGCGGCAGATCTCGGTAACGATGTCCTTCACATTCCTGTCGATCACCTGTTCGTCATTGGTTGACCAGGGCCCTTCCTCAGTGATGGCTTCCTGGTGCAGCAGTTGATCGATCTGGGTTTCTGTCAAAATCATAAGTCAGCCGATAAACCTTCGATTTACTTACCGAGAGTCCAAACAGGGAGCAGCCCCCCCGTGGGACAGCCAGAAAAAAGTTGACTCTGCGGCGTGAAATGGATCTAATTCAGTATAGTCAGTTTGCCTCGGTTGTTCTCTCGTTTGCGGCCCTTTATACCATGCCCGATCCACAGACAACACACTCCGATTGTAAACCACCTGTAACCAACCGGACAATCAGCCGGTCGATTGCTGTGCCGGCGTTCGTCGCAGGTCTGGTACTCTTCCTCTGGGGCTTGTCTCTCGAAACACAAAATCCCCGCACGAATGCGGAAGATGACTTTGCCTGGCTCATTCTGGGTGTGGGCGTTTCACTCAGTGCATTTGCCATTGCCCTCTGGTTTTTTCGTCCTGGCATCGCTTTGATTGCGGCCATCGTGGCGCCTCCGCTGGCATTCGTTCTTGCCTCGGTGTTGCTCATTACTTGTGTGATCGCCCAGGGCTTTGGTAACCGTCATCATCAATCTTTTGCCGCGAATGGGGTTTCACAAATTACACCCGCCCGGCAAATGGATGAACTGTACGATGACTGCCGTCGTTATATCACCTACGATAGGAATTTCCGTCCCGAATTCACTTCTGTTGCCTACTTCGGCGGTCGATACAAGCTCGTCATGAAGGTTCCGGTGGAGATCAATTCAAAATCATCCGGCTCGATGATTGGCGAGCCCCGGTTTTATCTTCATGAAGTCAGCGATGTCAGCGTTTCGCCCACAGGCGAGGGTGCTGGTGCCTCATTTTCACGCGATTTCAAATTCGGCCTTCCCGAATGGGAAAAAGTCTATCAGGCGAAAGGCGACTTCAGTGTCATCGGCTTCACCATCAACCCGACCCCCGTGCCTGATTTTGAAAAATACACCGCTGCAGAACGACCTCCCGAGTGAGAAGAAGATCCGACACCACAGCAAACAGACAAAGCGTAAGGGTAGAAAAAGGTGTCAGGAACCTAATTTTTAAGGTTCCTGACACCTTTTATCCTCCCCTGACACCTTTTATCCTCCCCTGACACCTTTTATCCTCCCCTGACACCTTTTATCCTCCCCTGACACCTTTTATCCTCCCCTGACACCTTTTATCCTCCGTACTGCAGACCCGTCGCCCCAGTGCCGCCCATAAGCTGGCAACACGAATGACGGCTGCCTTACAGCTGCGTTGCTCGCCGGAAAAGAACACCTGAGAGATTAACGCCCAGAGAGTGATTGCCGGTGTGTAAATGACATCGGGATCACTGCCAAAGTCGATGTCGTGTTTGTTAAACACCTGCTGCCAGCGCTGATCGTTGATCACATCAGACAGCGGGAGCGAAGCATCTTGCAGCATTGATCGTTTAAAAAGAGAAAACGATGCTGCATTCACGCGGGAAGATGATATAAATGGCATAGGACCTTCCTTGGTCAAATGTCTTCACACACCACCCAAGAAAGGCCCTGCCAGAACGCAGCATAATGCCAGGAGACGTTTTGCCAAACACAATTTCCAGCGAACTGGCAAAAAATCAGAAAATTAAAAACGTGACAGCGTCACGCAGGCATCGTTGCGCAAACACAAATCAAAAAATCAGCGGCAGTGCCATTCGTCGCTGACACCTTTTATCCTCCAATCGCCAACAGAAGGTTTTAAGATGGAGGTGGGTCAAGATTATATATTTTTATGGAATCATGGTTACCCGCTAGAGCTTTCCGTACAGTGTCAGGGATCTCCGTAAATTCATCATCAGATATAATTGATAACGCTAGTTCCATATTCTTGCTTTGAATCAGTACTAGTCCTTCAACAGCTGTCTGCCTTATTTCCTCATCTTCATCGAACAATAAACCGAAGAGCACTACCTCTGCAAATGGGCTTCCAATGTTTAATAACTGTTGCACAGATTCAATTCGAATACGATCATCCTCGTTAGCGGTTAGAGCAGAACGCAATAAAGCTGCTTCAACCATGATTGACATTGGATGATTTGCTAATTCTTTTGCAGTGTTTATTCGAGAGTAAACGTCAAGAAGATATGGAGGCATTGGAGCTGAGCTATCGTTAAGGGACTCCTCAGAACATCCCCAGAGCAACTCAGTACACAGTCGAACCACGTTGTTTTCATTCATAATTAACCTCAATCTACTGGAAAGTGGCCCCGCTTGAGGATATTCAACATCCCTTCAGTTGCCACTCCATCATTAAATGCATCGACATAACGAGACCAAGTTTCTCGACGAATCCAGATCCCATCACCAAGATACATTTCGAAAGCTTTTCGAATACCAGTTGGAGTGCCAGGGAATCTCTTACGAAATTCACCGCCTTACTCCGTTTCGACGGACTCAGTAGTTTCCCGAGGCAGCTTCCCGCAAAATGGCTTTATCCAGTTCCGACTCTGCCAACAGTTTATTGAGTCGGGCATTTTCTTTCTCCAGCTCTTTCAGGCGTTTGGCCTGGTCCATCCGCAAACCACCGTATTCCCGACGCCACTTATAGTACGTCTGCTGGTGGATTGCTAGCTTCTTACACATCTGGGGAATTGTCATCCCCTGGGCAAGATGGACTTTCGCTTCCCTGAGCTTCGAAATGATCTGTTCGGATGAATGACGCTTGGTGGGCATGATCGCCTCCTCCTCAATTGGTCAAACCTATGCCGGCAGGAGCCAGAGGCGGCATATTCTTTACATGGCGACCTTAGTAGCCACACGCTGGAACAGTCGCATCAAAGCATTTTATCTGAAAGAATTAACGGTTCCTGGAACCTTTAATTCTCTCAAAGGGAACCGACAAAACCTTCCCTTAACTTTTTTCTACCACGAAAAAACACGAAACCACACGAAACCACACGAAAGTAAAACAGGGTAAGCCCGGATGCAATCCGGGCCGAGCGCAGCGAGCAGGAGGTTGCAGCTGCCGCGTTCGTTCAAGAATCGAGTCTCCCCTACTTTCCCGACACACCCGGACGAGCAGAAAACGGACAGAGTAACCCCGCACCACTGAAAATCGATCAAAAACAGAAAGCAACATCAGCCGCAAGGCGTTAGCCGCGGTTAACAGTGATCTAAAGAAAACCGTTGATCATCAGACATATCCTGAGTTGAAGGAAAGAATTAACGGTTCCTGGAACCTTTAATTCTCATGTGATGATATTGAGTTGCCTTCAGATTATGACGGGGTGTTGTACATCAAAGTCGATTCAGAAGGAGCGTGAAAAACTAAACTAGTGCTTTCTCAAGCTACAAATTGAGGGTTGGGGGGTGTTGTTTACGTGCTCCGTTGTCGCACTCTCGTGATATCTATCAACCCAAATTTTAAAAATGACACTCCACTAGCACAAGAGTTTGTACGAGCAAATCTTCACTTCTCTGTCGAAGGCTTAATTGGATTCTCTCCTAAATAAAATTCAAGTACCTAAGGTTAATAAACCATCTAGTCCAATTGCCGTGTAATATCCGTTACCCGGATTTCTTTTTGCGCTGGTCCTCGATTCAAATGTCCTGGTAACAATGTTTTCCCGGACAACATAACAAGTTTTTCATACACTTTAGGCTCAAATTCAGGTATCAATTAGTATTAATGTAATCTCTTCGAAAATCGAACAAAAATGATTTCGTTGCCAATATTCGCTAGCCCTACAGCGAATGACTGTTAATCAACAAACCGATCTCTCAAAATGGAAAACAACAATGCCTGGATTCTTTGAAATTGTCATTATTGCCGTAATCGTCTGCGTTTTCGGCACTGGTGCTTTCCTGCTTTATCGTGCTGGTACCCGAAAATGAATGGCGAGCTCAACCGCTTTTGTAATCTAATCCACACATACGTATTCGAGTACATGCTTTAATACCACGCTTTTAAGAGATACTCATTAAATATGATGACCGGGTAACGGGTATTACCAGGACGAAACTAAATGAACTGGTCTCCTGAACTGACTGAATCGGAATAGCGGTTTCGCGCTACAGTTGAAAAGACGTTACAGAAGATTAATGCCCTTTCGACTCCGGAAGAACGCGAAGAACGTCGCTGGAAATTGCCTAAAGCTGACCGAAGTCCGGGTAATGTTAGTTACCCGGTCACCCTGATTGAATATTAAAAATAATAATCACTTATTTTTCATTATTTGGAGAGATAAAAAGTTTAGCAACAGGAGATACTCATGACCCATCAAACGGCTAAACTCTCGACTTTCGACGAATACCTCGAAACAGGTGGCGACACAGCCACAGATCAACATGACCAACACAGGGAACGTCAAAAGATCCTTGATCGTTTTCCTTATCCCGTGACACTCGAATTGTCATTCCCAGAACTCGATTTCGCAAATCGTTGGTGTTGGCAACATTTCGGTTCCAACTACGGTGAATGTTTCCAGAAACAGTCGGAATACCGAATATGTGCAATAGACTTTTCGCATTGCCACATCGGATCGTGGACCAACCATTGGTTAGCAAAAACAGATTATGAATTTGGATTTAACGAATGGTATTTTTCAAATGCTTCCGAGCGTGACCTGTTCTTGGACTTTGTCCCTTATATCAACTGGGGTGAGAACTACCCAAAATAGAATTGAAACATAAAATGGGTCATACCCCGATATCCTCTTCCCCGCCGCGATGGAGAGCGGATTGCCCCGCAGGCACCGCACTGGTTTTCGTAGAGTCAGGTCGACGAACTGAAAACGCGTTTCTGGCAGGAAGTGAAAGGGCCTGAAAAGCCAAACTGGTTTCGCAAACTCCTGGGAGCGATTTTCGGAAGTCGGGACTGAGAAAGCGGACAAATCCCCAGCTCCTTACCAGTTCACCCGAACCATAACACTGCAAATGGGGTCTCAGTTGTCAGCCAGATTCAGGGGGAGCATACGTGCCACTGCCTGGAAAAGAAGCAGGACAGTCTTCCCTCTATAGTTCTAATTGAAGACGCTGGTTCTTTAATATCAATTGGTCACATCTAGAAATTCTGAATATTTTAGACGGAATCAAACTCGGTCTATCAATAGTTCAAGAGTCACGAGATAAGGAACATTGCGTGTGCTACCCTCTCATTCTTGGATCAGTAGAACCGCTGCCTGTTTCACAGTACGCGCCCCAAGAAGATGAAGAGGACTGGCATATTTTCGTCAGAGCTTGCGGCAAGGCTCAGTCTCGCGATGAGCAGGCGATTTTCTCGACGCGTCAGCTCTATCACATCTATGCGCGGCAGACAGGCGACGCGTGTGGCTTCCGGGGAAATGACGAGGAGGCTCAAAGTGCACGCGAGGAACTGGCAGTCTTCCTTGAATGCTCCTTGAAACTGGTGGCCGACTTGCAATTGTACGTGGCGTGTACCGACTTCGACGATTCGGGAGTCATCCCGACGAATTTCGAGAACATTGGACCGCGAGATATCCGCACCTGGAACACAGGCTTCATTGAGGGCGATTTTTTCCAGGTGATACACGAAGAGTGGTTGCAAAACAGAAAGCATTAAAAGGGTCAGGAATCCATTAATTGCCCCCCTTCTCTGCCTCTTTATTACGTTCATCCACTATAGATCAATGAGTAAACGACAAATTGTTCGAGAGTCGCTTGCCAGGTTTCCCTTGTTGAATTTCATAGAAGGCGGCGCTATATTGTGTTCCGTTTTTCTTCAGGGCTAAATCGAACGGCTTACCAGCCTGGATTTGAGCGGGATCAATCATTCGCTGATAAAACGGTTCACCGTCCTTAGAGACGACGATTACGTATTGCCCCTTCCATTGTGATTCTGGCGGCAGGGTATCGACAGCCTCAGCTTTTACCCAGAATGGTTGTTTAAGAAGCTGCCATCCTTTGTCCGCTGGCGGCTCGGTTGTTGTTAAGCGAATGGGGTGCGCTGAAAATAAAAGCCACCACAGGATGATCGCAACAACAAGGACGCCTACGGCAATCAAAGCCACCCGCTTCCCGGAACGTGCTGAAGATGTTTTTAAACTGCGCGATTGATCCGAAGCATCATTCATGGACGTCTTTCTTAAATCGAAGGCATAGGTAGTTGCAGACGAACGTATCGATATGGACTTGATCCCTGTCACCTCCAACTCGCTCATTTGTATTCTGACGCGCAGGCAGCGAATTGATGTAAACGCCATTTTAACTGCAGCCACTCACGTGTCAATTATTTTCCACAGATGTCAGGTGAGAGCGCCCCGTGACGAAGAACAGGGGCAAGGTCAGGGTGTAAATACCCTTTCCACGAATGGCCTGGGTTAAAAGAGCACCCATGACTACGCCTTGTCAGAGCGATTTTTTCGACGTCTGTCGTAGATGATGTATACGATGACAAGCGTCAAAATGCAGCAGGCTTTCAGAATGAATAGTGAAACCGGTTCATACCATGCCCGGGTGTTTATCTCGATGAAATCGGAGACTCCGAAGAGAGCAAATGCGATAACACACGTGATCGATAAATCTCTGTTTTTCGTAGTGTGACGAAGTCGGAAGAGAAACACAGACGAAATGGAAATCCAGAGAATGGCTTCGGCCAAATTGAATATTTGATCAATTTCAAGTGACTGAAGAAAACTCATCAATATACTGATTCCCGTTGCTGCGAGGACGATTAAGAGAAATCCGAAATCCAAATCAGTCGCTGCCCCCTTTTGTGCCGTTCATACTGAATGCTGTTATTGACTATTTTCCTTTTTGGGCGTTTATTACCTGGTATAATTTTTCTCCAAGCTTAGTCGGTTTCTCCTCAGTTTTCTTAACCTCTCCGGACTTCACGTCAATCCATAAGATCGCTTCATGCATTTTTTCCGGGTCTGTTAAACTAAGCTTTAATAAATCTTTGTCCCATTGAAATCCTGACACCATGGGCCTCGGACCTCCGGAACTACCATACCCATCACCAAACACAATTGAATCTTTGTTGATATCCATCAAGTTTGTCCGTCTTTTATTAGCTGTGTGCGTGCCCAGGTAAAAAGAGCCGCCCGTGACATCTTGCTCAAAACGATTGGTGATATTTGTGATATCGGGTAAAGTCGATTTCGAGTCATGATCCAGAATACTCTCAGTCCAGACAATTGTTTCTCCGAAGACACGAAAACCCAGAATTTTCTTTTCAATCTCCAGGTATCCACTCTGTTCAGGTCCCACCCAGATACTCCCTGATTCTGAATCGGAGAATGCGGTCACTGGTGTCGTAAAATGATCTGAACCATCACTGAATTCGTAATTCGTTCTTTTCGCATTGATAGTAACTGCCGACTGCTTATCGGATCGAAGTAACCTGGCTTTCGAAGCTTCCCACTTACCAACTTGCTCCTTTTTAATTTTTTCCGGGATCCCAAAGGGTTTGTTGATCTGTGCATTCTCCTTCTGCTCACACCCTGTGAGCAACACCAACACCATGACACACCCATTGAGTAAATACGATAACTTCATTTTACCATTTCTTAATAACTGATGTTAAAAAGTTGAAATTGCAGTTTGTTGGCAACAGGTACTCCTCTATCATCAGGGAATGGCCAGAAAGTGGCCAGACCAATCCTCAGATACTTACTTCCGGCTTGCCTTTAATCCACCAGGAGATGCGTTTTCAAGAAGCTCCGCCCTTTCCGCGACGCCCGCGGTGTTTCAGCGGAACCATGCCCCTCTCCCCTCCCTTCAAAGCCAATTCCGGCCGAAACGTAGTCAAAATCCTGCCTCTCAAAGGGTTAAAGGGCATGGTTTAACCAACAACAGCGATCAATTCCTGTTCTTGGTGGTCGCTTCCTTGGTTTTGTCCCAGTTTCTGGTTAGACTTAATCGCTGAGGATGAGCGGCCTGAACCTGTTGTGTCAGGCGACTTCTCAAAGACTTTTTTGAAGAATCGGATTGAAGATGGCAGAAGGTACAATCAAAAAGCTGACGGACAAAGGTTTTGGTTTCATCGACTTGGGGAACGGCGAGGATATGTTTTTCCACAATTCGAACCTCGAGGGTGTGAGCTACGACGATCTCCAGGAAGGACAACGAGTGTCTTTCGATAAGGGACAAGGACCTAAGGGACCAAGAGCGGAAAACGTCAAGGTGATCTAATCGCCGAGATATTTCGAAAGATCTGAAGCCGACGAATCTCGTCGGCTTTTTTTATTGTGCGTCAGACAGGACGCTCTCAACCGGAGGGGTCAGTAGTCGTTTAATCGACTCCTGCCCCCTTTTTTATCCGCGGAGGTTAATCTTTGCTCCTACAGGGTATTAAAAAAACAACACAATTCTACTTACCAATAAAATCTCACGCTTGCTCTTGCGTTTTATTACACAGGTAATACAATCTTGAATATTACACATGTAATAAATTGGAGTTCCCGATGACTAAAAGCAAAAAAGCTGTCCATTTATCCCCAGGAGAAATGGAATTGATGAGCATGCTCTGGGAAAAAGGTCCGTTGACGCTCGCTGAAGCACACCAGACCTTTAATGACTACGGAAATTCCATCGCCTATCCCACGATGCAAACCCGACTGAATCGGTTAGCCGCCAAAGGGCTGGTAACAAAAAGCGAGCAGCGACCGGCTCTCTACCAGGCGGTCGCAACACAGAGCCAGGCCACCGAAGGATACCTCGGGCAGGTTCTCGAAAAGCTCACGTCCGGAAAAGTAGTCCCACTCATGAAGCACTTGATCACGGAACGAACTCTGACCCCGGATGAAGTCAAAGAACTCAAAAAACTTTTAGACGCAGCAGAACAGAATAGCCGCAAAGGTAAGTGACGGATGAATTCAGCGTACCATTATTTATTCGATGCTGTATTGAGATCAACTTTGGCGCTCGGCATTACTGCTTTGATCGTCAGAGGACTGCTACTCTGGATCAAAGCGTCCTCGCCTCGCTGGCATCAGGCAGCATGGGCACTGGTTATGCTACAGGGAATCATCTTTCTGCATTTTTCGGTGACAATTCCCTGGTTTCCCACGCACGTCACAAAAAACATTTCGTTCGAACCAGTGCAGCACGAAAACCTGAATGCAACATCCATCAATCCTACTCCCAATCCATTGCCAGTGATTCTCACCAATTCGGATCGTGATCTTTTAACCAGCTTCAACTGGTTCTCTTTTGCCGCCTCGATCTGGATGACTGGTTGCGGACTGATTTTGCTCTGGTGGATTTCCGCCTGCATCTTCTCGGCAAAACGTCTTCGCAACAGTGTACCAGCTACCGAAACATGGGCCAGGGAGTGGCAGGCCGTCTTGAAACAGTACGACATCCGAAAACCAATTCCACTGCACATCACACATGATGCTGGTCCCATGCTCGGTTTATTGCTGCGGGGATTTCACGTTTTTGTTCCCCAACAACTCTGGTCCAGCCTGACTGAAAAAGAGCGTCTAGCCATTTTGCATCATGAACTGGCCCATCTCCGACATGGGGATATCTGGAAAGGATTCCTGGCACGGCTCGTGGTTTGCCTGCACTGGTTCAATCCTCTGGCATGGTGGACTCTCAACAAGCTCGATGAGTGTGCCGAATTGCTCTGTGATGATGAAGTCCTCAACAACAATCCGGATGCCGTCGCCGATTATGCGCGTGCGTTGTTTCGGATCGGCAGTGATCCACATCATGTTCGCTCTCCCTCATCCGCCGCCCGGGGAGGAAAATTGTATCACCGCATTCGACGTATCCTCACTCCTGCCCCCCCGGAAAGGTCCCTGATGAAACGCACTTTGCTGTTTGTCGTCCCCACGCTGTTGCTCGCAATCAATTGTTTTGATTTCCAGCTTGTGGCTGAAGAAAAAACGACTCAGCCTGAATCCATCCCCCGCAAGGTCGCATTCGCTCCTCCGGTGACAAATCAACCACGGGAAAAAACACACACGCTCTCAAAAGAGGAACGCTTCAAATATATCTCCGGAACAGGTTTGAATGTTTATATTTGGGACACAGGAAACCTGAAGTTAAAATCACAAGGATTTGGCGATGAACCTTCTTCTCTCTTTAATGTGGTCAGAATTCTCACAGGCCTGCAGCCTGTCGACCTGGGTGGGAATTCCCAGCTCTGGGTGAACACGAAACTGGGCGGAGATTTTATCATCCGCAAGGGGACATCAAGAGAAGCCATCATTGAGGGCCTCGGCTCTGTGCTGAACCAGGATCTGAAGCTGCAGGCCTCCCTCGAATTCAAAAAAGTCGACCGAGAAGTCTACGTGGCACGAGGAACATTTCAGGCGGCCCCGATAGGCCCTGCATGGAGGCGGCCTGAGGATAAATCCTATTTAATCTACGGCAAGGAAGGTCCCGGTCCTGATAAACAACATGGCGAAGAGAATGCCGGGAAGTTCCCAGACTTCCTCAAAGCCATCGGCTCCCGTGTCGGCCGCCCTGTCCTGAGTGACGTCAAAAATCCGCCCCAAGGGTCCATTGGCTGGCGAACCTATTTCGATCAGTCCGAACGCACCACATGGAACGATTTTCCCAGACAATTTGCCAAGAATCCTCAACTGGTCCTCCAGCACGTATCTGAACAAACCGGCCTGACGTTCCACGAGGAAAATCGCGAGGTTCGCCTGCTCTTCCTGCAGGACTTGGGAAATTGACTTTGTTGCGTCAAGGCTCTGACCTCTCCCGCTGTTGCGCCGCATTGCGGATGGCTCGTCGATTTTCGTACGTCATGGGCACGCCTGCCAGCGTCTTTCTCTCTGATGATGTCAACGATTGCACGCCCAGCGTCACCTGATCTGCGGGCGGGTGCCCCATGCGGGTCAGCAGTTCGACGAGGTCCTCTTCGAATCGTTTCTGCCACTTGTCTCCGTAGGTCTGCTTGCTGAAAGCCACGATCTCGGAGGCAGAGATGCCGTCCAGTGATACGAGTTGATACCATTCCTCCTGTACTTTGACTTCCGGCTGGGATTCCTGCCAGCGTACTGCGGCGAAGGGAGAGGTTCTGGGATCGTCTTTACCTGACAGGAAATGCAGGTTTGCGCTCATCAGGTATACTACCAGCAGCATGATGATAAACAGCAGCACGAACACGCCGATGATAATTCGGACCGGGGAAGTACGTGGCATGCAGAGCTTCTGGTCCGTAAAAGGCAATCCCGGCAACGCGATTTGATCCTGTGCGGCGTTCCCCGTTGTTTCATCCTGAAGACTGGTCAGCAACGTCAACAACTCCTGGCGTCGAGGTTCCAGCTGCAGACGTACCGCCCGTTGATTTAAAGAATAGACCCAGGAATATACTGCCACCAGAGAACCAGCGAGCAGGAGGAAAAAAATGAGCGCATACAACTCGCCTCCCGACCGTGCTAACCAGGAAGTATGCGCAAAGAAAATCAGGATGGAAACGCTGGGCGGCAGCAGGTACCACCAGAAGACATTCCGCAACAACCAGATTTGATCATCCACTTCAGTGATAGAACGTTGCACACAACTCAGCAGCGGCTCATCCGGTTCACTCGGCTGTTGCTGATGACGTCGGCGATAGACGAGCATGAAGCCGGACATCCAGATCAGGACCGGCACCGTCAGATACCATGACCAGGTCGATTCCGTCATGACTCCCAGAGTGATCCAGATGGGAATCAGCATTAAAGCGACCCCCACTTCCCCAAAATCGCGATAGAAAATTTTCGTGCGGAAATCCTGCTGGTCGCGCTGCACTTCCTGGCGCAGCAGATCTGCATCGATTGTGACGCGTGTCCGGGACGCTTGTGCCTGCCAGGCTTGCTGAAATTCGTCAGGAGCCATCAGTTTCCCCTTTCATCAGTTCATTCAGTCTTTGTTTGGCCCGGTTCAGTTTCACGCCCACATTACTTTCTGAGATCCCTAAGACATCGGACATTTCGCGATAACTCAGTTCATCCAGGTAGAGCAGCACCAGCGCGGCATCCGTTCTGGGTAACTGACGAATGGCGCAGTACAGTTGCTCCACGGTATCCCGCTGCTGTGCCGCTTCGGCGCAGTTCACCCCTTCCGTAATCACGGTATGAACTTCCAGCAGAGGCTCTTGATTTTTACGGCGCGGCTTCTCTTTGCGCTGCCAGTTCATCGCCGTCTGCAGCGCCACGCGATAAAACCACGTCGCGGCAGTCGACCTCTGCTCGAACTTGGGCAAAGACTTCCAGGCCTGCAGCAATATTTCCTGTGCCAGATCCTGTGTATCCTCGCTATTAAGGGTGTAGGCGCGCGCCACCTGCATAACCGCCGAGCCATGCTCGTCCAGCCAGTTCAGGAACAGCGTCTTTTGCGCTTCGTCCAACAAACCCACCCCCCTTTCCATAAGTATTAGTAACTTGAAAAGAGGAGGACTTACAGAAAAATTGACACTTAAATGAATTTTGCAGGAAAAAAGGAGTCGGCGAGCATTGCCTTCCCCTCGCGAGTGAGATCGTCATCTCGAGAGCATAGTCTCGGTAGTTTTATTATGGGTTCTGCCCCCCATACAGTCATCACGAATTGACTATGACAGAAACCGAGGCAATTCAAGGATCCAATCCTTAAAGCTATCAATATAGTGCTTGAAAAGTCCTTGTTCCGCATAGTAATAATAAACGGGGCTCTCAGGGCACTGAAGAGATGAGACACAGAAATAATCGCCATTTCCAATCGAATAAAATGGGATCATCTCAGCCGACCAGGTCGGGTTCTCTTTAGATTCAAACTCGTAGGTGAGTTCAATCGTGTCGTTTCCATTGTTCGATCTGCCACCAACATTAAGAATGTCACCGGGAAACTCATACTCCGCCATGAGATCGATAAAATCACGCACCTCGGCGGGAATACGACAAGCGTATCGACCTTCAAGTGACTGCCATTCTTCTGAAGAAGGGGATTCCAAACCAGGTGATTCCCGCTGAAGACATGCATCTAAAACCAGACGAATTTCATCCTTTGTCATAGACTGATTTCCTGCACTCCTGTTAAATACTTTTTGACAATCAATGGCTACTCACCAGGAAATCACGAGCTGCTAAGGATCTTCTGGCTCGCGTTCTGATGGCCACTCCCATCCATCTCGACGTCCGACATAGTCGCCATGCAATCCCATGCCACTGAGGTCGACCGGCATTGGCTTCCCCTGGTAGGTGAGACCGACATCCTGACAGTCGATCCAACCAGACAATGAGGCTAATAGATCATGGATCGCGTCATCACGTTCTTCTTGCAGCATCTCTGACAGGATCAGTCGTTGCGTTGGATTCAATGTCTCGATGAATTCATTGTATTTTGCATGATCGGGAGCTTTTGAAAAGACTCCACACTCCCCAACGGATGAACTGGATCCGTAGAGTCGCGTTTTGCCTACAAACTCGTCAATGATCGCCTGATAGACGTTGAGTGCTGTTTGTGGTGCTGACATTTCATCTTTCACTTGTTTGCAGTCATTTGTCCTGCGACAGATTCACAATCAACGTTGCATCCGCAATGGAACTGGTTGATGCCTTCCCCTGAATGCCGGATTGAAACTGAGTGGCCTGGCCTGGCATCTGTTTTGCCCACCACTGGCTGGCATCCAGGATCGACCACTTGCCATCATACTGGCATGTTGACAGATCCAGAAGCACTTCGCCAGCGGTCTGCGGGCGTTTCGCAGGGTCCTTCTCCAGACACTGCATCACGATCTGTTCCAGATCCGCTGAGACCGGTTTCCCCAGTCGTGCCGAGATGCTTTGCGGCTGTTCCTGCACATGCTTCATGCAGATCTCGATGATGGACTCTCCGTCAAACACCGTCGTTCCCGTCAGCAGGTAATAGGCGACCGCTCCCAATGCGTACAGATCGCTGCGACCATCGACGGCGTCGGGATGATTGATGCCTTCCGGAGAGAGATACATCGGTGTCCCCGCCATCGAATTGGTAGAGGTTAACGAAGCCTGCTCTCTGCCATCGACGGCTTTGACCAGACCGAAATCGAGCAGCTTGATAAAGTCGTAAACGCCGCCACGATGTGTCAGGAAGATATTCGCCGGCTTCACGTCGCGATGGATGACGCCCAGCTGATGCGCTTCGGCCAGCGAACCTGCAATCTGTTTCAGTAGATGGATCACCCGGCTTTCCGGCTGCGGTCCATACTGCTTCACCAGATCATCCAGGTTGATGCCGTCCAGCAGCTCCATCGCATAATAGAAAACGCCTTCCGGGGTACGTCCATAGTCATAAATGGCAATTGTATTGGGATGATTCAACTGGCTGGTGAGCTGCACCTCGCGCTCAAAGCGGGCGACTGCTTCATCAGTGGTTTTCTCAATATCAAGTAACTTGATTGCTGTCGGCCGCCTGAGCATCGCATGCTGGCCGCGATAGACAACGCCCATCCCCCCTTCTCCCAGTTTTTCTTCGAGCGCATACTGCCCGAGTTGTTTGGCTTTGATCACCGCGCGACGGGTTTCCTGTTCTTTGCGGGCAACAATAATTGTAAAGACAAAAATCACAATCGCACCCAGAGCCAGCAGCGCGAACAATCCCCAGAAACTGTAACGCAACAGATACAACGGACGGTATGCCTCAGCAGCATCCATCTCAGTGGCGACTCCAAAATCGTATTCAGGCAGCCAGACCCAGGCACCGACAACAGGCACACCTCGATAATCGCGATACCCGTTCGCATCAATGCCGGCTTCTCCCTGAACAGCAGAAGCCGCCATGCGGGTTAAGGGGCGATCTGCCAGCCTCAACTCAGGTCGTTTCCCCTCAATCATATTGACCTCCGGGTCACGGATCTGCACGTTGAGTATTGATTGAGCATCAGCGCGATCGGGAATCAGTCCGATCATTTTCAAATCATCGTCGAAACGGCTTTGAGATAACATTGCCCCTTCACTGTCGAACGCATACGTTTCTCCGGTTTTCCCGGCCTGGGCAACTGAAAGTATTCGGGTGAAGTTGACTTCGGGACGAATTAATAAGGAGAGCGCGGCGATCGGTTTTCCAGCAGCATCTTTCACGGGCGCCATCGCCAGCATCGTGGGTAACCCGGCTTTGAGTTCTCCCGTTGCGTCTTTGCGGACGAACACGCTTTCGAAGGGGCGTGTCACGGTTGCTTGTCCCTGCTTCACCTTATCCAGCGCCGATTGCTGAATCGGTAAATCTCCCCGGCCGATCGGTTCATCCCGTGAAGACGCTAACACTCTGCCTTCCAGGCTGATCAAGCCGATATCCAGATAATTCAGATGTTCCAGTTCCGATTCGAATTCCTGTCGCAGTTCCACGAGCGCCTTTGAATGCAGTAATGCCTCACGGTCGTCGGCTTTCTGTTGATTCAAGGCAACGAGTTCTACGGACAACTTCTGCACACGCGGTTCTTCCGCCATCACCTCCGCCAGGGACTCTTCCCGCTCCAGCCAGATCTGCAAGGCCGCGACATCCGCATCCAGAATGGTCTGCAGATTATTCGCGACAGTCTGTCTGGCGGATTCTTCCACAATCGAGCGAACAATGAACCCCAGTATCAACAGCAGGATCGTGCCGGCAATCGGCCAGATCCACATGCTCCCTTTGGAGAACAGCCGGGATCGTGAAAACGATTTCAGAATCGAGTGGGAAAAAGATCGGCCCAGTGAGGTTTTCGAGATATTCATGAAACAGGATCAGGATCCGGGGGGGGTTACGAGCGATTCGAAGAATACTAGAGCGCATCACATTTAACCATAGCGTCTTTCAACCAAGTAGACTCGGTCCTAATGGCTCTGGAGACGCTACAGTAAAACTGGACACATTCTAAAGTGTGACATGAAAACTGTCTGGCAGCAAGAAATGAAGCAGATTTATTCATAATTCAACACTGACCTTCCGTTGCAGTGAACAACAATTTCATCCTGGTCCGCGCAATAAAAAAAGCCGCGCCTCTGTAGAGGTCACGACTTTCATCGTATTGCTGTCATAACATTGCGACGGTGGGGTCGCTGCAAGAAGGACGGCGAATCGGGTAGTGCCTGGCACTCACCACTAATGATTCCGGTCCATGCTAAGGTTTAGGATCCTCCGACGGAATTTGATACGACAGAATACTGATTTCATTGTATGCATCGTCAATACACTCGTCGATGGGTGAATTAAATCAAAACAAAAAATTCACGATGACACGGGTATTGAAGCTAAAATAATCACTGCCTGATGCAGGTTGTAAAATTCATCGGCATTCACAGGCCTGACTGTTTGCCTCGTTTTTCAAAAAAAAGGAAAAACAGCCGGTCTGGTGATCGGCCGGAAAACAGGTCCCCCGCAGCAGGAGGGGAGATCTTAATGATTTCCGGAACGGGAGCAAGAGGAATCCGCGGGGAAGATTTTCTCCGCGATTCAGGTGTGACAATTACTGTCAGCGGGGTGCCTGCAGCATTGGCACTGCCGGAAGTTCAGGCTTTTTTGGCGCCACTTCGCATCAGCAGCCAGCCAACCACTGCGATAGAAACCAGCACAATCCCATATTCCATGGGCGAGATATTATCCCAGCGTTTGTTCAAATAGCTGATATAAAAAGCGGAATACTCGCGCCAGGTATCCTGAATTGTTTCCACCATAGTACACCTCAAAACTCGAATATCAACCAGTGGTTTTTTGACAACAGGAACTCCCGCGATTGACTTCTCAGACATTCAGAAGCGATTGATAACATCGTTCCGTCGCTTCATTAAAGAGAGCCCCGTTTGAAACATACTTCATGGATGACAGCCAGGCGGAATATTTTTGAATTTTCCAACTCTTGTCAGCAAAATGCAGAGAGCCCTCTGTACTTCAGAAACACAGAGGGCTCTCTCATCAAATATCATTTTGGCCGCGGCTTTAAATGTAATCGTTGATCACATTTTCGATCCATTCCTGACGACCACTCATGTTCGCGTCGGAATCTCCTTTTTCCAGCATGTAGGTTTCCAGATCAGCAAAAGAGACGCTTCCTTCTTCGATCTGTTTTCCGATCCCGTCGTTGTAGCTGGCATATCGCTTAGCAACAAAATCGGAGAGGATGCCGTCTTTACGAATCTGAGCCGCAATTTTCGCGCCTCGGGCGAACGCATCCATGCCGCCGACATGTGCATAGAAGAGATCAATCGGCTCAAAGCTTTCGCGGCGGACTTTCGCATCGAAGTTGACTCCGCCGGGCGCCAGACCGCCCTGCTCCAGAATGGCCAGCATACACTGTGTCGTCAGGTAAATATCAGTCGGAAACTGATCGGTATCCCAGCCCAGCAGCAGGTCACCCGTATTCGCGTCAATACTGCCAAGTGAACCCTGAATGGAAGAGTAAACCAGTTCGTGCATCATTGTATGACCGGCGAGTGTCGCATGATTGGTTTCAATATTCAGTTTGACATGGTCCAGCAAATCATAGGTACGCAGGAAATTCAAACAGGCGGCTGCATCGAAATCGTACTGATGCTTGGTCGGCTCTTTGGGTTTGGGCTCGAACAGAAACTGTCCTTTGAATCCGATCTTCTGAGCATGCTCAACCGCCATATGCATGAAGCGGGCCAGGTGATCGAGTTCCCGTTTCATGTCGGTATTGAAGAGATTCATATACCCTTCACGGCCCCCCCAGAACACATAATTTTCTCCGCCCAGTTTGTGGGTCACTTCCATTGCTTTTTTAACCTGGGCGGCTGCGTAGGCAAAGACGTCTGCATTCGGGCTGGTGGCTGCACCATGCATGAAACGGGGATGGGAAAACATGTTCGCAGTCCCCCACAACAGCTTGATGCCCGTTCGTTCCTGGGCTTCGAGCAGCTTGTCGGCAATGCGATCGAAATTCTCGTTGGCTTCTTTCAGTGTCGCTCCATCGGGGGAGACGTCTTTATCGTGGAAGCAGTAATAAGGCGCCTGAAGTTTTTCAAAGAATTCAAAGGCGACATCGACCCGTTTGAGCGCGTTTTCGACGGAATTGGAGCCATCATCCCAGGGACGCTGCAGGGTAGGGCCACCAAAGGGATCACTGCCGGTTCCCCGAAAAGTATGCCAGTAACAGATGCTGAAGCGAAACAAATCCCGCATCGTCTGACCTTCAATTTCTTCTTCCGGACAATAATGCTTGAAGGCGAGTGGATTTTTGCTTTGGGGACCTTCGTACTCAATTTTCGGGACGTCTGCAAAGTATTCCATGGTGCTTACCTGTTTTGAGGTTAAAACGTTGTAAATCAATCACTTCAATCGCCGATTCTAAACAGAAACCAGGGTAGAGAGTAGCCTGCAGAAGTTATTGAACAAACATTACAAATGGATTTTCAAAGTGATCTTGCCTCAGATTTATTAATCTGGGAAACTTGGCAGCTGTTTGAGGAAACCTCGAGGCAAATCCTTTCCCCGTCCCATCAAAGTCGACCACTGAGTATCCACTCTGATTGCGCCTGTCTATTACAAAATGATCAAATGCAGTCTGACTGACGGCATCCGTAAATGACTTGTAACCTTATCAAATTCCTGATGTTATGCATCCTGTTCACAAGCTGTGTTTCAGGCGGGAGTCGACCTGCGCCTGTGACCGTCAGTAATCCGATCCAGATTACGGGTACCAATCAGGACGTGGTATGGGAACGCGTGGTCGATACGATCCATAACTACAAGTTCGCCATCGCCCGCGAAAACAAGCTGGATGGTCGCATTGAAACGGAGTACAAAGTCGGTGCAAGCTTCCTCGAACCCTGGCATGGCGATACAGTAGGATTTGATAATCGACTCGAAAGCAGCCTGCAATCGATTCGCCGTCGCGTCTTTGTCAGCGTGACGCCCATTGAAGGCGGCTATCTGCTGGGTGTCGAAGCCTTCAAAGAAATTGAAGATGTCAATACGACGACCTCCACAGCACCAGGCGGAGCGACTTTTCAGCAGGATCTCAGTTTGCGTCGCGACCTGAATCTGGTCCAGGAACACAGCAACCCGGTCGGCTGGATACCACGTGGACGGGATCCCGTTCTAGAGCAGGATCTGCTGGATAGCCTGCAGCTCGCGTTTTCGAATTAACGCGCTCATCCAGGCTGATCCAGGGTCCTGGAGTCTAATCAGTTCTCTGCTGCTTATCATCACATTGCTATTTGCAGAGGATCAGCTTTCCGTTCTGAGTAATTCTCAGGCGGTAGGTGGTCTCACCGTGCCGAATCAATACCTCCTGTTTGCCTTGCAGGATCGTTTCTGAACCGATCACTTCTGCAGGAATTTCTTTTTGGGGGGCGGCGGATGGAGACAGATGTTCTGTTTTTTCTTGTTCGCTCATGGTTTGATACGTACCAAAATTAAGAGATTTCAAAAATCGCATGTCAATACGCCCCAAGTAATCGTGAATTTTCACCATTACTAATTGAAATGCTCTAAATTTATTTCCGCATTGTCGGACCTGATATAAATCAAGCAATATCTGCCGAATTGATTTTCGCACCGAAAAGTGTGAAAAATCGAGTCAGCCCTTACTTGCAATTGATCCGACTGACCGATAACATAATGATCCTGAGACTCAGTGTCAATAAAGAGCTGACATCAAGTCTCGTATAATTACTGAATTATCGGCAAGACGGCTTATTTTCAGATACCCGCCGGAATCTGTATGCACGTTGCATGAACGCATACCTGAGAGCACGTTGCCACTTCACCTTTTCACCAGAAAGAAGAGAAATGGGGCAACACTCAAATTCCCGCCACACCCTGTGCCAGCGTAAGCGTGGGTTCACACTGATTGAACTTTTGGTGGTGATCGCCATCATCGCCATTCTGATTGCTTTATTACTACCCGCAGTGCAACAGGCACGCGAAGCAGCCCGCCGCAGCCAATGTAAAAATAACCTCAAGCAATTTGGACTGGCATTACACAATTACCTTTCCGCGTACACTGTCTTTCCCCCTGCATTCAGTGTGAGCCCTGGCGGAAGTAGTGGCTATACACCAGGCGGACAATGGTCCATTCACGCCCGAATTCTTCCATTTGGAGATGCAGCCAACCTGTTCAACAATATTGATTTCACAACCAACTATTCTAATCAGAGCGATGCGAGCATCGCTTATACTCGCGTCCCTTTTTTCATGTGTCCCAGCGAAGTGAATGATAAAACTCGGACGGACTCTTCCGGAGCCCCCCAGCATTATCCAGTCAGTTATGGCTACAACGGAGGCACCTGGCGCGTTTTCACCAATACCAGCCTGAGCGGAGGCGATGGCTCTTTCTACCCGAACAGCAAAACCAAGCCGCGGGATTTTACCGACGGGACTACCAATACGCTCTGTTTTGCGGAAGTCAAAGCATTCACTGCTTATAACCGGGACGGCGGTGCGGGCACTTCATCTATCCCCAGTAATGCCGGTGGAGTGGAATCCTTAATCGCTGGTGGTGGAGAAAACAAAGGCAACAGTGGACACACGGAATGGGTAGACGGACGCGTGCACCAGACTGGTTTTACGACTACATTGCCCCCCAACACCAAAGTCGTCGTACCAACTGCCTCCGGAGCGATCGATGCAGGTGATTATACTTCCTGTCGCGAAGCGCAGAGCTGTACCGGCCCGACTTATGCTGCTGTCACGGCACGCAGCTATCACACCGGCATCGTCCATGCCCTGCTGATGGACGGATCCGTTCGTTCGCTCAGTGAAAATATTGATCTCAATACTTATCGTGCACTGAGTACCCGCAGCGGTGGTGAAGTGATCGGCGAATTTTAAAAGGTGTCTCACATCGACTCGATAATCACAGGCCCTGCGGAATTTCCGCAGGGCCTGTCTGTTTTCACCCCGATCAGAGTTCTGTGTTCTCCGGTGGTTTTCTACCAGACTTCATCAAGGTCATAATTTCATTCAGCCCCAGCAAACGTGCCAGCAACAAATAGCTGATCACAGCCGAAACGACGGGCACCAGCACCCGGATCAGTCGAGCAAGAAACTGTTCTGAGGCAGGCAGCAGAGATAACTCAACACTGATGAGGACGGACATCACTAAAGTGGCAATCCCTGCCCGCAACGTCGTACTGGTTAACTGCCTGAGATCCAATGCCCCCGTCTTTTCCCGAATCAGCCACAGACTCAGGCCAGACTGAATCATCGCCGCCAGCGACGTCGCCAGCGCCAGACCTTCGCCCTGCATCCACCAGATCAATGCCAGGTTTAACAACAGATTGCAGAATACAATCACCACGCCAATCCTGACGGGGGTCCGCGTATCCCCCACGGCGTAAAATCCTCGATTCAGGATCAACACGGCCATAAAAGCGACCACACCCAGACCATAATAGCGAATCATCTCTGCCGTCTGGCGTGCATCGAAAACATCAAAATCCCCGTACTGAAACAGTAGCGTCGATAAAGGTCCCGCCATCAGAAACAGCCCCAGACTGGCCGGTAATCCCACACCAATCACCAACTGTAATCCCAACAGTAGATCCTGCCTTAACAGGTCTCCCTCCTGTCGTTCCGCATGACGTGAGAGTCGGGGATAGAGCACCGTCCCCAGCGCGACCCCAAACACTCCCAACGGAAACTGATACATCCGCTGACCAAAATAGAGCGCCGATGCCGTTCCCGATTCAAAGATTTCCCAGGCAGGAACCTCCCCTGTCCCTACCACTCCTTCAGGCCGCGCCAGGCCCCAGGCCAGTACGCTGTCGATCAGAGTATTGAACTGGGTAATCGACAGGCCCACGACAATCGGAGCCATACTGGCAGCAATGGTCTGTATCTGTGTAAACCCTCCCTGCCAGTCCATATGAGGGCGATATCCCAGCGAAAACAACTTCAGGCTGGGCAATACCAGTTGCAAGACTCCTCCCGCCAGAATCGCAAGACAGACGATGGTAATCTTGGCAGAGGCGTCAGGATACCAGGGAGCAACCAGCCAGATCCCCCCCATCCAGAACAGATTGAGAATCGTAGGCAACAAAGCGGGAATCGAAAAATGATTCAACGCATGCAGTGTCGCATTCACCTGTGCTGCCATACAGACCAGAATCAGATAAGGTAACAGTAACCCGGAGAGCCAATAAAGCAGACGGGCCTCTGAGCTGGCCGACTCGAAACCACTCAGAAAGATCAGCAGGATCTCACCAGTTCCGACGAGCATCACCGAAAAGAGCAGCAGCCAGAATAATACAGCGGTGACCAGCTTCCACGCAGATTCACGGCCCTGATTTTCCAGTTCCCGGATGAAAGTGGGCAGAAACGCCGTAGAGAGCGCCCCTTCTCCCAGAAGTCGGCGCATCAGATTCGGCAGCTTGAAGGCAACGGAAAAAGAGTCCATGATTGGACCATTGCCGAACAGGGTCGCCATGCCAATGTCGCGGACCATTCCCAGGATGCGACTCACCAGAGTCAGCAGACTGACAACCCGGAGCCCCGAGAACAACTTGCGCGTATTCTCAGCGGCAGCCACCTGTGAGTGTTCTTCAGAAGAATGTGAAGGTGGAGCAGGTTCATCCATGAAACATAAATCGAATCAGGATAATACGGGTTCGAGTCGTGCGGAATTAATATCGATCAATTCGAGTATTTCCAGCACACGGTCCAGTGGCAGATTCCACTCACGAGCCCAGATAATAATATCCAGATTCTCCATTCGCAGCCAGAAAATCCGATCGAGAATCCGGTCTGCTAACAGATCATGTTCAAGCTGCAGTGACTTTAAAAAACCGAAACGAGTGTCACTGAATTCCTGCCAGCACCTGTTTCCTAACAGATGCTCCATCTTCTTACCGATGCAAAAATAATACCAATGATTTGCATACCAGTCAGAGATAGCAAGCTTGCCCAGATCACAGCCATTCTTTTGGCTTTCGATCCATTTGTGTCGTTCCGCTTCTAAAGGGGCTTCCTCATAGATGCTGGCGACCTCAACTGGATCCAAGAGTTCCGACGACATGCTTCACCTCAATGTGCGTCTGAGATCCCAATAGAGCACGAAACTTTGGCAATCGCTGTAAGGTTCAAACAGCGTCAATGAGTTTCGTAAAAACCTAATTACCGGTAATTTATACCCCTCCCCGAAATCCATGGCAAGATTCATTTCAGTGAGAAAGGAATAATTTTGAAAGGAAGTTTATGAAGATACGTGCACGCTTTAAGTGGTGAATCGGGATGTATTTATCAAAAGATCAGACGCAACCACTCAATAAAAACAACAATCGTTCCAGTTCCAGACGAGGCGCTAAACGGCTTTTGCCTTTTAGATTCAGATCGGTTTCTAACAGCCAGTGACTGATTTTTTCCGCCCTCTGCCTGGTCAGTCGCCTCAGATAGCGTTCTGTCGAATCGATATCGCGGGGGAACACGCCCGCCTGTCGAATCGCCTGTTTTAAAGGGGTTCCCTGCACTGCCTGCTGTGTGGCTTTAAAGTATTTCCGCCAGACGAAGTTCAATCCCCCCAGGATCTTCTGAGGCGCTTCGCCCGCGACCAGCAGGTTATCCAGATAATGCAAGGCATCCCCGATCTTTCCATCCCGGACGGCATCTGTCATCGCCCAGGTCGTTTCCGCCTTCCAGCCCCCCACCACTGAACGAATATCATCAGGACTGATGCGGGGCTGATCTCCCACGAAAGTCGTTAGTTTTTCTAATTCCTGATGGATCTGTCCACAATGAGTTCCCACCAGTTCAACCAGCAAACTCGCAGCTTCCCGTGAAATCTGCTTCTGATGCAGTTGTCCAGCGGTATCACAAATCCATTTTGTTAATGCCCCCCCCTTAAGCTCTTTACACTCCAGATCCAGACCGATTTTCGCAACCAGTTTGGCCAGACGCGTCGATTTACTCCAGCTTTTCACATCCAGAATGAGAGTCGAACTTTTGGAAGGAGCCTCCAGATATTTCTCCAGTTTGCCACGAAAGGCACTGACGAACTTCTCTGCCTCATCCACAATCACCAGACGCTTGTCCCCCCACATGGAAACCGTTTTCAGCTCATCAAACAGGGTCGAGGGGGGCAGCTCTTTTTCGAGCCGTTTACCATCGAAGCGGGTAATACTGGTGTCCTCCTCTTCACCCAGGACAAGCGGTTCGATCGCTTTGATCGCTTCCTGCTTCATATAGCGATCATCGCCATGCAAAACCACAACCGGCCCAAATTCACTGGCGGCAGGATTCAGCAGAAATTCGGTAACGTGCTGGCTCATGAATAACTCTTATTGACCAAAATCAGGGGGATGACGTACATTGACTCCCGTAAATTGGAGATGACTTGAAAACACAGGGAACTTTCCTGTCTCTCATTACAATCGATTTGAGTTTTGATTTCGAGAGATGCCGCCCGCAGATCCCGTAAAAACTATAAATCCCCCTGGAGCACATTCCCATTTCATCGGAACCAGAATCACACGTGGAACATCTAACTGAGATCAAATCTGAGATTCTGCCCCCGCTGCCCCAACTTTTACAACCTGCTTTACTGGAATCGGCAGAAGTCTTTTTTCAGTGTCCGGGTGAAGACTATCCGATCTCAAAAGCCATCCACCTGTCCCGGCTGGCCGCTTTTTACCCCAAATGCCGCGAGTGTCCGCACAAAGAACATACCGGAAACCTGTCCCTCGAGATCATCGAGCGATTAAAGCAGACGCAACGCAGTCGTTCTTCCACACAAAACCCGTTCACGACCGAAGGCGTGCGCGGCATCTATCTGAATCAGATCAACCGGACCCAGGCCGCTCATCTCACCGGCGCCTTTTCCACGATCCTCTGGGAATCGCTCCCCTTAAAAGGTGTCGCTCCGCAAAAAACGACTTCGTTCAGTAAACCCAAAGCTGTTGTAATGCCCGTAAGTCAGGAGCAAAGTCGGGGACCGAGTGTCGTCATCGGTTTTGATGAACGCCCCTCCTCACCAGACATCATTACCGGTGTCGCCAGTGCACTCCGCAGAAATGGCTGCCGGGTCATCGATCTGGGGCTGACGGTCCCCTCGATCCTCTCGTTCGCAACAAACCATCTGCAGGCACAGGGCGCGATTATGGTCACTGGCGCTCAATTTGGCCCTTCTTATACGGGACTCGACTTCCTGCTGGAAAATTCACAGCCGGTCTCAGCAGGACGACACCTGGAAAAGATCGAACAGATCTCCCTGCGGGGATTTGGACGCGCCTCCCGGCAACCGGGATCACAGCGAACTTTTCATCCCATGGAAGCCTATCGGGCACAATTCCAGAAACACTTTCATGCCCTGCGACCGCTCAAAATCAAAATCGCCTGTTCGCTGAGACTGGTCAGAGAAACCCTGAATGTGCTGTTTGATAAACTGCCCTGTGAACTCAACTGGGTAGACATTCCGCATCAGAAACGCGATCTGCTCAATCCACAGGACAATGATGTGCAAAAAATGCAGAAGCAGATGCAGGCAGATTCGGCTGACCTGGGCCTGATCATCGATGATGACAGTCGTCGCTGTGCCTTCTTCGCGGAAACCGGAACGCTCCTGTCGAATTTAAAAGTTTCCCGATTTTTGATGCAGGCACTTTCCCGGGAACAGTCATCCCGAAACTTCCTGCTGGATCAGTCAGGACAAAAAGAACTGAATGAAGTTCCGGCGGGCTGGAACATTCACACACACACAGGAACACTGGCAGACAGCTATTTCCAGATGAGACAACAGCAAGCCGTTTACGCAGGGGGTCAATCCGGATATCATTGGTTCAGGGACGCTGTTCCCACCTGTGATGCGATCCTGACACTGGCTCATGTTCTGGCTGCTTTGAGTTTCAGTGATGCCCCGTTTAGCGAAGTGATCTCTCAATAAGCTTGTAGAGACGCTGAACCACTCCCGAAAACATGCCGACACAGCCAGCGGATTCCTGATTGTGTTAAACCCGAGTTTTCCCAGCTCTGCTTATTTTCATGTCCCCTTCTGCCAGCATCGATGCGGTTACTGCGACTTCACGCTCGTTGCACAAAAAGATCATCTGATCGAAGCATATCTCAATGCAATGGCAGAACAGACAGCCAAACTGGGAGAGGGAATTGAACTAAAGACACTCTTTCTGGGTGGTGGCACGCCAACCCATCTCAGTATCGATCAGCTTTCACGATTATTCGAGACCATCTTTTCCCATTTTCGACTGGCCGAAGAATACGAATTCAGTATCGAAGCCAACCCGCTGAATCTCAGCACTGAAAAAATTGACTTTCTCAAACAGTCCGGAGTCAACCGTGTCAGTCTGGGCGTCCAGTCGTTTGATTCCGATATCCTTACGTTCCTGGAACGCGATCATCGATCTGATCAGATTTTTGAAATCGTGAAGTCACTGCAGTCCCGCATCAGTAATACCAGCCTCGACCTGATCTTTGCCGTTCCCGGCCAGAGTCTGGACGGCTGGAAACAGACGCTGCAGACTGCGGTGCAGCTGAATGTCCCCCACCTTTCAACCTATGGTCTGACAATTGAAAAAGGCACTTCATTCTGGAGTCGGGAAAAAGCCGGATTCTTTGATCTGCCTCAAGACGAGCTGGCCGGAGACATGTATGAATTTGCCTTAGAATTTCTGGAGGAAGCGGGCCTGAAGCATTACGAAATTTCCAACTTCGCCCGTCCCGGATATGAATGTCGCCACAATGAAGTCTACTGGACCGGCTATCCTTACTATGGTTTTGGCCCCGGTGCCGCCAGTTACCTGGACGGCGTGCGACGCCAGAACCATCGCAGTGTGATCACCTGGTTAAAAAAAGTGCAAGCCGGTGAATCACCCATCGCAGATCAGGAAACATTAGCACCTGAAGAACGGGCACGCGAAGCCATTATCTTCGGCTTAAGACGCCGCGCAGGAATCAATCGACGCGAGTTCCAGGAACGCTATGGCTTTGATCTGCATCAGTTGGCCGAAACTGCCATCCAGACGAATGTCGAAGCTGGTTTACTGGAAGAGACAGACACTCATCTCAAGCTGACGTCAGCGGGCTGCCTGCTCGCCGATTCCGTCGTCGTCGATTTTTTATGAACCGGCAATTCAAGGTCGTGAGGGATATTCCTGGGTCACCTGGACTTCATATTTTCCCGGAAACGTCGTCCAGCCAGTATCCATTTCCCGTCCCAGAATATTGAACTGCAACGTTCCTTTAGGCACAAGAAAATAAAGCCCCCCTTTAGAATCTTCATGCACACAAGGATAGATTTTATTATTCACACGTGCTTCCATATGATAGCCTAATCCGCCCAGCAGCGAATTCAGACCCACGGAATTCCGATAATGCAGCAGGTCGGGCATCACGCCTTGCGTCCCAATAAATTCATTCCAGCTGGTGTAGAAATGATTCAACGAACTCTGCAGTTCGGCTGACCGGGGTTGATCCAGTTGGGTTCCCTGTTTGCTGATGTATTCCATCAACGCCGGATCGCCTGTCAGATCGACTCGCACCAGTTCGGTTTTTGCTCCCGGTTTCAAACGGACTTCCAGTCCCCCCTTTTCAAGGCCATAGAACAACATTTCCATCAGATCGCTCTGCACACGTCGCGGGGTTTCCAGCAGGTTATGATTGACTGCCTTGATCACCTCTTCTGATACACCCGCATTCTCAGGCTGCAGTCGCTGTTCGAGTTTGGCGGCTTCAGGCGAAATCCGCGCCGCGACCAGATTCCCTTCGAGCCGCAGCCCGAAGTTCCAGTAGAAATAGCCGGCGATTCCTGCCATCGCCAAAAAGAAAAACAGAAACAGGACCACTCCCCCTACATTCGATTTACGTCGCTTCCTTAAATATTGAGCCGTTGCACTCGAATGAGGTCGCGGTGCCATCACATCGACGACGGGAGCCTGCTCCGGAGCCTGACTGGCAGGAGGCGGAGTGGGGGCATCCTGAGGTTGTGGAGTCGAATCTGCAGGAGCACTGTCAGCCGCAGGTGGGGCTGCACCCGCTGCAAAAGGATTGGGAATGACCAGCTTTGTGCCACACCGGGGGCAGTCTCCCTGCTTTCCTGCGGTAGCATCAGGAACTTTTAATGTGGATGTGCAAAAAGGACAATCGAACTGAATCGCCATTGTTAAGCTCAGAAATAAATAGACTATAAAAAACGGATGGAACCAGATGAAGGAGTTCAATTATCCGGAAATCAGCTGGGGGCAGCTTCGGCAGGGAACTAGAGCGTATCACATTTAACCATAACGTCTCACAATCTATTATACTCGGTCCAAATGGACCTGGAGACGCTACAGTAAAACTGGGCACAGTCTAGTGTGCGACTGTACGGAATTATAATGATTCGCCGACGAAAAACCAGAGTGTTTTCGGTCTCTCTGACCTGATCACTCAGATTCGAGGACCAGTTATTTTAATGATTCCAGATATGCCAGCAAATGCGCGGCCTGTTCGGCTGTCAGATCCCGCAATAACTGATCGGGCATGATCGATTTTTTCTGCATGGTCAGACTCTCGATCTCATGCGGAGCAATTTCCAGCACCTCATTTTTCGCGTCTTTCAGACGCACCACTGTCTCATCTTTTTTCAGTAGCAGGCCGCTCACGACTTTGCCAGACCGCAGTAAGACAACACACGTGAAATACTTCTCGTCGATCTTCCGGGAAGGTTCAATAATATTTTCCAGTAATTCCTGCCTGGAAAGTTTCTTACCAATTTGCGTCAGATCGGGCCCCAGTTCTTTTCCGTGCTGATGCACGCGATGACAATTGCGACATTGCAGTCCCGCCATTTCAAAAAACAGTTTTTTCCCCTCGCGCGAATCTCCCGCTAACGAAATCAGCGCAGTGGAGTCTATCTTGACGCCCAGGCGTTTGACTCGTTGATCCTCAGGCAGAAAACGTTCGAACAGATCGCGTATTTGGGGACTGGGGTTTTCAGTCCCCAGTTGAATAATCAGTTTTCGCATCTGATCGGAAATCGGCGTTTCATCCAACGTGCTGAGTAATCTCAGGCCGCCGCTGGTAGTGCCCAGGACTTCCTGAAGTTTCTGGCTCACAAATTCCTGATCTTCAATCTGGACGGCATCTTCCAGCAGATTATTCTGACGATTTCTCAAGCGAGATACCTCAAAAGTGCTGTCTCCGGCAATCCCCGCCATGTCCTGAATCCAGTTACGTATCAGATGCGTGCCCCGGGTATCGACGATGGTTGAACCGGAATAAGGCATGCGGCCTTTCCCCAGCTTACTCATGCGATACAGGAGCACCGAACGATAGGGGTCACTGGGAGCAATCACCTGCGCATCTTGAATACCAAACGTTCCCTGAGTCGGCTTCACTCCCAGAGCTTTCATCGCATCAAAGTCCAGAGCCGCATCCAGTTCGATTGTGGCACCGCCGCCGCCATTACTCCGATGACAGTGTCGGCAGTTGGTATGCAGATACGAACGTGCCCGGGAATTCAATGCCGCTCCCTTATCATAGGGATCGACCAGGTAATGGGCGCTCGCCCCTTTGGAATCGCTCCACACCGACTCCGGCAGTACTTTAATATGGGCCAGTGATCTCAGTTGATGATCCACTGTTTCGCCGTACTTCTGACTTCGATTTAACTGCGGTTCTTCAAAGGACAGGATCGACAGATAATTCTGATACGGCGTATGGCAGACCGCACACTCGGCCCGACTGGGAATCGGCCATTCATAAGAAACCTTTTTCTCCGGACGCTCAGGTATCGCGATTTCCAGTTGAATCTGATCACCAGTCGCTGGTACCAGTGTGGCGTCTGTCTGTTCTTCATTCCAGCGATAGGAATATCCGAGCCAGCGAGCCCCGTTGAAATGCATCAGTTGGGTTTCCAGGCGATAGGCGGTCTCGGGATTACCGCGTTCGGTCTCGATGGAAATCGTTTTCACCAGCACACTGTCTTTGGGAAAGTTCCATAACTTTTTCCTGACGACGTCAATGGTCGTCTCATCAGGCAGCGCGACAAATCGTTCTGCGGTGGCATAGTCGGCCCAGGCTGGCGCATTGATGCTGTAGGGAATGACGCCGGGAGCCACTTCATGCTTCGTGGTATCCTGGAAGAGACCAGTCTGACTTAACAAAGTCGGAAACTCAGGATTGTGATCTGATTCCTTGATCGGCACCAGACGATGAAATCCGCCCCCTGCAATATCGACAATATAAACTTCTCCCGTATGATCGACGGCAAACGCTGTCACTTTCAAAGTCGAATTGGCCAGCTCCTCATGCCAGTTGACCCGCTTGTCAGAATACCTCAGTCCCCAGAGTTTTCCGGTCGAGTAATCGCCGTAGATATAAGTATCATTTAACTCTTTCAGTCGCGGACTCTGATAGAAATAGCCGCCTGTAATCGAACGTGCTTCCCGATGGGAATGCGCCACAGTCGGGGGCAGAATCGGTGTGGGCCCCGGCTTCAAATCCGGCTTAACCGGCTGACGTCCTTCGCGAATGCTCCAGCCGTAATTCCCGCCTTTTTCCACGCGGTAGACGAGTTCCCATAATTCCCAGCCCACATCTCCCACCCATAAATCACCATTCTCAGGATGAAAGCACATCTTCCAGGGATTGCGAAATCCAAACGCCCAGATTTCAGGACGCACATTTTGTTGATTTACAAACGGGTTGTCGGCTGGAATTGAATAAGGCTTCTCTTTGCCGGCGTGATCCACATCAATGCGCAAAACGCAGGACAGCAGATTGCTGACATCCTGGCCCGCGTTATGTATATCCGGAGGGGAAGCGGGTCCGCCATCCCCTGTCGAAATATAAAGATAACCATCCGGGCCAAACCGCAGACAGCCTCCATTGTGCCCCCCCGACAACCAGTCGATCAGAATCTCTTCCGAATCGGGGTCGCAAGATGGAGGATTTGTATCCAGTACTTTGAACCGCGAAACGCGGGTCCCCTCAGGCAAACCCGGTTTCAGCACATAGCAGATATAGACATAGCGATTCTCGGCAAACCGGGGATGAAAAGTGATTCCATAAATTTCATTCAACGCTGGCTCTTTGAGTTTCAGATCAAAAAACAGATCTGCTTGCGAAGTCTGTTGATCTTCATAATTGAACGAAAAGATTTTCCCTTTGCGTTCTGCCACGAAGAAGCGTTTCTCACCGGGAGCCGTCGCAATCGCCAGCGGCTGATTGAATTTCAGTTGGGGAAAGGCCCGCTCCGTTTCGTAAGGTAATGCCGGATCGGGTGTCCCTTTAACGCGCGATGTAGTCCAGGGGATTCGCTGTTCCAGACCAAACCGGGCATCTTCTGCCTGAACCGCTGCAATCTGAATCACAAAACAGGCGAGCACCGCAGAAAAAAGGAACCTGACATCCAAACGATTCTTATTTTCAATGGCTGACATACCAGAATTTCCTCATTCGTCTTTCGTCAGGACAGTTCGCAAGCTTGGAAGGCTTCAAAAAACACTGATACTATTCAACCTTGCGGGACTGGCAAATGCAATTGCGAAACCCCCGCATTCGCTGCGGAAACGGAATCTGTACCGAGCAAACCGGTTATCGCATGTTAACCGGATCGACATCAATGATGTATTCGATCCCTTTTTCACGAGGCAGTTTCCCTTCGACTTCATGCCAGAGCTGCAGGATCTGTTCGACATCAATCGCCGCCAGCTGAAAATGATAGCGAAAATACTTTTTCAACCGAATAATGGGAGCCGGCGCAGGTCCTAGAATCTGCACCTGTAGCTGTTTTTCATTCGCGGCAACACTCAGAATCTCCGCCAGTTGACGGGCAAAGTGCTCGACGTGTTCTTCCTGAGGCCCCCGTAAAATCACGCGTGCATAATGCGAAAACGGAGGCGCCAGCATCTCTTTGCGATGCCCCAGTTCCAGTCGGGCAAACCCGAGAAAGTCATGTTCCGCTGCTTTCACAATCGCAGGTTCTGTCGGGGAAGAAGACTGCACGAACACGCGCCCCCCCTGCATCCCCCGCCCCGTGCGACCTGCGACCTGCGCAATCAACTGAAAGGTACGTTCGGAAGCAAACAGATCGGGTTGATGCAACATTGTGTCCGCGTCGACAACTCCGACCAGCGTTACATTCGGAAAGTCTAATCCCTTGGCAATCATCTGGGTGCCCAGCAGAATATCCACTTCACCATCGGCAAACGCATTCAACACGCGTGCATGGCTGCCCACGCCGCGCATCGTATCGCTGTCCATCCGCTGACAGGAATAACCGGGAAACTTGGCTTTGACCTCTTCCTCCAGTCGCTGGGTGCCTGCGCCGACAAAACGAAGTCCCGGCGCCCCACAACCGGGGCAGTTTGTGGGTGGCCTGGCGGAAAAATCACAACTGTGACACACTGCCAGATTCTTATCGCGATGCCACGTCAGTGATATCTCACAATGCGGACACTTCACCGAATTTCCACACCCCTTACACCACAGCGCGGGCGAATAACCCCTCAGATTCAAAAACAGAATCACCTGCCCGCCTGCCCCCAAAGCATGCTGCATGCCGGTAAATAACACACGGCCGATCGACTCGTTGCGTCTGATCTGCACATCATTTCGCACGTCAACAATATTTACGCCCGGCATCGGCAGATCGTTAACACGTCGCGGCATGGAAATCAGCGTGTCTTTTTTCTCAATCACCCGTAACCAGGAATTCAACGTCGGCGTGGCGGAACCCAGGATTAAGGGAACACGCTCCAGTTCAGATCGTTTGCGGGCCACCTCGCGTGCGTGATAGCGGGGCGCCGTCTCCTGCTTGAAAGAGGTTTCATGTTCTTCATCAATGATAATCAACCCCAGATGCGGTGCCGGTGCAAACACAGCACTGCGGGCACCGACGATCACCTGCACCTTGCCGGCGGCGATGTTCTGCCAGTGATAATGCCGGTCACTGTCTGTTAAATGGCTGTGTAAGACTGCCACCGAATCAAAGCGGGAACGAAACCGTTGAATCGCCTGGGGCGTCAGGCTGATTTCCGGAACAAGGACAATCGCCTGCTGTCCATAGCTCACGACTTCTCGAATCGCCTGAATATAGACTTCGGTTTTGCCACTCCCGGTGACGCCGTGCAGCACAAACGTTTCACTTTGCTGGCCGCGAATGGCTGTCAGAATCTGATCCAATGCCAGTCGCTGATCCCGATTCAGCTTGAGATCATCCTGTTTCTGAATATGCGCATGCACGATATCGTCATCATTTTCAAAATGCTGCATCCGTTTTTGATGACTGCTGATCAATGCTTTCTTTTTCAGCGAATTCACCGGGCCGGAACCACATCCCGCTACCTGCGTCAGCTCTTCTAACGTCAGCGGTCTGGCAGCAGATTTGAGTGCATCATAAACGGCGCGTTGTTTCGCAGGCAGTTTCTCAATGAGGTCGTTCTGTTGTGCTTCGTCTGCCGCATCCGCGGTTCCCACTTCAAATACCGTCACCATCCGGGTCCCGGCCTGGTTTTTGACTCCCGCGGGAACCACACAATCCAGGACCTGTCCCCAACTGCACAGATACCGGTCGGCAATCCAGCGCGTGAGTTTCAGCATTTTGGCATTAAACAACGGACGACTGTCCAGAATCGCTTCAACCGTCTTCAGACGCACGCTGGGCAGATTTTCATCCCCAGGCCCCACGCCCACACAATAACCGGGCGCGAACTGGTTTCCTCTCCCAAAGGGAACCTGCACGCGATGTCCTGCCCGCAACAGTGGCCTCAGTTCTTCCGGTACTTTGTAGTGAAACACGCGATCCACGGGTCGATTCAGAACAATTTCCGCGAGGTACAGATCCTGCGCCGACTCCCGTTCCCAGGGCATGGGGTTCTCGGGAAGTTCCTCTTCTTCGAACAGGCTCTGTTGCTTCGGTTTACTCATCACGCCAGCTGGATATACTAAGGGAAAGGGTTCTTTTGTTTTGTAACTCTTTCACGTGATGAACTCAACAAACAAACTCGACTATCGAGTTTTCGTGATAAAAGATTCCTCGACTTACCTCAAGGCGGACATAAACCTTAGCCTTGACCTGAAATCGGGATAGAAACGATCAATTAATGCGTATTGGAATACTAGGCGGAACGTTTGATCCTGTGCACAATGCGCATCTCCTGATGGCAGAACAGTGCCGCGAGCAATGCGAACTGGATCAAATCTGGTTTATCCCGGCCGGCAACCCGCCTCATAAGGAAGACCAGGGAGTCACATCCGGCAAACAACGTCGTGAAATGCTCGATTTCGCGATCGCCGGACACCCCGCTTTTCTGATCAAAGATCTGGAACTGCACCGGGAAGGCCCCAGTTATACCGTCGTGACGCTGCAGGAACTGAAAGCCCTGCATCCCCAGGACGAGTTCTTTCTCATTATCGGCGCGGATTCCGTTCGAGACCTGCACACCTGGCGTGAACCAGAGGCCATTCTGGAACTGGCCAGCCTGATTGGCGTGAATCGCCCTAACATTAGTCTACCAGATCTGACCGACCTGAAACACAAATTCGGCGAGTCCATCGACTCAAAAATCTTCTGGGCCACGATGCCGGGCATCGAAATTTCCTCAACTGACATCCGCCAGCGAATTCACAAAAAGAGAAGTGTCCGCTATATGACACCGCGATCCGTCGAAGTTTATATCCACAATAACAGACTATATTTAGAGTAAGATTTCCCTGAACTTTTATTTTCACTTCGTTTATGAGAGGGGAACTCTTATAAATCAGTGCTGACTACTGGAAATTCCTGCCGGTTTCGATCAGAATTAGTCAGTAGACACGCGCCTTGGTATTTTAATCGATGCCCGTTGTACGACGTCGGTGTTAAATGGAGACAAAATGGGAATGGATCACCTGCGTTCTGAAATTGCGTACCCACTGAAACCTGCCTGAAAATCTCGCCAGATATTATAGAGACAACTTTGATCCTGTTCATCAACAACACCACCAGAGAATCGGATTGAAATTAAACCTGTCAGTGTGACTCATCACTCGGCCTGACCAACCTGACAGAATTCGCAAGGAAAATATGGTTGTCATGGATTCGAAATCTACAACAAAAATCAATACAGAACTGGAAGAAGGAGCCTCGCTTTCAGCCTTTGATTATGCACCGAGAACACGCATTGTGTTCGGCAGTGGTTCACTGAACCGTCTGGGAGAACTCGCAGTAGCAGAAGAGGCGAAACGAGTCCTGCTGGTCACCGACAAAGGACTGGCAGCCGCCGGACACGAAGCCCGGGCCGTCGCATCACTCCAGGACAGCGGCATTGATATCACCATCTTTGATGACGTTCATGCCAATCCTACCACAAAAGATGTTGAACGGGGCCTGCAGGTCGCCCGCCAGCATGAGATCGATCTTATTGTCGGTCTGGGGGGAGGCAGCAGTATGGACTGCGCCAAAGGCATCAACTTCCTGCTGACCAATGGCGGTAAAATGGAAGACTACTGGGGCGTCGGCAAAGCAAGCAAACCGATGCTCCCTTTAATCGCTGTCCCCACAACCGCCGGTACAGGCAGTGAAGCACAGTCCTTCGCTGTGATCGCCCATCCCGAAACGCACATGAAAATGGCCTGTGGTGATAAAAAAGCAGCCTGCCGTGTCGCGATTCTCGACCCCGAGCTCACACTGACTATGCCCCGCTCGGTCACACATGTGACCGGCATCGATGCTTTGAGCCACGCTCTGGAAACGTTCGTCACGAAACCACGCAACGAAATTTCCCAACTCTTCAGCCGCCGCGCCTGGACGCTGCTGGCAAACAGCTTCCCGCAGGTACTCAACTCACCCAATGATTTGCAGGCCCGCGGCAATATGCAGCTGGGTGCCCACTTCGCAGGCGCTGCCATCGAGAATTCCATGCTGGGCGCCACGCATGCCCTGGCGAATCCCCTTTCTGCCCATTTTGGTCTCACACACGGGATTGCCATCGGGATCATGTTGCCTCACGTCATTCGCTTTAATGCAGAAGTCGTAGGGCAACAGTACTCGCTGCTCGCCTCTGACATCGGCCTCTGTGATCCACAAGACCCTGCGGGCGCAGGCTTATTGGCCGAACACTTTCAGTCACTGGTCTCGCTGGCCGGTGCGCCGACCACACTCTCCGAATGTGAAGTCGACCCGAATCTGGTTGACCAGCTGGCTGAAGAAGCGTCCCGCCAATGGACTGGCAACTTCAACCCCCGTCCCGTCGATCAATCCTCGCTAAGGGATTTGTACGAATGCGCGTTTTAACTGATTCCCGATTCGTAAACTGGTTCACTCCAGCATTGATCATCACACTGCTGCTGGCCTGCTCAATCTGTAGAGTCACCGCTGCTGAAAAACCAGATGTTCCAGGCAAGCCAGGTCCGGCAGCAACCGATGACTCCAGAGAAGCAGGAAACTGGTCTTCGTTTCGTAATGGCAAACTGCAGCAGGGAATCGCAGAATCAACGCTGCCCGCTGAACTGGAACTGCTCTGGCAACATTCCTCATCCGATGGCATTGCCTCCACTGCTGCGATTGTCGGCGACCGTGTCTATATGGCGGGTCTCAATGGCTATGTCGAATGTCTCGAACTCAAGACAGGCAAACCGATCTGGAAGTACCGCTCAATTGAAAACCCCGATCCCAAAGAATTTGCCCCCGGCTTCAAAGCGTCGCCGCTGGTCACAGCGAATGGCGTCTATCTGGGTGACGAAGACGGGATTTTCCACGCCATTGATCTCACAACGGGAAAAAAACTCTGGCAGTTCAAAACCGACGCGGAAATTATCAGTAGTGCGAATATCACTGCAGACGGGAAACTTCTGTTTGGCAGTTACGACAATTCACTGTACTGCCTCAACGAAAAAGATGGCTCCCTCATCTGGCGTTTTGAAACCGACGGTTACGTCAATTGCTCGCCTGCCATTGTAGAAAATTTCACGTTTGTGACTGGCTGCGATGAACAGCTCCGCATCATTGATATCGCCACCGGAAAGCAACACAGCATTATGCCTCTAGCCACCTATCTGATTGCTTCACCAGCTTTGATGGGAGACACCCTGTATGTAGGCACCTATGCCAGCGAAATTATTGCCGTCAACTGGAAAGACCTGAAAGTCGAATGGCGTTTTAAAGACCCCAAAAAAGAGTTTCCCTATCATTCTTCAGCTGCCATTACCAACGAATACGTCGTCGCAGGCGGCCGTGATAAACAGGTACATTGCGTCGAACGCAAAACCGGAAAATCGGTCTGGGATTTTGGCACACGGGGGCGCGTTGACAGCTCTCCGGTGATCCTCGGAAACCGGGTGTTTATCGGTTCCTCTGATGACAACCTGTATGAACTGGACCTGAAGACAGGGAAGACCAACTGGAAAAAGAATCTGGGTGATGATATCACCGCTTCGCCGGCAATTGGCTCAGGACATTTGATCATCGGCACAGAATCCCGAAATGGTGCCTTGTATTGTTTCGGAAAGAAGTGACAATAAGTAGTAACCCCCGGAAACAGCTAAAACGCGGTCGCTGATTCCACTGAACATTTAATTAATACGTTGAGAGAAATATGGATCTGGAAGCAACAGGCACCACCGAAATCGGCAGTTACTTTGTCTCGAACTACCCCCCTTTTTCTCAATGGAAGCAGGAATACGTCACCCGCATCCACGAGGTTCTGCACCAGAGCCCTGATACATCCATTCCGATGGGCCTCTACATCCATATTCCCTTCTGCCGCAAACGCTGCAAATTCTGTTACTTCCGTGTCTACGAAAAACAGAACGCCAAAACCATTGAACGCTACGTACAGGCGCTGCAGCAGGAATTCGAAATGCTGAGCCAGGTCGAAGCCATCAAGGAACGCACCCTGGATTTCACTTACTTTGGCGGCGGAACTCCCTCTTATCTCAGCTCAAAACAGTTGCTCTCCGTTCGCGACCGATTGTCCAGCCTGCTCTCCTGGGAAACGGCCAAAGAAGTCACTTTTGAATGTGAACCCGGAACGCTGAATCAGGAAAAGGTCGAGACCCTCAAAGAGATCGGCATTACACGTATCTCCCTGGGAGTGGAAAGCTTTAACGACAAACTGCTCGAAGCCAACGGTCGTGCCCACCTGACTCCCGAAGTCTACAAAGCCTACGATTGGATTCAGCAGGTCGGCTTTCCGCAGGTAAACATCGACCTGATTGCCGGTATGATGGGAGAAACCGATGAGAACTGGTCCGAATCCGTCGAAAAAGCGGCCGAATTCGCACCGGATAACATCACGATCTACCAGATGGAACTCCCGCACAACACGATCATTTCCAAAGAAATGAAAGAGATGGGCCTCAACTCTCCCATCGCCGACTGGACCACAAAACGCCGCTGGATGAATGAAGCCATCGAAACACTGCAGGCAAAAGGCTATCATCTGGCCAGCGGAAACGAACTGGTCAAAAACCCCGAATCAGATCGTTTCGTTTACCGCGACAATCTCTTTCGCGGCAACGATATCATTGCCACAGGAGTTTCTTCATTCGGGCATATGCAGGGCGTACATTACCAGAACCTCGACCGGCTGGAAGACTATCTGGAAACCGTCGAAAAAGGAAATCTGCCCATCAATCGCGCCCTCGAGCCTTCCGAACACCAGCGGCTCATTCGCGAATTCATCCTGCAACTCAAAGAGGGTCGCGTGCTGACCCAGCCGTTCAAGGATAAGTTTGGCGTCGATCTGACCGAAGAATTTTCGGAGGCTTTGGGAAACCAGCAGAAAGCGGGCTATCTCACCTTTGACGATTCGCAGGTCAAGCTGACCCGCAAAGGCATGCTGCAGGCAGACAGTCTGCTGACCGAATATTTCGAACCAGAACACCGTATGGTAAGATACACATAAAATTTCTATGCTACCAGATAGCTGATACTCCTCCTGACCCTCCCCTGATAAAAGAAATCATTTTCAAGTGAACCCACAAGACGAACTCGATGCACTTGTCAAATTGTTTCCCAACGAACAACGACTGTTCGAACGGGCTGAACACGTTTCCTCTGCCAGTCTGCCGGAACCTTATAAATCGTTACTCGCACACTATCACCATATGACCGTCACAATGGAGGAATATCACAAGACCTCCGTTGACGTAACCGTGCTCGACCAGCGACTTGATGGAAATATCTACAGCAGACAGATCCTGTTATCCAAGAGTGGCACCGACGACGTCGTCCAGTTCGGGATCGTCAGATTTAATTTTGATTATGTTACCCAGGCCGTCAAAGATGAAATCCTGGCGGGTGAAATTCCGCTGGGTCGTGTATTAATCAATCATAACGTACTCCGGCATGTCGACCTGGGAGCAGTACTTCGTATTACAGCAGGTCCCGGTCTGTCAAAAGTCATGAAAATCGAACCAGGCCAGGTAACCTATGGACGCCTGGCTACCATTTTTTGCAATCAACAACCGGCAATTGACCTCTTGGAAGTTTCGTCCCCGCTGCTATAACCCCCTGAAATCAGTTGGGGAATTGTCTGCCGTGAACCTTCACAGTTTTCACTTTGATCGACTCGATCCCCAAAACGGTGGAGACACTATAATAGAACTGCTTGCTCGCTAAATTGACTTTAAACTGACTGACTAAAGGTTTTCCATGCTTGATACGGACCTGAAAGAACAGCCTGAACTCGAATCTGAATACGATGTCGTGATCATCGGAGCCGGCCCGGCAGGCTCTACAGTGGCTGCCCTGCTGGCCGAACAGGGACGCAAAACCCTGGTAGTCGATCGCGCCCGCTTTCCCCGCTTCCACGTCGGCGAATCATTGATTCCGGAAACCTACTGGCCACTCAAACGACTCGGCCTGATCGACCAGCTCAAACAGACTGCCTTTCCCAAAAAACTCAGCGTCCAGTTTGTGACAGATGAAGGTGTCGAGACGAGGCCCTTCTACTTCCACGACTACAAAGACCACGAAAGCTCACAAACCTGGCAGGTCTATCGTGCCGAATTCGACCAGATGCTCATCGACAATGCCCAGTCTAGGGGGGCCACCTTTCATAATGAACTTCAAGTGACTGACCTGCTGACCCAAGAGGAACAGGTCACCGGCGTCAAAGTCAAATTGAGTAATCAGGAAACACGCGAAATCTCCGCAAAACTGGTCGTCGATGCCAGCGGGCAATCCGGTTTCATCGCCAATCGACTGAAACTCAAACAGAATGACCCGGTTTTAAGAAAAGGAACAGTCTGGGCACACTTCAAAAATGCACAACGCGATCCCGGCATCGACGAAGGGGCCACCCTCATCCTGCAAACTGAAGGCAAACAGTCCTGGTTCTGGTACATCCCGCTTCAGGACAACGTGGTCAGCATCGGCTGTACCGGCGACATGAACTACATGTTCTCCAAAGAGCGCGGGAATAGCGAAGAAATCTTCTTTCAGGAAGTCGAACGCTGTATCGGCATTAAACGCCGCCTGACCGAAGCCCAGCCGGTCACCGAGTTCATGACCACCAAAGACTTCTCGTATCATTCCAGCCAACCGGCAGGTCCTGGCTGGATGCTCGCCGGCGACGCGCTCGGCTTCATCGATCCGGTCTACTCCAGCGGTGTGTTCCTGGCGATGAAATCGGGTGAACTGATCGCCGAGGCCATCAACGAAGCGTATGAAACAAACGACTTTTCAGTCGAGCGTCTGAGCCAGTGGTATCCCGGTTATAAGGAAGGCGTCGATAACTTCCGTAAGCTGGTTTACGCGTTCTACACACCCGGTTTCAGCTTCGGAAACTTCCTCAGACAGTACCCACAGTTCAAATCGAACCTGGTCGACATTCTGATCGGCGATGTCTTCAAGCCAGAAGTCGCCGAGATGTTTACCGTCATGCAGGAAGAAATTCCCGAACTGGCGGACACCGATGACTCCCCGGTTACGATGAAGAAATAACAACATCAGCAGAGAGATCAACAGCCGCTGATTCTTCACTCTGCGCATAAAAAAGCCCTGCTCCGGTCATCGCCGCAGCAGGGCTGAATTCTCAAGAAATCAAACTATTTCTTCTTATATTTGGGTGCTTCGCCCAAAGGATACAGGTCCCATTTGCGAACCCACATCTCAGCCATTTCGGTCTGCACCAGCAGTTTGCCATGATCTGGTTTGGCGTTGTAACCTGCGTTTACAACCACGCCGTTGACCAGGTATTCAATCTCGCCACCTTTGCTGATCACATCCATCCGCGTCCATTCGCCGAACTTGCTTTCGACATCATCTTTACCGCGGAAGCCAACTTTGTCGGCCCAGTCAGGATCACGTCCAAACCAGTTGATGCGGCCGGAACTCAAAGTGATTTCTTCGCCGTCTTTCTTCCAGACTTTTTCGCCATCCCGGTCTTTGGTAATTTTCGTGGTCAGTGAAGTAGGAATCGCTTCGCCGGTCTTGGGGTCTTTGCCCGTTAAGACCAGGATATCACCCACGCCCCCTTCGATAATCTGTGCTTCAATGGATGCCATCCAGGTATTTCCGTATCCGCCATCGGGACCATGGCAGTGAATCAGCACGCCGGAATCACGGGCACGGTCTTCCCGCTTGCCCCAGGTCTTTTCGCCCCACTTGAATTCGATGACCATGTGATAATCACGGTAATCACCTTTCGTAATCAGACCGCCGTAACCGTCGCCGGAAATATGCAGCATGCCATCTTTCACAGTGAAGATTTCACGGGGATCTTCGTAAGCGGTACCGCGATTCCAGACATACAGGCCGTCCAGATTTTTGCCATTGAACAGATGGATGACACCGTCCTTGGGTGTGATGACTTTGTCTTCCGCTTCCGCACCCACACTCCAGACAGCAGCCAGACAGACACAGGTGATCGTGAGTAGTCGTTTCAAATACATATGCGCTTTCCTGAATTAAATGGCACCAGGCGAGATCACAATCTCTGCCCCGCACTACAATAAGCCCGTTTGCGGGCTCAACCGAAAGTAATTTCTTTAATAAATTAAGTTATTGAATCCACTGACTCTTGGCAAGAAGGAAGCTCAAAAAAGTCGCCACTAGAGTCAAAATAGAAAAACCGGGACAAATCGGTCTACACCTGCTTTTGCATCAACATAAAAAAAGCCTGCAACATGGCAGGCTTGTAGCGTGAACTCAGGCAGATTACGACCGATTCTTGATCGCGACCGCGGCTGCATCGTGGGGGTGCAGACTCTCCAGGTGGTTGATCTCCACGCGGAAATCTTTTACGCCGGCATACCCTTCCAGCGCACCCTTCAGTTTGCGGGCGGCGTCTTCGCAGAACATCAGGTTCGCGCCGTTCAGCCGGGCAAACTCCTGTTCGTCTTCCCGTTTGACGGCTGTCTGCACGGGTGTGGCAATCACGCGTTCCAGATAATCAATCAGGGACTCGATCGGAAATTCTTCGATGTCGCTTTCCAGTTCGACGCAGACATCCGCATGACTTCGCTGGCTGTGGGGTACTGCCAGGATCGCTTCCGGGGTTCCCAGCCACTGCATGATTTCATCATGTGTCAGTTCGCTGCGATCGTTGAATCGATTTTCGAAGGCCTGCTGGATTAGCTGACGGGATAAGGCAGCCGAACAGGGGCACGCACTGGAATAAGTCAGTCTGACCTGCAGTTGATGACGAAAGACGCCTTGCTGGCAGGCACTTTGAATCTTGACCGGATAGGCACGCCAGCCGGCATGATCAGAGAGCAATGCAGGTCGTTTCAGGGAATGTTCGTAGTTTAGTGTCAGATAACTGCTGGAACTCATCCCCTGATGAGTGTGAATAAAATCCTTCAGAATTTCGTTGACCACAGGCAGTGTGAGTTCGGTATCCGCCAGTCGAGTGTTCAGACTCAGAAACAGCCGTGACATGTGAATGCCTTTGACGTTTTCATCATCCAGGCTGACGGCAGCATCGGCCCGGGCCGGTGTGCGAAAGATTTCGCCCGATGCGTCGCGTAATCGCAATACGAGTTCCACCCCGGACATGCCGACACGTTCCAGCGTCCCCCCCGTTAAAGGCAGCGACTCATTGGCGACATCAGGCATCAGGTTTGTCGTGGATGCCACCCGGGAGTCTGTGGACGTAACTGATTGCGCACCCTGATCGGTAGATCCCATCTGTTTGAGATTCAGAGCATCGGAAACAAATTCAAACATACAAACGTCTTTCGTTGGTCTGTCACTGCTGTTACGCTGCTGGTACAGGAAAACTTAATTCTGGAATTTCCCTCAAGTCTTCTTAACAACGAGACTCGCAGGAAGAACTCCAGCGATTCAACTAACCAGCCAGTAACAGTCTTCTTATTCATCTAAAATTAATCGAAACCACTCTCTGGTTTCTACTATAGCAAAGCTTTACCTTTATATCATTTAGTCCCATAGATACTTTTTTCAAGTATCAAAATTATCTTATTACCAGGCTTTGATCGAAATAAGCTCTTTTCTGCCCTGAAATTACGTGATTTCGGCTGACAGAATCAGATCTGAATGATCTGGTTCACATCACCCGTTAATTAAGACAGTTGATGTCCCCCCCCTGAACAACCGTAACTACTGCCGTTTTGGTCTGGCAGAAGAAACAGAGAGTCTGTTGACGCGTTCCCAGCCTTGGGGAGGCTGCAAAGTTTCAATCGGAATCCGTTCCGGCTCCTGTCCGATAAAACCGGGACGCTGCAGGGGAGTATGCATGGAGGCCTGTTGAATATTGAGCCCATTGGTCTGTTGAGTCAGAAAGTTTGACAAGCGATTCGTTTCGGTATGCATTGGGTTCAGAGTCAATGCCTGGGTCACAGCCGGATACACTTTCGCCATCTGATTGGCCTGCAGGCAGGCATACGCCAGCCGATACCAGTCATCAGCAGAAACCTGATCCCGATTCTTCAGCGCCTGCTCCAGCGATGCCATAGAATCGGTCCATCGCTGCTCAGCACCATAAGCGATGCCCAGCATCCACTGTGCTTCGGCCCGTTGGTCTATAGTCGCGCTCGTGTTATGACAGATCGGGCGTAAAATCGGTGTTGCCCGGTTCGGTTCCCCCAGCTTGATCTCCAGTCCTGCCAACTTCAGCCGTGAGACGATGTTGTATGGTTCGACCTGTAACACGCGATGATATGTTTCCACCGCAGAGGAACTCAGCCCCGCCAGTTCTTCCAGTTCCCCCTTGAGAATCAAGGCACGAATATTCGTCGGATCCAGCGTCAGCCCCAGTTCCAGGTTTTTCAACGCATCCGTGTACTGTTTCTTCTCATACAGCAGGTAAGACAGGTCAATATAAGGCCGGGGATCATCGGGGGCCAGAACGGTCGTCTTGTGCAGTTGTTGGATTGCTTCTTCCGAGTAACCATTGGCAATCAGAAATTCGGACAGCTGCTGACGCACAGCAGCATTATTGGGATTCGATGCGACGGCCTGCTTCAGGAGTTCTGCGGCCTGCTCCTTGCGGCCACTCTCGGTCGCGACCCGCACCTGTTCTACCAGATCCTGCGACTCAGAATCCAGAATCGCCATTTTCTGTTTCCAACTCACACAGCTCGAACAGATCAGTAATAGAACCGCCAGAAAAAACCATCCAATACTTTTACAGAATATCGCTCCCCGCGCGCAATCTGAGCGACTCAAATTCGGCACGCCGAACCGGGACTCAGTAAACGTGTTGGCACAACGATCTCTCATACGCTCTGGTGATCTTCCTCCATGAAGTCACGAAGCTGAACCGAAAATATCAGGTAACCCGCTTGAAATCAGACAGGGTTCTGCTGCATTCAGGCCGCGAACGTTACCATTTTTTCGAATTTTGGGGTAGAGGAACTCAGCTGTTTTTCAGGCCAAAACACCTGCCTGATACCTTCCGCTGACTGACTATCGGTCCAACTGAGACTCTGACTCTCAATTTTCTCATTAAGTCTTTTCAACACATCAACTTATCATCATCTTTTGATCAGAAACCCGCGTCGGGCTGCTCAGAACGGCGAATGAACCTCAAAAACAGGTGCAATCCCGCCAAATCTGACTTTAGTTAAAATAGAGACTATCGCGAATTATTATAAATTACTGTTTAAAAACTTAGTTTAACCGACCGGAGCAACAAACCCAATCATTGACATCGGTACGATCGTCCGGGTACAAAAGGGTAACTTATGGATAAGTTTTCGATATATTCGAAATAATTGGAAATATAGAGAATCTGGCGTGATGGACTACGTCTTCTTTCGGCATGGCTTACTGCCCCTGGTCGTGCAATCGTTAAGCTCGATTTAAAAAGGTCGAATGGATGATGAGTCTTCGTAAAAAAATGAATCTGAAAAAAGTATGTCTTACGGTCGGTTGTTTCCTGACCATCGGCATGATGTCCCTGGCTGAGTCCAATGCAGGAATTATTCCCTGGACGTACAACGCTATTTTTGGCCCGAGCCGTAACGGTGCCATGGCCTATGGTGCCGGATACGCTCCTGCCCCCTATTCCGCCAATTATGGTGGATACGGAATGATGAATAGCGGTAACTGCTGTGGTCAACCCGGTTACACCAGCTACTATGGTGGTACCATGAATCGCAGTCAGTCAAGACGCAGTTCCCGTGCTGCTTACCGCTGGTATCTGCTCAATAACCCTCAAGCAGTCGGCGTCAGTTACCGTAATTTCAGTGGCGGAAATGCATACGCTTCCACTGGTAGTTATTATGGCCCGACTGGCTGTGGATCCTGTGGAATGGGTGGCTGCGGTATCGGCGGATGTTCTACCGGCGCCTGCGGTGCAGCCGGCTGCAGTACCGGTCAGTGTGGGGTTTCCTACAACCCGGCTACCGCCAGTACACCCACTCCCGACCCCAACTCCGGGAATCCGGTTCCACCACCGCGTGAAGTGGAAAGTACAACACCTAAAACATTTGCCGATGAACCAATGAATTCCGGCAGACCGCAACCGGGTGTGGAAGATTCCGGATTCGAAAAGCGACGCTATGATCGCAGCCCCATGGAAACAACTCCCATGCCCAAGAATGAAGCCGAAGACTTGTTCAAAGTCCCCCTGAATCGGGATGTGGAAGAACTGCCTATGCCGGGTGCAACCCCTGCTACTCCTGCAACTCCACCAGCGACAGAACGCAAGCAGCCGGCATTTGGTCCAGAGGAAAAAAAGAGCGATGATTTCTTCGGAGGCGGCAGCACAGATGCCTTCAAGCCAACCCCCGACGGCAAACTTCCTAAAACCGCCATCCCCCAGAAAAAGACGGCTCCGATTCAGGAACCGGCAATTAAAGCCCCGAAAGCAGAGCAGGAAACCAACTTTCCTCCACTGCGGGTCCGCCCGCTGAATCTGGATCAGAAAATCACCTGGAAATCAGCGCCTCGTGCCGAACGCCTGACGATTCGCACCAGTTTTTCTGCCCCCAAGGTTGCCAAGCAGGATGTACCCGTGAATTCAGGCTGGTTTGCGATTACCGATTCTGCAAAAATTGCCAGCAAGTAATCGCAGTAACTCAAAGTCTCAACAAAGTGCAAGTGCCTGACCGCCTTGCACTTTTTTTATGCGCCAGTCCCGTTATCGTAAGAAGAATATGATACCACTTTCGGTTTCCCCTCTTTTTGATCTCACATCCGGATTCGGAACATGCAAAACTCAGAAATCGCACGCCAGTTTGAGGAACTGGCAGACCTGCTGGAAATTCAAGGCGCAAACCCTTTTCGACTCCGCGCCTATCGAAACGCCGCACGGACCATCTCTGGTCTGCCCGACTCCATTCAGGACATTGTGGAATCAGATCCCAGTGAACTGCAGGAGCTGCCGGGCATCGGCAAAGACCTCGCCGAAAAAATTGTCACCATTGTCGAAACATCAACACTCCCTCAGTTGGAAGAACTCAAAGAACAAATCCCGGCAGATGTCGTTCGCATGCTGGACATTCCCGGAATTGGTCCTAAAAAAGTCGCGTTTTTGTTTTCCGAACTTTCAATCCACTCCCTTGAGGACCTCAAAGCTGCTGCCGAAAACGGCGTGATCGCCGAGCAGAAAGGCTTCGGCAAAAAAACAGAACAGATCATTCTGGAAGGACTCGAACATCTCAGCCAGGCCGGCAACCGTGTTCGGCTCGCAGAGGCCAAAGCGCAGTCCGATGCCATCATTCATGATCTCAGTAAACTCGATTCGGTTCAGCAGATTTCGGAAGCCGGCAGTTGTCGCAGGCGTAAAGAGTCCGTCGGTGATCTGGATGTGCTTGTGACTTCCAGCCAGCCTGCCGAAGTCATGGACGCGTTGGCGGATCACGAACTCGTGAACAAAGTGCTCGCCCGCGGCGATACTAAACAACGCGTGCGGCTCAACTCCGGTCTCGAACTGGATCTCCGCGTCGTCCCCGAAGAATCGTATGGCGCTGCCCTGCTCTACTTCACCGGCTCCAAGGAACACAACATAGTCCTCAGGCGCCGTTCCCAGGATCGAGGACTCAAACTGAATGAGTACGGCCTGTTTCGCGAGGACGAACTCGTTTCAGGCAAGACTGAGGAAGAAGTTTACAAAGCTCTTGATCTTCCCTGGATTCCGCCGGAAATCCGCGAAGACCGCATGGAATTTGCCGCTGCAGAAAAGAATGAACTACCAGAACTGATCGAACTGAAAGACATTCGCGGCGACTTGCATATGCATACGACGGCCACCGATGGAACGGCTTCCATTCTGGAAATGGCGGAAGGCGCTAAAGCCAAAGGCTATCAATATATCGCCATCACCGACCATTCCAAACGGGTCACTATGGCTAACGGTCTGGATGCCAAACGCCTGCGGGCGCACTGGAAAGCCATTGAAAAAGCACAAGACAAAGTTTCCGGCATACAGATTCTCAAAGGCATCGAATGCGACATCCTGGAAGATGGCAGCATGGACCTGCCCGATGAGGTCCTCAGCGAAGCCGACTGGGTTATTGCAGTCTTGCATTATGGTCTCAAGCAACCTCAGAAACAGATCAATCAAAGACTGCTGAATGCCATCCAGAATCCGAACGTCTCGATCATCGGCCATTTATCGGGTCGCCTGATCGGCAAACGCCCCGGCGCTGATCTCAATTATGGCGAGATCCTCAAAGCTGCCGCCGATTATGGCACCATGCTGGAGATCAACGCGCATCCCATGCGACTCGATATCGATGACATCCACGCAGCCCGGGCCAAAGAACTGGGCATCCCGATCGTTATTAATACAGATGCCCATAGCGTCGCCGGGCTGGATGTCATGCAGTATGGCATCTATCAGGCGCGACGGGCCGGGCTTACGAAAAAAAATGTCGCGAATACAAAAACCTGGAAGCAATTTCAGAAATTATTGAAAACATCGAAATAAATTTTCATCCGCTCTCATAAAAGTTCCGTTACCGCTTCTAACAATTGAGACTGAACAGGAACGAACCTTCATGCCGAATTCACTGGAACTGCTGATCCGCTCAGGCAATCCCTTGATCTCCATCGAGACACTGGACGAACAGCGTGCTTTAGATGTGATCCGGGATATCGCGCTGAAGTTGAAGAAGCCCCTCTTTGAATGGTCGACGACGGCCGGCTTATGCAAGCTGGAAAATGGCAGTCTGAAATCGCCCACCGTGCCCGGCGGAAAACCGGAACAGTCTTTGGCCTTCATTCGTCAAAATACGGACCAGGACCTGTTTGTTTTTAAGGACCTGGGAGCCTACTGCCGGGACAGTGTCGTCAATCGCATGCTCCGCGATTTAATGGACACCTGCCATCAAAAAAAATCGACACTGATCCTGATCGATGCATTCCCTTTACCCGATGAGATCAAACGTTTCACCATCGGCTACGAACTGGGCTGGCCCACGACCGATGAATTATCAGATGTCATCAAGCAGACCTACAATAAGATCAAACGGGAAAGCGAGTCTGAAATCAAAGCCAGACTGACTCGCCGCGAAATGGAACAACTCGTATTAACCATGCGGGGGCTCAGCTGCAGTGAAGTCGAACGTGTCATCAGTTCAGCGATCCTGCAGGATAACGATCTCAACGCCAATGATCTGCCCCACATCATTGAAGCCAAACGCACACTCCTGGGTTCCACAGGCTGCCTGGAATCGATCGCCGTCGATGTCAAATCAGAAGAAGTGGGCGGCCTCAATAAACTGAAAGACTGGCTGAAACTGCGCCGGGGTGGCTTTACTCAGAAAGCCCAGGACTATGGAATCGAACCACCGCGCGGCGTACTCATGCTGGGTGTCCCCGGCTCCGGAAAAAGCTTGTGTGCAAAAATGGTCGCAGCGGACTGGAATATGCCGCTCCTGCGTCTGGACCCGGGCATGCTCTATCAGAAATTCATCGGTGAAAGCGAAAATCAGCTCAGGCAGGCCCTCTCCCAGGCAGAATCCATGGCGCCCGTCATTCTCTGGATTGATGAAATTGAAAAAGCTTTCGCGTCTGCATCGGGTTCATCCGCGGATGGAGGGCTCTCCAAACGCATGTTCGGCACCCTGCTCGCCTGGATGCAGGACCATCGACATCCGATTTTCATCATCGCCACTGCCAACGATATCTCCGCGCTTCCGCCGGAACTGATGCGCAAGGGACGCTTTGATGAAGTCTTCTTCGTCGACCTGCCAACTGCGGCGGCCCGCGAACAGATTCTGAAAATTCATCTCGAACGACGGAAACGCGATTCAGATCAATTCGACCTGCGCTCACTCGCAGCACTGGCGGAAGACTTTACAGGCTCTGAACTGGAACAGGCGGTCATGTCCGGACTGTTCGCCGCGTTTTCCGAAAATGCCGAAATCGAAGACCGGCATATTGCCTCGGAAATTCAGAAAACACGTCCGTTAGCGGTGCTGATGCAGGAACGGATCAGCCAACTGCGACTCTGGGCACAAAACCGCTGCGTTCCCGCTGATTAACAACGGCCTGACTGTTTCTCCCGGAAAACAGCCATGTTGTTTTTTTGCAACGTGTTTATACAACATCATTAACTTCTGTAAAATTGGCTGCAGACAGCCAAATCTGGAAGCAACGAGTTGAAAATCAGTGGGAAATGCGGGACAATTAACCCAGTTGTTTGCGCAATCTCCTGATTTCAAATTGAGGATATCTATGATTTCTCCCACCACATTCAGAAGAGTACTGTATTCCGTTCTCGGTCTTTCTCTCGCCATCTATGCCTGCTCTGCCAAAGCAGCCGACAAAGAAGAAAAAACGGAGAAAACCAACGAAGTCAAAATCAAAGACATCACACTCAAAGTTCCGGAATCCTGGAAAAGTTCTCCCCCTTCCAACAACCTGCGGCTCGCGCAATTTGAAATCCCCGCAGTCAAAGGTGATAAAGAACCAGCCGAACTGGTCATTTCATCCTTCGGCGGTACGGGTGGCGGAGTCTCTGCCAACGTCTCTCGCTGGGTTGGCCAGTTTGCAGCAGGAAAAGATCGGGAAGTCAAAGTCACTCAGGGGGAATCCAAAGACGGTAAATATATTTTTGCCGACCTCTCAGGGACCTACAACAAGTCCATCGGACCTCCATTCCTTCGCAAAACCGAAGCCGTTCCCGACTCTCGTATGCTGGGCGTCATCCTGGCCGTCGAAGGAAAAGCTTACTACTTCCTGAAGTTAACCGGCCCCAAAAAAACCGTCGCTTCCATCGTCGATGAATTCCGCGCCTCTTTCGGTGCCAACGCCAAAGATGAAAAGCCATTCGAACAATAACGAATGGCTGCTTTTTTATTTTCATCACGACTTATTTCAGGTTCTTAACAAACTCCTTCTCTGAACGATAGCTACCGGACCATCATGCTCACCCAGCGAATCCCATCAGCCTGGATCAGGGGCGTTCTGCCCCTGATGTTATTCTTACTTGTTGCTCTCTTTCTCAACATTGCCAATCGAAATCTGGCTGCAGAGGAAATTGATCCGGAAGAAGACGATTATCCCCCCGGTCTATTAGGAACTTACCAGTCTGGGAACACGCAGATTCAGCGGATTGATCCCGATATTGCTTTTGACTGGGGAAAACAGGCGCCCTTACCTCAGATTCCGGCAGAACGATTTTCTGCAGACTGGACCAGCCTGATCCTCGTCCGACAACCTGGTGACTACCAGATCTCTGCTTATCTGGAAGGGGAGCTCACCGTCGAAATTGACGGCAAAACGGTTCTGGAAGGCAAACGCGATACCGCCGGCTGGATCGTCGGAAAAAAATACAAACAGAATTTTGGTGAATTCGAACTCAAAGTCGCCTATCAAAAAATCTCGCCACAGGCACGCGTGCAACTGTTCTGGTCTTCGAATCGGTTCGGACTCGAACCGATCCAGGCCAACATCCTCTATCGCGAAGAGGGGAATCCCGAAGTCGCACAGATCTGGCGCGGTCGCACTCACTTCGACGCGCACCGCTGTAACCGTTGTCATCAACGCGAACAGCAACTGACCAGTCCCGCCGCCCCTGACCTGACGCATGTCACAACGGCACTCAACCCGGAATGGCTGGTTCGTAAAATTCAAAACGACAACGCTGTCTCCGCACATGCCAAGATGCCTTTCTTCGGCTTTGATGACCAGGAAGCGGAAGCCATCGCCGCCTATCTGTATGCCAATACGAAATCGGCATCGCTCAGCAAAATCCCCGCTCCCAAAAAAGACAAAAAAACGAAGAAAGCTCCTACGCATGATGAAGAACAGCGTGCCGGCGAAATCCTGATGCGTTCTGTCGGCTGTCTTGCCTGTCATACGATTGACGGTAAAGGCAATCAGCAACCCTTCAGTGGCGGCGATCTCAGCAGTATTGGCGACAAACGCGAGACACAGTGGTTTTACACCTGGCTCTCTGACCCGGCGAAACTCAATAAAGACCATCGCATGCCGGTCATCAAACTCAGTACCACCGAACGCCGCCAACTGGCCTATGCGCTCTCAGAATTGAAACAGGCCGATCTCCCTGAAGGTAAAAAACCACCAACTGACAAATCGCTCATCACAGAGGGAAAAAAACTGATCACCCAGGCCCGCTGTGCCGCCTGCCATACGATTCCCGGCATTGAAAAACCGACTCAGCAGATCGTCGATCTTTCCAAGTCTACTGAGGACTGGAAAAACTCCTGCCTGGCTGAAACCCCCGACCTGAAAAAGGGGCGCCCCGCCTATCGTACCATCGACCGGGAAGCCGTCATCGCCTATCTCAAATCAAGCGCTGGAGCCCCCTCTCCGGAAAATGAATTCGACCGCGGTCGCTATGTTCTGGAACAGCGCAACTGCATTTACTGTCACGAAAGGGATAAACACGAAGGCATCACCCAGATCGCCGGATCTATGGCCAAGTTCGATCCCGCGCTCGCCGGACAGAGTGAAGGCATGATTCCGCCCGCTCTGACTGCCGTCGGCGACAAACTCAAACAAGAAGCCCTCTCAGAAGCCGTCAGCGGCGAACAGAAAAAAGTACGCATGCCCTGGCTGCGTGTCCGCATGCCTCGCTTCCAGCATACGAAAGCCGACAAACAGGCACTCCTCGCTTATCTGGTTGCCCATGATCGTGTGCCCGCCGATGGTCCGCGACAGCCCGGATTTATGGTTGATTCGTCCGACCAGGATCGTGCGCAACTGCTGATTGCCGGCCAGACCATCACCGGCGCCAAAGGCTTCAGCTGTATCTCCTGCCATGTACTCGGCGAATACGAACCGCGCAATGTCGCGCTCGGAACCCGCGGTTCTGACCTGCTGATGCTCGGCGACCGGATGCGAAAAGAATACTTCCTCCGCTGGGTGCACAACCCGCTGCGGATCGTGCCCGGCATGGAAATGCCTGCACTCAAGAAAAGCGTTCCCAAAGTACTGGGAGGCGATATCGACCGTCAGCTGGACGCCATCTGGCTCGGATTAAATGATCCCCAGTTCAAAGTCCCGACGAACCCCTCCGTTGTGGAGCAGTTCTTTACCATCGCTGCCGGCGAACCGGCGCGGATTGTCCGCGATGTCTTTACCAACCCCAAAGAGACCGGCGGTGGCTATGTATCCCGCGCCTTTGCGGTCGGCTTTAATAACGGACACAACCTGCTGATTGATCTCGATCAGTTCTCCATCGTCCAATGGACGCTCGGAGACCTGGCCCACCAGCGTACCGAAGGCAAAAGCTGGTACTGGGACATGGCCGGCTCACCGATCATCTCCGGCTACGATCGCGGTTTTGAATTCGTGCTGACTCCCACCGGTAAGAAACCCGCAGCGGCCGTCTATCCACAGCTCCAGAACGGCCTGGCAGGCTCGCTGCGCAGCTACGAATCTCAGGGCAATCAGGTCAGCCTGAATTACGAACTCAATTTCAAAATCGGTGATAAGACCACGACCGTTGCAGTGACCGACACCTTTAAAACGCTTTCCGATCAACCAGGCCTGACGGGATTACAACGCACGGTCAAAGCGGGCAATCTTCCCGAAGGCTACTCTCTCCATATTGGTCGGCCTCGATTCTCTGCGAGCATCGGCAGCCCTCAAATTACAAATCCGGACAAACCCGATGCCACCTGGATGCACATCACCGATAATAATTCACACGAATTTATGCAGGCGGACACTCCCTCATCCGGCCATGCCAACCTGACGCTGAACTACCTCTGCAAACTCAATGCAGAGGGGCTGCAGGTCAAAACCAAACCCCAGCCCAAACCGGAAATTGAAACCGTCACCAGTGCGCCTGGCTTTGATGGCGTGCGACTGCCTCTGGATGGCGGCATCATGCCCACGGCCCTCGCCTGGCGCGAAGATGGCACAATGATTTTCACCTCGCTCAAGGGAGACGTCTATCTCGCGAAAGACACCGACGGCGATGGCGTGGAAGATCAATTGACTCTGTTCGAAGAAGGGCTCTCCGCACCGTTCGGCATCATCGCCGATGGCTCTGATATCATTGTTTCTCACAAACCAGAAGTCATTCGCCTCTCTGATACCAACGGGGATGGCAGAGCAGACCAGCGTACGATCATCGCCACCGGCTGGGGCTTCAATGATAACTACCATGACTGGGCCACCGGCTGTATTCGTGACAGCCAAGGCAATCTGTATGTCGGCTTAGGCAGCGATTATGCCCAGATGAAACGCCCCGACGATCAAATCAACTGGCGCGGCAAAATTCTCAAAATCACCTATAACGGCAATCTCGAAATTCTGGGTCACGCCTTCCGCTATCCCACGGGACTGGCAATCAACTCCAAAGATGAAATCTATATCTCCGATCAACAGGGCGTGCAGAATACGTTTAACGAAATTAATTTACTGATACCCGGGAAAGCCTACGGCGTTCCCAGCCAGTCTGACCTGCGTAATAAAGAAAACCTCGAAGAAACCCGCGCCGCCATCCAGGTGCCTCACCCCTGGACACGCAGTGTCAACGGTTTAACCTGCATACCGAAACAGTTCGCATACGACAGTCTGTTCGATCAAGGGCTGGGCTGCGAATACAATCAACGTTTCCTGATTCGCTTCACCACACAGAAAGTCGGCGATACCGTTCAGGGCGCAACCTACTATTTCACCCGCGCGGATGTCCCCCCCGATGAACACAACTTCGCCGGCCCCATGTCGGTCGCCGTCAGTCCGAAAGGTGACATCTACGTCGGCAGCATCCACGACAGCGGCTGGCTCGGAGGTCAGAATACCGGTTCGATCACCAAACTGACTCCCAACGGCAAACTGCCGAACGGCATCAAAGAACTCCGCGCGACTCCCGATGGCTTTGAACTTGAATTCTTCGCCCCCGTCGATGCGAAAAAAGCCGCCGACAAAGAAGCTTACTCCATCGCCGGCTACACCCGCGTCTGGAGCGGCAGCTACGCCAGCCCCGACAGCGGCCGGTATAAAGTCGAAGTGGAAGACGTAACTGTTTCCGACGACAGGAAAACGATTCGCCTGCAGGTCAACGAACTCAAAGAAAAGTTCGTCTACGAAGTCAACTGCCAGCAGATCGGCACAGGAGCTGAAACACTCTTCCCGGTCACCGGTCACTACTCAATGAACCAGATTCCAGAGTAACCGGAAACAGATCGGGAATGTTGATTTTCCAGACGTTGGGCTGATTTTCTGTGGCCGCATAGGTCTCATGAGTTGGCCTGTCCGGTATGAATCCATGAATCTGTTTCAGCGCAGTAGGTGTTTTATTAATTACCAGAGCGGGATCGATCGAGAGTTTCTTGAAAGGCGAAATAATTGCCCCCTGTCCTGGTAACATGAAGCTGATTGTTTCAAGCTTGCCTCTATTGAACCTTACACCTTTTGTGCTGCTGAGCGAATTGATCTCAGATATTTTATTGAATTCATGCTGCGCTATCAGGTAGATTGTCGGCGGATGATACACACCTTGCAGAATTTTAACAGTCGGATGCCAGTCCAATTGCTGTACATCAAACTTTTTAATGCTCCCGTCTGCAGCAAGCGGACAGGAAACCGCCCGCTGATTTTCCACATCAATCAGGTAAACATTTCCCTCGGATTCCTGGTCCAGGTCATGTGAATAGACCCATCGACGTCCTTGGATCTCCTGATAGGAACTCAATGCAAACTGTTCCGATACGTTAGATGAAATACTCACTCGATGTCGAAAGTCACATAGCAGATAATTTTTTTCTTCAGGCATATTCTGCCAGTTGACCTGAAATTGAACTTCCACCTTTTCTGGAGCATGCGCCGGACAGACGATGGTCTGTTCAAACTTTCGGCCGGGAATCGTGGTGATCAGCTCAGCCTGAGGAGACTCTCCCCAGGGTGCTTTCAGCGTCAAAAGATATTTACCCCAAGGCAGCTTTCCAAAATCCAGCAAGCCATTTTTGTCACTGATCGCTTCAACAGTAAAAACAGGGTTATTGCCATCACCCTTGGATAAGGTCCCTTCAAATCCTATAGCCGGTTGTTCCTCACTCCCCTCCTGCACCAACTGAAACAGAATTGGCTGCAGTTCCCCCGACGTTTCAGCTGATGATTTCTCCTGTGCCTGCTTGAACTGCTCCAGCATCTGCAGATTAAACGCCCGGCTTTCCTGCATCATCGACCAGGCAATGCCCACTACCGCGATACAGCACACCGCCATCACGGCAGAAATTCCGGTCAAAATTCGTTGTGACATAATTCTCTCCTTCATCGCGTCCAGCCAGAGTTGGCGGGCGATTTTGATGGGATCGCCGAAATGTTGAATAACACGTTGTCTCGCCAGTTGTTCGTCTGAGTTCTTTAACAATTCGCGATTCAAAGCACACGCAAAGTGGTCACTGAGTTCGTCGATTATATCCTGCCGGAGCGATGACGGTTCATCGTCCCGTCGCGGTGGAAAGTCTTCAATGCTGATCTCAGGCCAGGCCACTTAGAATTCCTTCTTTAATTGAACATCTCACAAACAGTTTTAGTCTTACTGAAAAGAATCGATCACAGAAACGAATTCTACAGTGGGGGGGGTATCTAACTCGGGAAGCGTCATCTTCCAGATATTGGAATCTGCCGTTGATGCATCGAAGCGGATTGCATCAGGAAACTGAACTCCACTGAGTTTATTCGCGACGACGCCATATCTTTGCTCAAGCAACTTTTGTGCTTTTGGTTGCATTTTGATTGATTCAAAGGGACGAACCAGCATGCGAGGGCCCGCATTACGGGCTGCCAGAATTCTCATCTCACGCGTATCATCAAGTTTTACGACCCCGAAGTACTCCAACCGGTTCAGCTCAGACAACCGGGACAGATCTTTGTTCTGTAACAGATAAAGTGCAGGATCTTCGTAAATCCCCTCTTCCAGTTTTACGGAATCCTGTAGTTTTAATTGCTCCGGATTCAGATCAATAAACATCCCGCGTTCATCCAAGGGACACGCTACCACCTTGTTCATTTTCAAATCGATCAGGTAAACTCCCTGATCCGGATGATCGGCCAGGTCATGAGTATAATACCAGTATGAACCTTCAACCTTTCGCGGCGTAACCAGGGAGAATGTATCTTGTGTTTTGGAAAGTATCCGATTTCGAAAATCACACAACAGATACCCCTGCTCTTCATCGGTTTGTTTTGTCTGATCAACTTCAAAAACGACCGAGACTTTTTCAGGCGGTTGTGCGGGGCAGACGATAGTACTCTCATACTCGCGGCCGGGAATGGTGGAGATCATTTTCGTTTTCAGATTCTCGCCCCAAGGAGCGGTGATGGTCAATTGATACTGCCCCCAGGGGAGACGTTTAAAATTGAGTTTACCCGTTTCGTCGCTGATCGCCTTGACCGTGAATGTGTCGGTCTTACTGCCTCGCTTTGTCAGCTGTCCTGTAAAACCGCTTGCCGGCTTCAACTCTTTACCAGTCTGGACCAGCTGAAAGGTGATGGGGCTCAATAAATCTGAAATGGATGCCGCCTGACCAGTCTGCCTCTCGTTTAACTTTTCCAGTTGTTTCAGAATCTGTTGATCCACTTGAGACGCTGTAACAGATTGAGGTCGATCTGCTAAAGCAGCCAACTGCTCCAGCATTTTCAAATTCAGACGTTCATTCTGTTTCATCATCGACCAGGCAATTCCCGCCACGGCAATGCAACAGACTGCCGCGGTGACAGAGACTCCGGTCATAATGCGTTGCGACATGATTTTCTCCTTCATCGCGTCCAGCCAGAGCTGGCGGGCAATTTTGATGGGATCGCCGAATTGATTTAGTACACGCTGTTTCGCCAGCTGTTCGTCTGAGTTCTTTAACAGTTCCCGATTCAGGGCACACGCGAAATGGTCGCTGAGTTCATCAATGATGTCCTGCCTGAGTGATGACGGTTCGTCGTCACGCTCGGGCGGAAAATCTTCGATGCTGATCTCAGGCCAGTTCACGTTCTACTCCTGTAGTTAGCAAACGATTTTTGAAACCGTTTATCTTAGAATAAGCCCTGACCCGCACCGCCGATTCTCTGGGGCATCTTGAGATTTTCCAGGTAAGGTAATTTGATTTCCCAGAGATTTTTCTCGTCTTGAGATGCTGTAAAGACAAGGCGCTTTGATAATTCGATCCCGTCTGCATACCGTGGTGCTTCATTCACGTTCATCAGATCAACCTGGGTTAAATGAATGGGGGCATTTCGAAAGGGGAGCATAAGAAAAGTATGAGCTTCGATTGTGCCAAACCCCTCTGTTCCTCCCATCATTGCACGATATTTCAGACTATAACTACCGACGTTAGATCTACTGTTGTTTAAAATGTTATAGTTTTGCTTTTCATTCAATTCCGTCAGCCTCTGTAAATCGTTTTTCTGAACCAGAACCAGATCAGGCAAAACATGTTTTCCCTGACTCATCTTTACCGAGGTGGTTTCGCCCAGATGCTGCATATTAATGTCTTTGTATTCTCCGTCTTTAGCTAAAGGACAAGCTGTAATTAAATTCTGATTATTGATGAGATAGACACCAGTGGAATCTTCAGTCGGATCCTGTTGGTAAATCCAGTTTTTATCTTGAATGAGTCTACTGCTCTCCACCTGCTGCTTCCGGCCTGAGGCATGACGCAAGTCACATAACAGAACCCAGTCTTCTGCGTTGAATTCGCCAGGCCATTTCACTTGAAACTGGACGGGAACTTGTGCCGGCACCGCAGCTGGGCAAATGATTTCCTGTGAATAATTCCGTCCTGGGATGACCGAGACATGCTGATGAAAAGACTCACCCCAGGGAGCATTCAAATTCAGTTGATATTTCCCCCAGGGTAGTTTCCCAAAATCGAGTTGCCCCTCTGCATTACTGGCGGCTTCCAACGTGAAAGTCTCTGAAGGAGTTCCGTCTTTTATCAGTGTGCCCGTAAAACCGACTGCAGGTATTTTGTCTTTGTTGTCTTGAACGAGCTGGAAGGAGATCTGATTCATTCCCTCAACTGTAGCACTGGCGGCAGCCTGTTGTTCCTCTCTCAATTCCTTCAGTTGATCCAGGATCTGCTGTTCTCTACCAACTGCTGCAACGGGCTGAGGTCGATCGGCGATCGTCGCCAGTTGTTCCAGCATTTTCTGGTTCACCACCCGGCTTTCCTGCACCAGGATCCAGGCAAAGCCCACCACGGCGATACAACACACCGCCATCACAGCAGAGATTCCGGTCATAATACGTTGTGACATGATTTTCTCCTTCATTGCGTCCAGCCAGAGCTGACGGGCGATTTTGATGGGATCGCCGAAGTTTTGAATAACACGTTGTTTCGCCAGACTTTCGTCAGAGTTCTTTAACAGTTCCCGATTCAGGGCACACGCAAAATGGTCGCTGAGTTCATCGATAATATCCTGACGCAGCGATGAAGGCTCATCGTCCCGTCGCGGTGGAAAATCTTCGATACTGATCTCAGGCCAGACCACTTTGAGCTCCCAGAATGCGTTCGATGGCTGAGGAGAACTGCTTCCATTCCTGTCGTTTCTCGTTGAGCGCTTTCTGCCCCTGGATCGTCAGTTCGTAATATTTCCGTCGACGACCATCGACTTCTCGCCAGAACGACTTCAACAGTTTTTTACGCTGCAGCTTATGCAACGCCGGATACAGACTCCCCTCTTTCAGCTCAAACTCATTGGCTGAACGATTCGTGACGCGCTGCGTAATTTCATAGCCATAAGTGGGCCCTTCGGAAACCAGTTCCAGAACGAGCATCTCCATGGTGCCTGCAAATAATTGCGGATTCATCGCTTATCCTCCGATACATAGGATGACTACATATTCCATATATAGCCGCTCTAGGTATTAACTGTCAAGAAGTTTTTTGGAAAGAAATCACCAGGGGGTGAGCCCGAATGTAATTCGGGCCGAGCGCAGCGAGCAGGAGGTCCCAGCTTACGAGATTAATTCACAACAGAGAAACCCAATTGTTTGAATAAATGAGCTTGAGGCACACGCACTCTCCACATAGTCTGCACTGCGACCTCCTGTTGCCTGCGGCAATACCGGATTCCATCCGGTACTACCCTGACTGTTTTCTGTTGCCATCGAAAGCGGGCACGAATTGAACCTCACCAGGCATGCGGACACATGACCCGCAACCTGCGCCAATTGAAGTAAGGACAATCAGACTGTTACACACCCCGGGCTGCGTTGGCGCAGAACTGGTAGTAGACTTCTTCCGATTTCAGCAGCTCTTCGATGTCAATCCATTCATCGACGGTATGCGCCTGGGCAATCGAACCGGGACCGAACACCATTGAAGGGACCCCTCCCTGATTCACACGGGCCGCATGCGTGCCATAAGGCACACCCACTTTTTTGTGGCCTGGTTCCAGTTGATCAATGACGGACAACAGTCGGTCGCTCCATTCTCCATTATTATGATCGGACAGGGAAACTCCGGTGATCCATGGCGGCAGCATCTCGAATTCGAATGGGAGTGTCTGCTTTAAATATTCTTCCACCTGGTTCATAACCTCGATCCCGTCTTCGCCGGGAATGACGCGTCGGTCAATTTCGATGGTACACCAGTCAGGCACGATGTTGACACTTTCGCCCCCTTCGATCACGCCAACACTCAAGGTCGGCGGACCACATAAAGGGTGTGCATCCCGAGCTGCGAGTTCATCCGCGTGCGTCTGCAGCGCCTTGATGACATCCGCCATCTTGTAAATGGCATTCACTCCATCGTTGGGTTGGGAACTATGGCAGGCTTTTCCCGTCGTCTTGATTTTCCAGCGGGTGGCGCCCCGATGTGCTACGACAATATCCAGCATGGTCGGTTCGGCAACTAACCCCAGATCGGGAGGCTCGGTCAGAATTTGACTCAGGCCACTCGGGTTTTCCCAGAGCTGCACCAGGTGATTGATGCCTTTGACGGTCGCTTCTTCATCACACGTGCAGGACAGAATCACATTCGCAGCATCGGGAGGATTGTCTTTGACCAGGCGGGTAAATGCCATCAGCATTGCCGCCATGCTGCCTTTGACATCACAGGCGCCGCGGCCGTAAATCTTTCCGTCTTTTTCCGTGCCTTCAAAAGGAGGGACAATCATGCCTTCGACGGGAACGGTATCCTGGTGAACATCCATCAGAATCGTGGGGACACCCGGTTTAGGAGCCGTGCGGGCAATGACGTTATTTCGACCGGGAACGACTTCGATCGATTCATATTCGACCCCCAGTTCTGCAAAATAATTGCATAAAAACTGGGTCAGCCTGCCTTCGAAGTAGATATCACCGGTAACAGCGCGACCCATCGGGTTCACGCTGGGAATCGCAATCAGTTGTTTTAACAGCCTAACGGCATCCATCGACATTTCACCTCTCATCAAGCTCTCTATTCACGCCTAAAAGCACTTTATTGCGCAGTAATTCTCTACGCCAAGTGTCCCTCATGGACGGATCGATTTCCACTGATACGGCAATCCGATTCGTCAGATGGTTGAATTTTGTGTTGTTGACAGGCTCTAATAGGAAGAATTGATGTCCCCCATTTTGCTGAACTCTTACTCCAAGGAGTCTCCGATGAAAAACATACTGAACTGGACTGCAGTGGCTCTGATGCTTTCCCTGTCTGCTGCGATAACACAGGCGGAAGACCAGGCCGAGATCCCCGGCGTAGGCCCCGTCAGCAAGCCCGTTAAACTGTTTACTGATTTCAAATTTACGGAAGGCCCCGCGTTTGATCTGCAGGGAAACCTCTATTTCACGGATATCCCCGATAATAAAATCTATCAGGTCGACACAAAAGGAAAACTGTCCACTTTCCTGGAGCCCTCCAATCATTGCAATGGCCTGATGCTCGATGGGTCAAACAAGCTGCTGGCCTGTGAAATGGACGGACGCCTGGTCAGTATCAACCTGAAAAACAAAAAAGTCACACCGCTGGCTCCGGAATACAAAGGGAAGCGATTCAACGCCCCCAATGATCTCGTCATTGATCGAACAGGAGGCATCTACTTCACAGATCCTCATTTTCGGGCTCCTGAACCACTGCCACAGGGTAAAGTCGCCGTCTACTATCGCTCGGCGGAGGGCGAAGTCACGCGTCTGGTGGATGATTTAAAAGCCCCGAACGGTGTGATCCTTTCCCCTGATGAAAAGACACTCTACGTCATTCCCAGCATGTCAAAAGAAATGTGGGCTTATCCTGTGACTGCTCCTGGTAAAATCGGCAAAGGCCGTGTTTTCTGCAGCCTGAAGCAGGAACCTGGGACGCCCGAACCAGGCAGAGGCGGCGATGGTCTGACGATCGATACCAATGGAAATCTCTATATTACCTCGGGGTTGGGACTGCAGGTTTTCTCTCCTGAAGGGAAACTGCTGGGCATTATTCAAGTCCCCGAAAAACCCGCGAATGTGACCTTTGGCGGAAAAGATAATGCGAGCCTGTTCATTACCGCACGCACTTCGCTGTATCGTGTCGACACCAAAGCAAAAGGGCACCGTTTTCCCGGTAAATCCTCATGATACCGGCAATGCGACTTGTTCCATCTGGTTCGATAATGAGTGAACCGGGATAAACTAAACGCTGGTCTGGCTGAAAAGCCGATAAAAAGACCAGCGTTTTTTTATGGAACCACGCTAATCTGCAGGCAGTTGCCTGTTTCGTTCGATTCCGTTCAAAAGTTTTTCCTGATTATCATCTTCCCTGTACGCGGGAATTGTGCTGGCTTTCTTAAGAAGTCATAATCGAAACTGCTGCTCGCAAATTGAAGAAAATCATCTGAAATAAGTCTGAAAACATACGTTTTTTCCCGTGACTCGGTTGGAGTATTGTGTCCGATGTCTGTTGAAATTAAAGTCCCCTCGGTGGGGGAATCCATCTCCGAAGTCCAAATCGGAGCCTGGCACGCCGCTGAAGGAAAATGGGTCGCTCAGGACAGTGAAATTGTCGAGCTCGAAACCGATAAAGCCACCTTCGATGTGCCCGCTCCGCTGGACGGGATCATTATCGAAATCCTGAAAAAAACCGGGGAGATGGCAGCCGTCGGTGAAGTCATCGGCTATCTCGAAGAAGCAGAACGCCCCGCAGGAGCTGAGGATCCTGCTCCGGAAAAGGGCCCGGCCAAAGCAGAATCAGCGTCTGCTCCCGCTGCCAGTCAAGGCGCACCCGCCGGATCCGGTGATCGAGTCATGCCGGCTGCCGCACGTGTGATGGCGGAAAAAGGGCTGAGCCCTGCGGATGTCAAAGGGACTGGACCGGGGGGACGAATTCTGAAAGAAGACGCCCTCAGCTTTCAGACGCCCAGCGGTTCAGACAACGGTGCCTTCCGCGAAGAAGAAATTGTCCCCATGAGCCCGATCCGCAAAAAGATTGCGGAACGCCTCGTCGAAGCGCAGTCCAACGCCGCCCTGCTGACCACATTCAACGAAGTCGACATGTCAGCCGTCATGGATCTGCGGGCCAAGTACAAAGATATGTTTCTCAAGAAATACGATGTTAAACTGGGCTTCATGTCTTTCTTCATTAAAGCCGTGGTTGATGGCTTGAACCTCTATCCACAGATCAATGCAGAAATTCGCGGAACCGACCTGGTCTTCCGCAACTACTATGACATCGGCATCGCCGTCGGTGGTGGTAAAGGACTGGTCGTTCCCATTCTGCGCAACGCAGAGCGACTCAGTTTTGCGGACATTGAACTCAAAATCAATGACTTCGGCCAACGCGCCAAAGCGAACAAGATCAGCCTCGAAGAACTTCAGGGGGGCACCTTCACCATTACCAATGGTGGTGTGTACGGATCACTGCTCTCCACTCCGATTGTGAACCCGCCTCAAAGTGGTGTGCTGGGTATGCATGGAATTCAGGAACGCCCTGTCGCCATCAACGGCCAGGTCGTGATTCGTCCCATGATGTATATCGCTTTGACTTACGATCACCGTGTCGTTGACGGTCGGGAAGCTGTGGTCTTCCTCAAACGAGTCAAAGAGGTCCTGGAAGAACCATCACGCATGCTGATGGAAGTCTGAGAATCAAACGCACATCTTAAGAGGCTTGGAAAGGTTTCCTGTCACTGCAGGAAAATGAGAAAATGAACCACGATCTGGTTATTATCGGTGCTGGCCCCGGTGGCTATATTGCAGCGATCCGTGCTGCTCAACTGGGTTTAAATGTCGCCTGTATCGAAAAAGAACGCATGCTCGGCGGGACCTGTCTGCGAGTCGGTTGCATCCCCAGCAAAGCGCTGCTCGAATCGAGTGAGCTGTATAAAGAAGCAGAGCACACCTTCAAAGATCGCGGCATCAACGTCGGTTCGCTGTCGCTCGACCTGGAGAAAATGCTCAGTCAGAAAGACCGAACCGTCAAAACCATGGGCGGCGGCATTGATTCCCTGTTCAAGAAAAACAAAATCACTCGCTACTCCGGTCACGCCACAATTACAGCACCGGGAAAAGTCTCTGTTGATAACGGAGAAGAAAAAACCGAGCTGGAAGCAAAATACATTCTGATTGCCACCGGCAGCGAACCATCCACTCTGCCGGGAATCGAACTCGACGGCGACCGCGTGGGGACAAGTACGGAAGCACTTTCCTACGACCAGGTTCCCAAACATCTCGTTGTGATCGGCGGCGGTGTAATCGGCCTGGAATTAGGTGCCGTCTGGAGTCGCCTGGGAGCGAAAGTCACCGTACTGGAATACCTGGATCGCATCCTGCCTACCACGGACTTTGAAATCGCCAAAGAGGCACAGAAGATCTTCGAAAAACAGGGAATTGAATTCCAGCTCGGCTGCCGGGTGACCGGAGTCAAAGCAAATCGTAAAACCTGTGATGTCGAAATTGCAGATGCAAAGTCCATTCGCTGTGAGCGTGTTCTCGTTGCGGTCGGCAGACGTCCGAATACGGAAAATCTGGGTCTGGCAGAAATCGGTATCGCCTTGGACAAGCGGGGATTCATTCCCGTGAATGACCATTACGAAACCGCCGTCAAAGGCATTTTCGCCATTGGTGATGTTATCGGCGGAGCCATGCTGGCTCATAAAGCTGAAGACGAAGGAGTTGCATTCTCCGAACGTCTGGTGACAGGTTACGGACACGTCAACTACGATGCCATTCCCAGTGTTGCTTATACCAATCCGGAAATTGCTGCCGTCGGAAAAACGGAAGAACAACTGAAAGAAGAAGGCATCGAATACCGTAAAGGAGTCTTCCCCTTCATGGCTAATGGCCGTGCCCGCGCCATGGGTCAGACTGAAGGCAAAGTCAAGATGCTGGCAGACAAGCAGACCGACCGTGTCCTGGGGGTTCACATCCTCGGGCCTCGCGCCGGAGATCTGATTGCCGAGTGCGCCGTCGCGATGGAATTTGGGGCCAGCAGCGAAGATATCGCCCGCTGCTGTCACGCACATCCGACATTAGCAGAAGCGGTCAAAGAAGCAGCGTTGGCCGTAGATAAACGGGCACTCAATTTCTGAGATGTCTGATCGCCGCTGTCACTTTTCCGACACGACATTATCCACTCCTGCTGAAAATCTGGCGCTGGATGAGAGCCTGTTGTATCAGATCAATCAACAGGATTCTCTGGGTTGTCTGAGAATCTGGGAAGTGGACCAATATGCGGTTGTCCTGGGCAGTTCGAATCAGATCGCTGAAAATGTGAATCAGGCGGCTTGCCAGCAGGATCAGATTCCCGTACTCCGTCGCTGTACGGGCGGGGGAACCGTTTTGCTGGGACCGGGCTGTTTTATCTATTCGTTATTCCTGCGAATTACAGCCGAACAGCATCTGGCCGGTATTGAAGCCACGACGCGAGAAATATTGAATCGTATCTCCGGAACCCTCAATCAACTCAAACCAGAGCTGATGGTCGAAGTGCGTGGCATCAGTGATCTGACTGTGGAGGGACACAAATTTTCCGGGAATTCCCAGCGGTGGCTAACCACCACGCTCCTGCATCATGGCACGATTCTCTACGATTTTGATCTCGACCGCATTCCCCGGTATTTAACCAGCCCCGAACGTGAACCCGAATACCGATCCCGCCGCGATCATCTTGAGTTTGTCACTAATTATGCGATCAATCCTGCTCAACTCAGAGACTCGCTGATCAAATCCTGGCAGGCAACTGAACCGGAACCCGTATTGCCCCTCAATCGCGTGCAACAGTTGGTACAGGAAAAATATGCGACCGAGAACTGGAATCTCCGTCGCTGAGTCAGGACAATGCCTCCTGAACAGGTTCATCGAGTTCTTTGATTACCGGATCGGTAAAGTGCTCTTCAATGACCCGCATTTTTTTCCAGTGTCCTGCCTGGAAGCGAATCAGGTAACCAAATCCTAACACGCCAATATAGGCAGTACAGGCGGTCCAGCTGCCAAATATTTTTTCGTCAGCGTATTTCCAGATCAGAAAGGTCGGAATGACCATGATGGTCCAACCCGTGATCAGTGAATAGATCATACAGAACCGGGTGTCGCCGGCTCCGCGAATCGCCGATCCAAAGATCACGGCCAGCGCATCAAATAATGAAAATAACGCAGCAAATCGCAGCAGAACAAACGTCATCTGCCTCACCTGCTGAAATTCTTCTGTCATGACTTCTGGTCGATATGGTCTGAGTAATAATTCGGGTAACCCCACATAAATGACAGCAAAAACGGACATATATAAAATCGAAACAATAAACGCTTTCCAGGTCGTCGTGACAGCCAGTTGTGGTCGTCCCTCGCCGATGCGTTTGCCGACCAGAGTCATCACGGCCGTTCCGACTCCCATCATAGGTACAAATGCCAGTGAGTTCAGATTAAAAGCGATCGTCGTGGCGGCCAGTTCAATCTTTCCAATTCGTCCGACCAGAACCACAAACAGCGTGAACCCGACAATATCGACGAAAAACAGCATACCATTGGGAAATCCATAGCGAATCAATCGCATGAGCAGACTCTGATTCCAGTGGTAATGATTGAGTAATCCATACTCCCGGGCTTCATGTCTGGCAAAGATGATCGCAGCATAAAAAGCCATTGTCGCTACATTAGCCAGTACGGTTGCAATGGCGGCCCCCTTGATTCCCATGGCTGGGATTGGCCCTGCCCCGAAGATCAGCAGGTAATCCAGGAGCATATTGACGAGTACCCCCGCCAGATTCACCCACATGACGACCATGGTTTTGCTGCGACCTGTGTAGAAACAGGAGAGTACGGTCGAAATTAATGAGGGACCTGATCCCAGGCAGAGAATCGAAAAATAATCGACTTCCAGGGTCTGGATTTCCGGCGCATGACCGATCCAGTGAAAAAAAGTACTGGAGAGAGGGATTCCCAGTAACAGAATGCCTCCCCAGATTAACGCCAGATAAAATCCCTGCCAGACCGATTCTGAAACAAATTGCTTCTGGCCCGCACCTTCATACTGTGCCACAAAGGTATTCACATATGTGGCCATGCCCATCGCAATTGACATGATGGCCCATTGAATCATGCCAGCAGGTAAAGCAGCAGCGACTGCATCTGTTGACCACCAGGACAGGAAGATACGGTCCATGACATGCATAATGGACAGCGAACCACAGCTCAGCACCAGGGGTATCGCCACATTCGCCAGTTCACGTAAACTTCCCGGTTGCACAAAGCCATTCTGATTTTTGAGGGACGAGGAGTCCATCTTGCACAATCCGATTCAGGATAAATGAGCGCAGAATACAATCGCCGGAATTGTAATAGCAGGGAAGTAGAAACGCAGACCGTCGGCTGGCAGCATATCACAATTTTCACACAAATGCCTCTACTCACGACACTCCCGATCTTCAATTAGTTCGCATTTCTCACAGCAATCACAGTCCGAATCTGCTGCATAAGACCTCTGGCATATTGTCCAGATACGCAGAACTTAAAATCTCGTCTGGACCTGATTTGCAATTCCTAGTTTAATTCACGGATTTCATCGAGTTTCTACCAATCCCGAACTCGTGAAATACCTGATTCAGGCAGCATACAACAGCATCTATCTAACGACATATTATAGACTTAGAGCAACACCACCTTACTCATAGACTAGAGTGAATCCTGTGAACAGTTTTACGCGATTAATACAATACGTCTGGCCCTACCGTAAAAGACTGGTCGTTTCCTTCTTCTTTGCGATCATGGTCGCGGTCCTCTGGGGGGCGAATCTTTCCGTCACTTTTCTGGTGGTCAAGGTTCTGCTGCAAGGGGAAACCCTGGGCGGATACGTACAGGACCAGATCAGTGAAACAGAAAAAACCATACAGGATAAATCAAGGGTCCTGAAGGACCTCTCCAATTCGATTCAGTCCCAGAATCCGATTGAGAAATCTGAAGAAAACAAAACTGACACCACACTCACACAAACGGACCTGGCAGCCGCCCCCGTCGATTTGCTCAGTGAGCATACCCGTCAGCAGACCAAGCTGAACTCGGCTTCGCAAAAACTGCTCGTACTCAAGTGGATCCAGACAAACGTCATCAGCCGTATCCCCGAAGATCAGTTTGACACCTTCGCAATCATATTGGGAGTATTGCTGATTACCACTTTCATCAAAGGCATCTTTATCTTCACGCAGGATGTCATGGTGGGCGGGGTCGTAGAACTGGTGACGATGGCCATCCGCAAGGAATGTTTTCGTAAAGTACTTGATCTGGATTATCAGAGCATCTCCTCTGAAGGAACGGCATCGCTGATGTCACGGTTTACTTTCGATATGCAGCAGCTCTCCCAGGGGCTCACCCTGATGGGAGGCAAGATTGTCCGGGAACCGCTCAAGGCGCTGGCATGTATCATTTTTGCCTTCCTGGTCAACTGGAGACTCACGCTGCTCTCGTTTGTGTTCGCACCACTGATTGCGATTGTATTTTACAAAATCGGTAAAACGCTGAAACATGCCAGTCAAAAAATGATGGAAAGCATGTCCCGGATTTATAAAACACTGGAGGAGTCATTCGATAGCTCTAAGGTCATCATCGCATTTAACGGCGCCCGTAAGCACCGCAACCGTTTTCATCATGAGAATAAAGAGTTCTTTAAGAAAGCACTCAGAATTCTCCGCATTGATTCGCTGACCAGCCCTACCACGGAAATGCTGGGACTGATGGCCATCTTTATCGCTTTGATTCCCGGCTCTTATCTGGTGCTGCGTCAAAAGACAGAAATCTGGGGGATTCAGCTCTCCGCAACCCCCATGGATATCGCCACACTTTCGATGATGTACGCCTTGCTGGCCGGGATTTCCGATCCTGCCCGCAAGATGTCCTCAGTCTATTCCAAACTGAAAAAAACAGCCGCTGCCCTGGAACGGATTTTCCAGATCATCGACCGCGAAACACTGGTCAAGGAAACGAATGAACCGCAACGCTTCCCTGCGGAAGTGCAGACCGTCAAATTCAATAAGATTGATTTCACTTACGCGCAGCGTAAAGAATCGACACGTAATAACGAACCGATTCTGGATGGCGTCAACCTCGAAATCAATGCGGGGGAAGTCGTACTCGTTGTGGGCGAAAATGGTTCCGGAAAATCGACACTCGTCAATCTACTCCCCCGTTTTTATGATCCCGACAAAGGTAACATTTTTATCAATGAAGTTGATATCCGGGATATCCGTTTGAAGGATCTGCGAAATCACATCGGGGTGGTCTCCCAGGAAACCATGCTGTTTGATGATTCGATTCTCGAAAACATCCGTTACGGTCGGCCGAATGCATCCCGACTGGAAATCGAATCCGTCGCCAAGAAATCTCATGTATCGCAATTCGCTGAACAGTTGCCAGATGGGCTGCTCTACAATGTGGGAGAAAAAGGTCACGAACTCTCCGGCGGACAGCGACAGCGCATTGCACTCGCACGTGCGATCCTCCGAAATCCGGATATTCTGATTCTCGACGAAGCGACATCCGCCATCGATTCGCAGAGTGAAATCCTGATTCATAAGGCCTTGAGAGAGTTTGCACCCGGCAGAACCGTATTTATCATCACACATTCTGTCGGTCAAAGTCTGCTGGAATTTGCGAACCGAGTCGTTGTCATGGATTCCGGCAAGGTTGTCGCTACCGGACCACATCACGCTCTCGTTGATTCCTGCCCGCAATACCAGAGCCTGCTTAGTGCTCAGGTCCGCCAGCGTTCTGCCTGAAATCGATCAGAACTCTGGCAACATATAGTACTGCAGGCTTGTGACACATCCGTTTTAATGAATATCTCGACTCACCGTTCACGGACGGGTATGATAATGCGCTGTTGATATGACTCCTTATCGTTTCATCCCTCGAAGCCACTGGAACTGTGAACCATGAAGTCGACGCTCGCTACTATTTTAGTCATTCTCGTTCTTGCCAGCCTGCTGAATTCAGAGACTCCCTTTTCCTTTGACACTAAAGTCGAGGCACAACCCCCCGTTCCAGTGGCAGAGCAAACACTTTCAAGAGCGATCGACCGCTATCTGGAAACAGAAGCCAGGCATGAAAAACGGCGAGCACACACACGTCGCCCCGACCACGAAAGAGAATCTGCACGACACCCGGAACTTGATGATCGCCCCGGGAATCCACACCCTCAAGCCCGTCGAGAGCATGAGCGTCATATGGATCAGCAACGACACCGGATTCAGAAAATACAAGTCGCAGCGGAACACCTGCAGGACGCTGGCCTCCCCGAACTGGCACATCAGGTACGCCGCGAAGCAGAAGAACAAGAGCAACGCCTGCAGCAACACCTGGAACACATGCATCATCCAGAGCATGGCCTCCGCCACGAAGTACGGGAATCGTTACAGCAACTGCGAAACGAGGTTCATGAACTGAAACGGGAAGTACACCAGCTCAAATCGATTCTTACAGAACGTGTGCCCCAGGCAGCTGAGTAATTCTATTTGATGACTCAGCTGCAGACGGGGAATTAAGCAGATACAAATTGCATCGTGTACTGGCAACCAGTAGAATTATTTTAGACTGTGTCCGGTTTTACTGTTGCGTCTCCTGGAACAATGGAACCAATTGCAATAGTACGAAAGACACGATGTTAAAATGTGATGCACTCTGGAGAATCAGATTGCATCTGTTTCAACAGCTTATTCTTCCATCTGATACGCCAGAGATGCTTCGATGATCGATCCACTCCTAATCAAATGCCCACACTGTGTGGCCTCATTTAAAATTAAAAACAAGTCCGCATTTGGGAAAAAAGTGAAATGCCCCAAATGCGAGACCCCCTTCGTCATTCCGGAGCCAGTCTCCATTAAGTCAAGTTCGAGCAAAAAGAAGTCGAAGCCATCGACTCTCGCTGAGGAATTCTTTGGAGAAGAAAGTGAATCATCATTCAGCGTGCCCGACGATGAATTTGATAACTGGGAAGCAGATCTAAGTAACGGTCCAGCGGATAATAGATCACCCCCTAAGAAAAATGTGAGGCCTCCAGCGATTCCCCCTAAAATACGATCAAGGACTGGATCGACTCAATCGAATCGATTCCTGCCTTTAATCCTAGTCGCAGGAGGCATCTTGCTGCTCTTTTTCACATTCATCCTGATCAAGGTCTTCGTTCCACGGACCACTCATCCAGCTGCAATGCGCGATCAACTGGCGGGAGGAGCAGATCTAAGTGATGCGAAGAAATTGAATCTCCCTGCCGTTGACCATCTTGAAACAAATTGGCCTCACCAGGGAGTGCAAGGCGATCAGGTGTTTCAGGAACGTCAAACGGCATCCTCGGGCAAAGTGTATGATCTCGTCTGCCCTGGTGAAAAAACGGCTACGGGCAGTACTCAGAAATTCAAGGTTTATCTCCCCCCCAACATTCCTGAGAATACACAGGTCCCCTGCGTTCTGGTTCCTCCGGCAGGGGCAACTCTCTTAACGGGTATGGATATCGAACTGAACGATGTCTCTCTTGATTCGGAACATGAACCCTATATCAAAGCAGGTTTTGCTGTCGTCACATTTTCCATTGATGGATATATTGGCGACATCGAAAATACAACCAACGATCAGTTTGCAGCGGCTCATATGAAGTTTCGTAAAAGCCAGGCTGGAATCATCAATTGTATCAATGCGTTTCTCCAGGCTGAAGAAACGGTCCCGGGTATTGACCGCGATAATATTTTTATCGCAGGACATAGTTCCGCTGGTACACTTTCTTTACTTTTCGCTGAGTACTTCACCAACGCATTTCAAGATAATTCGCATCAACTCAAAGGTTGCCTGGCCTACGCCCCGGCAGTTGATCCGCGGGGGTTTTTCAAGGAAAACCTGCCCATCTTCAAAAGCATCATTCCAGATGTAGAAGAATTTATTCGTGTATCGGCTCCCGTCAATTATACCGAAAAGATTAATTGTCCGGTGTTCTTATTTCACTCAGTCGGCGACCAGGTCACTTCCTATTCGAATACAAAGATATTTGCTGCACAATTACAGAAACAAGGGATCGATGTCAAATTCGTTAGCAGTAGTGGCTTCGACCATTACCAGACAATGATTGACGAAGGAATTCCAAACGGGATCAGGTGGATCAAAGAAAGAATTACCGGACAGCAAAGACCCCAGCCTCGATCGACGCCTGATTCAACACCCAATACGACCCCGAAGGCGTTACCTGATTCCATGGTAGAGATCAATAAAAAAATCAGAGAACAAAGAGAGGCATCTCGCGCCAGAATCGAAAAAATGAAAATGCGATTTCAGAATCAGGAATTTAAGGACAAACCTGATCCCAGTATTCCTCAACAGAGGGTCATCTTTAAAGTCACAGGATATAACGATTTTTATACAAATGCGATGAAGAGCCAACCTGCTTTCTGGGCGAAATCCATTGAAGATAAAATGGAGATCAGTTTAGAACGACTTGTAGCGGGATATATCAAGAAATCAGTTCGACTCGATCTGCAGAATCAGTTACTCAGCTTCAAGTTTACCGGTAAACTTCCTGAAGACTTGCCGCAGCTCTGCGCACAAGACAACATGGCCAATGCAGTCACCCTGGATCGAGATCCGCCCGTCATCAAAAAAATAAACAATGACCCAAATTCGTCCGACAGCAGCCAGGGGCTATTGTTCAAAATCTTTTCCGCAAACGGCATTAGATTTGATAAAAATAATGCTGCCCGGATTGCAGAGATCAAATTGAAGCAACTGGATCGCTATATTCCTGGCTCACTAAAAATCAATTATGAAGATAAATGGGTCTTTATCAGAGCCACTGGTGACAAAGAAATTAACTATCAGGTGAATAACATTTTATCGGGTGTGGGGATTTCTATCGACTCAACGCCGACTCGTCTCACTCCCGAAAATATAACGAAATACGAGAATTACGGCGCAGCGACAGCGAATCCTTCCAAGATGTCAAACCCAGCGTCAACAGCAAGTCCAAGTAAGCCCAGTCAGAAATATGTCATACTCTACGGAGTTTACGGCGGTGATGACGCTAAAGAATCTGTGCAGCGCAGCCTGAAGGGATTTGTGTGGGTCGATCAGAAATCGATCCAGTTCAATCCTCATAAGAAAGAAATCTCGTTCACGAACAGAAGCCCCGTTGACATGGGGGCGCTGGAGCGTGCTTTGACAAGAAATAAATTCTATCAACTTGCAATCTCACAGGAAGCGCTGCCTGAAAAACCAACCGAGCCTGAGACAAAAGAAAAAGCCGCAATCAATTAGATTGTGTGCAGTTTTTCTGTAGCGTCTCCAGGATCATTGAAACCAGGTATTTCAGCCTGAGAGACGCTCTGGTCAAATGCGAAACGCGCCAGCCCCCGGCTACGCACGCGATTCAGGATTGCCCGACGATCTTTGAGATATCGATCAAATGCAGTTGTCGCCCCTCATTTTTGTGCGGACTGTCAATACAGACATACTTCGCATCGGGGCTGAAACGGGGATGGGTATCCACTCGCCACTCACCAGTATAGATGGCGGGAGAATGAAAATGTCCCAGATCAATTCGCTTACCAGAAGTGACATGGTACAGATGAGGTGTCTGAATCCGTGACTTCCCTTTGGGATAAGTATCATTCAGGATCCATTCATTGCCCGGCAGATAAGTCAGATGTCCGCCATTATCCAGCACTCCTTTTCCGACTTGCTGTAATTTTCCCTGCGATACATCTTTTACCAGAAAATCCCCCCAGGAGGGGCTGTCGGGAGTCGCTTTCGACTGTGTCAGAATATGTTGAGGATCACGCCAGATAAAATGTGAAACAAAACCATTATCCACAACCACTCGCACATCGCTGCCATCCAGGTTCGCCGTCACCATTCTCGAAAGACGTTTGCCATTCGGATATTGCCAGCGATGCAGCGTGATAAAGCGGGAGCCATCCGGACTGAACAGGAGATGATTGAAATAATGTTTAATGTCCTGCTGTTGATTGGGAATCGTGCCGGTTCGGGAAATTTCTTCCAGAGTCAAAATCAGCTCTCTTTTACCGGTCTCAAGATCTACTTTGAAAATCCCGGAATCTTGTGGAGCCAGATCTTTGAAATGAGGATCAGGAAATCCGGGATAACCATAGCCGGGCCGGACGTCTTGAACCCTGCTGAAATCCGGAGTGATCGCCGTTTTACCATCCGGGCTCACTGAATAAACCGGGGAAGCAACAGTGCGACCTTCACCGGTTTTTACATCCAGAATGCGGCTCACAAACTGCCCCTGCTCTCGATCGTTCCAAATGACTTTTGTTTTTGAGCCAGGCAGCCACTGCAGCATACACCCCTGCTGCCAGTTCCAGGCGGAAGATTCCCCCAGTTCGATCCAGCGATCCTGATCCTGCAGATCAACCATTCCGATTTTTATCACATCATCCTCTTTGGGTGAACGATGCTCAAACGCCACTTCCATCCCCAAAACATAGCGACTGCTGGGATCGAACTGCAGTTTGTCATAATATCCAAACCAGTGATGCCGGGGACCTTTGGTAATCACACGTGTGGGAGGAAACTCTGCTTTGTCAGCACAGGCAAGTCCAGCCAGAGCAGCTGAACCAGCGGTAGCAATCATGCTTGAGAGAAACTGACGACGGCTGACTGATTCAGGATTGATCATTGATTTTCTTCTGATTGAGATAACAGGAAGACTCTACACAGCACAGCTGCAACACGGAAAACCACTTTACTTCAGAGTAAAATAAACAGATCAGAAAAGCAACTGGATTCCATAATGCTTACTTTGTCAGGAGTTCCAACTGTTCGGAACAGAGGAACCAACTGATTTCGTACAATTTCAACGGAGGAGAACCTTCTTTTGAATCGGCATCGGCTTTATAATACTGCCAGACCTCTCACATGATTTTTGTACGCCGGACTTCCCTCAGGAAACATCCAGCAGGTTATCCACCGCAAAAGCAGACTCGCAAATATCTGACCCTTGATTTGATCTCATCTTGAACACCGGGTCTGACACTCTGCAGGTTCTGCCGTTTTTTTATGAATAAACCCGTGCTCTACTCCAACGCAGCGAAACTACTGGACCAGCAGGTTCCAGCCTCAGATCCGGAAGTACAACAGATACTGGCTGGAATTGGATTTACAGATCAGGAACGCGCGTTAACCCGTGTTCGCGAGATGTGTACCTCTGAAGGCATCCGCAAAGAACTGACTTTAATCCTGCCGACACTCTTGCAGGCTTTGACAGATGCAGCCACTCCCGATGGATCACTGATCAACTTTGAACGCTTCATCAACAGTGTTTCTGAACCAGAGATCATGCTTAATTTTCTCACCCACAATCCCCGCGCCGTTGAAATTCTGGTCAGGTTGTTTGTGGGCAGCCAGTTTCTCACTGAGATCCTGCTGAAAAACCCGGACTACCTGGAACGGCTGACCCGTTATAACCGGATTGCCGAATTTAAAAGCCAGCAGCAGTTTTATTCGGAGGCAATGGCGGCAGCGCGACAGGAAGCGAAATCGACAGCAGAAATATTTGATATCTTGCGCCGGTTCCAGCGGTGGGAACTTCTGCGCATCGGTGCCTGTGACACATTTGGCCTGATGGACCTGAAAAACATTACCGTTCAGCTTTCACTGCTGGCGGATGGACTGGTCCAGACCTGTTTGACGATTCTCTCTGAAGAATTGAAGCTTCCTCTCGATGACTTTGCCGTACTGGCGTTCGGGAAACTGGGAGGGGAAGAGTTAAATTACAGTTCGGATATTGACCTTGTCTTTATCGCAGGTGACAACTCAACACAGTACTGGCAACTCGGGCAACGATTGATCAAGTCCCTGATGGAATCCACCTCAGAAGGTTTTTTATATCGTGTTGACATGCGACTGCGCCCCTGGGGCCGATCGGGAGCATTAGTCACGACGGTGGATGCTTACGTCGATTATTTTGCCAGGCATGGTCGCCTGTGGGAAAAGCAGGCGATGCTCAAAGCGCGTGTGATCGCCGGTAACCAGAATCTGGGAATTGATTTCTTTCGACGGATTGAACCGCAGATTTTCAACTGCGATCCGGAAGAAGTGCGTAAAAACGTTCTGGAAATGAAACAACGAATTGAAGCGGAATTGAAAAAGAAAGGCAAAGACTGGGGAGAAGTCAAATCGGGAAAAGGCTCCATTCGTGATGTGGAATTTACCACTCAATACCTGCAGATGGCAAATGGCGCCAAGCATCCTTCGATTCGGAGTATCAATACACTCGATGGACTGGTCAGGCTGGTCGACCATGGCCTGATTCAGGCAGACGAATATCGGCACCTGACCAGTGGTTATGTCTTTTTCCGTAAAATTGAGCACGCGCTGCAGTTAATGCATTATAACCAGGAACATCGTATGCCAACCGATGAGCGGGAACTGGCATATCTGGCACGCAGACTCGATTTTCAGGAAGGCCAACAGCTGGTTCAATATTACGAACAACATCGGAAAGCAGTACGAAATATCTTCAAAAAGTACATCTCTGCTTCCCACTCAGATTCCGGTCTGCACGAGACTCAGTCTGAGCAGGAGAGTAATCCGATCGGCATGATGGCGGCATCCTACACGAAAGTTTTCAGTGAGCAGGAAATCGAAAAACACAGCCAGATGGCCCGCAAACTGAGCGAAACCAATAATGTGGAACTGCAAACAGAAAAAATTCCGGAAAACCAGGTGCGCCTCACGATGGTGGGCTTCGATCAGACCGGGGATCTGTCCCTGATCTGTGGGCTGCTGTTTGTGTATGGATTTGATATCCAGCAAGGTCACCTGTTTACCAATCAGAAGGTCAAACCTGCTGCATCCTCTCAAAGTCGTGCTCCCAAACCGAGTGAGAAGTCAAAAAGTGCACGCAAATTTGTCATCGTGCTCGAAGTCAAAGCATCTGACGCAGCCATCCAGCCTTCTGTCTGGATCAGCTATAAAAATGATCTGACAGAACTGCTGCATAAGGTAGAAACCGGAAAAATTGAGGAGGCGGTCGGAGAACTGGCAAAGCGGGTCGCGGCGGCTTTGCACGATTTGCCTCAAGCCAGCCAGATGCTGTATCCGGTCGAAATTGAACTGGATAACGATACTGACACACGCTACACAATCTTAAGGATTCAATCGGAAGACACGATCGGCTTCCTCTATGAACTGACAAATGCGTTGTCCATGAGTGGCATCGATATCGCCAGAATGGTCATTGATTCCGAAGGAACCAAAGTCAGTGATGTGCTCTATGTCACTGATGACAAAGGGGAAAAAATCAGTGCCGAAGCACAACAACAGGGATTGCGGGCTGCCATCGTACTCATCAAACATTTTACCCATCTGCTGCCCCGCTCGCCTAATCCGGAAGCGGCATTACTGCATTTCCGTGAATTCCTGGAGCATTTGTTTAAGCAACCAAACTGGGTAGAAGAAATTTCATCGCTCGAACGTACCAGCGTGCTCAGCGCACTGGCCCGGCTGCTGGGCGTGAGTGATTTCCTCTGGGAAGACTTCCTGCGGTTGCAGCACTCGAACCTCTTCCCGGTAGTCGCTAACGTGGAAGAGTTAAAAAATCGTATTTCCTTTGCAGAGTTAAAAGCAGAACTCGCAAGGGAACTGGCAGAGGCAACTTCAGCAGAGGATCAGCAGGAACGCCTGAACGCTTTCAAAGACCGGGCCATGTTACGCACTGATATGCGACATATCCTGGGTCATATTTCTGAATTTGGACAGTTTTCAGATGAACTGACTGATGTCGCTGAAGTCATCGTCCAGGGTGCCTATGCCATCTGTGATCTGCAGTTACGGGAACGGTATGGCGTTCCTCAACTGGAGACCGAAGACCCTTGTCGAATTTCTATTTGTGCGCTGGGTAAATGTGGCGGTCGTGAACTGGGCTTCGCCTCGGATATCGAGCTGATGTTTATCTATGAAGGCTCCGGCCAGACAACCGGCCCCGAATTGATCACGAACAACGAGTTCTATCTGAAACTGGTTGAGAAATTCAGCAAGATGATCAAAGCCAGAAGCGAAGGCATTTTTCAGATCGACCTCCGACTGCGACCTTATGGGCAGGCAGGCAGCCTGGCCGTTTCAGCCGAAGCATTCCAGAGTTACTTTTCTCACGAGGGAGCAGCCTGGCCTTACGAAAGACAGGCACTGGTGAAATTGCGCCCCATCGCAGCCGATGAAGAATTCGGAAACCAGATTGTCCGCATGAGGGATTCCATCATCTATGGCGGGAAACCATTTGATGTCGCTGCCATGCTGGCTATGCGCGAGAAACAGATTCAGCAACTCGTCAAGGGGGGCACGATCAATGCGAAACTCGGAGACGGAGGACTCGTTGATTGTGAATATCTGATCCAGGGTCTGCAGATCACTTATGGTCACCGGAATCCAGGATTACGAACCACGAACACACTCGAAGGGATTGACTCACTCAAAGAACTGGGATTAGTCAGTCCTGATGATTACGTGAAACTCCGAAATGCCTATATATTCCTCCGCAGACTCATCGATGCACTTCGAATGGTGCGAGGTAACGCCAAGGATTTAACTGTACCGCCTCAAGATCAGGAAGAGTTCGAGTTCCTTGCCAGACGCCTGGGCTATGGTCCACATACCGAGAAGCTTCAGAAAGAAATTTCCATGACCATGGATGGTGTTCGTGACTTAAGTCGCCTGTTGGCCCCTATTAAAGCCATGACCATTCGAACCAATGGCTGATCCTCAAACCTCCTGTTCCGCTCATCAGTTGCAGTAAACTGCCGAAAACAGCTTACAAACAATCATCATTTTGATATCACTTTTATCATTTTGAGCGCACACTTTACGTAACCCGAAATAATGCCATTTTCATTAAGAATAATATTAACAGTCACTTACAGCAATTCCTGTTTAATTGGCACAATCGATGCTTTTTAACATCCTTCAGAAGCGGTCGTGAGATTCAAACAAGACTGTAATTTCAAAGAAGGAATGGAGAGATGAAAAAATTATTGATCGTTTGTGTTGCATTCGCAGGTTTGGCATTCGTCGGAACAACATCCACAGCTCAAGCAGGCGGCGTGAATTTCGGAATCACCATTGGCAATGGCTACGGTGGTTACTATGGAAATCGGGGGTTTAACCAGACTCCTTACTACGGACGACGCCACGCATTCTGGCATGACACCAGTCACTACGATTATCATCCCGGCGGCTTCCAGCGCCATGGAAATCATTATCATTATGTACCAGGTCACTATGATTATCATCAGACAGGGCACTGGGACGGCAGACGACGCCACCATCGTCATTAAATTGCATCTTAAGCAACTTGATCTCACAATCGAGAGCGCGTCACATTTAACCATAGCGTCTCTCAATCTAAAATGCTCGGTCCATTGGGACCTGGGAACGCTACAGTAAAACTGGACACAGTCTAATGGCCACCGTCGATCCGATGAGTCTGTCCAGGAGACGCGTGTGGAAACGGGAACCGGGTGAATTCTCACTTTCCTGTTATTTAAAAGTGGCAAAGAAAACCAGAGCAGTCCTGAGAAGGATCTGCTCTGGTTTTTGAACAATCAGGTTTACTGAGAGCCAGCATCCCACCACTGGTCTGTCAGCTTCAGCAAATATCTGGCGTGTTCCGGGTATTCGGAAATCAGATTGTTCTGCTCGAAGGGATCGCCTTTGATGTAATACAACTCCGGTGATTCCCCCATGAGTCGTGAACTGGGAAAAATCGCCTTCCAGTCCCCTTGGATGCACCAGCGATATTTCAAACTGGAGGCGGGATCATCTATGTCGATCATATCATGCTCATAGATATCACCAAAAATGGCATCCCGGTCGGTATACCCACACCGACACATGACATCCATTAAATTAATGCCCTGCATCGATTCAGTCGGTTTCAAACCAACGGCGTTGAGCAGCGTGGGAGCAATATCAATACTACTGACCAGTGTGTTGTAATCAGCCGGAGCAATGTGACATGGCCAGCGAATCATAATGGGCGTGCGTATTCCCCCATCATAAGGACTCCGCTTGGATTTGGGCGCATATAGAAAACGGCCCTTCTTTTGTCGGCGTTTCTGCTCATTTTCAGGAACATCCTGAATCCAGCCATTATCAGTGACATAGACCACAATCGTATTCTGAGATAGGCATTTTTCATCCAGGTGATTCAACAGTTGACCACAGGTTTCGTCAAACCATTCGCACATTGCATAGTATTTTGCCAATTCAATCGGAATTCCGTACTGGCGGTATTTATCCAGTAAACGCTGTGGAGGATTGTGAGGCGTATGAGGCAGAAAGGGTGCATACCAAAGAAAAAACGGATCTTGTCCGCATTCATCTATGAAATCGAATACTGGCTTTAATCCTTCCCGGCCGATTTTCAATCCCAGATCCCCATGGCGACCTCCTCGTTTCGGGTCTCCGTGTGTCATCCCTGCAGTAAAGCCAGCCAGATTCGGGTTGCCTTCCCACCATTTGCCTGATTGAAAACTTTTATACCCGATCTTGCCCAGCATCTCGGGAAGACAATCTACGCTTTTGATATGTTTCAGCAGTTTCCGACGGTCCATTCCTTTAGGAGGATCGTTGCCGGTAATCTTATGCTGATGGGGGTACAAACCAGTTATCGCTGTCATCAGACTGGGGCGGCAGAGACTGACGGGGACATAGCCTCTTCTGAAAACAGCACTCTCACAAGCGAGCTTATCCAAAGCTGGTGTCTCGATCATCTCGTGTCCCATAAAACTATAGTCATTCCAAGCCTGATCATCGGACAGAATAAGTACAATATTAGGACGACATGCTGCAGATTCAGCCTGGACCAGTTCCGAAAAGTGACTGAGACATAAAAAAATCGTAAACAGATACCCGGACCACTTAGAAAATGACTTCACGTTGTTACTCCTCAGGAATAGAGCGCAAGGTTTTGCTGACGAGGGAACCATAATCTGGTATTCGGTGATCATACCTGACAGACATCCCAAATCACTTTTTGATAAGATTTTTCAAACTGGAATTATTCTGAAATATTTCGTTTATTTCCCCAACACTCAAGATTATAATGACGTATTAGTTGCAGGAGACATACACACACTTCTGCTTCACATTCTATCCATCCTACCAATTGCTTCACTAAGATCAATACTCAAAAAGACTTACAATTAATTTTACTTTCAACATTCAGGTTGATCTGAATCGATTCGCTCAATTCTACAGAGGGAATTTTTCCAGAGCCTGAGCAAAGTGTGAAGAAACAGGTTTTTCAAATTAAGCATTCCGGTTAAAGCAGCTTGGATGCGTTGACAGCGTGGAAAATGATAATTCTAATGTATTGGTAATCCTGTTTTCTGGATTATCAATTGGAACGTTACGTGATACGGGGCAAGCACTTCCAGAGATCTCTGGTTGGCTCAAACCAGAGTGATTGAAGTTTAAATGTCACTTACTTTTTTCGAAGAATATGAGGAATTTTATGCGGAAACTGATGAATGTGAAAACAGCTTTACTGTTCGGTCTGGCAGTAGCAGGACTTTCAATGATCTGCGCAGAAAATAAAGTTGAGGCTCGACCTAACTTTAAAAATATCTGGGCTGAAACTTACCCCGACTCCAAAATGCTGGTCGCGAAAAAATGTGGCGTCTGTCATCCTGGAAAAACCAAGAAAGAAAAGAACGACTACGCAGCAGCCGTTTTCAAAGGCTTGGGAAAACGCAAACAGACCGATAAAGACGTTATCGTGAAGGCACTCAAAGCTGCTGAAAAGATGCCTAGCTCAGTCGAAGGTAAAACCTATGGTGATTTCATCAAAGCAGATGAAATCCCACCATCAAAAAAATCTGAGTAGTTGAAATGAGATCAGTGCATCCCGCAGGATGTACTTGAATTACTCAACCAGCGACACAGGCAGGGCAATCAATTGCCCTGCCTTTTTTTATGATATCGTTTCAGACCCGTTCAAGTGAAAATCGATTACCAGCGGCAAATGATCTGATGCCTGCTTCGCCAGTATTGATTTTGCCACTTTGGCATTCTTAATCGTGATTGCCCCACGCACAAACGCTTTATCCAAAGTCCCCACAGGCATGTAAGCGGGAAATGAGCGAAACCTGGAAGGAGGTTGTGTCACTTCCTGAAACTCATGCTCTGAAAACGTTCCTTTCGCCAGTGTGTTTCGCCAGTCATTCGTATCACCCACAATGACAGTGGGATATCCATTACCCTCTTGAAACAGGCGATGGGTCAACAGATGATTGATCTGCCAGTGTCGTTCTTTTTCCGCCAGTCCCAGATGGAAATTCACCAGTTGGAATGCGCCTTCTGGTGAATCAATCATCACGATCTGGGCACCGCGTGCTTTACGCCATTTATTTTTTAAGGAAATCTGATGCTGAGATAAAAAGTTCCAGCGAGACATAATCAGATTTCCATACCCCCCCGTCTTCAGCTTGACGTTGAGTTGATACAGCGACTCCTGCATATTGAAATAGTCTGTAAAGATTTTGGGCTGATTATTGAAACGCGAACGTTTGACATTGCGATCCACTTCATGCAGACAGATGATGTCAGGGTTTTCCTGTTCAATCACCCCGATCACTCGTTCCAGCTGATAGCGACGATCTCTGCCGCCAATGCCTTTATGAATATTATAGCTTAATAATCGCATAATCGATTCGCTGTTACTTGCCTGCGAACACTGAAGGAGACACCTTGATCACTCCCAGATCATTTTCGCCGGGCGTAATTTTCAGTTTAAAACGTCCACGTTTCCACTCCGGCCTGGCCGCTAGATAATGTGCCTTCTCCTGCCAGAGTTGAAATTCCCATTCGCCGACCGGCAGGTTTTTGATCTTAAACCGTCCCATTTCATCTGAGGTTGCGAAGTAAGGGTGGTTCAATGCAACCAGCCAGCCTTCCTGCCAGGGATGAATGCTGCAACTCATTCGGAGCGGGAGTTTTTCTCCATACTCGAACGTGTGAGTCATCTTTTGACCGGGTGGCAGAACCTGATTCAGACTGGTATTCCTGTAACCTTTCACCTGAAACCCGTGCGCACATAAGTCTTTATTTTCAGCCTGCAGCTTCTGCCTGTTCACCCAGAGCCCGGCCACATGCGGTTGAAAGATACAACCTTTATTTTGAATAGTTACAGTTTCTGGCAGATTCTGATAATCAGGGTGAATGCGAGTCTCATCCAGACTCGATTCCCGCAGGTAGATGCAGACATTCTGCAGTCCCCCATTTTTCCCTGTCAGCAGGCCCTGATCAACAATCTGATCACTGAATTTTCCACAAATTGCCTCATCGCGACTGATATCCAGCTTCTCAGCCTGGGGCACCTGACCGGTATAGATAAACTGCCCTGTCAATGTTCCCCACTCTGCAGCTGCAACAGTCGTCGTCAGCATGCCAGCCAGGCTGAAGATCAGCAACCATAGACAAAACTTTAAACGAAGACAATGCAAAGTGGTTTCTCCTCATGAAACAGGCAAATCGATACATCTTTGAAAAGGATTCGTCCTGTAGACAAACCCCTCATCATATCTTACCGCCTGCCAGCGTGGGATGAAAGAATCGTGAGCGATTTCGAGTATTCAAAAGAAAGACCCTCTGTAGACAATTCTCATCTACAGAGGGTCAATTCTAATTCCATTCAGCACGATTGGAAACAGGCTTTTACAGCAGCGGTCCTTCCCAGTTGGTAAAGGCGTCGTCCATGGCTTCCTGCTCCCCGTTAAAGTCATCTGCCAGATCCCACTCCTGCTCATCGTCAGCATGGGCAAAGACCAGGTGACGGTCATCGGTATCAGAATCCATTAGAGTGTCTTCAAATTCGGACGATGAATACAGGTCTTCGAACAGGCTTGTATCCAGTTCGAATTCGTCAGCAACCTGTGGATCTGAGCTGACCGATGGCTGGAAGACATCGAAGGTGACAGTCTGCTGAATTCCAGCATTCGAATCTTCTTCTTCAGTCGATTTAATGACTGCCGGAGCAACCAGACTCATTGAAGATTGTTCAATAAACGTCTGGGCAGCTCCCTGACTTTGAATCAGTACCGGTTCAGCAATCTCTTCAGCGGGTACATTGTTAGTACCAAAGATCGGAGCTGCACCACCACTGGCTGAACCTGACTGAGCGTTGGCATAAGCTTCCAGCAGCATCTGCACGTTCACATCGGAAATTGTCTTGCGGATACCAGGATCAAGCGTATCGCCCATCAGATCATCCGCGTATGCAGGGTCATCGACATGCAGACCAGTTGAATCCAAAGCCACAGTAAAGTCAGAACCGACAAATACCAGATTGCCACCCGATTCTTCAACCAGGCTTCCAAAACCACTGAAGTATCGTGTAAATCCAAGTACGTGTCCAATTTCGTGTAACAATACCGTATACAGGTCATAGGCACTGCCTGAGGGCAGATCGGTCACATCAACGTGCCAGCCTAAGCCATTGGCATCGTTATCAATTACGACACGACCTCCGACTGGAACACCATCTACACTGTATTCCGTAGTCAGTCCTGACCCCAGTTGAGCCGTTCCGAAGTCATGTACGACGACTTGCACATCCAGGTCTTCAACGCCCAGAGCTGTTTCCCAGGTATCGACGGCAGCCTCGATCACCTGATCAATGCTGTCATCCCCACTGGCCACTTCCAGCTGATTTCCAACCCATTTCTGACCGAAGTTTACAGGGAAGGTGACTTCAGTATTACCACTCTTCTTCTTGCCGTAATTACCAGCCAGAGAAATCAGGTCGCGATAATCCACTTTACCACTCTTATCAAAGTCGAGAGCAGAAGCGTAAGGTGAAGTCGCGTTGAATACTTTTTGGTTATAAGCAGAAGTAAAGAAGATCAGATCACGATAATCAATCTTATCATTGTCGTCGATGTCATAGATCACCGGATAGAGATCGGTCTCGGGAAGCGCTCCCACGTTAACAGAGACTTCGCCAATTCCCGAGATATCAATTATGGCATTCTGAATATCAAGCCCTAATTTCTGTGGCTCAATCGTCAGGTCTGTGGGATCGACCTCAACCTGATCACCTGCGAGAGACTCGAATTTAATGCGAGCCAGCAGGGCATAACCGGTTCCACCGACGTATGCTTTCGATGTGCTACCCCCCAGATTGCGGACCACACCGGCGGCATCATCAATCACAACCGTTTTGTTGAAGGTAAAGTTGGAACCAAATTCCACCGAGGTCGCGGTGAAGTAGGCTGTGTTATAGGCAATGTCAGTCAAGACATCGCTGATACCAAATCCGCTGGCAGTATCCACCCAGACTTCAACCCAGAAGGAATCCCATTCCTGAAGCCAGTCTTCGTTACCTGGTAATGCTGCTGTATGACCATTGCTGGAAACACCCGTTTTCTGTTTGACCACCGAAATCTGAATACTGGTATTTTCATCTACAAGTGAAGCATCACCGCCCGTTCCAAACAGCGGAGCCCCTTCATCAGGATTAGGATCAACCAGGATGTTTTGAACTTCCACAGCACCGATATCGACATGCGGAGTACCATCGGTTACTTGTGATTTAGGGCGCTCATAACCTCTCTGGTCAACAGCAGGTGCATTAAAAGATAAATCACTATCTTTGCCGGCGTCAAGCGCCAGGCTGCCAAACAGCAGTGAATGGGTTAGAGTAGGGCCACCATTATCCAGCAGGTCACCCAGTTTAGGATCAATGGGTGCCTCCTGAGTACCAACAAGATTTCCATACATTGAATCATCGGTCAGCCCGGTTGCAGTGCCGATATCACCAATCAGGTTATTAAAGCTGCTTGTGGTATCATAAGCACCACCCAGATCGGGATTTGCAAAGAAGCCACTATTTTCTGCAACAATCGTGTTGCTCAGTGTGGCAAAGGCACCGGTATCATTCGAAATCCCCCCACCAGACTGATCTGCCGTATTCTTTGTCAACGTGTTGTTCAGCACACTCAATGAGCCGGTATTGAAGATGGCACCACCACGTGATCCTGCATGATTTCCAGAGAACGTGACGTTGGTCGAAGTGATTGTACCTTCGTTAAAGATGGCACCACCACGGCTTCCCGCGTCATTCGCATAGAACAGAGACTGCGAAACATCAAAACTGGCATCGCTGGCAACATAGACGGCTCCTGCACGTCCATCCGAGGAGTTCTCGGAGAAGGTTGTACGACTGACTGTTGCTGTTTCAGTGTATTGATAAATAGCTCCCCCCTGGAAACCGGCATGGTTATTCAGGAACTGAGCATTAGTAATATCGAGCTGCCCGAGACTGACGATCGCCCCCCCCAGGAAGGAAGCAGAGTTATCCTGGAAGATGATCTGATTCAGATTTGTATCACCCTCGGCAAAAATGGCACCACCGTCATCAGCATCACCGTTGATCAATGACATACCTGACAGATTCAGTGTCACATCACTTTGGGTATGGAAAATACGATCCAGGTTAGCTGCATCAATGATGGTTAATCCGGCCCCCTCACCAACAATTGTCATATCCCTCTTAATATCATAGTCACCAGTGCCATTATTATTTTCATTGATGCCTGCAATAGACATAACATAATCATCTTGGTTCAGGATGATTGTATGATAGCCTCCTATGTTATTATTTATAATTTGAATCGCTTCACGAAGTGAAAGATCATCCCGGTCGTAACCCGCATCCGTGTCATCTACATCTAATTCATCATCGGTCGTAGTCACGACCAGACCCTGGCCCGCTTCGATAATTGTACCCACAGCTGTATCATCACTTAACGGAACAGCCTCTGCAGTGGCTGTTACTTCAGCTGAAATAATTTTCAGAGTAAAGTATTCAGTCAGTTCAGCATCAGTCATACCATCAACATCATCGAGAATATCGATTTCGATGAACGCCATACGCTCATCTTCGTCTATCGATATGGATCCTGAATCCGCCGTATAATCAGATCCTGCCAAAGCTCCGCTTCCACCGATGCCATCAGATGTCTCATAATTAACAGTCACTCCCCCCGTTGGTGCAGGGTGCGATAATGTGACTGCAAACCGCATTTTAACTGGCCCTGTCCCATCTTCAGGTTCCACCATTGTCGCATCGCTTATCGATAAGAAGGCCTCGTCGTCATTCGTGATTGTTCCTATAGCCTGTATATCAACATCATTGATGGTGATACTTACGTTTCCGCTTCCGCTCACTGGTTTCACTTCTATATTCTGAAGCTCGACCCTGAAGACTTCATCTTCTTCAATCAAAGAATCGCCAACGATTTCCACAGATACCACCACTTCCGTATCGCCGGGAAGGAATGTGATGTTTTGAGTCGATATGCTGAAATCATCCCCATCTGCATATGCATCGCCTAGAGTTTCAGATGAATCTGTAATCAGTGAAACAAAATCAACAGAGACAGACTCTGTTAGCGGATGCGAGAGCGTTACGGTAAAGTCCATGTTAGTAATGGTGCCTTGTGGACCTTCATCAACAGATATATCCTCTTTAATGCTCAGAATTGCTTCGTCATTCTGAATCGTACCTGTACCATGGGGTGTACCAATCACAGCACCGCTTGCATTATACAGGTTCACAGTGAATGTTTCATGAAATTCAGGGACGGTATCACCGTATACCAATACCTCAATGACCTGAGTCGTTTCCCCTGCTACGAAAGTGACAGTGCCGGTTGTAAATTGATAATCGACCCCCGCTGTCGCCGATATGTTGGAAGTTTCAAAGTCAACGGTGACGTCATCCACATTACTGTTCGATAATGAAACGATAAATTTCATTACGGTTCCGTCAGTTATATCAGTTTCGAGCTGGCTGACATCGGAAATACTGATGGTCGGCGTGACAATTTCAAAGGCACCAATGTCGCTGGTCGTATCGGTGGGCCGTGTGGCACCACGCTGGTCGAGGGAGATGCCATCAGTATTGTCCCCGGCATCAATGGCCCGGCTGCCTGCGAGTAATGCATGCGTCTCAGTTGGGCCACCATTGTCCAGGAGAGCAGTGAGGGCGGGATCAATGCGTTGAGAATTGCTTCCCACGATATCACCATTGAAACCATCAATGAATCCTGCTGCTGAACCGCTGGTTCCAATCAGGTTATACCCCAGAGAGGTGAAAGTCCCTGCCAGGTCAAATCCACCGAGCAGAGCATTATTGCCGGCCACGATCGTATTCTTAACGCTTACACTGGCGGTATCAGCGACAGAATAAATACCGCCACCTGTACCTTCAGTAGAGTTTTCATAAACCGTGGTATTGTTGATAGTCATCTCGCCGGTGTTATGAATCGCCCCCCCTTCTTTGCCGGCTTCGTTTCCGGAGAAGGTGACATTGGAGATATCGACGGTGTCTTCATTCAATAATCCACCGCCACGGGTACCAGCGAAGTTATGCGAAATCGTGCTGTTGGAAATCGTCACGTGACCGACGACGTCCACAGTCGGAGGCAGGCCAGTAACCGTAATTGTATACTGCCCCAGGCTCCCGTAATCTGAGTACCCCGTTCCCAGAACGTCTCCCTCACCTGTTCCTTCGATAGACACGTAGTACGTACCAGCTGCCAGTCCGGTGAATGACGCATTGAGAGCACCAATAGGATTGCTCGTTTGAATCTGAGTGCCGCTGGAATCGTACAATGTGGCAAGAATATCGAGGTTGGGGCTCTCAAAGAATGGATCAATGATGGCATCGCCACCAGTGGTTGTGAACTGGAAAAAGTCCACATCTGTGTTTCGCTCGATAATTCCGGAAGCTGTGCCGTTGATGAGACTTGACGCAGTGCCAATGCTGCTCCCGTAATCATCGACGCGATAACTAAATCCGTTCTGAGTGGTGATGATATTCAGATCGTCCTCGCTGTTGTCGGCGTCGGTATACTCACCTTGACTCCACTGGACCAGATCCTGGGAATAACCAGCTCCCATGATCGGAGCCCAGCCCGTTGGACCGCTGCCATGACCGAAGTAGTATTCCTCGGTTGACGTACCATCATGGAATAGCCCCAGTGTGTGTCCTACTTCATGGCTGGCTGCTTCGGCAACACCAATCAGACCTGTGTTGAACACGTAGGTTGGTGTGTCGAGGTTGTCGTTGAACGAACCAACATACGCGACCCCCCCAGCATTGCTGTACCAGGTGTTCTCACCAATGACAACACGCACTCCCCAGCGTGTATCTGAGCCATCAGTCCTGATCAGATCGCTGACTGGCGGCTCTGCGGTTGTCACATTGACATTAAACGGAGCAAAGTCCTCAGCAACCCGTAACCAGGTGCGTTGAATGACTTCGATTTCGGCAAGGCTGAATGACCCGACATTGCCATCGGTATCATAAGCAGGTGTGACAATGGTACCGAATGCGGTATTCCACTGTGTGCCTGTTGTCGTGTGACCATCGAAATCGAGATAAATCGTGAAGTTAGATCCGGGCAGCGAACTCAGGTTGAATGTATCGCTGACTGGGAATGGAGGAGCTTCGCTTAACAAGGCAATTTCTGAGTCACCGTTATTGTATTTAGGAATAGAGTGTGCTTCATACTCTTCTACTACCACGACCTCACCCTGATACTGAGCTCCCGTGGAAGAAGATGCGTTCCCTTCACCATTCCCGACAGCCACTTCATCCGAAATGAAGACACCACCACCGGCAACCGTTGCGGTATTGCCGTCGATTGTCGTGTCATTGACTGCCAGGGTTCCCCCTGTGGAGTTGTAGATACCACCACCATTTTCAGCATCGTTGCCGGAGATAGTACTCAGATCGATGGTGATCGTACCATAATCGCTGTTGAAGATGGCTCCCCCGTCAGCAATCGCGGTATTGTTTTCGAATAAGCTGTCCGTCATGGTGACGATCCCATTGTTGAACAGGGCACCACCACGATTCGCAAGACCGTTTTCAATTGTCACATCTTCCAGAATCAGATTTCCAAAGTTCAGAATGGCGCCACCATCCTCAACACGCGTGACACTTCCATTCACAAGTGTCACGCCGCGAATCGTAACATTGACGTCGGTAAAGATATGGAAAATACGGTCCAGGAAGTCGGCGTCAATAAAGGTTCGCTCCGAACCGGCACCGATAATGGTCAAGTCGTCGGTAATGTCCAGGTCGCCTAACAGGGCGCCGTTTTCACCCAGACCGAACAGAGACAGCGTATAAGTGCCGGATCCCAGCAGAATCGTGTCGGCACCAGCATGTGCGTTGGCTTCGATGATCGCTGCACGCAGTGTGCTGCGTCCCTGGGAGTCGACACTGACTCCATCACCGGGAACGGCATCGACCGAGTCTTTAAAGCTGGTGACAATGTAACCGGATTCAAACGCCCCGATATCGACGACCAAAGTTCCATCTCCGTCACCATCGAACAGACGGGCAAAACCACGTTGATCGTTTGTCGGTGCGTAGAAGTTGTTACCGGCATCACGCGCCAGGCTTCCCCCCAGCAGTTCGTGGGTGAAAGTCGCACCGCCATTATCCTGTAAGTTACCCAACCCTGCACTGGCGACATCGACCTTGTCAGTACTATGAATGAAGCCGGTCGAATCGGTATCATCACCAATCAGGTTGAATCCGATAGAATTGTATTCTCCCGCGACGTCAACGCCTGTCCCTGTCGCTGAATTTCCGGCAATGATGGTATTGACCACACTGACAAGCCCACCGTCTTCATTAATAATTCCACCGCCGGTTGTTCCCGCGTTGTTGGTGATGGTCGCGTTGGTGATTTCCATCGTGCCTTCGTCACCGTTGAAAATCCCGGCACCATTAATTGCTGCGTTCCCGGAGATCGTGGCATTCTCGATGTTGGCAAGCACCAGCGAGTTATTAAACAGGCCACCGCCATCGCCGGTGGCAACGTTATTGGAAACAGTACTGTTAATCAGATTCAACTGGGCGATGTCTTCGTTATAGATACCGGCTCCATTGGAAGCGACGTTACCATCAACGGTCGTCCGCCTGACGGTAATCGTGGCGTCTGCAGTATTGAAAATACCACCACCATTTTCGCTGGCCGTATTATTCAACAGGTCAGACAGATCCAGGTCGATGACGCCCAGTTCCTGGTTATAGATGGCACCGCCGGAATCTGCCTCATTGTTAATGAAGGAAGCGTTTATGAGACTGACTGTTCCTTCTTCCTGATCGTTAAACAGGCCACCACCGTTTCTGACGGCATTGCTGTCTCGGACAATTGTCCCGCTGAGCGAAAGACTGATCCCGAAGTTGGCAATTGCACCCCCGTCGCGGCCCGCAGAGTTATCATCGAACATACCAGTTGTAATCGTGACCTCACCTGCGGATCCGTTATATAGACCACCGCCGTCAAAAGCAGCAGTATTCAGCAGGAGCGAAACCGTATTCAATGAGACCACACCCTCATCGTTATAGATACCACCACCGTCCTGCGATGCAGTATTTCCAGACACCGTGGTCCGGGTAATCGTCAGCGAAGCGGCTTCTTCGTTGAAGATACCACCCCCCTGGTCAGCCATGTTATTATTCACTTTACTGTCAGTGATGGTCACGCTCGCCAGGTCATTGTTGTAGATACCACCACCGTCTTCTGTGGAAGTATTACCGGAAATCGAGCTTCGCAGAATATCAACAGTCGCCTGCAGGTCGTTGAAGAGACCACCACCATCACTGGAAGCGGTATTGCCTGAGATTTCAGAATCTACAATCGTGATGACAGACTGATCGTTGTTGAAGATACCACCGCCGTCGACGGCACTGTTATTGGTAACATCGCTGTTGGTCAGAGTCAGGGTTCCCTGCAGACCAAGCTGGCCATTCAGAATACCACCACCATTAACGACAGCGGTAGTGTCGTCTACATCAACTTCAGCGGCATTGCCGTCTACCAGTGAATTGATCAGCGTCAGAGTCCCTACATTACGGATACCACCACCGCTGTCACCAATTACTTTACCACCGGTAATCATGACTCCCTGCAGGGTGAGGTCAGCACCAGAGAAGATATCAAAGACACGATCACGTTCATCCGTGAGGCCGGCTGCATTGATAGTGGTCTGCCCGCTTCCCGCACCGAGAATCGTCAGACTGCCTGTGGTATCGGTAATATCCAGGTCACCCGTTTCAGATGAGTTTTCACCCGAACCGAGTAAACTCAGGTTGTACTCACCTGCTCCCAGAATGATGACGGAATCCCCGGCCAGAGCATTGGCTTCCATGATTGCTGCACGCAAGCTGATATTTCCATTTTCATCCGCGACGATACCATCACCGGGATTGATATCTACGGTATCCTCGGTGCTGTTCACAAAGAATGTACCATACTCAACAGCCCCGATATCAACATTCGTCCCCAGGATACGGCTTGATCCCCGTTGTTCCAGAGTCGCTGTGTTGGTATTGACCCCGGTATCGATGGCAATACTGCCCAGCAGCAAAGCGTGGGTAAGAGTGGGACCACCGTTGTCGGCCAGATTGAGATCCAGCACAGGCGTGGGGTCTGCCACATTGATAATATCACCAAATCCGAAACCGGTTGCGGTTCCAATCACTCCAGTCAGGTTTCCACCCAGACTGGTAAAGCTGCCATCCAGTTCCGAATTGGTTGTCGCTGTATTTGCTATGACCAGGTTATTCTGCATCGTGGCAGTTCCGCTGTTGGCAACAGCACCACCGGCTGTCCCGGCATCGTTCAAGGTCATCGTATTGTTAGTAGCGTTCAATGTTGCTGTATTACGGATCGCTCCACCACTTCGATCTGAAGAGTTACCCGAGAAGGTCGAGTTCGAAACAGTGACCGTTCCGATGCCCGCATTGAACACCGCACCACCGTCACGCTCCGTGGTATTTTCGCTGATCGTGCTGCGTGAAATCTGCAGGGTTCCCGTATTTCGTAAACCACCACCGCTACCGCCGGCTGTATTATTGGAAATCGTACTGTCAACAATCACCATCAACCCGGTGTTATTGATACCACCGCCACCGTCTTCTGCTACGTTTTCAGTGACTTCCACATTCGTTAAGGTGGTGGTACCACTGTTACGGATACCGGCACCATCATCGCTGCCTGTCAGTCTACCATTTTGAATTGTCAGATTTTCCAGATTCAAAGTGACGCCGGCAAAGATCTGGAAGATACGATCCAGGGCACCCCCATCGATAATGGTAACTCCCACTCCCTGACCACGAATCGTCAGGTTATCGCGAATATCCAGGTCGCCGGTAGCAGACTGGTCTTCATCGATACCGGCAATATCCAGTAAATAGGTTCCTGCTGCCAGTTGAATGACGTTCGAACCAGCAAGAGCGTTTGCTTCCTGAATCGCCGCACGTAAGGTGATGTTTCCGTTTTCGTCCGCGACAATACCATCACCGACATTAGTATCAACAGCGTCATCAACAGTAGTGGGGTCGATTCCCGTTAAATCAATGGTCGAGCTATTGGTCCAGGCTTTAGATGCATTGACCAGCAGTGGATTATCATTAATGTCTATGATCTCTGAACCTTCAGCGACCAGTGTCAGCACATAACTTCCAGTCGCCTGGGTAACCTGAGTTAAATCAAGGGTAAACAATGAGGCAGTGGTGGTTGTACCACCTATAACGGGATTGACAGCTGTAACTGTGACACCAGCAGCAGCCAGATCGATTGCCTGACCGTTGAGTGTCAATCGGAAATCACTGATTGTCACATCAGCCACATCAACGGCAACAGGGTTGGGGTCCACATTATCTAACACGGGAACATCTTCAAAGTTGATCGATACAACACCCGCGTTGGTATGTATCACTTCATCATCCTCAATTCCTTGAATCGAAGCCCCCAGCTTAGGTCCACCAATCCGCCAGGTTTCTGATGCACCTGACACCAAGGCGTTAGAAGATAGATCTACTATCCCCGAACCCGCAGCGATCAGTTTCAGAGTATACTCACCATCCACGTTTGTAACCGTACTCAAATCAATAGTGTAGGTTGATGAATTCTCCTCTGTCAGCATTAACCCTGAAATGTCAATTTCTTCCGGACCGTTGCCCTTATCTATCCACAACTCAAAATCTAAAATATCCACACCAGTTACGTCTTCGGAGAAGTTAATCATCACATCATAGACCAGAGACGTCTCGGGATCAGGAATAACATCCTGAATACCTGCGATGGGAGCTGTAAAGTCAGTACCCTGATTCCATTTTACATCAGAGGAGCTGACAGCCTCATTGCCTGCGTCGTCTGTGACTCCGGAACCTTCTCCCACAAAGACCAGTCGGTATTCACCGTTTGCACTAAGGTAGTCAGCATGGATAGTAACTTTATACGCCGAGTCCGACCCTGCTATAGAAACGACACTGACAATGGTTTTGACGACTACTGACATGTCTTCAATCGTGTCAGTGATATCGTCACCGCCCCGGAATAATTTGAAATCATCAACATCCAGACCCGTAACGTCATTATCAAATTCGATATCCACAGTACCATCAGTTGTTTCAAACGGATCGAATGTAGCAGTCGGTGCCTGTGTATCATTCACCCAGGATACATCCTCAACACTATCACTGTCCGTCGTCAGGGCATTCCCCGCAGAATCGACGATAAACGACGAAGCAGTCGAATTGATCGACAGCGTATATGTTCCAGACAAGTTGGTCACCTTACTGAGATCCAGTACAAACTGGCTGCCGGTAACCTGCGTCAAAGTCGCGGGGGTTGCCGCGAGATTGACTGAGTCATTGGGACCCACGAGTGTAAAGTCACCCAGGTCAACGCCGGTCACATCTTCCGAGAAGTTGACAATCAAGTCACCCACCGCCGCACTGCGAGGATCGGGAGAGACATTCTCAATCTGGACCGTCGGAGCAGCCGTATCAATGGTAAACCGTTCGACATCACCAAACAGGAGGGTGTTATAGCTGTCTGAATATTTAATATCAGTGATCGAACCGTCAGCATTTAATCGCAGTTCATACTCTCCATCTGCCAGACCGCCCAGAAGTGTATCAATATTTAACCGGAACGTGCGGGGTGTCAACTGTTCCAGATTGGCTAGCGAATAAAAATCATTAACCAGAGCGTTATTGTGGTATAGAGCAAAATCACTAAGAGTCACAGCTAGATCTGAAACATCTTCCGTGAACGAAACAATAAAGTCTCCAGGAAAAGTGTGATTCAATGGATCAGGAGTTGTCACCGAAATATCGGCGGTCATGAATGTCTGCACAAATGGTGCTAGAAATGTATCTACATCCGGATTCCAGAAATCCCATGCAAAATCAATTTCTCCGACCCCACCACCTAAAATTACACTATTGAAAAAATTAGATGTGTAATCATCAAAAGAGTTATTGAAATAAGTTTGATTGACACGAAATGTGCTGACCCCAACCCCGTCAAACACAAACGATGCGGTATTATCATTTGTGGACCAGAAGCCAGTAGTCGAATAGCCGGTCAGGTCATAACCTTCGGTACTCACGAGGGTAAAAGTATTCGCGTTGTAATCGATATCAGCAATGGTAAACAGCCCGTAAATAGGATTGGCGTCATAACCATCTGTTGCTCTCAATGAGCGCGTAATCTCAATCGCATAGCCGTTCGCCAATAAACTGACATCGTCAGCTTGAATGAGAATCCGTCCCGACACTGGATCAATACTGGCACCGATCACATTTCCGGAATCAGGCGGGCCATTGGGTGAAGGTTCGATTGTGGGATCATAACCAGCACGTGACGCGATACGCTGTGCGTTTCGACGCCGGGTTGCAGATGTAAAATCACCATCGGGAACAGGTGCGGTATAATTATTAAGGCGTGATTTGAATACGGGTTCAGCTGTATCGTAATACGCCCCGAAATTAGTCACATCCAGACCGTTACCCGTATTCTCTTCAAAAAACAGATTCAATCTTGCCAGGGGATCACGCTCATAAGATGATAAAACGCGAAAGTTTGGATTTGACGCAGGAGACGTCCAGACATCCGAAGTAATATTGGGATCGACAGTTGAGACAAATGACTCAGCATAAACATCTTCGCCGTAGTTCCCTTCAAATACGTTTCCTGTCACCATCACATTGGAGCGGCCATTTGCGGCATTGGCACTGTCTTCATCACCTACTGCTGCACCACCATTATCTGATGACGGTCTCTGAGTTGAAGACCAGAACGTTCCTCCCCCCCAGATTGAATTCATGGTACCAATTCGCAGAACCAGACCAGTGGTGGTAAAATTGCTGTTTACCCCGTTATCCTGTATGTAGTTGGTATTGATCTGCAGGACCATGTCGGCATCAGAATCGACGACACTACCGGTGGCATCCAGGGTCGCTGTGCTGGCGGCATCCTGATCCTGCCCCACCGAGGCGGTTGTGACAACATAAAAGCCTTCCAGACCATTGGAGACAATATGATTCGCACCAGCTTCAGTTCCGTCACCAAAGATAAAGTCTGAATTGGCCCGATCTTCTGTCTGCAGATCCACACCGCGACCACCATTATTATCAATGAAGTTCCCAATGGCAGTCACACTGGTCGTAGGCTGCTGAGGTCCAAATTCTGTAAAGTTGTTACCAACTTCACTGGGGCTGACACGATTCGCACTCAAGATTTCCAGACCATCCAGCGTGTTCTCGGTGATGATATTTCCACGAATAAAGGATACCTGGGAGTCCGAATTAATATCGATCCCCTTACCGGTATTAGAGGCGATCAGGTTATTGTCGATTGAAGACCTTAACCCAGCCCCTGTCAATTCAATTCCCCCCGTTGAGTTGGACAGAATCTGGTTATTTGCAATTCTCACCCGACCATCAATGCGATCTACCGTAGCTGCAATCTGGATTCCGTCACGTCCATTTCCAGAAATCAGGTTGCCCCGATCTGCACCAGTGACAGGATCAACACCGTTTAGACCAATAAACAACATCTCATGATTGCCGATACGTCCGGAAATATCGATACCATGCTGGCTGTTATTGCTAATGGTATTCTGCATCCAGGTTCCGGCGACATCGCGTTTATCAGTACCAGCATAATTTGATGAATAACTTGTCGATTCGATCCCGTTCAATGAGTTCGTATTGATTTCGTTATTGATGATATCTGCAAAAATCAAAGCGTCCGCTTCGGCGTGCATCTTGATACCGTCGCGCGCGTTACTCGACAGCACGTTGTCTTTGATTTCGAAATCGGTGGTCGTCAGCGAACCATTTTGTGCCAGGATATCGATGCCGTCACTGTTACCGGAGATCATATTGCTGTAAATTTTTACGGCTCGTTCTTCGCCGACAATCGGATCAACGTCAGCACGCCCCACACGGGCATCATCTTCCCGGTGGAAGTGAACTCCGTCCCCTGTATTGTTCATGATGACGTTATTGGAAATCTGGGTGTAGTCGATAATCGTAGATTCTTCGATATGAATCCCGATACCATTGCCGGCGTTGCCTAGCCCGGCAGTACTGTCAGCATCAATACCAATATAGTTACCATCAATGATGAGGTCACGTAACTGGTTGAACGCTTCAAAATGGACATCAGTTCCATACAAGTCAACATAGATGGCATCCCCGGTGTAAGGGGTGGCAGCATTCAAATCATTACGAGTATTTGTGATGGTATTCCCGGTGATACTCACATCACCGGTTGCCGTATCTTCCATACTGACGGCGATGGCTGCCCCCTGGTTGGCATCCAGCGTATTGTCTTCGACTGACAAACTGAAATCGATACTGACCAGAGTGGTCGGATCAGCGGCATTCAGATTGATCCCCTGGGTGTCATTGGAACTGATCGTATTGCCTGTAATATCGCCATAAAACGAGGTATACATCTCCAGATCAATTTCAATCCCTGCACCGGAGTTACCAGTAATCGTGTTCCCGCTGATACCTCTGAGGTAACCGCCAACAGTCGTCGTTTTCACACTCAAAGTGGCACCGGTCAGATTGACAGCAGTCACAGCAATCTGTGGAGGATTCGTGTTCGCCAGTTCTCCTATAAATTCGATTTCAAAACCGTTAGTAACATCTCCCCGGACTAATACATTTCCGTTGAGTACAGGAATGGTATTTAATTGAGTCAGGATGTCAGCCGCATCATCATTAAAATTGATGACCCCTGTGGTCTCAACCCCATCGAATGACAGTTTGAAATCACCCGCAGTCGGAGTACCATTCACCACGACTTCCTGAACTTCGTTGAGGCTGGTTCCCTCTGACACTGTTGTTACTGTCGGGACTGCCGCGATCAGCCCATCATCATCAATCGTTAGGAGAGTTCCTAAAGGTTCATTCTCAAAATCAGCGGGTCTCAGACTGTTTGAGCCTACAAACTCAACCAGGAATATGAAGCTGTTGCCAAAACTCGATTTGGTAACCAGGACATTGCCCGGACCAATATTCGTCAGCCCTTCAAGAGCAAGCTGAACATCAGCTGCAGTCGCATCGTAGGCCAGCGGAACTGTCGTTTCGGTATCGAGGCTGATCGTAAAATCGCCCCCTCCGGGTTGTGCAGGAAATTCAATCGCCTGGATTTCATTCCGTCCGGATCCCTGTGTTGTTGTACTCGCAGTAATTGTAATATCGGTACCGGGAGGCAAGGCTATCTGAAACAGTGCATGATTTGTCTCTTCCAAGTCACCCGTAAATTCGATCACAAAACCATTAATAAAATTGCCGGTTACAGTAAAGTCAGTTCCTGTGGTTCCAAAGCCTGCAGCTTCAAGTGCAGCATCAATACTGGTAATCATAGCCGCACTGGAGTTCACGATTGTGATCGGTGCCGTCGAGGTACTTCCCAGGGACAAGATAAACTGCTGGCCGACTGGCAGATTGACATAATCAAATTCCAACAGTTGTTGCTCGTTCAGAGTCGCCGTTCCCGCCCGCTGCTCAGTAATTGTGATATCATAATTCAAGCCATTGGCATTTGGGATAATCTGATCGATATTAATATAAGCCAGTGGGTTCCCCGGGTCATCAACGACTGTGACTTCAAACCCGACGCCGGTAAGTTCAACTGTCACAAACTTAAAATCAGCGGGCATAGACGGATACAGATTCGCTGCCAGATCATTCAAAGCATCTTCCACTGCACTAGCATCATCGTCCCAGTTGAGAGTCGTCGACTGTCCCAGGAAGAACAAGGTATAGGTGCCAAAGGTTGGTACATTGTCAAACGTCAGAACCTGGACTTCACTTGCCCGCTGATAAAAAAGATCCTGAATAGAATCCTGAAATATTGTCACAGTCGGGTTATCAAACGTTAAATCGGCGTTTACCACTTCTAACGGGTTGATATTCTGGTGGGCCAGATCGTTCACAAATTCAATTTCGTACCCGTCTGTGAAATTTCCGTTGACCTGAATATCATCGACTTCGATGTCGGAGTCCAAGGCAACCAGGAACGCTTTGACCTGAGCAGCCGTCGCTGTGTGAGCGATATCATCGGTTGTGTAAGAATTTCCCCTGTTATCCGTATATTGCAGCTGAAAAAATCCGCCAATGGCTGATCCCGCGAAGCTGACTACCTGGACTTCATTCCTCGGCGCGGCAAAGTCAATTCTGTCAGTAGGACCGCCGGGCACACCGGGATTAGCGGGTACACCGGGAGAAGCACCCGTTGGAACCGGATTGGTGGTTGACGGTGTGAAGAAAATACCGTGACCTGTGTTGCCGGAAATCAGGTTATCGCCGATTTCACCGCTCAGGTCGCCGTCAGTCTGATCGAAGACAATCCCGTGTCCGCTGTTGGATGTGATCGAGTTTCCGGTAATCGAGACAAACTGATCGACATTATTCAGATTGAGGCTGACACCAGCACCGGCGGTATTCCCGGTGATGACATTCGAATGAATGAACAACTCGGTCAGTAATGCAGCACCTTCGGCGGCGGTATCATCGACGGTGATACTCACACCTTGAATACTGTTGTTATTGGTCAACCGCAGTTCTTCAGCTTCCGAATCCACAATGTTGACGCTCACACCATCATTACCTGATGTGCCGGCAATGGTGTTATCAGCCAGTGTGGTATTACGCAGATTCGATTCATCGGCAACATCGATGGAAACACCATCGATGTTAGAACGTCTGATCGAAGTTTCATCAATGATCGTATTACTCATTGCCACGGTGACACCGGCTCCGGACTGCCCGGACAAGGTCGAATCAACGATATTGAATTCATTGATGACAATATCTGTCAGATCAATGTTAAATGCATTTCCCACCGCGCCGGTGATGGTGGAACTGTCCACGGCGATCGAGATAGATTCGGCAAGCAGACCATCCAGGTCAATGTCAATTCCCCGTCCAGCAGCAGCATTGACAGTGACATTATCAAACAGAATGGAGAACGGAACATCTTCTGTATGATCATCATTCTGGAATTGTAAGCCATCCAAGTCGATCGAAATACCAGCTCCCGACGTGGCATTGACGGTCAGGTCTTCAAAGATGATCGAATCGTAATTGGAAAAACCATCGTCATCCGGGTCCAGCACTGAGTTATCAATCGTCATACCCAGCCCGGCAGTCAGCTGATTGATGATGAGCGACGTCAGAAGAGTTCGATCTTCGAGTTGCTCAATCGCGATGCGGCGTTGAACCTTCTGGCGGGCGGATGAAGGAACACTTCGAAGCTGAAGTCTGCGACGAGGATTTAAAGTCGCCTTACGGCTTTTTTCGAACGCAACTCGCATCGACTCAACCCAAGATGTCAGTAACATCTGCTGTCTCCCATAAACTCTAATTTGCCATGGCATTTTACTAAAACAGGAGCAGGAAATCACATCCCGCTTCGCCTGTTTCAGAACAAACTTGAATGCCATTCTGTTGTATTGTTAGTTGTCAATTTAATGATTCGGTTCAAGGAATTCTGCCTGCAGCATACACTTAACGGAACATTAGAGCACTACCCCTGATCCGTAATACTTGACTGTTTACAGAACTCCAGCCTTTGATGCTAAAAACTACTCTGAACCGATGTCAAAGAAATTTGCATAAATTAGGTAATTTATAACTGGTGTATTCCACTTGTAACAATCATGCCACCACTTTGAGGATTCCCATCTCATCTAGAACTTGCCTGGAACAAGCCCACCTCAAATACAAAAATATATCCCAACGCAACGCGAAATTCTTACATAAGTGACGCATGGCAATCTAAAAACTAACGATGTTTCGCTCCGTCCCGACGGCATTTCTAATTATTTTTTCAACTCATAACTACAATATTTCAATATACTTATGACACTCCCCGTCCAGGAGACTGATTAAAATGGACTGATTTCCAGGACAAATCACGCTATACAATTGCATCATCTGCTCCGAAAAATCGTACTGTTTTTTCAAGATGTAACGTTTTTAATGGTCTTCGGGGCAGAACCAAGCCGATCAATTATGACAGCGGGTTATCTACAGAGGCCCGGTTACTGCTGTACTTACGAACAAAAATGCTCTGAGATCACAAATTGTGCTTTGTCGGAGAGATTAGTTTTTAATTAGCATCTTTCGATCGGCCGAATCAGTGAGATTCTGCAGAGATCGAAATGGAGAGATTGAGCTATGAGAACGAACGGATTCGTTGGCTTGATGATTGCGGGAATCTGCTGTTTTTCGACGCAGATACTTTATTCTCAGTCAGATTTCCCAGTCGAACCATCAAATGAATCTGAAGGGGTCTTCAGAATTTCAAATACGTCAGACTATGATGGTCCAACCGTCGACGCCGTCTCTTTCGCGCCGTCCTCCCCGAGAACTTCTGATTTATCCCCGATCGCCATGCCGGAAGGGGGGCAGTATGCATCAACCGAGTATTACGGTAACGCGGATGAATACTATGGTCCCTTCGAAGAATACCCTCAAGGTGACTGGATCGATGATCCTTATCTTGAGGACGCGACCTATGAACGCCTGGGTCTCGTCGCTGGTGCCGCCGCAGTCTTTGTAAAACCGGGATTCGATACTGACACCGCATTTCTGACGGAAGATCAGTCAGGTGCCGGCACAGTCACCACTTCAAATGACTTCCCATACAACTATCAGTCCGCACCGCGAATTAACCTGGGAGTCATTGATAACGAAGGACTCAGCGCTCAGGTTCGCTGGTTCCAGTTTGAAGATGATTCCTCCAACGGTGCCATCGCGCCGAGCAACTTCGTGTTTTTTAACGGATTACCCACAAAGACTGCCATTGGTGGTATTCGTGCAGGTGGCCAGGCAGGAGATACCATCCAGACTTTCAGTAATATCAAACTCTATACGATTGACGTTGATTTGAGTCAGGAATTGAATTTTGAACGCTGGCAGACCACATTCGGCGGTGGTTACCGTCACGCATCTGTGAGCCAGCAATACAATGCCGTCGGTACCGCCAGTGGTGCTCCCGTCTCTTCTAATGCCGGACACCGTTTCGACGGAAATGGTATTGTTGTCTTTGGTGAAGCACGCCGTCCATTAGGGTTGTTCGATCGACGCTCCAAAGGGACCTCCAGCCTCTCATTTATTACCAGTGCAAAATATGCTGCACTCTGGGGCAATTCCAAATACTCTGCAGAAGACCTGACACCTGGTCCCATTGCTGCAACAGCTCAAACCACGTCGAAGAAATCGCTAAGCATCACTGAAATTCAAATCGGTATGCAGGCTGATTTTGTCCTCCAGACCGGAGCCCTGATCTGGGTCCGAGGCGCCTGGGATGGAATGTGGTGGAGGGGCGCTGGATCCGCTGCCAGCGAATCGGGTGACCTGAGCCTGCTCGGTGGATCGATCACACTGGGGATGGACTGGTAAACCGCTCTCTTATAAATATCAAGCTACAAAAACAGCCCCGTCAGTAACTCACTGGCAGGGCTGTTTTTTTTTATTTCAGTCAGGAATTTTACTTTTCCGGAGGTGCCTCCAGGGTCTTGATAAATACCAGCAGATCAGCCATCTGCTGAGGATTAATCTCTTTTTCCAGACCATTAGGCATCAGAGAAACACCATTGGAGAGCAGCGTATCAATGTTGTTCCGCAAAATGATATCTTCTTTGCCTTCGGCTCTGCGAATGGTATAGCTCGTCGCAGTTTCTGCAGCAATGATACCCGTGTATAATTTTCCCTGCTCCGTCACGACCGTGTAGGCGTTGTAATTCGACTGTGCCTCACGACTTGGATCCAGAATAGCAATCAACAGGTCATTATCAGACTTGTTTTTGGTAGTCGCCAGATTGGGTCCGACGTTATGTCCCTTGTCACCCACCTTATGACAGGCGGCACAATTCTTCATATACACTTTCTGACCATTGACGGTATCCCCCTTAAGCTCCAGAGCAGCTTCATAACTGCGAACAATCTTCGCACGGTCGCTGTTAACTTCGCCTCCGACCACCTTCTGTGCTCGTTTACGAATCCCCTTATCCGGATGATTCGTCAGCAGATCTTTTTTGTCTCGTGACAACTCATTCAGCTTGACCTTTTTGTCCTGAATCGCTTTCAACAGACTGTCGATGCGTACGGAAGATCCCAGTAGTGCATCAACAACATCCGCTCGCACAGCAGGACTGAATGCGGACCAGTTTTCCAATAACGCAGCACTCACATCCGGATGATCCATCCGCGATAACGAGGCGACAGCAGCCTCCTGAATTTTCGGTGACGAACGAGGGTTCAATACCTCAGCCAGCACGTCACCAGAGACACTGAAGTCAAAGAAACCCAGCAGTCGGATGGCGGCGACCCTGTCGGCAACCGGCTTGTCTTCCTCAGTGACCATCTCAACCGCATCGGCAATGGTTTTATCAAATCGCTGCTTGACAACAGGGTCCAGTTTCGGGTCTTTCAGCAGCGTCGCCAGTGAGGCACCCCGACGCCCCAGACCTTCGCCTAATGCCCCCAGAACCAGTTGTTTTTCCGCCAGTGAAACAGCATCATCTGAGACAAACTCCAGCACGGTTAAGGCATCTGACGTATCTTTTTTCGCTCCAGAAATCCGCAATAGTTCAATCACTAAAGATCGCTTACTGCCTGACAGCGTTCCTTCCGCGGCGTTTAAGAAATTCACCGCCAGTGGACCTGCAATCTGGGCAGAAGATGTCAGGACGGCAACCTGCATATCACCATCATAATTGGGGGAATCAACCAGTTTTGTTAAGCCGGCTATCGCAGCCTGATTGTCAAATTCACCGAGCGAGAACGCCAGTTGCAGCTGGACGCGATACTCGGGATCAGAAGTCAACGCCAGTACTGCTTTTGAAAGTTCAGGACTGTCCTGTGCCTGTTTTTCAGACAGACGAATTGCCTGTTCGCGAATTCCGGCCTGGGGATCTTTCAGCGCTTTCAATAACAGATCTGCACTCAAGGCATTTAATCCATCCAGGGTCCACAGAGCGTGCAGACGTGCCAGCGGCTGTTGAGAATCTTCAAACAGTCTGACCAGATCTGGAACGGCAGTCTGATCCTGCCGTTCCCAGATCAGCCTCTGTGCCGTTTCCCGGTTCCAGACATTGGGAGATTCGAGCTGTTGCACCAGCTGTTCGACTGTCATCTTCCCCAGTTTCTGTACTGGAAATTGAGTTCCCTGTGGGTGAACCAGACGATAAACACGTCCTCGATCATGCCCACTTTCCAGGTCCAGATGACGTTTAATATCCTCGGGAATCGAAAAGGGATGTTCGATTGTTTCGCGATACATGTCGAGCACCCAGAGCGTTCCATCGGGAGCATTCACAAAATTGACAGGACGAAACCAGTTATCATTGGAGGTGATAAATTCAGTCTGCTCATCCGCGCGGGTTGCCACATAGGTGGCGCCATTTTCGTCCATGGTCTTGCGATGGATCAGGTTGCCTCCCACATCACCAATAAACGCGTTCCCCTGATACTCTTGCGGATAGGCACTGCCCCGATAAATCGTCACACCGGTTGCTGAAGTAAAGAAACCCGTCGCAACCAGTTCCGTCGGGGAAAGTCGTTTTCGAAAGTTGGGATCGGCTGCCCGTCGCGCTGTACGTACAACACGGTACGGTTCCGGTGGACTTGTCCGGAACACAGGAGCGGCTGCCCCTTTCCGCGCTGCGGTTCGTAAGACTCCAGGAACCGCCAGATATTCATTTCGCTTCAAATAATGACTGGGATAAACGACATGTTGAATATGGTTGCTGTTGCTGCAGACAAATCGATTGCCCCAGTCATCCATGGAATGTCCAAATTGTGAACCACCAGAAACGGGCTCCAACTCTCTGGTTTTCGGGTTCAGTTTCAGATCACGACGACCGGAAGGAATGACTTCTTTGCCATCCTTGAGAATCGAACCACCATTGGTACCACCCGCGAAATAAATATGGTTATCCAGGCTCCATTTCAGATTATTAGCCAGTCCCTGCACATTATTTGTTTTCAGACCGGTGAAGACGGTCTCGCGGATATCCGCTTTGTGATCACCGTCTGTATCTTTAAAATAATAGATATTAGGAGGGGCAATCACGTAGACGCCACCATCATAACAGCAGACGGAAGTCGGCCAGGTAATTGTGTCGGCAAAGACAAAGCTCTGATCCATTTTACCATCGCCGGTGGTGTCTTTCAGCAGGCGGATCACACCCGCTTTTTTTCTCACCGGACGGTCGAAGTAATCGGGAACCTGATCCGGCAGATAAGGATAGCCACGCATTTCCGCCACAAACATCTGGCCGTTTTCATCAAAACAGGCATCCACAGGATCCATCACGTCCGGCTCAGAGGCGACCAGTTCCAGCTGAAATCCGCGTTGAAGTTTGAATCCTTTCAAACTGTCTTCCGGCGACGTCGCGGGAATACGCTTGAGTCGTTTGGCTAAATCACCCTCATCAGGCAATGGCTTCTGGGCAGTGGCCTGCGAAAAATAACCACCACTGGCCATCAAAATAATGGCGAAACAGCCAGTGGCCAGACAGAATAGATATCTCTTAGAAACTGAACGCATAGAAGCCGACTTTCTCTTTCAGCAAAGGCATGGATCAGGAAGGAGGCTGCCGCGTCTCCGAAAACCATTGGTTTTCGAAATCCCGGCAGGTAAAGCGCACAACTAGATCGCATCACATTTAACCATAGCGTCTCACAATCTATTCTACTCGGTCCAAATGGCCCTGGAGACGCGACAGTAAAACTGGACACAGTCTAAAGTACCCAATAACAAAAGCCCGGGCAGCCAGTCCGACAATTATAAAGAACGTTAACGAATACGTTCTACCTTAGCCTGATCGAGAGGGAAATCAAGTCCAGATCTATTGAATTGCAGAACTCAGAACGACGCATTCACTCCTACGTCAGTTCTGTTGAGAACCCGTGCAGAAAAATTGAATCAGGAGAAATTATTCCCATTCAATCGTACTGGGGGGCTTGGAGCTCACATCATACACAACCCGATTGATACCGCGGACGTTGTTGGTAATCCGGGTCGACATTCGTTCCAGAACATCGTGAGGCAGTGGAGACCAGTTCGCCGTCATGAAGTCATCCGTTTCGACGGCTCGAATGGCAGCGACGTCTTCATAAGTACGACCATCTCCCATCACTCCCACAGATCGAATGGGCAGCAGGACGGCAAACGCCTGTTTTGTTTTACGATACAGGTTCGCTTTATGTAATTCTTCGATGACAATCAGGTCTGCTTCTCGAAGCACTTTCAGTCGTTCTTCCGTGACTTCACCCAGGCAACGGACTGCCAGGCCGGGCCCGGGGAAGGGATGACGATAGATCAGCTCATCCGGTAACCCCAGTTCATGTCCCATCTGGCGAACTTCATCTTTAAATAATTCACGCAAGGGTTCGATCAATTCAAATCCCAGTTTTTCAGGTAATCCGCCTACATTATGGTGAGATTTGATGGTCGCCGCTGGTCCATCGGGGTTGGCCCCCGATTCAATCACATCCGGATAGAGTGTCCCCTGCGCCAGAAATTTGGCATTTTCAATCGAGACCGCTTCCTTCTGGAAGACCTCGATAAATAACCTGCCGATAATTTTCCGTTTTTCCTGGGGATCAGTGACCCCTGCTAATTCGGATAAAAACAGATCGCGTGCATCAACCACATGTAAGTCGGTTTTAAAATGTTCCCCAAAACGATGCTCCACTTCATCTGCTTCCCCTTTCCGCAGCAAACCGTTATCAACAAAGATACAGGATAATTGAGATCCGATAGCACGGTACAAGAGCGCGGCGACGACCGAGGAATCAACTCCCCCCGATAAACCACAGATCACCTGCTTGTCACCTACCCGTTCGCGAATCGATTCGATTTCCTGCTCAATCAGGTTGGAAATTTTCCAGGTCCCCTCGCAACCGCAAACTTTTTGTACGAAGTTAGAGAGCAGCAGACCTCCAAATTCGGTATGCGTTACTTCGGGATGAAACTGCAGACCGAAAAAGGGTTTACTGTGGTGTTTGACTGCAGCAAACTGACAGGTTTCCGTAGAAGCCAGAGATTCAAAATGTTCGCTCAAATTCTGAACCTGATCTCCATGGCTCATCCAGGCAATAAAATTGCTGGGAACTCCTGAAAACAGATTGGAATGGTCGAGAACCGTACTCGGTGTGCGTCCAAATTCCCGGGAATCTCCCCCTTTCACTTCACAACCTTGTGAAGCACAAACCAGTTGCATGCCGTAGCAGATCCCCAGAATCGGAATCCCCAGATTAAAGATTTCCGGGTCCGGCTGAGGAGAGTCTTTACCGTAAACGCTGGCGGGACCTCCCGAAAGGATAATCCCCTTCGGATTCAACTCGCGGATGCGTTCTGCGGACAGATCGGGGCGGGCCAACTGACTGAAGACGTTCTGTTCACGTACGCGTCTTGTGATCAGTTGGGCGGTTTGGGAACCAAAGTCCAGTACAAGGATCAACTCTTCCTGCCTGGTATCAATAACACTCTGGGGAACAGCATCCTGCTCAGAGACATGTGGATCAGTCATTACGTTCTCGAAATTTAGAATCAATCATCACTCATCTTGTGAGATGCTCGCGCCAAGCCCTCTCAAGAGGTTGCTAAGATTAAAAAACAGCCTGTTTGACTTAAGTTAGAACTGGTATGAAAAGCAAACCGCTATCTTAGCGATTCCATTTTCGAAATCCAATTCTGCACGATCAATTCAATCAACTAATACTGGAATCTTTGCCATTCAGTCAAAATACAAAAGCTACAAAGTCTGTAGGCTCAGTGATCGCAAATTTCACGGTTTCCATTTCTGGCATGAGTGATGTTTTATATCGCAAAACTGTATCTATTAAACAAGTTAAGGCAATAATAGTTTCAGATGAGCGTTTGAACCATTTCTATCGATCCGTCCGATAATTCCACTAATAGCACAACTAGCGGAAAAGTAGCATCCCTCTGAAGCAGGAAACCATCTGTCATTTCAGAGAGGAATCAGCCACGCGTCAGGAAACTGGTACTTTTCCACTCTCTTTTATCTCGATGCCAGGAATCAATCACATGTTTTTCTCATGGAAACATCTTCTCTCCAGACACTGTCTGGCTCTGTTTGCAGGAACCACTATTCTGTTCGTCGGCGGCCAGGCAAATGCTCAGGTTCTTCCTGGTACAGGAACCCGCATCGATGGCGCCTGGGATGACTTTGAAGATGAATCCTGGGAATACATTACCAATCTCCCTAAGAGTAGTACCAACGTCGATAAGGATACACGTTATCCACTGGGACAGTCTTCTAATGGCGTCTGGACTGAGAGCGCAAAACGCGGCCAGCCCGATGTGGTACAACGCGTTCCCACTCCGGAAGGGGGCCTGCCCGGCAGTAAAAGTTCTCTACTGCTGAAATCGCTGCATACCGGTGTTCCCGGACAAGGCAGCCGAGGCTCAAATCAGGATGACCTGATCATGTCGGGAAGCATGGTTTCTGTTGCATACTCCCCCAGCATTATCACGCGCGTCTATCTGCCTCCCTTCGAAGAATGGGAAGATAAAACCGGTACTTCATTCGGTTTTCGTGCCGCTGTCAAAGCGCCCATGAAGTCCAGCTCCAGATCACGCCGACGGTTCTTCCGCAGCAGCCCTTCGACCAAAATAGAGACCATCTACCTGGGTATGTTCATTCAGTTTAACAGCAAAACCGACAGCCCCAATGGTGAAGATTCCGCCATGTTCGTAGTTCGTGCAGACAGCTCAGGTCAGGATTTCATAGGTCCCGAAATCAAACAGACCGGCTGGTGGACATTAGGCATGTCGTTTACTCCCGATGGACGAACCCACTACTACGCGAAACCAGGCGTTGGTCCACTGACTCAGGCCGACCGCTTTGCTTCACATTATCCTTATGGAACCCAGATCCAGTCATTCCACACGGCATTCTTTAATGTCTGCAATCAAGATAACGGAAGGACCTGGTCTACTGAGTGGATCATTGATGATCCGGCAATGTACTACATCAGCCGCTAGTCAAACAGAAGGATCTCAAACAGAAGTTCGTTTGAAACAAATCAGAATATTTCAGCAACGGCATACTCCCTCAGGGTATGCCGTTGCTGTTTTTACGTTTATGATATTTTACGTTCGCCACGGCGTCTGATACCCGTTTAATCTCATCTTTTGTTTTGGATCTGCTGATGTTCGAAAATAAAATCAAAACACTGACTGCTCAAGGTGATGTCGCTTTGGGAGTGGGTATGCCTGACGCTTCAGAAATTCTGGCGAAACTTTCCGTCGACACAGGCGTCGATTTTTTGTGGATTGACCTTGAACATCGTCCCTACGGCATCAATGAAGTCAAGAATCTCCCACTGATTGCCCGTAGAAAAGGTTGCATGCCCATGATCCGCGTACCGGGTCTGGATCCGATGTACTTCAAAAAAGCACTGGATATTGGTGCCAACACCATCATGGTTCCGCAAATCAATAACGCGGAAGAAGCAAAGCTGGCTGTGCAATATGCCAAATACCCTCCTGAAGGCACACGTGGAGTTTCGCCTGACTGGGTCATGTTCCTGGATTACACTTTTGATGATTACCTGCCTTACGCCAATCAGGAAACCACCATCGTCGCTCAAATTGAGTCCCCGGAAGGCATCGAAAATATCGAAGCCATTGCTGCGGTAGACGGGATTGATGTGGTCTTTGCCGGTCCGATGGACCTGTCTGCGTCACTGGGGATCATCGGTCAGATTCATCATCCGGAACTGCAGAAACTATTGGCCGATTTTCCCAAACGGGTTGCCAAAGCAAATAAACCTGCAGGAATCACCTTTGGTGACCTGGACCGTTGTCGGCAGGCCATCGATGAAGGTTATCGATTCGTGAATATCGGCTCAATCGCTTCACTCGGCGCAAATGGAATTAAATCCGTCCTGCCTGAACTGCGAGAACGAGCCCGAAAATAATCGGGGGAACTGCCCTGACTCCTCTGGAACACATAAACACAAGTTGATACAATTGTCTCGAACCACTTGAAGTCTTATGAGGTTTTGCAGGAGAGAGAACGGCATGTTGACGCTCTTGGGACAGGATCACGGTGACGGATCTTTCTGTGATCGATTATCGCGACGCAACTTTCTACAAATCGGCAGCTTGGGGCTTACTGGCCTGACGCTGCCTCGTTTGTTACAGGCCGAAACAGGAAAAACCGCTAAGAAGCGACAGAAGTCGGTCATTATGATCTACCTGGTCGGTGGCCCACCCCACCAGGATATGATCGATCTCAAACCGGAAGCGCCGAAAGAAATTGCCGGTCCCTGGCGACCTATCTCCACGAATGTTCCCGGGATTGAAATCTGTGAAGCATTCCCGCGACTGGCACAATCCATGGATAAGCTGGTTCTTGTCCGTTCGATTGTCGGTTCACAAAGTGGCCACGATGCCATCCAATGCTTCAACGGGCATGACCCCCGCAAACTGACTCCGCAGGGTGGCTGGCCTCAATTTGGTTCCACAGTCGCAAAACTGCAGGGCCCGCATATCGAATCGGCGCCCCCGTTCATCAGCCTCTGCTACCCTTGCACTCACGGTCCTTATAATGAACCGGGACCTGGTTTCCTGGGACTGTCACAATCCCCCTTCCGTCCGATGGGTCCGACCCGTCATGACATGGTTCTGAATGGGATTTCACTGGAACGACTGGCTGCGCGCAAACAACTGCTGCAGAGCATCGATAATTTCAAACGCGAAGCAGATGCATCGGGAATGATGACGGGCCTCGACACATTCACCGAACAGGCCATGGGAGTGCTCACCTCATCTCAACTGGCAGAAGCCCTGGATCTCTCAAAGGAAAATCCCCAGACAGTCGCGCGTTACGGGACGGGTGATCCCACCAAATTCATCGACAGTAACGGCGCTCCCCGTGTCCCGCAGAGTATGCTTGTCGCTCGTCGATTGATTGAAGCTGGTGCCCGGGTGGTCACGCTCAATTACAGTAAATGGGACTGGCACGGCGGCAAAAACAATTCCATCTTCAAACGCGAAGCAGAAGACTTCCCTGTCTTTGACCAGTGTGTGAGTGCGCTGCTGGAAGACCTGCATCAGCGCGGACTGGATCAGGATTGTACAGTCGCCATCTGGGGGGAATTCGGTCGGACCCCCAAAATCAGCTCACGAGTCGGCCGCGATCACTGGCCGCGCGTCAATTCGGCCATTCTGTTTGGTGGCGGCATGAAAACCGGACAGGTCATTGGTGCAACAGACAGACTGGGAGGCGAAGCCGTCGACCGACCAGTCACATTCCCCGAACTGTTTGCCACTCTCTATCACAATCTCGGTATCGAAACACAGCATACGACTGTCGATGACTTCAGTGGACGCCCGCAATATCTGGTCGAAGGAGATGCCAGACCATTACCCGAGCTCATCTGATGTATCTGGCCTGAATCCGATCCACTGGGGCTGTACAGCCGATTAAAACTTGAATCACTGTCTGCGATAACGTTAGAATGGCAGATAGTGCTCTTTCGAGAATACTCCCTCCATTGAAGTGAGGCACAGCGTATACCACAGTGTCTCGACAGGCTTCAGCCAGATCATTACTTGAACACCGTATAAGAAACCAGCGCATGAAGCAGTTTATTCGTATCACATCTCTGGTTTTACTCTTGATCGGTTTGAGTCGTTTTTCGAACTCTGCGGAAAAAGCAAACGAAACAGCGGCTGCAGTCCCCCGCTTTACGAGTGAACAACTCGAATTTTTTGAAAAATCGATTCGCCCTTTACTCTCCGAACATTGTTACGAATGCCACAGCAGCCAGGCCAAACGTCTGGAAGGTGGTTTGAGACTGGATGCCCGTTCGCTGCTGTTGAAGGGAGGCGACTCAGGACCGGCGGCGGAACTGAAACAACCACACGACAGTCTGTTGCTGCAGGCGGTCCGCTATGAATCGTATGAAATGCCACCCGATACACGACTGCAGCCCGAGCAGATCGCGGCGTTATCCCGCTGGGTTGAAATGGGACTTCCCTGGCCTGACGAAAAAACGCCCGCCACGTCTGCAGCGGCGAAAGTATTCGATCTGCAAAAACGCAAACAGGAACACTGGGCCTGGCAGCCTGTGAAGGATCTGAAACCTCCCACAGTCCAACAGAAAAACTGGTCGGCGCATCCCGTCGATCAATTCATCCTGGCGCAACTGGAAGAAAAGCAGCTGCACCCGAGTCAGCCAGCAGACAAAAGAACGGTTCTCCGTCGTCTCTCTTTCGATCTGACTGGACTGCCTCCCACTCCCGAGCAGATTCACAATTACCTTGCGGATTCGTCTCCGAATGCGACGGAGAAAGTCGTCGACCGGTTACTGGCTTCTCCCCGGTTTGGCGAACGCTGGGCACGACACTGGCTCGACCTGATGCGTTATGCAGAATCCCGAGGTCACGAGTTCGATAACGATGCCCCCAATGCCCATCAGTATCGAGACTATGTCATTCGCGCCTTCAACGCTGACCTGCCCTATGATCAGTTTGTCACAGAACACATTGCCGGCGATCTCCTTGAGCAGCCTCGTCTCAATCCTGAATCACAGTTTGATGAATCCGTGCTGGCCACTGCTTTCTGGTACCTCGGTGAATGGGTGCACTCGCCTGTCGATATTCGCAAAGACGAAACAGACCGCTTCGATAACGCGATTGACGTGATGACCAAATCGTTTCTGGGCTTGACGGTTTCGTGTGCCCGATGCCACGATCATAAATTCGATGCGATCTCCACAAAAGATTACTACGCTCTGTACGGTTATCTCCAAAGCAGTAATTACCACCAGGTCAGATTCGAATCAAAGGCACACAATCAGAAAATTGCGAAACAGGTTGAACAACTCGATCAACGGCAACAGGAACTTCTCAAAGCAAAAATCAAACCGGCCTTCAGCGAAGGCATTCAAAACTTCTCGAAATACTACTGGGAAGCCAAAGCGCTGGCAGAGAAAGATCCTGCAGAAAAAACAGCCACCCTGGAAGCGGAACTGCAACAGCAGGCGGTTCAGGGAACACTCTCGCCTCAAATTCTGAAAAGCTGGGTCCGCTTTCTAAAATCAAACCCGGATCAGGGTCAGCTGATGTCAGTCCGTTTTATGCTGGACTCAGGCAATGAGTCAACATTGACGCCCCCTTCACCGTTAGCAAAAAATCAATCCGACAAAACAGATCAACGCGCCATCATCGATTATTCGCAGTCTGCTCCTGAAGAATTCATTACGGATGGATTTATCTTTGGCATGGCACCTCGCTCGCAAGGAACGCTGGTCCTGGATTCGTCTGGTACGCTTCCGGTGCTACTTGCACAAACCGAAGGTGCCGCCCGGCGTGATCCACTCTGGAACGATCTGGTTGACACGAAATCGCCTCAACTGAACCAGAAAAACAAACTGCGGTCCTACCCCCGCGCCGGTAGAACACTCCGTACTCCCACATTCGAAGTCCAGGGAGCAGTCAATTATCGCGTGAAAGGAGACTGCTGGGTTTACGCCTGCGTCGATTCCCATCGACTGCTGTTTGGTCCTTTGCATGGTTCCACACTCAAAAAAGTGCAAGCCAGCCCCCATGGCAAGCCGGTCTGGATCACGCACGATCTGTCCCGCTACAAAGGACATCGCGTCCATCTCGAATTCACTCCCATCGATCAGTCCCCCCTGGAAGTGTATCAGGTCAGACAGGGAGCGTCTTTTCCTGAACCTGACCTGACGACTGTGAGTCTAGCGGGACCCCAGGTGCCGCTAGACTTGGAAACCGCTTTTGACGAATTTGTTTCCGGTAAGTCTGATCCAACATCTCAGTCAGTGGCTCTGGTCAACTGGGTGCTGACACATCCTGATCTGTTCTCTGAACCTCAAAGTCCGGCACGACAAGATCTCAAAGCAGGAATCGATGACTGGCAGCAGCAGCGGAATGCGTTGAAAAAGTCGGTCCGGACCGCATCCCAGACCGCGATGGCAATCATGGATGGCAGCGCCGAAAATGATCATGTCCTGATTCGAGGCAGCCATCAGAATACAGGTCCCCTGGTGGAACGTCGTTTCCTTGAAGCGCTGGGGGGCGCTGCACCCGGGAGCAAAGCAGGCAGCGGTCGCCTGGAACTGGCTGCAGCAATCAATGACCCTGCGAATCCATTAACGCATCGTGTGATCATAAATCGGATCTGGGCTCATCTGTTCGGTCGTGGCATCGTGCCCAGTGTTGATAATTTCGGCGTGCTAGGCGAACGTCCTTCGCATCCTGAACTCCTCGATTTCCTGGCGTTGAAGTTTGTTAAAGAGGGTCGCTCTCTTAAACAGATGATTAAATATCTGGTGCTGACTCAGACCTATCAGCAGTCAAGCAGTACCACTCAGGATATCGCAGACATTGATCCCGATAACATTTTGCTTTATAAAATGCCTTTAAAACGCCTGGAAGGGGAAGCGATCCGAGATGCGCTGCTGCAGATTTCGGGACGTCTTAACAAAACCCTGTATGGACCTTCGATCCCCGTTCATCTGACAAAATTCATGGATGGCCGAGGCAAACCTCCCGTCAACGGTCCTCTGGATGGCGCAGGCAGACGATCCATTTATATTCAGGTCCGCCGTAATTTTCTCTCACCCATGATGCTGGCTTACGATACCCCCAGCCCTTTCAGCACGATGGGCCGCCGCAATGTTTCTAATGTTCCCGCACAGGCGCTGATCATGATGAATGATCCGTTTGTACTTCAGCAGGCGGAACTATGGGGTAAGCGTGTTTTAACCCAATCCGGTTTGCAGACCACTGAGGACCGGATTCGCTGGATGTATGAATCAGCATTAGGCCGACTCCCCACGACGAAAGAACTGCAAACTGCGCAAGAATTTATTGAACAGCAGGCGAAAGTTAATCCTTCCGATTCAGATCAAGCGAGAATCTGGTCTGAACTGGGCCATGTGATCTTCAATCTCAAAGAGTTTATCTACATTTTTTAGACTGTGTCCAGTTTTGCTGTAGCGTCTCCAGGCCCATTTGGGTCGGGTATATTAGATTGACAGACGCTATGGTAAAATGTGAGGCGCTCCAGGTTTCAGAAAGTTGTCAGCATGCACTGTGGAAAGTTTCGACAGCAATATACGCGAAGAGAAATTCTCAAGCAGTGCGCGAACGGTTTCGGTGCAGCCGCGCTCACTGCCCTGCTGCAGGATCGCACCTTCGCCAGTGAAGCGACTGGAAAAACACACTTCCCACCTAAAGCAAAAAATGTAATCTTCCTGTATATGGATGGCGGCCCTTCGCAAGTCGACACCTTCGATCCCAAACCGATGCTGTCGAAATTTAATGGCAAAAGTCCCGGCGATTTTTTTAAAGTCGAAGCCACTCAGTTTGACAACGTCGGCAAAGTGCTGGAAAGTCCCTGGAAGTTCAAACCGTACGGTGAGAGTGGCATCCCGATCAGCGATCTCTTCCCTCACATTGGTACGTGCATTGATGACATGGCCGTCATTCGCTCTGTCGTCTCACAATTTCCCGAACATACATTTGCCAATTACTTCCTGCATACAGGCAGCGGCCTGCAGGGACGCCCCAGCATGGGGGCCTGGGTAAATTATGGACTCGGCAGTGAATGCCAGGACCTGCCCGGCTTTGTCGTGATCAATGGCGGTCTGATCCCTCCAGGGGGACTTGACTGCTTTAACAGTGGTTTTCTCCCCGCCAGCTATCAGGGCTCTGTCTTCAAACCGGGAGGCAGTGGCATTGCCAATGTGGAGCGACAGGAAAAATCCAGCCAAACCCAGATCCAGAAGCTTAAATTGATGCAGCAGCTGGATTTGCTCAAACAACAGCAGACCGGCGTCCATGATGAAATAGAATCCGCGATTTCGAATTATGAACTCGCTTATAAAATGCAGATGGCTATCCCCGACCTGATGACGTTTAACAGTGAAAGCAAAGCAACACTGGACCTGTATGGATTCAATTCCGAGTATGAGCCCACCCGTACTTATGGTGCGGAATGCCTGCTGGCGCGAAGACTGGTCGAACGCGGAGTCCGCTTCGTGGAACTGACGTGCCCGAATGTCAAAGGGGACCGTTGGGATCAGCACAGTAATCTGAAACGGGATCATGAAAATAATGCCCGCGCCGTCGATCAACCGATCGCCGGACTGCTGAAAGACCTGAAGCAGCGAGGACTGCTGGATTCAACACTGGTCATCTGGGGAGGCGAGTTCGGTAGAACTCCTTTCGCGCAAGGTAAGAACGGGCGGGATCATAATCCGTTCGGCTTTACCATGTGGATGGCCGGTGGTGGCGTCAAAGGGGGCATGACCTACGGAGCCACCGATGACTGGGGCTACAAAGTCGTCGAAAATCGTGTCGAAATTCATGACATTCATGCAACCATGCTGCACCTGCTGGGACTGGAACATACCAGATCTACGTTCCGTTTTGGAGGACGTGACATGCGACTGACTGACGTGCATGGTCATGTGATCCATGACGTCATCGCTTGAGCTGTCGACAATAAAATCGGTTGCCCATTATTGAGGAGGCGCTCACATGGTAAAACGCTGGCAAGTTCTCTGTTGTGTGTTCTCGATTTATGTGATCCTCTCTACAGGGCCGCTCCGCGCGGGAGACTGGCCCGCCTTTCGAGGACCACTGGGGAATGGCATCTCACAGGAAACCAAAGTCCCTCTCAAATGGGATGCGAAAGAAAATATTCTCTGGAAAGCACCGCTGCCTGCTTCCGGAAACAGCAGCCCCATCGTTTCGAACGGCAACGTCTTTGTCACCTGTGCTGAAAACGAGGGACGCAAACGCAGCCTGTACTGTTTCGACAGAACCAGCGGCAAGCAGCTCTGGGTTCGCACGGTGAACTATGACAAAGCGATGCAGACCCATAAGACCAATAACTATTGTGGTTCGACTCCTGCCGCTGACGGGAAGCGGGTTGTCGTCTGGCATTCTTCAGCCGGTTTATACTGTTATGACTTTGCAGGAAAAGAACTCTGGCATCGCAACCTGGGTGAATTTGAACATATCTGGGGCTACGGTGCTTCTCCTGTACTGCATGCAGGCAAGATTTTTCTGCATTGCGGACCGGGCAAACGGGTTTTCATGACCGCCCTTGATCTGGAAAGCGGAAAAACGCTCTGGGAAACCGATGAGCCGGTCGCCGGCGATGGTCAATTTAATGAGCAGCGGAAGTATATGGGATCCTGGAGTACTCCGGTCATCGCGAAAGTAAACGGCCGCGAACTGATCATCTGCAGTATGTCATTGCGCGTGAATGCCTATGATCCCGCATCCGGTAAAATTATCTGGAATTGTGCGGGGCTGCACGGAAAAAAAGGGGATCTCGCCTATACATCCCCCGTGCTGGCAAATGAGATTTGTGTGGCCATGGGGGGATTTAATGGTCCCGCGATCGGCTTCCGGATGCAAGGCAGCGGGGAGATTACAGGCTCTCAGCGATTATGGCAGAAAGAGCCAAATCCACAACGGATTTCAACCGGGATCTTTACGAAGGGGCATCTCTTCATGGCCAACGCCGGCCCGAATCTGTTTCAATGCCTGAATCCTGCTACAGGGGAAATCGTCTGGCAGGAGCGTTCCGGTGGAGCCGCCTGCTGGGGTTCCATGGTTTTAGCCAACGAGCATCTGTATGTCACGGACCAGAATGGAACGACTCACGTTTTCAAGCCGAGCACTGCCGGGCTGGAAAAAGTTGCTGAGAATCCGTTGAAGGAACGCAGCAATTCCACGCCCGCGTTTTCTGACGGGCAGGTTTTTATCAGAACGTTTCAGCATCTTTACTGCATCGGCCAGTAACCTGTTAAGAGACGGATTTATAGACAGACCATGCTGCAGCAGGTGGTTTGAACTCCGGGTTTACCAGAGTTCAATTTCCAGTTCGAGTTCGACACCGAACTTTTCTGCGACGGTATTCTGGGCCAGATTAATCAGATCGAGTACATTTTCGGTGGTCGCGTTCTCATCGTTAATAATGAAGTTAGCGTGTCGATCACTGATCTCTGCGCCACCAATCCGCGTCCCTTTCAAACCTGCCTGTTCAATCAATGCGCCAGCGTGCATGCCACGCGGATTCTTGAAGATGCAGCCGGCTGACTGGTGGGTCAAAGGCTGATTCGCCTTTTTCATGATCCAGTTCTTTTTCATCCGGTTCGTGACTTCTTCCGAATCATCGGCGGTCAGTTCGAACACCGCTTCAATAATCGCCAGTTCATTGATACTGCTCTCACGATAGCTGAAGCTCAGTTCATCAGCCGTCCGCACGAATTTTTCTCCTCGTGCGGTCAGAACCGTAACGGAAGTGGTAAACTGGCCTGTATCACCATTATGGCCACCAGCGTTGCCATGCAGTGCGCCGCCGACGGTTCCCGGAATTCCGACCAGGGACTCCAGGCCCGCCAGGCCAGCTTTGACCGTTTCTGAAACCAGATTTGAGAGTAAAGCCCCCGCGCCGGCAGTCACCGTTGTGCCTTCAATGCTGATTTTAGAAAAGTCGCCGGCATGGATGCGGATGACTGCTCCCTGCACGCCGGAATCTTTAATCAGGATATTTGAGGCACCGCCAAAGACGCGTACCGGAATTTCGTTCTCAACACAGCATTTAATCACAGCCTGCAGTTCGTCTGCATTCCGTGGTTCCAGAAAAAACTGTGCTGGCCCCCCTATTTTGAAATAGGAATACTTGGCCAGTGGTTCAGATAGTTTGAGAATCTCTTTGAAGTCTTCGATTGAACTCATGATGGATCCGATTTATTTCGCCCGCTCCCATAGTAATGATGATATCACCAGATTGAGCCTCAGTCTCTAAAGTTGAGAGCATCTGGTCAAGGGAACTGCTGAAACTGACCGAAGCATTATGCAGAAGAATTCGCCTAACCAGCTCTTTTGACGTGTCAACAGGCTCTTCATCGAGCTTTTCGCGGGCTGCATACACGGGCGCAATCAGAACGCGGTCGGCCAGCTGAAAGCTGCGGGCATAATAATCCATCAAAGCCTGTGTACGCGAAACCTGATGCGGTTCATACAGACACCAGATTCTGCGATCCGGATATTCCTGCCTCAACATCTTCAAAGTTGCCTGAATCGCTGTCGGATGATGGGCATAATCATCGAACAGCGTCATTCCTTTATAGGATCCCATCCGCTCATAGCGACGGTGAATCCCGGGAAATTCATAAATGCCATCCCGAATCTGTTCCGCATCGATCCCGGCGGTATGACAGAGAATGGCAGCAACCATCGCATTCGAAACGTTATGTTTTCCCTTTTTCTGTAGAGAAATCTCGGAAAAGTATTCCCCCTGGTGGAACAGTCGAAACCGTAAGCCGAACGCCGTCGATTTAATATCGGTAGCCCACCAGTCTGCCCCCCGCTCCAGTGAAAAAGTAGAGATTTTTGCTTTACAGGCTTCACGCAGTTTCTGTAACCCCATGCAGGTAGAGGGTAATACTAATGATCCCCCTTTGGGAATCCGTGCGACGAACTCGGCATAAGCGGTTGTCATGTCATCCTGATTTTTAAAATAATCAAAATGGTCCGGTTCGATATTTGTGATCGCTGCATAAAACGGGAATAAATTCAGAAAACTACGCTGATATTCACAACTCTCAGCGACAAACAATGAACCTGCGCCTGCCCAGCCATTCAGATTCTGGCTGCACAGTTCAGCACCAATCACCGCTGAAGGTGAAACACCGGCATTTTGCAGGACATACGCCGTTAACGCAGTGGTTGTGCTTTTCCCGTGCGTTCCCGCAATGCAGACTCCCTGCTTCTGACGCATTAGATGGCCCAGCATCTGTGCATAAGAAAACTGGGGAATTCCCATCCGTTGCGCAAATCGACGTTCCGGATTCGCCAGCCCGATCGCGGGGCTGTAAACAAGTGCACTCGTTCCTTCGGGAACAAACCGCTTGTCGTGCCCCAGATGCACCCGGTATCCGCCTGCTCGTAGTGCGGGTTCTGTAGCAAGAGAAGGGCTCAAGTCGGATCCTGTCACACGACAACCGGCACTTGCCAGATATTCCGCCAGGGCCTTCATTCCAGAACCGCAAATGCCAACCAGATGGGCCGAAGCAGGCAAGGCAGATGGCTCCAGTCGCAGTCCGTCTGTTGACTGACTTTGTTGATCAATGTTCGCTTTTGACAGGATCATAATCGCCTTAATGTATATCTGAAGTTCCCGATGATATTTCTCGCAGGGGTCTTCCCAGACAAGTGGCAGGTCTCGGCTGGATCGGTCCGAAATCCTACGTCTCTAACTATCGGGAATCAGCG